>NZ_FYDI01000008.1:57308-254080 GCF_900187465.1 Pseudomonas sp. Irchel 3A18
GGGCGCGACAAACAGGCGCCGAAAACGCCGCTTGAAACGCAGCATGCCGTCTACCCGATTGAACTCGCTGCCGTCGTGACGGCTGAGGGTGCTGTGCAGCCAGAGCAGGCAATCGAAACCGATGGCACCCATGAAGTACAGGAAAGTGCCGAACCAGAAGGCGATATGCATTTCGCTGTTGCCCCAGAGGGTGCCTTTTAGCCAGAGGACGATGGCTGCGCAGATAAAGAAGCCAGCAATTTGAATGTAATGAACTGCTTTTTTTTCTGTCATGAATAGAATAAGAGATGTAGTAGCTAAGGTAATCGCTAAAAAAGCTGTTAGTGCTGCGAGCTCGGTACCGACAGTTTTGTAGCCAAGTTCGAGTTTTATTGGAAGAAAAATCCATGTGCTCCATGGAACCCATATAAAGAAAAAGCTCATTATTTTAAAAATAAATAGAAGGTATGGAATCTTGCTGGAGTTCTGAAAGCGCCAGCGTTTTGCATCGCAATACACCTCCTGTTTTTTGCCCGCTTCTTCTTGCGTTTGATAGACCCAATGCTCTTCGCACTCCAGTTGCAGAGTGATTTCCGTAGCCGAGTCCAGTTCTGCGTAATGACCAAAGGCAAGGTGGGTGGCGAACAGGCCATTACGGTTGAGATGGGCATACGATCCTGGTGGTGGCAGTGGGTCCTGACTGTCGCTGCGGTAAGCGCTATTGGCGTAGGCGTTCATATCTGTGACTCGTCGTAATCAGCGCGCGGCGCAAAGTCCTCAGCCTTGGGTGTTGCCTGAATGCCCTTGGCTTCCTGAGCGCGGTACCAGGCTTCAATGGTGAGTTCTTCGCTCAGGCGAGACTTGATGACGCAGGGTTGTTGCTGCCAGGGATAGCGCTGCAATTGCTCGTTGAGCTTCTTTTCTCCCGAGGTTTTCCAGCCGGTTAGTGCTTGATCGCGCCAGCGGCGAGGGTTGCGGCCGGTGCGGGTGTCGTGGGCGGCGGTGACCGGGTCCAGATGACGGCTTTGTTCCAGTACTGGAAGGTCGGGCAGAGGTTGGGTCACGTCCATATAGCGTTGCAGGCAATCCCAGAAGGCCAGGGCATTGGCCTTGTCCAGTCCCAGGCTATGCACTTTGGTGGCGAGACAGATTCGGGTATTGGTGTAGCGGTGATACAACGTGATCGCATAGTCACGGGAGCCATAACCGCTGGGCAGCGTGGTCAGTACCGGGTCGAACTCTTCAAAAGGTGCGACAAACAGGCGCCGAAAACGCCGCTTGAAACGCAGCATGCCGTCTACCCGATTGAACTCGCTGCCGTCGTGACGGCTGAGGGTGCTGTGCAGCCAGAGCAGGCAATCGAAACCGATGGCACCCATGAAGTACAGGAAAGTGCCGAACCAGAAGGCGATATGCATTTCGCTGTTGCCCCAGAGGGTGCCTTTTAGCCAGAGGACGATGGCTGCACAGATAACGAAGCCGGAAATTTGGACGTGGTGGAGGTACTTGTTTTCGGTCATGTATAGAGTTAAAGCCCCTATCATTAATGCGACCGATAAAAAAGCTATTAGCAATGTAAGTCCCGTATCGGGGTAGCCATATCCAAACTCTGCCTTTATTGGAAAAAAAATCCACGTACTCCATGGGACCCATATAAAGAAAAAACTCATTAGCTTGGCTATAAATAGCGTATGTGGAATATTGCTGGCATTCTGAAACCGCCAGCGCTTCGCATCGCAGTACACTTCCTGTTTTTCACCACGTTCTTCCTGCTTTTGATAGGCCCGATGCTCTTCGCATTCCAGTTGTAGAGTGATTTCCGTAGCTGGGTCCAGTCTGGCGTAATTGCCAAAGGCAAGGTGGGTGTTGAACAGGCCATTACGGTTGAGATGGACATACCACCTTGGTGGCGGCAGAGGTGCCTGGCTGTCGCCTTGGTAGGCACCAAGGCTATAGGGCGTATCTTTATCTGCGTTCATACAGTTAACTCGATGGTTTCTATTTGCCAATACAAGGGCGCGTTGTCTGGAGTGGGTTGGCCGGACGGCACTCGACGATGCTCAGGGGCGAAGGGTTTCCACTTTTTCGGGTGGGGTTGTGGAAGTACCAGTGGCGGAGTGTCCGGTTCGGCGCGAAGTTCGACCTGGGCACTGATTTTCAGCCCTTCGGTTCGTTTGAAACGTGCGCCGGAGAGCGGCGATTCAATCAGTGAAGGCAGCACATACAGCACGCTATGGGCATCCAGCGGCACGGCGGACAGTTTTGGTGTACCGCAGGGTTGCCAGTGATAGTGCCGGGAGGCATAGGCCTGGCCGGTGTCCAGAGCAGAGCGAAATTCAAGGCCCAATAGCTGAAGATGGTTTGCGTCATTACCGAGCATCCCCAGCAAGGGCGTGCTCATGATCACCACCCAATCCTGATCGGTCAGAGCTGTTTGATCGGGTCTGAGGGTTTGGGTATGGCTGTTGGTCGGGAGTTTGCGTTGTCGCTCGGCGGCCTGCAGGGCTTGAAGCTGGGGGGCTGATGCTTGCCTGCGCCAGTCGGCGAGCCGTTGTACGGTGATCTTTGGCTTGCCCAGAATGCCTGTCAGTTGCTGATAGGCAATCAGCGGGTCTTTCAAGTGCATGACAGATTGCTGGCTATCTGAGATCTGTCCGACCAGGGCGTCTATACCGAAAGGCCCGTAACGTACGGCAAGTTCGGCTTCGTTGTCGTTCAGCAGATTGGCACTTACTATACCGCCAATGACCATGATTGCGCCGATCAGGAGTGCAATGGGATGGGTAATGAGGCCAAGGGTATAGAGCCCCCACAGGAGACTTCCGGCTGTAATAACGGCGTGACTGGCCGAGAGTGCGTAATCGCCGGCTAGATAGGCTCGACGACTTTCCCAAGCGCTTATGACTGCGCCAAGCAATGTAGCCCCGCCCCCAATGGCGCGAAGAAGCGGCAGCTTAGGACTGCCTGTTTGTTTCTCGAGATTTCTTGCCCAGTGGAGTGAGATTTTCGCTACGTTGATACGAGGGGTAGTCAGATACTTTGCTGTGGTTGCCCCAAATAGAAATCTGCTGTGGTTAACAAGAGCTGCTATCAAGTCGACTAAAGCACTCAATATCCCCAAGTGTCCTCGAGCGGACTCCCCCTCAGCTTTAAAACTTTCCAGCGCATCCGTCTGCACCACCAAGTTATAAATCGCCAACTCCAGCATCATCGTCGGCACCACTTTGGGCTTTTCCAAAAACTGGGTCAGCGCACCAAACTTCACCCGAAAGTTGCTGTAGTGCTCCAGTTCCGGATGTTCCTTGGGAAGTGCGACAACCGTCACATTGCGCAACAGCGGATCATGCTTGCTGCTGCCTTTGGCGCTGGTACTGCCCAGGGTTTCGCCGGACTGGCTGTGCAGGGTGGCGTAGCGGTAGTTCTTGCGGGTCAGTTCGGCGCGTTCGCTGTGGGTCAGACCTCTGCGTAAGCCCGCGCCCTGAACGCCGATTACCACGTAATCCCTGTCCAGTGCTTCGTCCATGGGCATCAGGCGTATGCCGGTCATTTTTGTCGACAGGGCCGCGAGGGTGGTGAAGGTAGGAGCGAAGAGTCGGTCGAGCTTTATTTTCGAGGCGCTGTTCGCCTGTCGACTGATTTGGGCCACGACGCTGGCCCCGAAAATATCCAGCAGATCGCCCATGAAGAAAGCGAAGCTTTTGGCTATCCCGGCGCCGTCCAGTTTGTCGACAAAGGAGGCGCTGAGCATCAGGGTGCTCAGGCCCATGGCTTGTGGTTCGGGTGGCTGGCCACTGTCGCGCAGGTCAATCAGGCGCTTGAGCAGTTCGGGAGGTCGGTCTGATTCCCTGGCCAGCAGCATTGCGCCCAATGGATGCTCAGCTTGCAGCACGCTTCTGGCCAGGGTCCTGATGGAGGTTTCCAGTTCGCTAATGTCCATGCCGGTCAGCAGCGCATCTGCCTGCGCCGGTGTGTATTCAAGTGCGCCCAGAGCATCTGCCATCAGGCTGTAGGGTTCCAGCAAGGCCTGGTCGTGGCGATGAATCCAGTCCTGGAGGACGGCGGGCAGTTTTCGGTCGAGCACGTCGACCAGTCGCCTGAGATGCATCGCCAGTGATTGGCGACCGAACCTGCGCTCCTGCTCGAACACCGTCGCATGAAATTTCGGCAGGTCGATCTTGTTTTTCAGGTAGGCGTGATTGCCGCCGACAGCGCTATATAGCACCTGGGCATAACGCCCGTTGGGCTGATGGGCAATCAGGGCATTCAGGGTTTGCAGGTAGGCCACGCAGTGACGTATCTGCGCGGAGGCATGGCGGACGGCAAACAACGGGTCTTCGAGAATCAGGGCAACCAGATGGCTGTTGTCCCGAAGCTGGTACTGATCCAGCAGATCCACCCCGGCTTCGATATCCGGAAGTGGCGGGGGTGGTGGCTGCTGAAGGTGTTGCGCCAACTGCTCCTGGCGCGTTTGCAGGCACTTGAGCAGGTTTTCGTCGCCGAACGAGCAAAGCGCAGGGGTAAATTCCAGCGGGTCCTGCAGGGCGCTTTCACTATTGAAATCCCTGGCCCGCAAGCCTTTGCGGATACGGCTGACTGGCAGGCTCGGGTTGTCCTGTGTGGTTTTCCAGTGCTCCGAACCCACTACAGCGGTGTCCCAGATTCGCGCAATATGCTGACAGCGAACCTTGATCCGGCTGGCGTCGCTTTCAAGCCATTGGATGTATTCCCAGCTCCAGGGCAGTTCGCTGTAGGCCATGCGCAACTGATCGGCGACGAAGCGGCCCTGCAATAGCATCGGCAGCAGAATCACCTGCTGTTTGACGGCCACCGGGTCGCGCTGGTCGGCATTGCCGAGTTGTTGCGCGATCGTGCGCCAGTGCGCGACATCCACCTCGAACAACTGGCCCTGGCCATCGGTTTCCAGCTCTCGCCATAAAACGTTGCGCCAGAACACATAAATGCGGCCCCGACGTGGCAGGCCGCCCCGAGGGTATTCAGTGGGCTTGTCATAACCCGGAAGGCGAGCCAGGGGCAGGACGGAGAGCAGTGTATTGCGCTGAATGGTTTCCTCTTCCCGGGTGCTTTGAGCATCGGGGAGCAGGGGGATTTGCAGCAGGCCGCCGTCGGTGCGGGGAATCTGCAGCGCCAGCCGCGCATTCTGGTCATTCAGGTACTCGGTTTTCTTGCGTGTGCCCTGGGTGATGGGCTTGTCGTTGAACGTGCTCATGGCTGCTGCTCCGGCCCTGTCAGGATCAACTGGCTGCCATGATCGAGATTGCCCCAGACATCGACTGTCATTGTTTTTCTCCCGCCAGCAATATTTTGCGGTAACCGCAATCGTTGACCAGGCAATTTAATGGCGTACCGCTTTTATGGTTCTGACACCGCTCGACGATGGGGGCGTGACCTCTCAGGCTCTGCATCAGCAGTTGCCCCGGCTTTTCCGTCGCTGCCCGTTCTGACAGGCCTGGTAGCAAAGGCATTGCCGTGGTTCCAATACCGGGGCTGACGGCTTCATTGGTCCTGACCAGCGGCCCGTTCATCATCACCCCGCTGTGATCGATCTTGATAAAGCTGCCACCGACCTGAGGGTCAGTTCCATGCCTGCATCGATCACCAGCTTGTCGCCGGACTTGATATGTATTTCCTGTCCGGCTTCGACCAGTTGTGCCACGCCCACCTTGATGTGTTGAACCTGAGCGATGCTCAAATGATCGTTCGCCCGGATTTCCACCTTGCGGTCAGCATCGACGGTGCAGTGTTGCTCGGCCCTGAATTCGCTGTAGCTGTTGGCCTCGACCCGGTCGTGGCGCTCATTGCCGACCTGGATCTTCTGGTCGTGACCAATGCTCTGGTCCCAGTTGCGCTGGGCGTGGATGAAGATCTGTTCCTGATCCTTGCGGTCCTCGATGCGCAGCTCGTTGGAGCCACCGCCACCGGGGCTGCTCAGGGTCTTGAAGACGCTGCGGGTGCGGTGTTCGGGCAGGCTGTAGGGCGGTGTGTTTTCGGCGTGGTAGAGGCATCCGGTGACCAGTGGTTGATCGGGGTCGCCTTCCAGAAAAGTCACCAACACTTCCATGCCGACCCGTGGCAACACGACAGCACCATAGCGATTGCCCGCCCAACCGGACGACACCCGCAGCCAGCAACTGCTTCTGGCATCCTGCTGGCCCTCGCGGTCCCAGTGGAACTGCACCTTGATCCGGCCATGTTTGTCGCAATGGATTTCCTGATCCTGTGGGCCGGTGACTATTGCCGTCTGGCTGCCCGAAATACGGGGTTTGGGGTGACGAAGAGGCGGGCGGTAGAAAGCGTCCCAAGGCGTGCCCCGGAAGGTATTGCGATAGCCCTGTCTGGCTGGTTGCTGTCTTTGACCTGCCGTTTCTTCCAGCACCTGAGGCTGATGACCTTCGTGGTGCACTTCGGTCAGCAGCCAGAGCTGATTCCAGTCTTTCTGTGGATGCCTGTTCAGGTCCAGAAAGTGGCCGCTAACCAGCCGTGGTTGATCGCTATGGCCTTCGGCGAGGCGGTAATCATGACGATGACGTTCCAGTGCCCGCTTGGTCAGCATGTTGCCGCGCTCACGGTCGGTGAAACGGGCCGGGTAATCGTAATCCTCAAGATCCGGTAGGGTCTGGTGATCGACTGTGCTTTCAAGAGGCGCTCGTGGTTTCTGAAAGTCATAATCCCGCCGCGTGGTGCGAGTGCTGCGGGTTTTCAGGCGGACATTGAAACGTTTGACCACTGGCCCGTCGGGCGGCATTCCGCTGTCCTGTCGATAGCTCAGAGGCGCTAGCCTGGGAAAGACCGTCTGGTCATCGCCGAATACCAGCCGGTGCATGCTTGGGCTGTGCTGGAAGTGATAGTGCAGGCCTTCTTCTTCACAGAGACGCTGGATGAAATGCAGGTCCGATTCGTCGTACTGCACACAGTATTCGCGCTTTGGGTAGGGCAGACCGAGCTGGAAGTGATAGCGGTCGGCAAGGATGCCGTGGTCCTGTAGAACCCGGGCAATGATGTCGGGCACGGACTGCTGCTGGAAGATGCGCTGATTGATGCGATGGCCCAGGTACGACAGTTGAGGTCGCAGGGTCATTGCGTAGTGGGTCAGACGTTTGCGGGAATCGCCCTGGGCGATGCGGTCGATCAAACCATGCACGCCAATGTCGTTGGGGCCGAACTGCAGAAAGGCCGGACGGTGCAGGAGGTTGTCCAGGGCCAGCGCGGGATCTTCGCTGACTAGTTCCAGCTCAAAGGCAAAGGGCTGGCTGATGGCCTCTGTGCCGGTAAAGGCCACTACCTTGAAGTCGTGTTTGACGTCTTGCAGGTGCAGGCTGAAATGCGCTTGATGGGCGGGTGCGGGCATTACCTGCTTCTCCATATCTGAATGAGCGACAACCTGAGCCCTATCGATTCTGCTGAATCGATAGGGCTGTTATTCAGGCTTAGGCTCTTATTGGAAAGCGCAAGTCGTCAGACCCTGAGCTCTTGGCCATCAGATGGGTCCAGGTTATTTTGCTGTAGGCGATATGAACGTCTTGCAAGTGGCTGGAATGCGCGTTGGCTGGATCCTGGCTGCTAAGCATGTAGTCTTTGATTTCCACAATGACGGCGTCTTCCAGGGAGGTGGTGTAATAGTGCTCCAGCACGCCATCCGCAATGCGATACCAGTGTATTTCGACCAGAGGCAGGCGTTCGTTGGAGGCCAGTGCTGCCTGCAGCATCGGTGAAGCTCTGTCGAATATCTTGGTAATGCAGAGGGGTTTGTGAATGCGTGTGGTGGCAGGCTGGCTTGACTGTAAATCACAAGGAACGGTGATCACATGGCTGACAGCCTGGATCATGAACTGATCTTCATGCTCCTTCTTATAAGTGTTTCCAACCGATTCAAAAGTTAAGGCCTTTTCAGTGATCAGGCCTTGTCTGGAACCTTTTATAGACATGTAAACAGGTGTGGCCATCGATACTCTCCTTGCAAAAAAATAAGCGTCCGGCAGCGTAATTCGCCTGGGGATCGATAGGGGTAATACCAAGAAGTATGCCAGTTTTTGTTTTTCCTTTTAAAACATAAAGTTGGCTTTTTGCTAGTTTTAAGGTGAGTGGTTTTTAATAGTCGAACTGCGCAAGTTATTGCGCATCTGCGCAATTTTTTGCATGCGGAATCTTACGTGCCTGTTTATGGGCGGTCCGGGGCTTTATTCGCAATTATATTCGCACTATGTTGTGCAGGGTTTTGCGCATGATGGCCTTTTTGCCGTGTTGTCATATGTTGCTGACGCAAGGTTGTTGCTATCTAGGTTGACGATCCTGAAATTTCGAGGGCTGTTGTAAATCTTTTCTATATTTGACTGTAGGAATATTCCGAAAGTTTATGGTGTATCCCTTTCGTGCTTGTTAAAGAGTTTTTTCAAAGCTAGTGTGCGCATCGTGATGGGTGCAAGGCACTTTCTGGTTTTTACATGTTGTCTGTGTGATAGACAAACGGTTTCAGGGATGAAGATTGATTAATGACTTACTCGGACAAGCTTTCCAGTCGTTACCTTGAACTTGTCGAACACCCTGTTTCCGAAGAGTGTCCAGAAGGTGAGGATGTTCGTTTTTCAGCCGAGTTCGAAACCCTTGAGGGTGAGCTGGGTAAAGTGTACTCCTTGCATGGGAGTGTTCAGATCGACTGGTTGAGAGTGCGTGAGGTCAGTGAACTTATCCTGCGTGAATGCTCGAAAGATCTTCGCGTTGCAGTGTGGTTAACGTGGTCCTTGTATCAATGTGAATCATTTCCCGGCTTGTTGGCGGGCGTGAACCTGCTTCATCATCTCTGCAGTCATCGCTGGCAGGTTCTTCATCCTCGTAAACTGCGAACCCGAACGGCTTCACTTAACTGGTTAGTGCCTCGGCTTGAGCAGGTGCTTGTCGATGATGTATCCGTTACTGCACAGTTACCGTTGTTTCAAAAACTGGTTGAAGCACTTGAAGCGCTGGACACGTTGCTGTCGAGTTATCTGGGCGATGAAGCCCCACTGCTTTTACCTGTTCGTCGCAGGCTTGCGGCGATGGTCAAGCATGCTGTCGAAAGCAAAGCCGATACAGAGAACCTGGTTGTTCAGGTAAAGCAGGCTGCCGCCAGGATTTTTAAAAGTGATGTCACCATTGAAAATGAAAGGGACGCACAGAAGGCCTTAAAAGGACAGCAGGAAAGTGCGCAGAAATTGTGTGCCTGGTGGTTGCGTCAAAAATCGACCGATGTGCGAGCCCTGTACCTGAGTCGTACGGTGTCGTGGTTAGGTATCGATAAATTACCTGAGTGCAATGTCAGGCAAATAACAGCATTGCATGCTTTGCCAGCGGATAAGTTGCGCAGTTATGGCGAGCGTTTTCAGCAAGGGCATTACGCGGATCTGGTGGTTGATGTTGAGGCCAGTCTTGCACTGACCCCCTTCTGGTTTGATGGACAGCGACTGGTATGGGAGTGCTTGCGTGCGTTGAAGGCCGACCTGGCAATGCGGGAGGTGGAAATCCTTTTTGCCCTTTTCCTGCAGCGCCTTCCGGGCATCTGTGAGCTGAAGTTTCAGGATGGGTCGCCTTTTGCCGATGATGATACTCACCGCTGGATCAATGAGCAGGTCATGCCTCATGTCCAGATTGATAGTCCTGTTGAAAGCCTTGAGGAAACCGTTGCACAGCCTGAATGGGAAGTAGCGTTACAAGAGGCTCTATCTGTTTTGCGCAGTGAGGGGCTCAAAGCGGCTGTTCAGATACTTAAACAGAAATTACAGATTGCCCAGAGTCAGCGAGACCGTTTTTATTGGCAGTTTGCTCTGGCCCAGCTTTGTTATACCGCCAAGAAATATGAGCTCGCCAAGAGTCAGCTGGAAATACTGGATCAATATTTACAGGACTCAGGGTTTCATACATGGGAACCAGAGCTATCCCTGAAAGTGCTGCACACATTGAATAGCTGTTATGAATGCTTGCCGCAGAGCAATGTGGTAAGGGAACGCAAGGATGAAATATATCGCAGGCTTTGTCACCTCGATCTTGAGGTGTTACTTGGGTAAGCCTTGAAGGCTGGAACGGTAAGGGAGAAACGTATGGCAAAAAAAGGTTCTGTTGCACCTAAAGAGCGTATCAATGTCACCTTCAGACCTGCTATTGGAGGGGCAAAGGAAGAGATTGAACTTCCCTTGAAGTTGCTGGTGCTGGGAGATTTCACGCAGCGCGCCGATGAGCGCAAGCTTGAAGATCGTAAAGCGATAAGCATCGATAAAAACAATTTTGATGCTGTACTGGAGAAGCAGGAGTTGACGCTGGCGTTGAA
The DNA here is from genome assembly GCF_900187465.1 of Pseudomonas sp. Irchel 3A18. Classification (NCBI taxonomy): domain Bacteria; kingdom Pseudomonadati; phylum Pseudomonadota; class Gammaproteobacteria; order Pseudomonadales; family Pseudomonadaceae; genus Pseudomonas; species Pseudomonas sp. Irchel 3A18. The sequence goes on from NZ_FYDI01000008.1 coordinate 67,603, forward strand.
TGTACACAACCGTCTTCAAGAGACTGATGGCAATGAAGAGTTAGGCATCAATATCCGTATCCGTTCACTCAAGGATTTCAATCCGGTCAGTCTGGTAGAGCAGGTTCCCGAGCTGAAAAGTCTTATGGAATTGCGCAATGCCCTTATGGCGCTCAAGGGACCTTTGGGGAACGCGCCTGCTTTTCGTAAAGCGATTGAAAGCGTGCTTGCCGATACCGAATCCCGCAACCGTGTACTGGGTGAGTTGGGTCTGGGTATTGCTGCATCGGAAAACGCCTGAGTTATACGCATAAGGAAATCAATCTAATGAGTGCTAAAGCGCTACGGTCAGAAAATGACAACGCTGTAGAGTATGGGGTTCTTGATCAGATCATTGCTGAAACAAAACTGACTCCCGGCGACGAAGCATATGATATCGCCAGGCGCGGAGTTGCAGCGTTCATTGAGGAACTGCTGAAGCCACACAACAGCAAGGAGCCTGTAAAAAAGGCACTGGTTGATCGCATGATCGCCGAAATCGATACCCGGCTCAGTCAGCAAATGGATGAGATCCTGCATCACAAGGACTTTCAGGCGCTGGAAGCTTCATGGCGTGGTCTTCAATTGCTGGTGGACCGTACTGACTTTCGTGAAAATATAAAGATCGAAGTATTGAACGTCTCCCGGCAAGACTTGCTGGATGATTTTGAAGATTCACCAGAAGTCATGCAGTCAGGCCTTTATAAGCATGTCTATACCGCTGAATATGGTCAGTTCGGTGGTAAGCCGGTTGGCGCGATCATCGCCAACTACTTTTTTTCGCCAAGTTCGCCTGACGTGAAAACCCTGCAGTATGTATCGAGTGTTGCCTGCATGGCCCATGCGCCATTTATCGCCGCTGCCGGTCCCGGCTTTTTTGGTCTTGAGCAGTTCACAGGGTTACCTGACCTCAAGGACCTGAAAGATCACTTCGATGGTCCGCAATTCGCCAAATGGCAAAGTTTTCGCCAGCAGGAAGACGCTCGTTACTGTGCCTTGACGGTGCCACGTTTTCTGCTGCGTACCCCCTATGATCCGCAAGAGAACCCGGTCAAGACGTTTGTCTACAGAGAAAACGTTTCCGGTAGTCATGAGCACTACTTATGGGGCAATACGGCCTATGCATTTGCTACCCGCCTGACCGACAGTTTTGCCAGGTTCCGCTGGTGTCCGAATATTATCGGCCCTCAGAGTGGTGGTGCTGTCGAGGATCTGCCGCTGCACCATTTCCATAGCATGGGTGAAATAGAGACCAAAATACCTACCGAGGTCCTGGTTTCCGATCGTCGTGAGTACGAGCTTGCCGAAGAGGGCTTCATCGCTCTGACCATGCGCAAGGGCAGTGATAACGCAGCCTTTTTCTCGGCCAGCTCCGTGCAGAAACCCAAGTTCTTCGGCATCAGCGCTGAGAGTAAAGCGGCTGAGTTGAACTACAGACTGGGCACTCAGCTTCCCTACATGATGATCGTCAACCGGCTGGCGCATTATCTCAAAGTGCTGCAGCGTGAACAGCTTGGTTCCTGGAAGGAGCGTGCCGATCTTGAGCTTGAACTGAACAAGTGGATCGGTCAGTACGTGGCCGATCAGGAAAATCCGAGCGTTGATGTGCGCGGCAGTCGTCCATTACGTGCTGCGCAGATCACCGTCAGTAATGTTGAAGGCGAGCCGGGTTGGTACCGGGTCAACCTGAGCGTGCGGCCTCACTTCAAATACATGGGGGCGGACTTTACGCTTTCTCTGGTCGGCAAGCTGGACAAGGAATAACCGTATGCAGGCTGAAGGCGCTCGGACATGAATCCTTACGGTAGCCTTTTCGAGCGCCTTGGCGGTGAAACCAGGCGCCGTAAAGGTTTGAGTCGCGAAGAGTGTGTCATCGCTTCGGTGGCTGCCCATCTTGCGAAGATGCTCGGTACCCGGGCGGGGAGTGTGCAGACACAACCCGAGTACGGGCTGCCGGATCTGAATGATATGCGCATGAGCCTGCATGACACTCTTGCCCTGTCCCGCTCGGCTATCGAGGCTTTCATCAGAACCTGTGAGCCTCGATTGTCCGACGTGCGTGTGATGCCCCTGTCGCCCGATGAGGACAAATTGAAGTTGCGATTTTCCATTGAGGGCTTTTTAACGGTGGAAGGTGCGAAGTGTGCCGTCAGTTTTACTGCACGTCTGGATGGTTGCGGGAAAGTCGATATAAATTAAGTGTCCGTAAGTTTCAAGTTTGGTGTGCGCGTATTTTTACGCAGGCAGATGGAACATGTACTGTCGGATTCAAGTATTTCGTTTTGTATGTTCTTGCTTTTCAGGCATGACTCAGGTGGATAACGCTTGTCTTTTAATAACTATTATCAAAGTGAATTGACGGCCTTGCGTCAATTGGGAAGTCGCTTTGCCGAGCGTAATCCTGCATTGGCGCCTTTTTTGGGGCAGGCCGGGCAGGATCCTGATGTCGAGCGACTACTGGAGGGTTTCGCATTTCTGACAGGCCGGCTGCGACAGAAGCTGGATGACGAGTTACCCGAACTTACTCACTCCTTGATGCAGTTGTTGTGGCCGAATTACATGCGTCCGTTTCCCGCGGTCAGCATGTTGCAGTTCGAGCCTCTGGAGCATTCGGGAGCGGGGATTGTAGTTGCCCGAGGAACTCCCGTGGAAAGCATTCCGGTTGAGGACACCGTTTGTCATTTTCGTACCTGCTACGAAACGGCTGTATTACCGTTGAGGCTGAGTGCAGTCAATTACTCCGCAAATGGCAACGGTGTATTGCTTGGCTTGCGTCTTGATATGAACGGTGACGGGCATATCGGTTCTCTGGAGCTGAATGATTTGCGACTGCATTTTGCCGGAGAGCCTTATGTCAGCCAGACGTTATACCTGGGGTTGATGCGCAATCTCGAAAAAATCAGTTTGACGCCCCTGGATGCGGAAGGTAATCCTTTTGCTGTTGCAGGCGACGAAACAGTATCTTTCAATATACCTGTCGACAGAATAAAAGCAGTGGGTTTTGCAGAAGAGGAAGCCCTTGTTCCTTATCCATTGAATACTTTTCGAGGGTATCGTTATCTGCAGGAATACTTTGTATTTAAAGAGAAATACCTGTTTGTTGATGTGTCGGGGCTTGAGGTCATCAATTCACTGGCGCCGCAGATTCTGGAAAAATCAAGGAGTATAGAGCTATCGTTTGATATCGCGAAAAATGAAATTCAGCGCCTGCGACCGACACTGCAGAATATCAAACTGTATTGCACGCCTATCGTGAACCTGTTCGAACAGGATGCACTGCCTGTTCGTCTTGAGGGTACGCAGGATGAATACCGGTTGCTGCCTGGCGGACATGACTCAAAAAAGTGCGGGATCTTTTCGGTCGACAAGGTGACCGGCTGGCAGCCGGGAGGTCTGGGTTATCAGGAGTTTGTGCTGTTTGAGTCATTCGAGCACGACCCCAGTTTCGACGTGCAACATCCAAGGCCTTATTACAGCATTCGTCAGCATCCTTCACCGCTGCACGAGGGGCTGGACACGTATTTGAGTTTCGATGGTCGTCAGACCCGTCAGCATGAAACCCTCTCTGTGGAGTTGACCTGTACCCATCAGGACCTTCCCTTGCAGATAGCGGCAGGTGGCATTTGCAGGCCTTGCGAAGAAACACCTGATTTTCTGAAGTTCAGAAATATTACACCGGCTACGCGAAGTTTTGCTCCGCCGCTACACAAGGAGTTTCTGTGGCGGGTGATCAGTAACATGTCCTTGAATTACCTATCGTTGAATAACGTCTCGGCGTTGAAGTGCATTCTGGAAACGTATGACTTTCCGCGTTATTACGACCAGCAGGCTGAACGGGTCAGCAAGCAGCTTTTGAACGGACTCAAGTCCATTCGGCATGAACCTGTCGATCATTTATATCGAGGTCTCCCTGTTCGAGGGTTGAAAACGGAGTTGCTGATCGATACGCAAGGCTGTGCCGGTGAAGGAGGGTTGTTTGTTTTCGCTTCGGTACTTAACGAGTTTTTCGCTCTTTACGCCAGTCTCAACTCTTTCCATGAATTGCATGTCAGGAGCACCCAGGGAGAAGTATACGAATGGACACCACGCATGGGACTTCAACCTCTGATCTGAAACGATTGAGTCAGACGATACGTAGATACTCGCTGTTTCAGGCAATACCCTTGATTGTAGAGCAACTACTGGAAGTCAACCCGGATGTCGATGAAGAGGATGTTCAGGACTTGCTGGAGTTTCAAGCCAATCCTGGCCTGGGATTTCCCGGAAGCGATATTGATGGCCTGGTTTTTTTTGAAGAGCACGGACAGCAGCGGGCACGACTTACGCTCAACTTGCTGGGTTTGTGTGGAGGCAACTCGCCGTTACCTGCTTTTTATAGTGAGCAAGCGTCAGGCGATAGCGAGTCATCGCAAACGACGCGTTCGTTCCTCGATGTTTTTCATCATCGTTTGCATCGGCTTATTTTTCCGGTCTGGCGTAAATATCGTTATGAAGCCAGCTTTACACATGGCGCGAAGGATTCTTTTTCAGGGCAACTCTTTGCCCTGATAGGTCTGGCAGGAGAGGACGTTCGCCGTACTGAAGAACTCAACTGGAAACGTTTGTTTCCCTATCTCGGCTTGCTGAGTTTGAGGGCTCATTCAGCAGCATTGATAGAGTCTGTACTGCGCTACTACTTCAAGCATGCCAGCTTGTTCATTGAGCAATGTATGGAGCGTTCTGTTGATGTTGTAGAGCGGCAACGCAACCGTTTGGGGATCGTCAATAGCCGCCTTGGTGAGGATGCAGTGTTGGGCACGCGTGTCTGTGATCGAGGTGGCAAGTTTCGTATTCACATCAAACAACTTGGCTGGGAGCGCTTTCACGAATTCCTGCCCATAGGTTCCGGCTTTGGATCTCTTGCAGCATTGGTGCGCTTCACCCTGCGCGACCAACTGGATTACGACATTCGCCTGGAATTACGCCAGGACGAAATCAGAGAGCTGCGTATTGGCGACTCCAACAGTTGCCATCTGGGTTGGAGCAGTTGGCTCGGATGTGAGCGGGCTGATGGCCTGGTCACTCTGAACAGTCATTAAGGACAGATATCGATGATCAATGTAGACCTGCAACAACTGGTGAATGCACTGGATGCAGTTACTCGCAAAGACCTTGAGGGAACTGCAGAACGCTGTGTGGCAAGAGGTGGCAGCAAGATTCTCGTGGAGGATCTGCTGCTGGCCCTGCTCGAACGCCCTGACGGGATGCTGTCCCGTGCCTTGCAGGACGCGGATGTAGAACCAGGATCTCTGGCCGTGACCTTGCAAATGACCATGGAGCACCGTTCTTCCTGCAACCCGGTATTCGCTCCGGAACTGGTCCAGTGGCTTCAGGATGCTTTGCTTGTCGCCAATCTGGAGCTGGGTCAGAGCCAGATCGGGCAGGCGGCCTTGATCCTGGCCTTGCTGCGCAATCCCGTCCGCTACGCCGGTAGCCGTTATCAGCCATTGCTGGCGAAGATAAATATCGACCGCTTGCGTGATTTCGCGCTTGGCGAGCAGGTTGCATCTGCCGATGCCCCCTCACCAACAGGCGAGTCCCTGCTGGCCCGTTTCACCCAGAACCTGACCCGCCAAGCCAGGGACGGCAAGCTCGATCCGGTTCTGTGCCGTGATCCCGAGATCCGGCAGATGGTCGACATCCTGGCCCGTCGTCGCAAGAACAACCCGATCGTGATCGGCGAGGCGGGTGTCGGGAAGACCGCGATTGTGGAAGGGCTGGCACTGCGAATTGCCCAGGGTGATGTCCCGCAGCCCTTGCAGGGTGTCGAGCTGCTGTCGCTGGACATGGGCTTGCTGCAGGCTGGAGCAAGCCTGAAGGGTGAGTTTGAACGTCGCCTCAAAGGCATCATCGATGAGGTGAAGTCTTCTCCCGAGCCGATCATTCTTTTTATCGACGAGGCCCATACCCTGATTGGTGCCGGAGCCCAGGCCGGGAGCTCCGATGCGGCGAATCTGCTGAAACCTGCCTTGGCGCGAGGTGAGCTGCGAACCATCGCGGCGACCACATGGGCAGAGTACAAGAAGTATTTCGAGAAAGACCCGGCATTGTCGCGACGCTTTCAACCCGTGCAAGTGCATGAGCCTTCTGTGGACGAGGCCATTACCATCCTGCGTGGTCTGGCCCCGGTCTATGAAAAGAGTCACGGCGTTTATCTGCGTGACGATGCGGTCGTTGCGGCTGCCCGGTTATCGGCACGTTACCTGTCCGGACGACAGTTGCCGGACAAGGCTGTCGATGTTCTGGACACGGCCTGTGCCCGTGTCCGGATCAGCCTCGCAGCGCCTCCCGAAAGCCTGGAGCTTTTGCGTGCCGGTCGGGCTGAAGGGCAGCGTCAGATCGATGCCTTGAGGCGCGATGCCGATGCGGGATTACCGGTCGATGCGTGCCTGTTGTATACGCTGCAAGCCCGGATGGCGCAGGCAGGCGAGGAAGAGGCCGGGCTTGAGCAGCTTTGGCATGAACAACGAGAGGACGCTGAACATTTGCTCCTGTTGCGACAGCAACTGGCTGATGCGCGCAACCAGCAGGATCGTGAAGGCGTGCCTGAGTCAATCGAGCATGAGCTACAGATCATCCATCAGCGCCTGGTCCTGAGTCAGGCAAGCCATCGGCTGGTCAGTTTCGAGGTTTGTCCTCGGCTGGTCGCCGAGGTGATCAGCGCCTGGACAGGTATTCCGCTTTCCCAACTGGCTGGCGAATACTGCGACAAGGTTGCCGACTTTGCTTCGGGCTTGCGTTTCTGGATCCGTGGACAGGAGCAGGCCATCGGGGCACTGGATCGTTCCATGCGTGCCGTTGCAGCGGGGCTGAACAAGTCCGATGCGCCTGTTGGAGTCTTTCTGCTGACAGGTCCCAGTGGCGTCGGCAAAACCGAAACCGCTCTGGCACTTGCTGACCTGCTGTACGGCGGCGAGCGTTTTCTGATCACGATCAACATGTCGGAATTCCAGGAGAAACATACGGTTTCCCGGTTGATCGGCTCGCCACCCGGTTACGTCGGTTACGGCGAAGGTGGAATGCTGACCGAAGCTGTCCGGCAAAAGCCGTATTCGGTGGTTCTGCTGGATGAAGTGGAAAAAGCCGATCCCGATGTTTTGAATCTTTTCTATCAGATCTTCGACAAGGGTGTGGTCAATGATGGCGAGGGAAGGGAGATCAACTTCCGCAACACCTTGATCCTCATGACCTCCAATCTGGGCAGCGACGCCATTACGGCGCTGTGTCAGAACGGTCAGCTGCCCGAAGCGGATGAACTGGACAAGATCATTCGTCCGCTACTCAGTGCCCACTTCAAGCCGGCGTTGCTGGCACGGATGCAAGTGGTGCCTTACTACCCGATCAGCGAGCCGCTGATGCGCGAGTTGATCGAACTCAAACTTCGTCGCCTGGGTGAGCGTCTGTCATCCCGGCAACTGGTATTCAGTCATTGTCAGGCGCTGGTCACTTACCTGACCGAGCGTTGCGCGCAAAGTGACAGTGGCGCACGGCTGGTGGACTCGCTGCTGGATCTGCACGTGCTGCCCCTGATCGCAGACCGGGTGCTGGATGCCATGGCCCGAGGCGAAAGGCTGGAAACAGTGCATGCCACGCTCGACGCTGCAGGCACCGTCATTTGCGAGTGCGCATGATGTTCAATTCAATTGAAGAGCCTTTCGGCTATGTCCAGAAACTCTGTGCCCAATACACCCGTCTTTCGCATCTCTGCGACAGCGAGAGCCTGTTGCAGGCGTTTGCGCTTGCTGCCGCAGAGCTGACTGATTGCGAACTGGGCCGCTTATATCTGCTCGATGCTACCCAGACCCGTCTGCAGTTGTGTGCAGAAGCCCGGGAAGGCCTGATCATTCCGATAAGCCCTGCAAGCCTTGAAGTGGATTGCAAGGGGGAGCAGCTATTGCAGTTCTGTCTCTGCCAGAACCAGGTTGTCAGTGTGAGTGAACTCAGTATCGGGATCTATGACACCGGCTTCTTGCCGACCCATGAGCAAGCCTGGAAATCGTTGTTGTGTATGCCACTGGTGGATCAGCAGCAGAGAGTTGCCGGGCTGCTATTGTGCGCCGGCCTGAATCGCAGGGTGCTCGATGGCTTTGCCGAGTCTCTGGGCGAACTCGGAGCATTTGTACTTTCGCAATTGCAACTGCTGCAGCGTCTGCGACCTTCTGTCAGTCCTCTTGACGTGAAGCCTTCCCGCAAGCGGTACGGCCTGATCGGCCAGAGCGAGATCATGCACCAGACCTGCCACTTGATCGGCAAGGTGCTGCAAAGCTCATACACGGTCTTGCTGACCGGTGAAACGGGGACAGGCAAGGAAGTGGTGGCTCGTGCCATTCACGATCACGGGCCTCGCCGCTCCAGGCCTTTTGTCGTGCAGAACTGCACGGCTTTCCCTGAAGGGCTTCTGGAAAGCGAGTTGTTCGGTTATTGCAGAGGTGCATTTACCGGGGCTGATCGTGATCGGGCAGGCCTGTTCGATACAGCCAATGGTGGCACGTTATTGCTGGACGAGATTGGCGATATGCCGCTGTCCTTGCAGGCAAAGCTCTTGCGGGTCTTGCAGGAAGGGGAGATTCGCCCGCTGGGGTCAAGCGAGACCCGCAAGGTCGATGTGCGAATCATCGCTGCAACTCACCGCAATCTCCTGGCACTGGTGGCCGAAGGGTTGTTCAGGGAAGACCTTTACTATCGGCTTGCCCAGTTTCCCATCGAGTTGCCGCCATTGCGTCACCGTGAAGGGGACATTGCGGAGCTGGCACGACATTTTGCCGACAAGGCTTGTAACTTTCTTGGGCGTGCGCCTGTTCGATGGTCTGAAGTGGCGCTTCTGCTGCTGTGCCGACGTAGTTTTCCCGGCAATGTCCGCGAACTGAAAGGGCTGGTGGAGCGCGCTGTTCTGTTATGTGAAGGGGACGAACTGTTGCCTGAACACTTTTCTTTTGATGTAAAGCTGTTGGTGCGTGATACGACACTTAATCTTCGAGAGCGCCTTGAACAAGTCGAACGTTGTGTACTGCTTGATTCCTTGAGGAAAAGTGGCGGCAATCGCAGTCTTGCCGCACGTGAGTTGGGATTGGCACGTCGTACTCTGCTTTATCGCATGTCTCATTTGAATATCAAACGTGATGAGCTGCATGCCTGATCGATAAGTAACTTTTATTGTTTGTTTCACCCATTTTCATAGAGGCATTTTATGAGTGTTCGTTATTGGCTGCCTGCTGTTTTTGTTTTTGTCGTTTTAAATTTTCTGGCGGGGTGTGGTGGCCACTTCAAATTTGATGATGACGAATATCGTACGTTGGGCGACCCCGACTCAATAAATCGTGGCAAGTAGTGGCAAGAGAAAGAATCATGGAAAATTTCTTTGAAGGGATGAATACCTCGTTGGACCCACTTGCCGCCATGGACATGAAGGCCTTACCGGGAGCGCCCCTTCAAGCGGGGTATGGGATAGATCATGCTCCCGTGGACAGTGAAAGCCTGTTGCTGCCTGCTCTGATTGATTGTCCGTTCGCCGAGCCTTGTCAGGGCGAATCACAAACCCTCACTGGCGATTTCTGGAAAGCATTTGGCGACGCGTTGGGTATTAATATCGATCATCTTGAACCGTCGGCTCGTCAGGTGCTGGCGTTAAATACTGCACGGTTATTCAGGCACTGTATTAGCGGTATAAAAGATAATTTGCGTACCCGCCGTGAGTTGAAAAGCGAGTTGCAGTTGGCGCCGGAGGGCATGGGGCCAATTGAACGGGCGACCGATGTCAGTGCGGCGGTTGATGGCGTATTGAATGGCAAGTTTCCAGTGTCTTCGCTTGTGCAGGACTTTCGAGCATTACAGGCTCATCAAGTTGCCATGCTGGATGCCAGTCGCACCATGGCGCGTCTCACGCTGGAGCAGTTTTCACCGCAACAACTGACCTGGAAGTTTGAACAGGATGGCGGTCTCTCGTTATTGCAAACGGCGGGAAAGCGTTGGCGCGCCTATGTGCGTCATTACCACTCTCTGGAGCAGGAGGGTGAATGGGAAAAACGTCTGTTGGTCAGCAACTTTGCCCATGCCTATGAAGAACAGATTCGCCTGATAAACACCCTCTACCTGGACACCCAAGGATGATAACTATGTTTTGCCTCAAGAGTTCGATCATGCTGCCCGTGCTGCTGGCACTGAGCAGTTGTTCGGCATTGTCGCCTTACTCGACCCAGACCCGCTTGAGTCTGCAACTGATAGCCAGTGACGGCCTTAACCCCGATATCAACGGTCGATCCTCTCCTATCGTGTTGCGCCTGCTTGAGCTGAAGCATCCGGTTGCTTTCGAGAACATGGATTTTTTCAGTCTGTATGGACGCTCCAAAGAGTCCCTGAGTACGGACCTCGTCGCAAGCGAGGAGCTGGAATTACTGCCGGGGCAAAGCATCGTTCTCAAATTGAAGACCGGGAAAGACAGTCAGTATGTCGGAGTTCTGGCTGCTTATCGAAACCTGCCTGAAACCCGGTGGCGCTATGTCATTCCGTTGACGGTCGAGGGGCATACCCGTACCGAACTGTCGCTCGATGACGCCGGTATTCACCGTAGCGATGAACATCAGCCAGGGCGAATGACCAGCCATGAGTGAGCATAAAGTCATCTGGCGTGAAGGCATGTTATTGCGTCCGCAGCACTTTCAGCATAACGACCGTTATTACGATCATCAGATGAGAGTCCGTACCCGGTTGGCCGGTGCCTATGTGTGGGGCTTCACAGAGTTGGTGATAGACCCGCAGTTTCTGACTTCCGGGCAGATCGTGATCGCTCAGGCGTCGGGGGTTCTTCCCGATGGCAGCATTTTCGACCTTGGGGATCGTGATAAACCCCTGGCTCTGGATATACCGCCCAATACCATGGACACGCCGGTCTATCTGGCATTGCCACTGGTGACCGGGAATTGCATTGAGGCGCGGGGACCGGAACAGCCCGATGTGCTGGCCCGATACACCTCCTATACACGCAAGATATCGGACTCCAATGCCGGGGAAGGAAACTCCACGGAGATCATTTGCGCGCGCCCGGACTTTCACCTGCTGCCGGGTGAGCAGCAGGGCGAGCAGACGTATGTGAGGCTCAAGGTGTGCCATGTCCTGTCGGCTTCACCTGACAAGGCAATCACGCTGGCCCCTGGCTTTACCCCGACATTCATCAATGCCCGTCGCTCGACCTATCTGACGTCATGCCTCAAGGAAGTGGTGGGCTTGCTGGAGTATCGCGGCGATGTCATTGCCAGGCGCGTTCGTGCAAGCGGCAAGGTCGGTGGCGGGCAAGTCGGTGATTTCATGATGCTGCAACTGATCAACCGTACCGAGTTGCTGCTCAGGCATTACCTGAACATCGAAGAGGTTCATCCGGAAGAGTTGTACCGCGTGTTGCTGGTCATGCTGGGTGATCTGGCCACATTCGGCGGCGACACCCGGCGCCCTGTGCTGAGCAGTGGTTATCGGCACAGTGATCAAGAGGCGACGTTCAGCGCCTTGATGGCCGAGATCCGGCAAGTGTTGTCGATGGTGCTCGAACAGCATGCAACTGAACTGGAGCTGCAGGCTCGTCAGTATGGCGTTCTGGTGTCCCCGCGTGTCGATCAGCAATTGCTGGGTTCGGCGTCGTTCGTTCTGGCTGCCAGTGCGCATTGCGATACCGAAGAGTTGCGCCATCGGCTGCCTTCACATCTCAAGGTCGGGTCCGTGGAGAGCATTCGCGAGCTGGTCAACCTGCATCTGCCGGGAATCAGGCTCAGACCGCTGCCGGTTGCGCCCCGACAGATTCCGTTTCACTCGAACAAGACCTATTTCATTCTCGAACTCAATGCTCAGGAACAGGCCCTGGTAGAAAACTCCGGAGGCTTTGCTTTCCATGTTTCAGGTGAGTTTGACGGGCTTGATTTGCAATTCTGGGCCATCAGGAACTCATGAACATGCGCTTTGACAGGGAGAACGACCACGACGCCAACGTGGTTCATCAACAGAATACTGCCCATGGAGGCCTGACCGATTTCACCCGGCCACCAGGTTTCGAGCAGCTCGAAGAGCGCCTGACTTACACCGCACGCCTGGCACCGGCGCAAACGTTCAGCATCAACATCAATCCTCTGGTCGCGGCAGCGAGTGATCTGCTGGTACAAGTCGTCGAGCTGGCAGGCAGTGCAAGTGCAGAAGCGGGGGAGCTTCACGCAGTGAACCGCAGGCTTGTCCGGTACATCAAGCTCTTCGAGGCTCGAGCCCGGCAGGACGGGATAGAGAACGATCAATTGCTGGCTGCCCGCTATGTGCTGTGTACGGTGCTTGATGAAACCGTCCTGACCACTCCGTGGGGCGGTGAGTGGTCGACGATGAGCCTGTTGAGCCATTTCCATCAGGAAACCTTTGGCGGCGAAAAGTTCTTCCAGTTGCTGGAGCGCTTGTCGAGCAATCCGGCCCGGCATTTATCCATGCTTGAGTTGATGTATCTGTGCCTGTCATTAGGATTTGAAGGCAAATACCGCGTGATGAAGCGCGGCAATATCGAGCTGGAAGGCATTCGTGACGGCCTTTACCGGCAGATCCGGCAATTGCGTGGGGATGTCTGCGCAGAACTGTCGCCACACTGGCATGGGTTACAGACACAGCAGGGCTCGACCGTTCGCACTGCGCCCTGGTGGCTGATCGGCTTGTTCACTTTCGTGAGCCTGGCCGCCATGTATTCGGGGTTCGCCTGGGTGTTGGCCGAACAGCGCGAAACGGTGCTCAAACCCTATCGGCAAGTCCATTCCGAAGTACTCAAGTCCTCGGTCGTAAACAGAGACATGCAATGAAAAACCTCTTGAAGAAACTGGCAGCCCTGTTGTGCAAGACATGGGTCTGGACGCTGCTGTCGGTATTGTTTGTGGTGCTGTGCATCTGGTTCACGGGACCGTTGCTGGCCGTGGCCGATCACAAGTTCTGGGAAAGTCCGACATCCCGGCTCTTGTCCGTAAGCCTGTTGTTTCTGCTGTGGGGGCTGGGCATGGTTTTCGTCAGTTGGCGCAGCGCAGCAGACAGGAAGCAGAAAGAAGCCGACACCACAGGTCAGGAACAGCTTCGTCAGCAGGCCCTGATTGAAAAGGAACACAAGGAATTATCCGGTCGCTTCAAGGACGCCCTGCGCGTCATCAGACTCTCCAGCCTGTATGGTGGTGAGGGTAAGCACTTGCCCTGGTACTTGTTGATCGGGCCGGCCGGGAGTGGCAAGACCAGCCTGCTGGACTTTTCCGGCCTGGACTTCCCGCTCAACAAGGTCGAGCGCAAGTTGACCCGCGATACTCGGGGTACTGCCGGCAGCGATTGGTACTTTGCCGATCAGGCGGTGATCATCGATACGCCGGGCCGTTATCTGGAGCAGCGTCAGCCACTGATCGATGCCAGTGCCTGGCTGATGCTTTTGGGGCTGCTGCGCAATCGTCGGCGTACCTGCCCTGTGAATGGGGTGCTGGTGACATTGCCCGTCGAGATCCTGTCCGGTAACGACGAAGTCCGTCTGGAAATGATGGCGGAAGCGGTGCGCAGCCGTCTGGATGAGTTGCACCGCCAGTTGCGTGTCGACGTGCCGGTGTATCTGGTGCTGACCAAGGCCGACTCGCTGACGGGGTTCGATGAGTTTTTCGACCCTCTGTCCAAGGAAGAGGGTGAGCAGGTGCTTGGCGCAACGTTCGGCCAGGATCAGCGGGGCAGTGACCCCGATGTGCTCAGACAGGAATTTGAAGCGCTGCTGCGACGTATTGGCAGCCAGGTCATCATGCGCATTCACCAGGAGTATGACCCGCAGCGTCGTGGGCGAATGCTTGGGTTTCCCGATCAGCTGGGTGGGATCGGGCATCGATTGTGTCTGTTTGCCGAGATGGCTTTTGCGGGCAGTCGCTATCAGCGTGCCACTCAGTTACGGGGATTTTATTTGACCCGTGCGCCTCACTTACTCCCAAGCGTTCAAGAGAACGGTGCAGAGGAGGGTGAACATGCCCCGATCAACACCAGAGCATTGCCAGGCATGCACGCCGGGCGGCCACGCTTCATTCGTCAGCTCTTGAGTCGGGTGATCTTTCCCGAGGCGGCTCTGGCCATGATGGACAAGGGCGAGCGTCAGCGGATGAGCTGGATTCGACGCACAGCGTATTGTGCGGCCCTGATGGTCTTGGTGTTGTTCGGCGCGCTATGGGCGAACGGTTTCAGCGCCAATCATGATCGTCTGGAGCGTATTCGCCATCTGGCTCAGCAATGGACCCAGCAACGTTCGGGCATGAATGCCCAGACCGATACCCTGGCGATACTCAAGTCCCTGAACCTCAGTCATGAAGCCACCCGGGTCTTTCCTGGCAGGGAAGAGGTCGCGCTGCATGAGCGCAGCGGCCTTTATCAAGGCGTCACGAGCAATCAGGTGCTTTCGGGTGCCTATCAGGCTGAACTGCAAAGCCAGTTGTTACCCCGTGTAGCCCGCACACTGGAAGCACAGATACAGGCCAGCATGAAGGATCGTGAACAACTGCTGAGCAGCTTGCGGGCTTACTTGATGCTCTACTTGCCCGAGCGCCGCGACCAGGCCTGGCTGCAAGACTGGATGGCGGCTGACTGGACGCTGCGTTATGCAGGTCTGCCCAGGGAACAGAGCGAGCTAAATGGCCATCTGGAGCGCCTGCTTCGGCAACCGTTCAAGTACCCGATCAACGATGCATTGGTGGCACAGGCTCGTCAGGCGCTTCGCAGTGAATCCCTGGCCACTATCGTCTATCGGCTCCTGCGCGAGCAGGCACGCAGCCTTGCGGATTATCGCCTGGGTCATCATATCGGCACCCAGGCCAGTCTGTTGGTCGGTACGCAATACCCGATTCCCGGTTTCTATACCCGCCAAGGCTATCAACAGTTCTTTGTGACTCAGGGCGTTGTCGCGGTCAATGACATCCTGCGTGACAACTGGGTGCTGGGCGAGGGTTCAGGCCTGAGCGGCATGGAAATGCGCAGCCTGATGGTCGAGCTGGAGCAGCTGTATTTTCGTGATTACGCCAATCACTGGAGCGAAGCGGTCGCTCAGGTTGCATTGCAGCCCTTTGAAGGCCCCTTGCATGGGGCAGTTCAAGCAGCCGGCATGACAGCTGCCAATTCGCCGTTGGTGCAACTGCTGACGCAAGTACGCGATAACACGCTGTTTCCGACTATTGCCGAAAACCTGGAGCAGGTAGCTGAGGGCGCGCCTTCAGGTGTGCTGAATGCCGTGGCGTCTGCGGCAGCCGATCAGGCAGCGGCTCTGGCTCCCAAACTGCCGGATACGGCGAAGAAGTCATTGCAGCGCCGTTTCGAGCCCTTGCATCGTTTGCTGGATGAACACAACGGCCCTGCTGCAGAACTGCTGGCGGTCATGCAGGCCTTGAACGACGTGCAACAGCAACTGGCCAGCCTTGGGCGGTCCGGTCAGCCTGAGCTACTGGCTTTCGAGATGGCCAGAGTCCGCATGACGGGTCAGCGGGATGCGCTGAGCAACCTTCGCAATGCATCCGCCCGGTTGCCCCAACCTGTTGGCGGATGGTTCAACGGACTGGCCGAAGACACTTGGTCATGGGTTCTGGGTGAGGCCTATCAACACATCAACCAGCGTTACAGGAATGAGCTGTACAGCTTTTATGAACAGTCGCTCGATAAACGTTATCCGTTTCATGCCCATAGCAGCAGCGATGTGGCCATCAACGATTTTCGGGAGTTCTTCAAGGCTCAAGGCCTTGCCGAGCGCTTTTTCGACAGCTACATGAAGCCTTTTGTCAGCGGTGATCCGGGGCATTATCGCCTGCGCACCATTGATGGCTCAGGCTTGCCAGCCAGCCGTGCCTACCTCGACCAGATGGGGCGCGTGCACACCATTCGCAAAAGCTTCTTTGCAGAAAATCCCGAGGAGCCGCTGGTGCAGTTCAAGCTGGAACCCTACACGCTGGACCCGGCCGTGAGCCGTGCCGAGTTTCGTCTGGGCGATCAGATGATGGAGTATCGCCATGGTCCTGTTGTGCCGGTTTCGTTCAGATGGCCGACCGATGCGGATGACGGTCGCGCCAGCCTGGTGCTGGAGCGAATGGCAGAACGGCCCATCGGTATCGAGAAAACTACCGGGCCATGGTCACTGTTCCGCCTGCTGGATTTGATGCAGACCGAATCCCTCCAGGGCCGGGATGTGCTGGTGCTCAAGGCCGATGTAGGAGGGCTGAGGGCCAATTACCTGTTGCTCGCCCAGCGAGCGGCCAACCCCTTCGATGTTGCGGTATTGCGCAGATTCCGGATGCCGGCACAGCTTTGAAGCAGGGTCTTATTCCGGCGCCTGCTTGCCCCAGCGGTCAATGGTGAAATCGACAAAGCTGCGCAACTTGGGCAACTGATAGCGATCCGGGGAGTAGATCAGATGCATGGGCCTGCTGGGCAAGTGATAGTCGGGCAATAGCGCAACCAGCCGGCCATCACGCAGGTCCTGTTCCACATAAGCATCGGGCAGCATGACAATCCCCGCTCCAACCCTGGCGGTCCGGTACAGGCCTGATGAACTGTTCATCACCATCGGGCCGCTTATCTCCACCGTGACTTCACCTTCCGGCCCGGTCAGGCGCCAGTTTTTCTCCACGCCGCTCCAGTCATCCCCGGCCGGGTAGGCGAATGCCAGGCAGTCATGCAGTTGCAGATCTTCCGGACGCTGTGGAATGCCGCGACGGGCCAGGTAATCCGGCGCAGCGCAAATGGTCAGGGTGTAGTCCTGCAAGGGGCGTGCAATCAGGCGGGAGTTTTCCGGCACGTTGCCCATGCGGATCGCCGCGTCGAAGCCGTTATCGAGCAAGTCCAGGCGCTGGTTGGTCAAGACCAGGTCCAGCTTGACCTTGGGGAACTGCAGAGAGAACTCGCACAGGGACGGAGCCAGCACTTCCGAGCCGAACGTTAGGGGCGCGGTGATGCGCAGCGTACCGGTGGGTTCGCCCTGAGCCTGCTCGGCCAGCCGTTCGGACGCGGCCACCAGCCCCAGCACTTCCAGGCAGCGTTCGTAATAGGCAGCACCGAACTCTGTCAGGCGCTGACGCCGGGTGGTGCGCTTGAGCAGGCTCACCCCGAGGCGTTGTTCCAGGGCCCGCAGATGATTGCCGACCATGGTCGTGGAGATCGAGCACTGCTGCGCTGCGCCGGTCATGCTGCCGGCTTCCACGACTTTTACGTACACCGACATTGCCTGGAGCAAATCCATTATCAAGTCCAAGTTTAAAATGATTGAAGGGTTGTACTGTTTATCCAGCTTTGGTGGCTAACGATACTGCAAAAACTGTCTGACCACCCTGGAGCTTTACGCCATGACCGCCGATTGCCTGATGACTACTTACAAGCCTCTGGACCTGAATCTTGTCCGTGGCCTTGGCACCCGTCTGTGGGATCAGGCAGGCCGCGAGTATCTGGATGCCGTGGCGGGTGTTGCGGTGACCAATGTCGGGCATTCCCATCCCTTGCTGGTCGCGGCCATCACCGAGCAGGCCGGGTTACTGTTGCATACCTCCAATCTGTACAGCATTGATTGGCAGCAACGATTGGCGCATAAGCTGACCCGGCTATCGGGTCTGGAGCGTGCGTTTTTCAACAACTCCGGTGCGGAGGCTAACGAAACGGCACTCAAGCTCGCCCGGCTGCATGGCTGGCACAAAGGTATTGACCAGCCATTGGTGGTGGTCATGGACAACGCCTTTCACGGACGTACGCTGGGCACCTTGTCTGCCAGCGACGGGCCTGCCGTGCGGCTGGGTTTCAGCAACTTGCCAGGCGACTTCATCAAGGTCGCGTTCGGGGATCTGAAGGCCTTCGACCGGGTATGTGAAAGCCATGGCCATCGCATCGCCGCAGTGCTGGTCGAACCTGTGCAGGGCGAGGGCGGCGTGCAGGTCGCCCCTGAGGGCTATCTGAAAGCCTTGCGTGAACGTTGCACGCGGCGCAACTGGTTGCTGATGCTTGATGAAATCCAGACGGGCATGGGCCGTACCGGGCAATGGTTTGCCTTTCAGCACGAAGGTATCGTGCCTGATGTCATGACCCTTGCCAAAGGCCTGGGCAACGGCATCCCCATCGGTGCCTGTCTGGCGAAAGGTGCGGCTGCCCGGCTGTTTACCCCAGGCAGCCATGGCAGTACGTTTGGCGGTAATCCGCTGGCCTGTCGCGCTGCCTGTACCGTCATCGACATCATTGAACAGCAGGATCTTGTGCAAAACGCTCGCCTGCAAGGGCAGCATCTGTTGGAGCGGTTGCGTGAAGAGCTGGGCAGTCATCCCGAGGTGGTAGCAATCCGTGGTTCGGGTTTGATGATCGGCATCGAATTGCAACAAGCCATTGCTGATCTGACCTCCGTTGCAGCCAGTCAGCAGGGCTTGTTGATCAATGTGACGAGAAGCAAGACCATTCGTCTCTTGCCGCCGTTGATCCTTGATGGCGCAGAGGTCGAGATGATTGTGCAAGGCATCGTCAGGACACTGGATAGCGTCACTCGCAGGGCTGTTCAGGGCTGTGCCTGAAGCAATGGATCGAGGGAAAGACAAATCCTGGGCTATACCGTGATGATGCAGATGCGGTAGAACAACGCTGGGAATTACGAGTCTCTACGCGTAATGCTTACCCCCATGGATTTGAAAGGAGCCCATCATGCTTATCCGGTCCCTGACCCTCGCCACCTTGCTGATCGCTGCCGGCCCGTCCTTTGCGGCTGACGGCGATGCACCGCTGGCGCAGGAGCGCGGCAAGACACGTCCGTTGATCATCATTGCTCCCAGCACGGTCGACCCCACCCTGATCAGCCTGAAAAAGGCCCTTGATGAACCCGCCAATCGCGAGGCATTCGCCCAGCGCAACATGGTCTTGTATACCGTGGTCAACACCATCGGTGAACGTAACGGCAAGACCATGGATGCCCAGTCCACCATGGCCTTGATACGCGAACTCAAGCTGGGTGCGGGTGTGCAGACCAAGGTCATTCTTGTGGGCAAGGATGGCGAGAAGAAGATCGAGAAATCCGGCGCAATCGATCCCAAGGAAATCTTCGCCACCATCGATCAGATGCCGATGCGCGAAAAAGAAGCTGCCGTGCCGCCACCCGAACCGGAAGCCAAACCGGCCCCTGCCGAAAAGGCTGCGAAACCCGGCAAGGCGACCCAAGGCAAGACGCTGGACGATTGATGAGAGAGCAGGGTGGAGCTGTGTTGCCAGCTCCCCCTTGTTTGTGCTGAAACTCAATCGCCGCGAATGTACTGCTCAAGCTGCTGGATAAGGCTGGACTGTTCCGCGATGGCTTCCTTGACGAGGTCACCGATGGACAACAGCCCCAGCAACTGCCCGTGTTCCACGACCGGCAGATGACGAAGATGATTGTCGGTCATGATGCCCATGCAGGTTTCCACGCTCTGCTGTGAATCGACCGTGATGACCTTGCTGCTCATGATGGCGCTGACCGGCGTGCCGACAGACGAGCGTCCCTTGAGAATCATCTTGCGTGCGTAGTCACGCTCGCTGACCACCCCGACAACCACACCGCCTGCAACGACCGGCAATGCCCCGATATTCTTGTCGGCCATCAGCCTGAGTGCATCGAGCACCATCTGATCGGGACCGATGGTATGCACTTGCTGGTTGTGTTCGGATTTGAGCTTCAGCAATTGGGCAACGGTTTTCATGGGGGCTCTCCGTGGGTGAGGACCTGAATGATTGTAGCCCTCTGCTGAGGGCACTACAGAATCACGGGATCGGAGAGTTCAGGCAAGTGTTTATGAAAGGGGGATGCCAAGCCCCCGATTGCATGATTTACCAGCGATAGGTCGCACTGGCCTGCACGGTGCGTTGTGCGCCGTACCAGCACCATGAATAGTAATAGCAGGACGCGACGTATTCCTTGTTGGCCAGGTTGGAGACATTCAACGCCAGGCGCAGGTTGTCCATCGGGTTGTAGAGGTTTGGAATGTCATAGTGCGCCGCGGCGTCGAACAGGGTGTAGCCCGGTACTTTCAGGCTGTTGGCTTCATCACCCCAGGTCGAGCCGATATAGCGCGCACCCGCGCCGACACCAAAGCCGTCCAGCTTGCCTTCGCGAAAGGTGTAATCGACCCAGGCCGAGGCAGTGTGGCGGGGAATGGCTGGCGGGGTTGTGCCTTCAGCCGGCAGCGCCGGGCCATTGGCCTGGCCGACGATGCCCGGCTGGACCCGCACGGTGCTGTTTGACTTGCTGATCTGGTTGTCCAGATAGGCATAAGCCGCCGTGATATCCAGGTTGTCGCTCAGGCTGGCCTTGCCTTCAAGCTCGAAGCCGCGTGACTGGACTTCGCCGGTCTGGACCTGGCAGCGGGCACCATTGCAGATATTCGTCGCGATCGGGTCCGGGGTCAGCACATTGGTGCGTCGCAAATCGAAGATGGCGGCGCTGATGAAACTGTTGCTACCCGGTGGCTGGTATTTGATGCCCAGTTCGTACTGCTTGCCCTCGGTCGGCTCGAAAGGCTTGTTGCCCAGGCCCGTACCCGATTGCGGCTCGAAGGATTCGGAATAGCTGATGTAAGGTGCCAGCCCGTTATCGAACAGATAGACCAGGCCCAGGCGTCCGGTGAAGGCTTCACTTTCCACCGAGCTTTTGGTTTTCACGCCGGTCGCGATTCGCTTAGAGCTGTTAGTGCTGTCAGCCCAGTCGTAACGGCCCCCCATCAGCAAGACCCATTTGTCCCACTTCAACTGCTCTTGCAGGTACAGGCCTTTCTGCTGACTGCGAGCGGTCGCGTCAGTGGTGTAGGTGATGGGCGCTACCGGGCGGCCATAGACCGGATCGAACAGATCCAGGGACGGGCCATTGCCATTCCCGGATTCGGTGTCGGTGCTGATGTTCTGATAATCGGCACCAAACAGTACTGTGTGCTGCACAGGGCCTGTGTCGAATTTGGCCTGCAACTGATTATCGAGGGTGTAGGAGTCCATATTTACATCGCTGCCGATGGTGTAGCGGCCCATGGTGCGGTAATCGGGCTGCAAGGCATCGGTGCCGTTGTAGATGCTCTGATAGATACCTTCGCTGCGCAGGTAGCGGGTGTTCTGGCGAAAGGTCCAGACATCGTTCAAGTGATGCTCGAACAGGTAACCGACAGCGTGATATTCACGGTCGCTTTTCTCGAAATCCTTCTCGCCGTCGTAGAAGTCCACATCGATATCGCGTCCGGTCGGGCTGTTCAGCAATGAGCCGTAAGCCGGGATCGACCCATAGGACGCGCCTTTGGGATCGCTTTGATAATTCGCCAGAAAAGTCAGCGAAGTGTCTTCATTCGGGCGCCAGGTGAACGCTGTCGCAATGGACTGGCGACGGGTTTCGGTGTGTTTGATCTGGCCGTCCGCATCGTCATACAGCCCGGACACGCGATAGGAGTAGACACCCTGATCGTCAATCGGCCCGCCAAAGTCGAAGGTCGTGCGCTTCTTGTTGAAGTTGCCGTACGTGAGCCCGATTTCGCGAAAAGGCGTCTCGGTCGGCAACTTGCTGACCATGTTCACCACGCCGCTGGGGCTGGCCTGGCCGTACAGCACGGAAGAGGGGCCGCGCAGCACTTCGACACGTTCCAGATCGAAGGCATCCTTCTGCGGTGACGCATCCCGGTTGCCCGGCATGCGCAGGCCGTCCAGATAGGTCGCCGGGGAGAAACCGCGAATACTCATCTGGTCGAGTCGCGAGGCTGTAGAACCACGGGTTTCCGGTACCACCGCCGCGCTGTAGCGCAGGATCTGATTGAGGCTCGATGCGCCCTGGGCTTTCATCTGGTCCTTGGTGACCACTGAAATCGACTGTGGCGTTTCGATCAGCGCGGTGTCGGTCTTGGTTCCGGTACGTCCACGGGTTGCGACATAACCCGACACCGGACCACTGGCGCTCTCGGCCTGGGTCGCGCCGATGATGCTGGTGGCTTGCAGCTCCATTGTTCCTTCCGTTGGTTCGGGCGCTGGCTCGATGCGATAACGATTGGCCGATAACGCCAGGGCTTGCAAGCCAGTACCGCTGAGCAACCGGCTGATGGCCTCCTGGGTACTGAATTGACCCTGTAGCCCGTTGCTGCGTTTGCCTCGGGTCAGTGCCGGGTCGAATGCCAGTACCAGTTGCGCTTGCTCCGCAAGCGTATTGAGCGCTTCACTCAACTCCCCGGCCGGGATCGAGAAAGGGCTGACAACGCTGGCCTGTTGCTCAGGCACGGATGATTCGGCGGCTTGCAGAGGCACCGCAGCGCAGGCCATGAAAATGGCAAGTGCCAAGGGATGCAGCGAACTGGCAGGGCGAGACATGAAAGATCCTTGGTGCAAATGGAGGGTTTCCTTAGCCCTGACGCACACCGGGAAAAAACAGACAGCAGATGGGAAATATTTTTATTCTGTTTTGTGAAGCGTACTGATTCAAAGCCTGAAGGAATGAATTCGCTCATGCCGGGGGCTCGAAGGGTAGAATCAGCACCTGAAACACTTTCTTGAGGTCAGCGCGTTGGATTTACAGCAGGGCTTTATCCTGAGCCGACACTGGCGTGATACGCCAGCCGGGACTGAAGTCGACTTCTGGTTAGCCACCGATCATGGCCCCAGACATATCCGCCTGCCTTGCCAGCCTTCCGTCGCTTTTGTGCCCGCCGAGCAGGGCGAGCGAGCAAGGGAATTGCTGCGCGGTGAGCGTGGTTTAGAGCTGCGTCCGCTGGCGCTCTGTGATTTTCGTCACCGCCCGGTGCTGGGTGTCTATTGCCAACAGCATCGGCAGTTGATGAACATCGAGAAACTGTTGCGCAAGGGCAATGTGGATGTCTACGAAGCCGATATCCGCCCCCCTGAACGCTATCTGATGGAGCGTTTCATTACCGCACCGGTGCTGTTCGGCGGTACGCCCGATGCGCAGGGTGTGCTGTGCAATGCCCAGATCAAGCCTGACCCCGATTATCGGCCACAACTGAAACTGGTTTCGCTGGATATCGAAACCACCTCCCGTGGCGAGTTGTATTCGATTGCCCTGGAAGGCTGCGGGCAGCGTCAGGTCTACATGCTGGGACCTGCCAACGGCGGCAATGAAACACTGGATTTCCAGCTCGAATATTGCGACACCCGTGCGCAGTTGCTGGAAAGACTGAACCAGTGGCTGGCCCTGCATGACCCGGATGCAATCATCGGCTGGAATGTGGTGCAGTTCGACCTGCGGGTTCTGCATGAGCATGCCAAGCGCTTGCAGGTCCCTTTGATATTGGGGCGCGATAACCAGCCCATGGGCTGGCGCGAGCATGGCAACCGTGACAACCATTACTTTGCCGATATCAGCGGGCGTCTGGTTATCGACGGTATCGAAGCCTTGCGTTCGGCAACGTGGAGTTTCCCTTCGTTCAGCCTTGAAAACGTGTCGCAGACTCTGCTGGGCGAAGGCAAGGCCATTGATACGCCCTATCAGCGCATGGACGAAATCAACCGCATGTTCGCCGAGGACAAGCCGGCGCTGGCCCGCTACAACATCAAGGACTGCGAACTGGTCACGCGGATCTTTGCCAAAACCGAATTACTGACTTTCCTGCTGGAGCGTGCAACGGTCACGGGGCTGCCTGCCGATCGCAGCGGAGGTTCGGTTGCCGCTTTCTGTCATCTGTATATTCCGCTGATGCATCGTCAGGGCTTTGTCGCGCCCAATCTCGGCGAGCGCCTGCCGGAAGCCAGCCCCGGCGGCTTTGTCATGGACTCCCAGCCCGGCCTGTATGAGTCCGTGCTGGTGCTGGACTACAAGAGTCTGTACCCGTCGATTATCCGCTCATTCCTGATCGATCCTGTTGGTTTGATCGAAGGCATGCGCCAGCCGGATGACGAATATTCCGTGCCGGGCTTTCGTGGCGCACGCTTTTCCCGCACCCGGCATAGCCTGCCTTCCATCGTCGAGCGGGTCTGGCGTGGCCGGGAAACCGCCAAGCGTGAACACAATGCGCCGCTGTCCCAGGCGTTGAAGATCATCATGAATGCCTTCTATGGCGTGCTGGGGTCGAGTGGTTGCCGCTTTTTCGACCCGCGCCTGGCGTCGTCGATCACCATGCGTGGCCACGAAATCATGCTCAAGACCCGTGAACTGATCCAGGCTCAGGGCTACACGGTGATCTACGGCGACACCGATTCGACCTTTGTCTGGCTAGGACGCGCCCATGGGCAGGAAGAGGCGACGGATATCGGTCGCTCGCTGGTCCAGCACGTCAACCAGTGGTGGCGCGAGCATCTGCACAACGAGTACGGATTGCACAGTGCACTTGAGCTGCAGTTTGAAACGCATTTCCGCCGCTTTCTGATGCCGACCATCCGGGGCGCAGAGGAGGGCAGCAAGAAGCGTTACGCCGGCCTGGTAACCCGCGCCGACGGCAGCGAGGAAATGGTCTACAAGGGGCTGGAAACCGTACGTACCGACTGGTCACCGCTGGCGCAGCAATTCCAGCAGGAACTGTACCTGCGGATCTTCAAGCGCCAGCCTTATCAGGATTATGTGCGCGAGTATGTGCGGCGTACCCTGGCAGGCGAACTCGATGACTTGCTGATCTATCGCAAGCGGCTGCGGCGCAAGCTGGACGACTACCAGCGCAACGTACCGCCCCATGTGCGCGCGGCGCGCCTTGCCGATGAGTACAACGACAGCCAGGGGCGACCGCGTCAGTACCAGAGCGGAGGCTGGATCAGTTATGTGATAACCATTGCCGGGCCTGAGCCTCTGGAGATTCGCACCGCGCCCATCGACTACGACCACTACATCACCAGACAGCTACAACCCTTGGCTGATGCCATCCTGCCGTTTGTGCTGTCGCACACCATTGACTTGCAGAGCCTGGATCAGCTCAGCTTTGACTTCTGATCACGGCTGGCTCATTCCGGGATTTCAATGCGGATTGCACGGGTTCCGATTTCTGAACCGTTCACCGTATCAATTGCAATGGGCTTGATATCGATGCCCGTCTCGGCATCCAGAAAGCGCGTCAGATTGCCTTCGCCGCGATGCTTCTTGCCCCAGGCTCCGATCATGAACAGCACCGGCAAGTAGTCACGCCCAGCCTCGGTCAAGACATATTCTTCCCGTGGCGGACGTTCCGAATACAGGCGTTTCTCCAGCAGTTTCTCGTCCGTCAGGGTCGCAAGACGTTATGTCGTTGTTGCGCACGGCCCGCTGATCACAACTAAAGCAAACGCTCCACCAGCATCGGCAACACCTGTTCGCACGAAGCCTCGATCTTCATGTCCAGCAAATCGTCTGCACGGGTCTTGCCCTGATTGATGGCTATGACGGGCTTGCCTTTCTCGACCATCGCCTTGCACAAGCGAAAGGCCGACCAGGCCATCAATGAAGTGCCGACCACCAGCAGCCCTTCTGCCTGTTCGACACTTTGGGTGGCTTTGGCGGCGGTGTCGGTTGCAACGTTTTCACCAAAGAACACCACGTCCGGTTTCAGTCGCTGGCCATCGCAATGTGGGCAATGGGGTACTTGAAAGTCTGTCTCGAAAGACGAGTCCAGCAGGGTGTCGCCATCAGGCGCCTGTATGGCGTCGACCCCCGAGAGATAAGGGTTCTGCGCAACCATGATGTCCTGGATTGCAGCCCGGTCGCTGCGCTGATGGCAGTCCAGGCAGTACACGCGATGCAGGCTGCCATGCAGCTCGATCACGTCATGGCTGCCCGCCTGATCATGGAGCGCGTCGACATTCTGGGTGATAAGCCCGCTGATATGCCCACCCGCCTGCAAACTGGCCAATGCCCGGTGCGCGGTATTGGGTTCGGCCTGGCGGATACGCGGCCAGCCGAGCATCGCTCGCGCCCAGTAACGCTGGCGTGCGCTGGGTGCCTTGAGGAATTCCTGATACATCATCGGCTGCTTGCCACGCCGCACACCGTCCTTGTCGCGATAGTCGGGAATGCCCGACGCGGTGCTGATGCCCGCGCCGGTCAGGACAAGGAGCGGTTTGTCGGTCAGGGCCTGAAGCAGATCGTGGATTTGGTTGTCCAGCATCGTCGCACCTCTAACGGAGGGTCCAGGTCGAGACATTAACACCGATCGCGTGGGGGCGAAGTCATTCGCGAGGTGCCGGTACATCCCAAGAAAATGTATCGTCTGGAATACCGTCTCGCGAATGGATTCGCCTACCGGCCAATCCTTTTACCGGGTCTTGTTCCAATATCACTGGCCTGGCCATCCTTTTGTTTGCCGGTTCTGGCCTGGGTGATGAGGGCGGGGATCAGGGGGCCTTCGGGCAGGGTTTTCCAGAAGCGGGAAGGCATATGGCCTTGCATGACTTTGGGGTTCAGGCGTGCAGGGTTGAAGATATGGCTGTAATAGGTCAGCCACAGGTTGCCATGGGGATCTTCTGCCTGACGGGCCATTTTTTGCCACACTTCGGGGCAGCGCCGTTCGTGGATCAGTTGCGTGCCATCGTAATAAACCCCGTCCTGTGGGGTGGCGATCATCCAGCGATGCTGGCCCATGCGCCCGATGAAGTGCTGGCTGGCGCTTTGCAGAATGTCGTGGGCCGGTTCATGCCACGCGACGTATTCAGGTTGCAGCAGTTCAGGTGTTTCACTTGGGGCGGGAAGCGCCACAAAACGCAGGAAGGCATGCAGGTGATGGGCTTCGCGGCCGATGGTCTTGAGGCGTCGATGCAACTCACTGCCCAGTCTGTCGCCTGCCAGCATGGCGGTGCGGTCGCCATGGCTGACCCGCCAGAGTACTTCATACAACAGACTCCAGCGTTGATCGCCTCGATAGCAGGCGGCGCTTTGCAGCAGTTTCAGCAACTCCAGCGGCACTCGCGCCTGAAAAGGCCCGTGTTCCTGCGGTACATCTTCGTCGCTGGAGAACAGGTCGGCATCGTCGACAGCCTTCCAGCTCACCCGGCTGGGATCTATTTCATGGCTCAACAGCCAGCGGGCCTGCTGACGCCAGGTGTCGAACAGGTCATCGCAATCCAGGCAGATCATCCCCAGAGCCCCAGTTGTTGAGGTTGTGGCCTGTCACGCAATTGATAATGCAATTGCTCGCTGCTGCTCTCGGCCTGGGACGGATGGTAATCGCTGGTGATGATGAACGGCTTGGCCTTGGCCAGTACGCAACGCAGGCGAGTCAGGTCTTCGTAGCGAATGCGCCGTTGCCTGCGCAGTTCGACCAGCCGCTGGGTGGTACGAATGCCGATGCCGGGGATGCGGGCGATCAAGGCCGGTTCGGCATTGTTCAGGTCCAGCGGGAAAACCGACCGGTTATTCAAGGCCCAGGCCAGCTTGGGGTCGATGTCCAGAGCCAGATCGCCCGGTCCGCTCAGCAGTTCGTTGGCCGTAAAGCCATAGCCGCGCAACAGGAAGTCCGCCTGATACAGGCGATGCTCGCGCAGCAGGGGCGGTGCGGCCAGGGGTACGCTGTTCGGGCTGTTGGGGATCGGGCTGAACGCCGAGTAATAGACCCGGCGCAACTTGAAGTTGCTGTAGAGCGACTGGGCGCTGTGCAGGATGGTGCTGTCATCGGTGGCGTCGGCACCCACGATCATCTGTGTACTTTGCCCGGCGGGCGCAAAACGCGGGGCGCGGGGTTCGTTGAGTACGGTCTGCTCGCCGGTATGGATGGTCTTCATGGCCTGATTGATGGACTTCACGTCCTTTTCCGGCGCCAGGGTTTGCAGGCTGGCATCGGTGGGCAGCTCGATATTCACGCTCAGGCGATCGGCATAGCGACCGGCCTGTTCAATCAGCGCCGGGTCGGCATCCGGGATGGTCTTGAGATGGATGTAGCCGCGAAACTCGTGTTTTTCCCGCAGCAGGCGGGCGACCTGTATCAGTTGCTCCATGGTGTAGTCGGCGGAGCGGATGATGCCGGAACTCAGGAACAACCCGCTGACGCAGTTGCGTCGATAGAAATCCAGGGTCAGGGTAACGACTTCTTCCGGGTTGAAGCGGGCGCGAGGCACATCGCTTGAGCGACGGTTGACGCAGTACTGGCAGTCATACAGGCAGAAGTTGGTCAGCAGGATTTTCAATAGCGAGACACAGCGGCCATCCGGCGTGAAGCTGTGACAAATGCCCATGCCGGTGGTCGAGCCCAGCCCGGTCTTGCCTTGTGAGCTGCGCTTGGGCGCGCCACTGCTGGCGCACGACGCATCGTATTTGGCAGCGTCTGCCAGAATGCTGAGCTTGTCGATGAGCTGCATGAAAAATACCAATACTGTTTTTATATACAGTATCCGGTTGGGCGCCTTACTACAAGCTCGGATTTTGCCTACAACCCTTGACTGGCCCGTATCAATTCATAGGCCTTGCGAGCCAGAGGATTCACGGTATTGGGCCTGATCCACAGGTGATAGGTCACGTCGGGCAGGCGCGGCAGGCCATCGTTTTCACCCAGTACGCGCATGTCCGGCCCGAGCATTTCCATGCTGCGCGGCGTCACGCCAAGGCCTGCGCGAGTGGCGGCCTTGATGCCGATCAGATTGGACGCCAGGTACGCCTGTCGCCATGGAATATTGGCCGCTTCCAGGGCTTGCAGGGCATAGCGTCGGTAGATACTCGGTTCATCCACCAGAATCAGCGGCAGCGGTTCGTCCGGTACATGGATGTATTGCGCGGAACAGATCCACCACACAGGCGAAGTACGCAAGGCAAAACCTTCCAGGGTCGGATCTTCGCGGGTGGAAATCACCATGTCCACCTTGCCGCGATGCAGGTCTTCCATCAGGAACGGGCTGCGGCCCACATCGATTTCCAGGCGCAGACGCGGAGCCGAGCGGGCGATATGGCTCAGCAAGGGCGGCAGGATGGTGTCGGCGATGTCATGGGGCGAGCCGATGCGCAGCACGCCGCTCAGGCTGCTCTCGCGCAACGAGTTCAGGGCATCGTCATTGAGCGACAGCATCTGCCGTGCGTGGCGCAGCAGTTGCCGGCCTGGCTCGGTCAGTTGCTTCTGGCGACCTTGTTTCTGGAACAGGCTGACACCCACTTGTTGTTCCAGACGCTGCATGTGCTGAGTGACCGAAGACTGGGTGCGCGACAGCTGCAGGCCGGCTTCGGCAAAGCTGTGATGATCGACCACCGCGACAAAGGTGCGCAGCAGTTCCAGATCGAGCGTCGAGGTCGGGCTTGATGGGGCAGTCATGGTGATTTGTGCTGAATTCATATCAGGGGTTCAGGCAAATACATTACGTAATTTTATGTTTGGTGTGGTGTTTTTTCTGCGATTTTTAGTTTTGTCCAATGAATGCTGGATTTTTGTTGGCGGTTGAGCAGGCTCTGCATGGAAAGTTATAACCATATTTGATATTTGAATTTCCGTTAACAGGCAACGATCCGTAATGTCCCGGCATCAGTTCGGGGAACTCCGATCATTTGCCTGGGGAATTTACATGCCGACTCGCTCATCCGTTTCATGTTTCTTCCCGGCCATGCTGGGGCTGT
Source organism: Pseudomonas sp. Irchel 3A18 (assembly GCF_900187465.1). Classification (NCBI taxonomy): domain Bacteria; kingdom Pseudomonadati; phylum Pseudomonadota; class Gammaproteobacteria; order Pseudomonadales; family Pseudomonadaceae; genus Pseudomonas; species Pseudomonas sp. Irchel 3A18. The sequence continues at coordinate 97,115 of NZ_FYDI01000008.1, forward strand.
TTGCCGGTCTTGCGGTCAGTGGTTCGGCACTGGCCGATGCCACCCTGGACAAGATCCAGGAGCGTCATCGCCTGGTGGTGGGCGTGTTGTTGTCCGGCGGGCCTTTTGGCTCCATCGATCCGGCGACCCAGAAGCCTAAAGGCGCGAACGTGGATCTGGCTGAAGACCTGGGACGCCGTCTGGGCGTCGAGGTGGAGCTGGTGTCGGTATTGACGGCCAATCGCGTGCAATTCCTGCAACAAGGCAAGGTCGATCTGTTGATCGCCAATATGGAGTGGACCCCGGAGCGCGGGCAGATTCTCGGTTCGGTACCGACACCTTTTTACAAGGTCGGTGGCACAGCCGTTGTGCTCAAGGACAGCAAGATCACCCGTTGGGAGGATCTCAAGGGCCAACCTGTCTGCACGTCTCAGGGCAGCAGCTACATCAAACCGTTGACCGGGTTCGGTGCCGAACTCAAGGCGTTCAAAAGCTCCGCCGAATCCTTGCTGGCGCTGCGCGGCAATAATTGTGTCGCGGCTGTGCATGACGCCACGCTGATCAATCCGCTACTGGCCAGCAACGAGGAGTGGAAGGGCTATCGCGCCATTATCCCGGAACTGAACCCGGCACCTTCGGTGATCTGGACTCGCCTGGGCGAAACCGACACTCAGGCGCGTCTGGACAGCATCGTCAAGGACTGGCATCGCACCGGCTGGCTGATCGAAGTCGAAAAACGCCACAACATCACGCCAGCCTCCCCGGCACTGGTGGAGCTGCATGAGCAGTTCAAGGCCAAGGGTGCCTGATCGTTCTCCCATTTCCCTGCCGACGCGCCTAGCGTCGGCCATTCAAGGAAGGCTCCCATGAGCAGATTTTTTACAGCCAAGACGCTGACCGCGCTGGGGCTGGTCCTTTGCGCCGGGCTGGCCAGTGCCGACGCGACCCTGGACAAGATTCAGGAGCGCCACAAGATCAGCATCGGTGTGATCCTCAGCGGTCCTCCGTTCGGCACCATTGATCCCAAGACCGGCGAGCATCTGGGCTACAACGTCGAGCTGTCGAAGGAAATCGCCAAGCGTCTGAACGTGGAGCTGGAAACCGTTTCGGTGCTGGCCCCCAACCGCGTGCAGTTCTTGCAGCAAGGCAAGGTCGATCTGTTGATCGCCAACATGCAACTGACTGAAGAGCGTGCGCAGATTCTCGATTACGTGCCCACGCCTTACGAGGAAGTCGGCGGGGCGGCGCTGATCCGCAAGGGCGCGGGGATCAGCAAATGGGAAGACCTCAAGGACAAGCCGGTGTGCGTGTCCCAGGGCAGCAATTTCATCAAGCCGTTGCAGGAAGTCTATGGCGCGCAAATCAAGGCATTTCGCAGCCAGTCCGAATCGCTGCTGTCGTTGCGTGGCAATGGTTGTGTGGCCGCGGTGCATGTCAGCCCGACCATGCATACCTTGTTGGCCGATGCGGAATGGTCCGGCTTCGAGATTCCCTTGGCCACGGACCTGATTCCCTCCAAATCGGTGATCTGGCTGCGCAAGGGCGAGAAAGACATTCAGGCCCGTCTGGACGCCATTGTTCGTGACTGGCATCGCAGCGGCTGGTTGATCGAACTGGGTCATCGCACCGGTATGGCGCCGTCCCAGGCCTTGCATGATCTGCATGAGCAATACCGCAATGCAGCGCCGCTGGCTGCCACGCCATGAGTGATGGACTGTTCCAGGCATTGCAGCAACTGTTGGGCGCCAGTCATGTGCAGACTGGCGAACAGGCCCGTGAGCGCTTGACTGACAAGCAGGGGCGCTATGTCGGGCAAGTGGTCGCGGCGGTGCGTCCTGCGGACACCGAACAGGTCGCCGCCGTGGTGCGTTTGTGTGTCGCCCATGCTGCACCCGTGGTGGTGCAGGGCGGCAACACGGGCCTGATGGGCGCTGCAACGCCGGATGCCAGCGGCAAGGCCGTGTTGTTGCTGCTGGAGCGCATGAACCGTGTGCGTGAGATCGACACCGATAACGACACCCTGACGGTCGAAGCCGGCTGCATCCTGCAACATCTGCAGGACATCGCTCGCAAGGCTGACCGCCTGTTCCCGCTCAGCCTGGGCGCGCAAGGCAGTTGCACCATTGGTGGCAACCTGGGCACCAATGCCGGTGGCAACGCCGTATTGCGTTATGGTAATGCCCGCGAACTGACGCTGGGGCTTGAAGTGGTCACGGCCCAGGGTGAAATCTGGGAAGGGCTGCGCGGTCTGCGCAAGGACAATACCGGCTATGACCTGCGGGACCTGTTCATCGGCAGCGAAGGTACGCTGGGCATTATCACCGCAGCGACCTTGAAACTGTTCCCACTGCCCAAGGCGCAACTCACGGCATTTCTGGCGTTTGAGTCGCTGGCCCAGGCGGTGCGTTTCCTGTCCCACGCCCGTGCCGGGTTTGGAGCAAGCCTGACCGCTTTCGAGCTGCTTTCGGCTGACTGCCTGACCTTGCTGCGTGAACAGTTTCCACAAGGGCCGCAACCCTTCAGCCATGCTGCGTACCCTTGGTTCGCCTTGCTGGAACTGTCCGATAACCACAGCGAAAGCCATGCGCGGCAGAGTTTTGAAGCCGTGTTAGGCGATGCATTTGAAGTCGATCTGCTCAGCGATGCCCTGATTGCCGAAAGCCTGGCCCAGAGCCAGGCGCTGTGGCAGTTGCGCGAGAACATGAGCGATGCCCAGCGGCGTGCCGGGCGCAATATGAAGCACGATATCTCGGTGCCGATTTCCCGTGTCGTTGAGTTCGTGACCCGGACCGATGCCTTGTTGCAAGAGCACTTTCCCGGTGTACGCAACTTCACGTTTGGTCACCTGGGTGATGGCAACCTGCATTACAACGTCGCGCATCCGCTGGGCTCCACGGTCGAGGCGCACATGGCTCGTTACGCCGAACTGAGCGAGCGGGTGCACGACAGCGCCCATGCCCATGGCGGCTCGATCAGCGCCGAACACGGCATCGGCCAGCGCAAGCTGGACATGCTGTCCCGTTACAAAAGCCCTGTGGAACTGGATCTGATGCGCCGCATCAAGCAGGCACTGGACCCGAACAACCTGCTCAATCCGGGCAAGGTACTGGAGGCCCGAGCATGAGCATCGGCTTGTCAAAACGCGTACAGCGCGTCTCGCTTTCGGCCAACGCCGCCGCCAAATCCCGGGCTACCGCCTTGCGCGATGCCGGGGTGGATATTCTCGACCTGACCACCGGCGAGCCGGATTTCGACACCCCTGAACACATCAAGCAGGCAGCCTTCAAGGCCATTGCCGCGGGTGCCACCAAATACACACCGACCCCCGGTGTGCGGGCCTTGCGCGAAGCGGTGCAAGGCAAGTTGCAGCGCGAAAACGCTCTGGATTATCCATTGGCTTCCATCGTGATAGCCAACGGTGCCAAGCAGATCATCTTCAATGCATTCGCCGCGACCCTGAATGACGGCGACGAAGTGCTGGTGCCAGTGCCGTACTGGCCGTCATTCCCGGACAGTGTGCGTTTCAATGGCGGTGAGCCGGTGTTTATCGAGTGCGGCCTGGAGCAAGGCTGCAAGCTGACCCCGACGCAACTGGAACGCCATATCGGTGAGCGAACGCGCTGGCTGATCCTCAACGGGCCGGGCAACCCCAGTGGCGCGGTGTATAGCGAGGCGGAGCTGTTGGCGCTGGCTGACGTGCTGCGTCGTCATCCGCACGTGCTGGTGTTGCTGGACGAGTTGTACGAGCACATTCGTTTCGACGGGCAACCTGCCCAGAGCTTGCTCAATGTCGCGCCGGACTTGCAGCCGCGCTGCCTGCTGGTGGGCGGCGTGTCCAAGACTTACGCCATGACCGGCTGGCGGGTCGGCTTCGGGGCCGGACCGCATGAACTCACCACGGCCATGACCGTGGTGCAATCGCAGTCGACCTCCGGCGCTTCATCGGTGGGGCAGGCTGCGGCATTGGCAGCGTTTGAGGGCGGGCTGGAGTTTCTGCCGCAACACGTGGCGGCCTACCACCTGCGCCGGGACTTGCTGGTTGAAACCCTGAGTGCCGTCGATGGCCTTGAAGTGCTGGTGCCCCAGGGCGGCTTCTTTGTTTTCGTGCGGTGCGCCGGGTTGCTGGGTCGCTATCGCCCGGACGGCCTGCAACTGGAAAACGATGCCGATGTGGTCGCCTGGCTGCTGGAGTCCGGCGTGGCCGGTGTCGCAGGCAGTGCTTATGGTTTGTCGCCGTGGTTTCGCCTGTCGATTGCCACGGCCACCGAAACCGTGATCGAAGCCGGGCAGCGTATTGCCAGTGCCTGTGCGCAGTTGAGTGTGGGGGAGGCGCCATGAGTCACTTGCTGGAGTCGTTCGTACAGTGGACGGCCGGATTTGGCCTGAACTACGCCTTTCTGCTGGATGCCTATCAGCGCGGCACGATGGTCGACGGGGCGTTGACCACCTTGCTGCTGTGCCTGCTCACCATCGTTGGCAGCCTGCTGGTGGGTGTCGCCCTGGCGGCCATGCTCACTTCGGGCAAGCCATGGCTGCGTTCGCCAGCCAGAGTATTCATTGAAGTCACCCGCAATACGCCGACGCTGGTGCAACTGTATTGCGCCTTTCTGGTGTTGAACATGCTGTTGACCCAGGCCGTCGGTGCAGCCAATCCGCTGACACCTTTCGCCTGGGTGGTGATCGTGATTTCTCTGCACAAGGGGGCTTTCCATGCTGAAGCCTTGCGGGCCGGTATCGAAGCGGTTCCTTCCGTGACCCTGGAAGCCGCCAGCTCTCTGGCTTTCAACAGTCGCCAGTTGCTGTGGAACGTGCAGTTGCCACTGGCTGTGCGTTTTGCCTTGCCATCGCTGATCAATAACCTGATCGATCTGGTGAAGATGACTGCCGTGGCTTCGGCCATCGCGGTGGGGGACATCACCTATGCGGCGATCATGATTTGGACCCAGAGCGATAACGTGCTGGAACTGATGATCCTGATCCTGAGCTTTTTCGGCTTGCTCAGCTTTATCGTCAACTGTGCAGGGCGCGCCCTGGAATCACGCCTGAGGATGCCCGGCTATGGCCATTGATTCATCGGTTGCCACGCCTGTCGCGTGGCCGCGTCGCCATTTACTGGCGCTGACACTGGTTGTTCTGACGGTTGCCTGGCTGATTTTCGGTGCGCCGAACAGCCCGGTGTTCCTGGCATTGATGCAGTGGTCGCCTGCTTTGGCGGTGGGTTTTGGCCAGAACATCCTGATCAGTCTGGTTGCCATCGGTCTGGGGACGGTGTTCGGACTGCTGGTCGGCGCTCTGGGAATGTCGCCTTTCAGGCTGCTGCGCCTGCCTGCGCGAATCTGGATACAGATCTTTCGCAATGCGCCCTGGCTGGTGCTGATCTATTTCACCACTTATGTGTTCCCGTTCGAGATCAAGATCGGCAGCACCTATATCTCGTTTCCCGACTGGGTGAAGGTCACCATCGGCCTGGCTTTGCCGGCCAGTGCCAATGTCGCGGAAATCTTCAGGGGAGCCGTGGCGTCGATCCCCAGCACCCAATGGGAAGCCGCACGTTCGCTGGCGTTCACCCGTGGGCAGATATTCACCTCGATCATCCTGCCGCAGTGCTTCAAACGCATGCTGCCGCCGTGGATGAACCTCTACGCGGTTATCACCATGGGCACGGCACTGGCTTCGCTGGTGGGTGTGCATGACGTGATCGACACCGCGCAGATTGCCAGCAACACCGTCAATCAGACCGGTTTCACCGTGATCATTTATTGCAGCCTGCTGGTGCTGTTCTTTGCCTATTGCTACCCGATTTCCCGTCTGACCCAACGCCTGGAGCGACGTTATGCCTTCTATTGATTCTGGCGCCGAGCCTCTGGTCAGTCTGCGCGACCTGCACCTGTCATTTGGCAGCAACCTGGTGCTCAAGGGCATCGATCTGGATGTGCAGCGCGGTCAGGCAGTGTCGATCATCGGCCCGTCCGGTTCGGGCAAGTCAACCATCCTGCGCTGCATCACCGGGCTGTTGCAGACCCAGCGCGGCACCATCCGCGTGGGCAATACCGACGTTCATGCCCTGACCCGCGAAGCGGAGCGTATCGAACTGCGCAAACGCGTGGGTTTTGTGTTCCAGCAGTACAACCTGTTTCCGCATCTGTCGGTGCTGGAAAACCTGGTAATCGCCCCGCGCAAGGTGCTGGGGATCGAGCGCGCCGAAGCTGAGAAACAGGCGCGTGCCTTGCTCGCCAAGGTGCGTATGGAACACAAGGCCGATGCTTATCCTGGGCAATTGTCCGGTGGCCAGCAGCAGCGAGTTGCGATTGCCCGGGCCTTGACCATGCGCCCGGAACTGATCCTGTTCGACGAAGTGACCTCGGCCCTGGACCCGGAAACTGTCGGTGAAGTGCTGACCGTAATCCGCGAGCTGACCGAAGAAGGCATGACCTGTGTGCTGGTGACCCACGAAATGCGTTTCGCCGAAGAAATCAGCGACGTGGTGTATTTCACCGAGAACGGCCTGATCGTCGAGCACGGCAGCGCCGAGCAGATATTCCAGCGTCCGACCAGTGAGCGAACCCGCGAGTTTCTGCGCCACGCTCTGGGTGATTCCGGACGTCGTCCGCCGGTGTCCTCCGACCCGTTTGCACTGAGCAATATCAGCCGTTACAGCCTGTCCGTATAACTAAAATCGAACCCCACCGGGAGCTACCTGATGAGCAACGCAAACCGAACCCAAGTGATTGAAAGTTTTCTGCAGCAGATCCGTGTCATCAACCAGCGCGGCGTAGACCGCGAGGCGTTGAAGGAAATCATCGCGCTGCTGGAAGACTTGGCCAAGCGCCATGACCTGTTCAACTTTACCGAGTTTCCTGCGCCGGTACCGGGGCAGGGCGAGACTGCTTTCCGCTATCGCCTGAACGATGATGGCGAGACCCCGACCCTGTACATGAACTCGCTGCTGCCGGGCAAAAGCACCTTGCCGCACAACCATGAAACCTGGGCGGTGATCGTTGCCGTGCAGGGCCAGGAGATCAACTACGTCTGGGCGCGTACCGACGATGGCAGCGACCCGGCCTTCGCTCGTCTGGAGCTGGAAAAGGAAGTCATTGTCCAGCCAGGCACCCCCATCGGTTTCCTGGGCGAAGACTTGCATGGCATCAAGGTCACGGGCGAAGAGCCGACCTTGCACTTCCACCTGTATGGTCGCCCGCTGGAATCGCTCAACGGGCGTTTCGGTGTCAATGAAGAAGGCCGTGTCCTGAACTACAACGCCTCGCAGATGGCACCGTCGATTCAGGCTTATTGATAGCCAGCACAGGTTTCCCCTTTCACTTTTATGAGCCACCTCATGAGCCAGACCACCACCGCGGCCCAACTACAACAATGGCTGTTCGACGGGCAGGAAATTGCCCTGTTCGACCTGCGCGAACATGGCCAGTACGGCGAAGCCCATCTGTTCCATGGCGTCACGCTGCCCTATAGCCGACTGGAGCTGGATATTCGTCGCCTGGCACCCAACCCTGGCGTGCGGCTGGTGATCTATGACCAGAATGGCGGCGATATCGCTTCGCGTGCCGCCTTGCGACTGGAAGCGCTCGGCTATCGTCAGGTGCATATTCTGGAAGGGGGCGCCGATGGCTGGCAGGCCGCAGGTCTGCAACTGTTCGCGGGTGTGCATGTGCCGTCCAAGGCGTTTGGCGAACTGGTGGAAGAGGCTCGCCATACGCCGCATATCAGCGCCACCGAACTGGCGCAGCGTCAGGCTCAGGGCGAGTCGCTGGTGGTGCTGGACGGCAGACCATTCGACGAATACCGCAAGATGACCATTCCCGGTTCTGTGTGCTGCCCCAATGGCGAACTGGGTTATCGGCTGCCGGAGCTGGTCCGCGACGAACACACGCCGATCATCGTCAATTGCGCCGGGAGGACCCGCAGCATCATCGGCGCGCAGACGCTGATCGACCTGGGCGTGAAGAACCCGGTCTATGCCCTGGAAAACGGAACCCAGGGTTGGTATCTGGCCGATCTGCAACTGGAGCACGGCAGCACCCGACGCTACCCGGATGCCGTATCGCCCGAGTCGCTGGCCCTGCAGCGGGATGCCGCCCAGGCTTTGGCCGAACGGGCAGGGGTGCAGACGGTCAGCTCCGAACAGGTTGCCGGCTGGGCCGCAGACAGCGGGCGTAGCCTGTTCCTGTGCGATGTACGAACCGCCGAGGAGTTTGCGGCAGGCACATTGGCGGGTGCGCAACATACGCCGGGCGGCCAGTTGATTCAGGCGACGGATTTATATGTCGGCGTGCGTCAGGCGCGGCTGGTGCTGGTGGACGACGAAGGCATTCGCGCCCCGATTGTCGCCAGTTGGCTGAGGCAACTGGGACATGATGCCTATGTGCTGGCTGATGGCGTGAACAGTGGTTTGTCGCTGCCTGTCGCGGGCGAGTATGTTCAGCCGGGCCTGCCGGGCATCAGCGTGCAACTGCTCGCCGACGCCTTGAAAGACAACACGGTAGCGCTTATCGATCTGCGTCCGAGCACAGGTTTTCGCAAAGGCCATATTGAAGGTTCACGCTGGTCGATTCGTCCGCTGCTGGCTGCCGCCGTTGCTGATGAGTCCCGGCCTCTGGTGCTGATTGCCGATGATCCGGCTCTGGCGCAACTGGCGGTAGAAGAGTTGCCACAGGCGCAGCGTCAGCAGGTGCGTCTGCTGGACGGCGGGATCAAGGCCTGGCAAACCGCCGGGCTACCGTTGCGCGAAGACAGTGCCAGCCTGGCGGACGAGCAGTGCATCGATTTTCTGTTCTTCACTCATGACCGGCATTCCGGCAACAAGGACGCTGCCCGCCAGTACCTGGCCTGGGAAATCGGTCTGCTGGGGCAGATGACCGAGCAGGAAATTGCCAGCCTCAAGCCCTTATCCGCAAAAAAGCCTGAGCGTCCGTCACAGAACCCCTTGGTCAAGACCCGGTTGATCCATGCCGCGCGTACGGCCAAGGGCAGTGGCGTGCGCGGGGTGAATGTACCGGTTTCGCGCATGAGCACCGTACTGTTCGACAGCCTCGGGCAGATGCGCGATATCCGCAAGCGCCGCGATACCGAGCGCCTGTTGAGCTATGGGGCGAGGGGCAATCCAACGGGATTTGCCCTGGAAGACCTCGTGACTGAACTGGAAGGCGGCTATCGCACCCGATTGTTCAGCACCGGCCTTGCGGCAGTGGCGCAGACTTTCCTGGCCTATCTGCGCCCCGGCGATCATGTCCTGATAACCGATGCCGTGTATTCGCCGGTGCGGCGTGTGGCCCGTGACTTCCTTGAGCCATTCGGCATTCAGGTCAGCTATTTCAGGGCCGACGGCCAGGGGCTGGAAGGGCAACTGCAGGCCAATACCCGCATGGTCTACACCGAAGTGCCGGGTTCGTTGCTCTACGAACTCTGCGACTTGCCGGCCATTGCCGCGCTGTGCAAACCACGAAACATCCTGCTGGCGGTGGACAACACCTGGGGCTCGGCCTACCTCTATCGGCCACTGGAGCTGGGCGCGGACATTTCCATCATGGCCCTGACCAAGTACCTGTGCGGTCATAGCGATGTGGTGATGGGCAGCGTCTGCACCCGTGAAGACGTCTGGCAGCCGCTGGGAAGGATGAGCGACACCTTCGGCAATGCGGTCAGCCCCGATGACGCCTATCTGGTCCTGCGCGGTGCCCGCACCCTGGCTTCACGCATGGAAACCCACGAGCGCCAGGCCCTTGAAGTCGCGTACTGGCTGAACGAACAACCGCAAGTCCGCCGTGTTTTCCATCCAGCCTTGCCGGACCACCCCGGCCACGCCCTGTGGAAGCGCGACTTCACCGGCAGCAACGGCTTGCTGTCCTTCGAGTTCGAGTCCTCGGACCCGGGTCAGCTGGAGCGCTTTATCGGCGCGTTGCAACTGTTCGGGCTCGGTGCTTCATGGGGCGGCTACGAAAGCCTGATCACCGTGGCCAACGTCAGTGATCGCGACAATGAAGCCGATCGACTGCTCAACCCGGTGTTGCGCTTGCATATCGGGCTGGAGGATGTGGCAGCGTTGATCGAGGATTTGCAGAGGGGGTTTGGGCGAGGATGAAAGCTGCAAGCCTCAAGTCAAAAGCGTGTAGTTTAAAACTTGCAGCTCAACTAAATGTTATTTCATAACAAAATGCCGAATGGTCGTGTAATACTGTAACGAATCGTTGCAGGCTACTCTCCCGTGAAAGCTCCCCGCGCTCCCTCTGTTGCAGGTTCCGTTCTGGCTCAATCGGCTTTGAAGCGGGTCCTGCTGGCTCTCGGTATTTTGCTGTTGTTATGGCTGGCCATTGTCTGGTCGGTGGCTATTCCATGAGTGCCGCCATTGCTCTGGACAATCTGACCGTCGCTTACGAACGCCGTCCGGCGGTGCATCACATCAGTGGTCGTTTCGAGGCGGGTAGCCTGACTGCCATCGTCGGCCCCAATGGTGCGGGCAAGTCCACGCTGATCAAGACCATTGCCGGGACCATGAAGCCAGCGGCGGGGCGTGTGGATCGAGGCCGGTTGGCGACCCGCACGTTGGGTTATCTGCCACAGGCGGCGGAGATCGATCGTAGTTTTCCCTTGAGCGTGGCCGATACCGTGGCCATGGGTGCTTGGCACAGCATCGGCCCGTTTCGCGGCCTGACTCGCAATCACGCCAGGCTCACCCGGGATGCGCTGAAAACCGTCGGGCTTGAGGGCTTTGAGGCGCGCAGCATCGGATCTCTGTCCTCCGGGCAGTTCCAGCGGGTGCTGTTCGCACGGCTGCTATTGCAGGACGCCTCGGTGATTCTGCTGGACGAGCCTTTTACCGCCATCGATGCCCGCACCACCCGCGATCTGCTGGAGCTGGTCCGGGTCTGGCATGGGCAGGGACGCACCGTCATTGCGGTGTTGCACGATATCGATCAGGTCCGTCAGCACTTTCCGCAAACCCTGTTGATGGCCCGCGAAACCATTGCCTGGGGAGCGACAGCCGAAGTATTGAGCGATGCCAATCTGCGGCGCGCCCGCAATATGGCCGAGTTCTGGAGTGCGGATGCTCAGGTCTGCGATACCGAAGGTGAGCATTCATGATGCTCTATGCCACGCTGATCGAGCCTTTTGTCGAGTTCGGTTTCATGCGCCGGGCTTTGGTGGCCTGCCTCGCGTTGGGAGTCGGTTCCGGTCCGGTGGGTGTGTTGCTGATGTTGCGGCGCATGAGCCTGGTGGGGGATGCCATGAGCCATGCGGTCCTGCCGGGCGCGGCACTGGGTTTCATGGTGGCAGGCCTGTCGCTGCCGGCCATGGGCATTGGCGGTCTGATCGCCGGGCTTGCCGTGGCTTTGCTGTCTGGGCTGGTCAGCCGCCTGACCGCCTTGCGCGAAGACGCCAGCTTCGCCAGTTTCTACCTGACCTCACTGGCTGCCGGAGTATTGATCGTCTCCATGCACGGCTCCAGTGTCGATCTGCTGCACGTGCTGTTCGGCACCATCCTGGCCATCGATGACAGCGCGATCTATATGGTCGGCGGCATTGCGTCATTCACCCTTATCCTGCTGGCCGTGATCTATCGCCCGCTGGTGCTCGAATGTTTCGATCCGGGATTCCTGCGTGCCGTTGGCGGCATGGGTTCGCTGTACCACGTGCTGTTTCTGCTGCTGGTCGTTTTGAACCTGGTGGCGGGTTTTCAGGCGCTCGGCACGCTGATGGCGGTGGGCATGATGATGCTGCCCGCCACGGCTGCCCGGTTCTGGGCCAGCTCATTGAGTGCCCTGATGCTGATCTCGACGGTATTGGCGACCGTTTCGGGGCTGATCGGCCTGATCGTTTCCTATCACCTTGGCGTGGCGTCCGGGCCGGCCATCGTTCTGACCGCCAGCGTCTTTTATGGCTTTTCGCTGCTGTTCGGCCGCACGGGCATCTTGCGTCGACTGTTTCCAAAACCCCACCTGGCCAACTGAAAAGGGCATGTCATGAAACGATTGATGATGTTGAGCTCGATGGCGGCGATTGCGCTGTCGGCGTTTGCAAGTCTTGCCCAGGCCAAGCCTCTTGAGGCGGTGGCTTCGTTCACGGTGATTGCCGATATGGTCAGCAATGTCGGCGGCGATCGGGTTCACGTGACCTCGCTGATCGGCCCCAATGGCGACCCCCATGTTTACGAACCCACCCCGCGTGATGCCCAGGCACTGAAGAGCGCTGACCTTACCTTTGTCAGCGGCCTGCATCTGGAAGGCTGGATGGACCGCCTGATCAAGGCGTCCGGCTACAAGGGCCAGCCGGTTGTGTTGTCCGAGGGCATCAAGACCCGTTACATGCAGGAAGACGGCAAGCTCATCACCGATCCCCATGCCTGGAACAGCGCCGCCAACGGGGTGATCTATGTGCGCAATATCATGACCGCGCTCAAGAAGGCGGACCCTGAAGGTGCCAGCGTCTACGAGGCCAATGGTCAACGCTATATCGTGCAATTGCAGGAGCTTGACCTCTATGCCCGTGATCAGGTCCAGTCGGTGCCCGAGTCGAAACGCAAGATTCTCACGTCCCACGATGCGTTCGGTTATTTCGGTGACGCCTATGGCGTGACCTTCCTGTCACCCTTGGGTTTCTCTACCGAGTCGGAAGCGTCGGCGGCAGATGTCGCAAAACTGATCCGCCAGATCAAGAGCGAGCACGTGACGGCCTATTTCTTCGAAAACTCCGGTGATCCTCGGCTGGTCAAGCAGATCGCCGATGCCAGTGGCGCGCAGCCGGGGGGTGAGCTATACGTCGAGGCCTTGTCACCCGCGGATGGCCCGGCGGCCAGCTATGCGCAGATGTTTCGCTATAACGTCGACAAGCTGACGGCGGCAATGAAGGGTAAATGATGGTGTGCAGACTGCGGGAGCTCCCACAGTCTGCACACTTCTCAATGAGTCAGAAACTTGAAGATGGTGGTCTGGGTGTAAGCCTTGCCAGGGTCCAGTCGCGTACTGGGGAAGGCGGGCTGGTTGGGCGCATCGGGGTAGTGCTGGGTTTCCAGGGTGAAGGCACCCCAATGCGGATAGACCTTGCCGGCCTTGCCATGAATGCTGCCATCCAGGAAATTGCCGGTATACAACTGCACGCCGGGCTCGGTGGTGAACAGTTGCAGGTGACGGCCTGACTGCGGGTCACTGACTTCTGCCGCAAGTTTGCTGATGTCACCCTTGGTGTCCAGCACCCAGTTGAAGTCAAAGCCGCCTTGTTTGGGCTCAGCGTACTTGAGCTGTTGATGGTCGGCCTTGATGTTCTTGCCGATGGCCGTTGGCTTGAGGAAGTCCATGGACGTGCCAGCCACCGGGGCCAGCTCACCGGTAGGGATCAGCTTGTCGTTGACCGGCGTGTAACGGGAAGCGTGCAGGGTGGCCACCTGCTGGAGAATATCGCCGTTGCCCGCGCCCGCCAGATTGAAATAGCTGTGGTTGGTCAGGTTCAGCACCGTGGGCTTGTCGGTGGTGGCGCGGTAGTCGATCTTCAGCTCGTTCTGGTCGTTGAGGCTATAGGTGACTTCTGTCAGCAACGCGCCGGGAAAACCCATCTCGCCATCGGGCGACAGGTAGCTAAGCTTCACCCCGACCGAGCCATTGGCCTTGATGCTTTCGGCTTTCCAGATACGCTTGTCGAAACCCTGATTGCCGCCATGCAGCGCATTGGTCTTGTCGTTGAGCGGGACGCGGTAGGTCTTGTCGTCCAGCTTGAAGGTGCCGCCCGCCAGTCGGTTGCCGAAACGACCGATGGTTGCACCGAAATACACGGTGCCGTTGGCCTGATAGCCCTGCACATCATCGAAGCCCAGAACGACGTCTTCGACCTTGCCGTTCCTGTCCGGAACCTTGAGCGATTGCAGGGTTGCGCCATAGGTAATGATGCTGGCCTGCAGGCCGTGACTGTTTTGCAGGGTGTACTTCTCGATGGGCGTACCATCGGGCAGTTTGCCGAAGAGGCCATGTTCGCTGGACAGTGCGGCGGCTTGTGCGGTCAGGGTGGCGATCATCAGTGACAGTCCAAGGCTGCTGAGAAGAGCGTGATTTTTCATCTGTTCTACTCACTTTTATTGTTGTTGTGAAAGGAGAAGGTGACGCAACGCATCTCTGGGTTTTGCTGTCAGACAGCAAATTGGTAAGACTATTTGATCGGTTTTAATCCGATGCAAGGATTTATAGACGATAAAAAGCCGCTTGAAAAATAAATCGTAATACTATTTAGTAGAGGCAGTTCCTAAGAAAAATAAAAAAGGACACCGTCCATGCAATGGCAGCCGCTATCCGAGCACCGTTTCAAACTGGCTGAAGCCCCTTTCTGGGACCTTGATCAGCAAGCCTTGTACTGGGTCGACATTGCCGGGCGTCTGGCCTGCAGGCTGGTCCAGGGTCAATACAGCCAATGGCGTCTGCCTGAGGCGGTTTCCGCATTCATTCCCACCGACAAGGGCGATGCCCTGGTGACTCTGGCCAGCGGCGTATACCGCCTGAGCCTCGAATCGCCTAAAACCTCCATTTCATTGCTGTGCGTGGCCGATCCTGTCGCGGGCAACCGCGCCAACGAATCCCGTTGCGACGCTCAGGGCCGCCTGTGGCTGGGCAGCATGCAGAACAATCTGGATGACGAAGGTGGCGACTTGCCGTTGGTACGCCGCTCCGGTGGCCTGTTTCGCGTAGACCCGGATGCAAGGGTCACGCACTTGCTGGACAGGCAGGGCATCGTCAACACCCTTTTGTGGAATGCCCAGGGCACAGTGCTCTACAGCGCCGATACCCTTGATGGCGTTATCTACCAATACCCGATTCTGACTGACGACAGCTTGGGCGAGCGTCAGGTGTGGGCGCACGAACACCCCCGCGGCGTACCGGACGGTTCGGCCATGGATGCCGAAGGCTATGTCTGGAATGCCCGCTGGGGGGGGAGCTGCCTGATCCGCTTTGCCCCCGATGGCAGCGTTGATCGGGTGATCGACCTGCCTGTCAGTCATCCCACCAGTTGTGTTTTTGGCGGCCCCGGCCTGTCTACGCTCTATGTCACCAGCGCTGCACCGGCCGATGCCCATGGCCAGTTCGATGGCGCGCTACTCAAGGCCGACGTGGGTGTTGCCGGGCAGCTTTGCCCGCGCTTCGCAGGCTGAATTTTCATTGCATTCAAGGAGAGTTGAACATGGCGATACCTTTGTCGTTACCCCCGGTTCCCGAGCCGGTTCGCGGTGAACGCCTCAAAGGCAAGGTGGTGCTGGTGACCGGCGCTGCCCAGGGGATTGGCGAAGCCATCGTGGCGTGTTTCCAGGCGCAGCAGGCCAGGCTGATCATCAGCGATGTGCAGGGCGAAAAGGTCGAGCAGGTGGCGGCGAAATGGCGCGGGCAGGGGGCCGAGATTCACGCACTCAAGGTCGATGTCACGCAACAGGACCAGTGGCGCAGCATGGTGGACCTGGCCATCGAGCATTTTGGCCGGGTCGATGTGCTGATCAACTGCGCCGGGGTCAATGTGTTCCGCGACCCGCTGGAAATGAGCGACGAAGACTGGAAGCGCTGCTTCGCCATCGATCTGGATGGCGCCTGGTATGGCTGCCGCAGTGTCTTGCCGAAAATGCTGGAACAGGGCGCGGGCAACATCATCAATATCGCCTCGACCCATTCGAGCAACATCATTCCCGGATGCTTTCCCTATCCGGTCGCCAAGCATGGCCTGTTGGGCCTGACCCGCGCCCTGGGTATCGAATACGCGCCCAAGGGTATTCGGGTCAACGCCATCGCGCCGGGCTATATCGAAACCCAGCTCAACGTCGATTACTGGAACGGCTTCGATGATCCACAGGCCGAGCGGCAACGCGCCTTCGATCTGCATCCGCCCAAACGTATCGGCCAGCCCATCGAAGTTGCGATGACTGCGCTGTTCCTGGCCACTGATGAGGCGCCGTTCATCAACGCCAGTTGCATCATGATCGATGGCGGCCGCTCGGTGCTTTATCACGAGTGACACTCGGTTACATTGCTGTTCCTGGCGATATGGTATGACTATTTAACGGGTTTCGGGTGTACAGAACCTGGAGCCTCACCTTGTTGGACGCTGTAGCTATTCAATAAAAATAAGGAGTTAGCTATGTTGAGTCGTCACGGGATTCGTTCCCTATGCTGCGCCGCTGTCACCACTGCCATCCTGGGCATGAGTGGCATCCTCCACGCTGCCGAAGAAGTGAAAATCGGCTTCCTGGTCAAGCAACCCGAAGAACCCTGGTTCCAGACCGAATGGGCCTTTGCCGACAAGGCGGGCAAGGAGCACGGCTTCACGGTGCTCAAGATTGCCGTACCCGATGGCGAGAAAACCCTGGCAGCCATCGACAGCCTGGCAGCCAACGGCGCCAAGGGTTTTGTCATCTGCCCACCCGATGTTTCCCTCGGCCCGGCCATCGTCGCCAAGGCCAAGGCGTTGGGCTTGAAGGTGATGGCGGTGGATGATCGTTTCGTCGATGCCAAGGGCAACTTCATGGAAGACGTGCCGTACCTGGGCATGGCCGCTTTCGAGGTGGGTCAGAAACAGGGCGAGGCCATGGCGGCCGAGGCGAAAAACCGCAATTGGGACTGGAAAGAAACCTACGCCATCATCAACACCTACAACGAACTGGATACCGGCAAGAAGCGCACCGACGGCTCTGTGGATGCGCTGAAAAAAGCCGGTCTGCCGGAAAGCCATATCCTCTTCACTGCCCAGAAGACCCTCGATGTGCCGGGCAGTATGGATGCGACCAACTCGGCGCTGCCGAAACTGCCGGGTAATGCCAAGAACCTGATCATCGGTGGCATGAACGACAACACCGTGCTCGGCGGCGTGCGTGCCACAGCCACCAACGGCTTCAAGCCAGCCAACGTGATCGGTATCGGCATCAATGGTACTGACGCAATCGATGAACTGAAAAAGAAAGAAAGCGGTTTCTTCGGTTCGATGCTGCCGAGCCCGGACAAGGAAGGCTATGACACCGCCTACCAGATGTTCAAATGGGTCACGACCGGCGAAGAACCTCCCAAGTACACCGCCATGGACGACGTGACGCTCATTACGCGGGCCAACTTCCAGGAAGTCCTGACCAAGATCGGTCTGTGGAAGTGAGTTCAAGGGGGCCTGATCTCAGGCCCCTTCGCGAGTGAGGAGGACAGTTCATGCAGCAGGCAATCGAACAACAGCAAGCGGCCGGTGGCGCCTTGCGCTTCAGCGGCATCGGCAAGGTCTTTCCCGGCGTCAAGGCGCTGTCGGACATCAGCTTCCAGGCCAATCCTGGCAGCGTACATGCCTTGATGGGCGAGAACGGGGCTGGCAAGTCCACATTGCTGAAAATACTGGGTGGCTCCTATACGCCCAACAGCGGGACCTTGCAGATCGGTGAGCTCACCCATCAGTTCAGGTCTACCGCAGACAGCATCGCGGCGGGTGTCGCAGTGATTCACCAGGAACTGCATCTGGTGCCGGAAATGACCGTGGCAGAAAACCTGCTGCTGGGGCATATGCCCAATCGCTTCGGGATGATCAATCGCCGGCTCATGCTGCGTCAGGCCACGGAACTGCTCAAGGGGCTTGCCGACGAAATCGATCCGGGAATGCGTCTCGGGGATTTGTCGCTGGGGCTGCGGCAATTGGTGGAAATCGCCAAGGCCATGTCGCGCAATGCCCATGTGATTGCCTTCGATGAACCCACCAGCAGCCTGTCGGCGCGTGAGATCGACCGCTTGATGGCGATCATCGCCAAATTGCGCGACGAGGGCAGGGTGATTCTTTACGTGTCCCACCGCATGGAAGAAATTTTCCGTATCTGCGATGCCGTGACGGTGTTCAAGGACGGGCGTTTCGTACGCACCTTCGAGGACATGGCAGAGCTTGACCATGATCGTCTGGTGACCTGCATGGTCGGGCGCGATATCCAGGATATCTATGACTATCGGCCCCGTGAGCATCAAGGCCCGAGTCTGCGGGTTACTGGCCTGCTCGGGCCGGGATTGCAGGAGCCGGTGAGCTTCGCAGTCGAGAAGGGCGAAGTGCTGGGCTTCTTCGGGCTGGTGGGGGCTGGTCGTACCGAGCTGTTTCGCCTGTTGTCCGGCATGACCCGCAGCAAGGCTGGCACGCTGCAACTGGACGGCAAGCCGCTGACCTTGAAGTCTCCTCGGGACGCGATTGCCGCTGGCATATTGCTCTGCCCGGAGGACCGCAAGAAAGAAGGCATCGTGCCGCTGTCCAGTGTGGCCGAGAACATCAATATCGGCGCCCGGTCCCGGCATGTGAGCCTGGGTTGCCTGCTTCAAGGACGTTGGGAACGCGAGAACGCCGAAAAACAGATTCGGGCGATGAACGTCAAGACGCCTTCGCCGGATCAGCAGATTGTCTTTCTTTCCGGTGGTAATCAGCAGAAGGCGATTCTGGGTCGCTGGTTGTCTATGCCGATGAAAGTCCTGCTGCTGGACGAGCCCACCCGAGGCATTGATATCGGTGCCAAATCCGAGATTTACCAGATCATCCATAACCTGGCGGCGCAAGGCATCGCGGTGATTGTGGTGTCCAGCGACCTGATGGAAGTCATGGGCATCTCAGACCGCATTCTGGTCATGAGCGAAGGGGCCATTACCGGTGAACTCAACCGCGACGAGGCCGATGAGTCGCGACTTCTACAACTGGCATTACCCCGCTCACGCGGCTGAACCTTTGGTCTACGACCATGAACAATAAAAAAGAGGTGCGTATGTCTACCGAAACCAGCCTGCGGGCTCCCCGTCAGGGCTTGAATATGCGCCGCTTTCTCGATGAATGGGTCATGTTGCTGGCTGCACTGGGTATTTTCATGCTGTGTGCGGTGTTCATCGATAACTTCCTGTCGCCGCTGAACATGCGCGGGTTGGGGCTGGCAATTTCCACCGTGGGCATTGCCGCCTGCACCATGCTTTATTGCCTGGCTTCCGGGCACTTCGACCTGTCGGTCGGTTCGGTACTGGCGTGTGCCGGTGTGATTGCCGGGATCGTGATTCGCGATACCGACAGCGTATTCCTCGGAGTGAGCGCTGCCCTTGCCATGGGCCTGCTGGTGGGGCTGATCAACGGTATCGTCATTGCCAAGCTGCGCATCAATGCCCTGATCACGACCCTGGCGACCATGCAGATCGTTCGTGGGCTGGCGTATATCTTTTCCAACGGCAAGGCTGTGGGGGTTTCCAACGAGGACTTCTTCGTCTTCGGCAACGGCCAGTTCTATGGTGTGCCGGTACCGATCCTGATCACCATTGCCTGCTTTATCTTCTTTGGCTGGCTGCTCAACTACACCACCTATGGCCGCAACACCATGGCCATTGGCGGTAACCAGGAGGCCGCCTTGCTGGCGGGTGTGCATGTCGACCGGACCAAGATCATCATCTTTGCCGTACACGGCCTGATTGGTGCGCTGGCCGGCGTGGTGCTGGCTTCACGCATGACTTCCGGGCAACCCATGATCGGCCAGGGCTTCGAGCTGACAGTCATCTCGGCCTGTGTGCTGGGCGGCGTCTCGCTGAGCGGCGGTATCGGCATGATTCGCCATGTGATCGCGGGTGTGCTGATTCTGGCGATCATCGAGAATGCGATGAACCTCAAGAACATCGACACCTTCTACCAGTACGTCATTCGCGGCACCATTCTGTTACTGGCGGTGATTATCGACAGGTTGAAGCGCCGCTGAATCACTAGGAGATCACCCGAGTGTTGAGCCTGAGAAACAGGTTGGCTCGCTGACACGAATTAAATAGAATGATTCTCATTTTAAGTCGCTGTCATGGGTGGCCTTTGAATGAGTGATGCAGCAGGGTCATCGGGTATACAGCCTGGCCTGGACAACTTCTATCGTGATCACCGTAGCTGGCTGGAAAACTGGCTACGGTGCCGCTTGGGCAATGCGTGGGATGCCGCCGATCTCAGTCAGGATACGTTCTTGCGGATCATGGCGACCTGGCAGAGCGAACCCTTGGCTAACCTGCGTGAGCCGCGTGCCTATCTGGTGACCGTGGGCAAGCGGTTGCTGATCAATCACTACAAGCGCCGCAGTCTCGAACAGGCTTATCTGGAGGCTTTGGCGGCATTGCCCGAAGAGGCCGTTCCATCTCCCGAGCAGCGCTGGATCCTGTTGCAGACCCTGCAGGCACTGGATGAGTTACTCGACGACTTGCCGGTGGTGG
Source organism: Pseudomonas sp. Irchel 3A18 (assembly GCF_900187465.1). Lineage (NCBI taxonomy): Bacteria > Pseudomonadati > Pseudomonadota > Gammaproteobacteria > Pseudomonadales > Pseudomonadaceae > Pseudomonas > Pseudomonas sp. Irchel 3A18. The sequence goes on from NZ_FYDI01000008.1 coordinate 117,289, forward strand.
TGCGTCGGGCGTTTCTCTGGTCGCAGCTTGAAGGCCTGGGTTATGCGCAGATCGCCCTCAGGCTGAAGGTGTCCGAACGTACCGTGAAACGCTACATGGCACAGGCCTATGCACATTGCCTGATGGCCGAGCTATGAGTGACATGGCGCGTGAGGAGCAGGCCCGGCAAGTGGCGCATGCTGCGGCCTACTGGCTGGCGTTGCTGGAGTCCGGGACGGCCAGTGCTCAGGAGTACGAACAATTGCAGCGCTGGCGCGAGCAATGCCCAAGTCATGAGCAGGTGTGGCAGCGGGCACAAGGCTTGCGGCAGCGTTTCTCCGAACTGCCGCCCGAACTGGCCATGGCCAGCCTCGATCGGGCAGACCTCAAGCGAAGCGAGCCGACGCGTCGGGCGATTCTCAAGCGTGCGCTGGTTATTGCGGCTCTGATTCCCGGCGGCTGGATCGTCAGCAGTCAGTTGCCCGTCAGGGCCTGGCGCGCCGATCTGCGCACCGCAACCGGCGAGCGCAAGACCTTGCGCCTGCCCGATGGCAGTCAATTGCAACTCAATACCGCCAGTGCCGTGGATCTCGACTTCCTGGACGGCAGGCGCCAGTTAGTGTTGATCGAAGGGGAGATTGCCTTGACCATGGCTGGCAATGCGCCGGCCGTGAGCATCAATACCCGCATGGGCCATATCATCGCCAACGGTGCCGAACTGTGCATTCGACAGGACGAGCACCGTTGTCGGGTTTCGGTGGCGAGTGGCAGTGTCGATCTGCTGTCCAGACAAGGCGCGACCTTGCGTCTCAAGGGGGGCGAACGGGCAGCCCTGACTGCTCAAGGTGTTACTGCGGTCGAACGCTTCGACGCTCGCCAACCGGATTGGCGCCAGGGCGTGTTGACCGTAGAGAATCGCCCGCTGGGGAGTTTCCTGACCGAACTCAATCGCTATCGTCCCGGGATTCTGCGCTGGGAACCCGAGCTGGAGGCCTTGAGGGTGACCGGCTCGTTCCGGCTGGACGATACTGATCGCATTCTGGATTTGCTGGTTGCAAGCCTGCCTGTACAGGTGCATTCGCGGACACGGTACTGGATCACCCTGGGGCCTCGAAATATTTCTGCCTGACGTGTCCCTTTTTTTTCCGTCGCTTGTCATCTCTCTCAAGTGAACACAAAAGAGAGTGCTCCAATGCCCGTAGTTTTCTTGCGTCGCCTGCGTCTTGCCCGTTTCGGCATGGCTCCGTTGCTGCATATGAGTTGCCAGGCCAGCGTGGTGATCGGTCTTGGCGTCGCGCCGGTATTCGTGGCTTCGGTCCAGGCGGAGGAGTCTGTGCGGCGCAGTTATCAGATTCCGGCTGGCAGCCTGAGTGCCGCCTTGACCCGCTTTGCTGCGCTGTCTGGCGTCAGCCTTTCCGTAGACCCGGCACTGGTGGCCGGTCGCAACAGCAAGGGGCTTGATGGCGAATACCCTGTCGATGAGGGCTTCATGCTTTTGCTGCAAGGCTCCGGACTGCAATTGCAACCGCTCGGCAATCAGTCCTATACGCTGGTGCCTGCACCGGTCGCAGAAAACGGCTCGATGGTCTTGCCCAATACGTCCATCGACGGCAGCCGGCTGGACGGGCCGGGCGACATTTATGCCGGTGGCCAGGTCGCCCGCAGCGGTTCCCAGGGCATGCTGGGCGATCGTGATTTCATGGAGACGCCCTTCAACCAGACGTCCTATACCAGCACCACGATCAAAAACCAGCAGGCGCGTACTCTTGGCGATATGGTTGCCAGCGACCCGTCGGTGCGTACCACCAACCCGGCAGGCGGGCGTTTCGAGCAGTTCTCGATTCGAGGGTTCAGTCTGTTCAACAGCGATGTGTCGTTTGGTGGGTTGTATGGCGTGCTGCCGACGTACTCCATCGACATGGAGATGGTCGAGCGGGTCGATATCCTCAAAGGGCCCGGCGCGTTATTGGGTGGCATCGTTCCGCGCGGCAGTGTGGGCGGCAATATCAATATCGAGCCCAAGCGCGCCGGCAGCGAACCGTTGACCGAATTCACCGGCAGCTTTGCATCGGCCGGGCAGTTTGGCGGGCACGTGGATATCGGTCGCCGCTTTGGCGATAACCAGCGTTTCGGGGTGCGTTACAACGGGGTACGGCAATCGGGCGATACCGAGTGGGATCACCAGAAAGTCGAGCGTGAAGCTTCGGTCATCGGGCTGGACTGGCGTGAAGACCGGATGCGCATGTCGCTGGATCTCGGGGAGCAGGAGCGTTATGCCGATGCGCCCATCGAGCGGGTCGAAGTCGCCGCCGGTATCGCCATGCCCAAGGCCAGGGATATTCGTCGCAACATTGCCCAGCCCTGGACTTATTCCCACTCCAAGGACTCTTTCGGCGCATGGCGAGGTGAGTTCGATCTGAGTGATGCAGTGATGGTGTATGCCGCTGCCGGTGCGCGCAAGGGCAATTATGACTTCCTGCGCCACACGGTTCCTGTGACCACCAGCAGTGGCGATTTTACCGTGACGCCGCGTACTTTTCGGCGCGACGAGGAGGTCAAGACCTTCACGGTCGGTGCGCGTAGCTGGTTCAACACCGGGCCGGTGGGGCATACGCTGAACATCAGCCTCAACCGTTTCGACTTCGAGTTCGATAACGCCGGCGAACGTTACCAGCCTCGCACCAGCAACCTTTATAACCCGGTCGTGTTGCCGTATCCGGGTGCGCCAACCCGCTTCGATACCTCGACTCATACCGAAAACCTGTTCACCAGTATTGCGCTGGCCGATACCTTGAGCTTTCTTGACGATCGCGTGCTGTTGACCCTGGGCGCTCGCCTGCAGCGGGTTGAAGTGGACAGCTATTCCAATGGTGCGCTGGGGCAGCGCTACGACGAGCGCGCCACGTCTCCCGCCATGGGGCTGGTGATCAAGGCCACCGACTCGATCTCGCTATATGCCAACTACATGGAAGGCCTTAGCCAGGGCGAGACTGCGCCCACGACTGCCACTAACAGCGACGAAGTGTTTGCACCCTACAAGTCCAAGCAGACGGAAGTCGGCGTGAAGTATGACCATGGCACTTTTGGCACCAGCCTGAGTGTATTCCGCATAGAACAGCCGGCCTACATCACCGATGCCCAAGGCAACTTCAAGCCCGATGGCGAACTGCGCAATCAGGGTGTCGAGTTGAATATGTTCGGTGAACCCTTATCGGGTGTACGGCTGCTGGGTGGCGTCATGTTACTTGACAGTGAGCAGACCAAAACCGCGCTGGGCACTTTCGATGGCAATCGCGGCACCGGCTCGCCTGAGGTCAACGCCAATATGGGTGTGGAGTGGGATATCAATCGCCTGCCAGGCCTGACGCTTACTGCCCGTGCCATTCATACAGGGTCGCAATACCTGGATGCTGCCAATAACCAGAAAATCGACTCATGGGAACGTTATGACGTCGGTGGCCGTTATGCCTTCAAGCTGGGCGATAATCCCGTCACCGTGCGAGCTTCTGTAGAAAACGTGCTGGATAAAACCTATTGGGCATCGGCAGCAACTTCGTCAGACAGTGCGGCGGGCCTTACATTGTCGACACCGAGGACTTATCTGGTGTCGGCGACTGTCGGGTTTTAAGGCTGTTGCAGCGGCATTCCGTGTACGACCGAATGCCGCTCCGGCCTTCCTGGAGAAGGCCGGGAGATCAATTCAGTTTCGAACTCACGTAGATCAAGCGTACTGCCGCAACTGTAATGGCTTCCGCTTCTTCCTTGATAGTGCCCACTTGTGACCTGATCGAGGTATTTTCATGGTTCTCGAGTAATCGGGCCATGTGGTAGATGTTCTGCGTGACTTCATGCAGGTTTTTATGCAGGCGCGATATGACGCGATTCAGGCGCTCGCTCGTGTCATGAATCTCCAGAGTGGGGAGAGGGCGCTCAAGGCTGAAACCTGTCACTACATAGGTTACATCGATGCCTGCGTCTGAAATACGGGCCAGGTAGTCGGCTCTGGGTGAACGTATGCCGTTCTCGTAATTGCTCTGGGCATTGGTTTCAACACCCCCAATAGCGCCCAGCGTGCTTTGTGACAGTTTGAGTCTTATTCGTTCTCGTTTGAGGCGGGGGCCGATTCCGGGCATTCAGTTGTCCTCTAGAAGCGCCTGCCTTAAAGAAGGCTGTGGCAGAATTGTAAGGAGTGTGTAAGGAGTTCCATGACCTTACAGACATATCCGGCACGACTGATCAATAAGCAAAAGTCGACATCATTCAGGTAAACAATTGCCGAGATGAAGATAGCTGCACAGCGATGCTGTATTTGATCGGGAGTGTAATGGCCTATTGGGTACTTTTGATACTGTTTTATACTTATTTGTACTTGTGTATATAAATTTTCGGGTGGTCTTTCATTCCTCTTATGCAATCAATAAAGCCTGCACAATAGAAAAGGCCCCTGTTACGGGGCCTTTGAGTCGGTTTTCAGAGACATCGTGAGGAAGGATTCTGTGCCCAGCCCTGTGCGGTGTCGGCAATTTCCTGTGCGAGTTTCGAGACGGCCTGCTGGTGAGCCAGGATCAGGTTTTCCATACCCAATGCAGCCTGTTCGCGGATCACGCTGCTGCAGGTCAGGTTGATGCGCTTGTTGCCAGCGGTGGCACCTGTGTTGCGCAGGCTCAGACTCCAGACCACATCAATCAGTGCGTACTGGCCGGGGACCGACTCGAAGCGTCTGACATCGGTGCGCAATGAAAGCACTGGCTGCCCGCTGTCCTTTGGCAGTCCCGCCATGTCGCGGCTACCAAAGCGGCGTTCCAGCTTGGCGGTCAGCGCATCGTGAAACTCGTCGCCCAGTGGCGAGCCCCAGCGCTCGGTATCCAGGATTTCCAGGCTGCCATCGCCCTGGCGCACGACCAGAGGAGGTTGATCCACCTGGACAGGCATCAGCACCGGCAGCATCTCGAACTGGAACGGCGCAGGCTGTGCACTGGGCACGCTGGCGGAGTCCATGGGGGCGATCAGCGTGTAGTAGCGGGTCGGTGTCGAGGAGCAGGCACCCAGGCCCAGTGCCGCAGCCAATACCAACAGTTTAAGGCGAAAGGTCATTGTTTTGGCTCCAGATCGATTGCACGGGACGAAGACGGCGCTTTGTATGAGGCTGGTGCCGCATCGCCGCTGCGACCGCGAATCAGCGCTTCAGGATGACGGCTCAGGAAGTCGGTCAATACCCGTACCGAGCGGGCAGTGCGCTGCACTTCTTCCATGGCCTGAGTCAGTTGCTGGCGGCCTGGAGAGTCTTCGCCCAGAGTTTCGTTGGCGCTGCTCAGGGTTTTTTCTGCCTGCTGCAAGGTGCCGCGCATTTGCGGCAAGACGCTGCCATTGACCTGCTTGAGGGTTTTCTGCAGTTCGGTCAGGTTGCCATTGAGGTTCTTGGCCAGTTCATCGATAGGCACTTTGCTGAGCTTGTCGACGAATGCCTGCAACTGCTCCTGCAGCTTGTCGAAGTTACCCGGTACGGTAGGAATCTCAAGAGGCCTGGCCTTGGGGTTGAAAGTCACCTTTGGCGCCTTTGGGTCGAACTCCATTGCAATGTATAACTGGCCGGTCAACAGGTTGCCGGTGCGAGCCTGTGCCCGCAGCCCGTTATTGACGAAGGCGTTGAGAATTCTGGCTGACTGTTCTTCTTCGTCGCCGCTACCGCCCAGCTGGCGCAGTTTGGATTCGGCAGCGCCCAGACGGTTGGGGTAGATAACGGCGCCGACAATGCTCGGGAAGGTCCCGGTTTTCGGGTCGTAATCCAGATCCACCGACACCACTTTGCCGATGTTCACACCCAGGAAGTCCACCGGGGAGTTTACTGCCAGGCCGCGCAGTGACTGGTTGAAGCGCATGCGGATGTAGCGTGGCTCACCGTCAGGCGGCGCCAGGGCCGTGGCCTGATCATCGAAGATCTTGAACTCGGCGTTCTCATCGGCGGGCTTCGATTCCGGGCTCCAGTTCGGCTCGCGGAATGCGATGCCGCCGGACAGGATCGAGGTCAGCGACTGGGTATTGATCTTCAGGCCAGCGGTACCGACGGTCACGTCCACGCCGCTGGCATTCCAGAAGCGTGTGTCGGTGGTGATGTACTGATCGTTCGGGGAGTTGATGAAAATCTGTACGTCGACACCCTTGCCATCCGGGGACAGCTCATAGGCCACCACCTGACCTACCTGAATGCGGCGGTAATAGATCGGCGAGCCGATATCCAGCGACCCCAGATCGTCGGTGTGCAGGGTGAAACGCTTGCCTTTCTCGCCGAAGGTCACCGGAGGCGGTGTCTCAAGGCCGGTAAAGTCGCTTTTGGTTTCCTGCGAGTTACCCGCGTCGGCACCAATGAATGCGCCCGACAGCAAGGTATCGACACCCGAAACGCCATGGGCTCCGATACGTGGCCGCACGACCCAGAACTGGCTGTCGACCCGGGTGAAAGGCGTGGCCGTGTTATTGAGATCGACCGCTGCCAGCACATGCGTGCGGTCTTCGCTCAGGGTGATGTCCGTCACCATGCCGATCACCACGTTCTTGTACTTGACCTGCGTCTTGTTGGCTTCCAGGCCTTCGGCAGTCTGGAAACTGATGGTGATGCGCGGACCTATGTTCATCCAGTCATGAAAGGCCATGGACAGGCCGATCAGGCCGGCAACGATCGGCACCAGCCAGATCAGTGAAACGCGCATGCGCCGCTGCTTGACCTCGGGACGAAGTGGCGACGAACGGGGGGCGGTATTCTCAGACATCTTCAACCTCTGCGTCCCAGATAAGCCGGGGATCGAAACTCATGGCGGCGAACATCGTCATCACCACTACCAGACCAAAAAACAGGATGCCGATCATCGGCTCGATGGTGCTAAGTTCACGGAACTGGACAAGGGAGGCCACCAGCGCAACCACCAGCACATCGAGCATCGACCAATAGCCGATCAGCTCGATAAAACGATAAAGCCGCGCACGCTCCAGCATGGCCCAGCGACTGCGCCGCTGACAGGTGACCAGAAGCATGCCTAGTACCAGGAACTTGATGCAGGGCACCACGACGCTGGCAATGAAAATCAGCAGGGCAATATCCCATGACCCGCTTTTGAAGAACTCGATCACGCCGCTCATGATGGTGTTCTGGCTGCTGTTGCCCAGCAGGGTGGTGTACATCACGGGCAGCACATTGGCCGGCACGTAGAAAATCAGTCCGGCAATCAGGAACGCCCAGGTCCGGGCAATGCTGTTGGGCTTGCGCCGATGCACGGGCGAGTCGCAACGCGGGCAGTGATGGACATCTTCCGGGCAGGCGTAGCCGCAGGTGTGGCACAGGCACAAATGCTGTTCATGGGCGAAAGGAATGCCGTTCATCCTGGCTGGACTCCCAGTTCATCCCACAGGCGGCGGATATCCTTGTTGGCGATCAGCAGGATCAGCACCATCAGCATCGCCATGGCCCACAAGCCAAGGCCGGGATGCACATCGAGCATCCCCGAGAGCTTGATGATGGCGACCAGGATCCCGAGCATGCACACCTCCAGCATGCTCCAGGGACGCAGGTGTTCCAGTGCGCGCATGCACGTCTTGAAGCCCGGGGCAATGACGCCGCTGTGCGCGTGCAGCAGCACCCAGAAGAGCAGGGCGATCTGCAGCAGTGGAGCAAGGATGATCGACAGGCCGGCCACGAGAGCAATGATCGTGATGCGCCCTTGAGCCAGGGCTTCCACCGACTCCCAGAGGGTCACTTCATTGGTCAAGCCCTTCATGCTGATGCTGATCACCGGAAAGAAATTGGCGAACAGAAAGAGCAGGGCGGCGGCAATGGTCAGGGCCAGCAACTGCTCGATGGTCAGGCGATGGCCTCGGCCCAGCAATGCCTTGCAGCGCAGGCAATGCGCCGATTCGCCAGCCTTCAGGGGCGTGGCTTCATACAGCGAGTCGCAGTGCTCGCAGATGATCAGATCCGAGAGAGGTTTCATGGAATGCACAGTGGTCATCGACGCCGTTGATGCAGGATTTGCCGGGTTGAAAAAAACGAGGACGGGAAGATACCTCGTTAATGGCATTACGGCATATTTTTCTGTGTAAACAACTGTTCTGTGTAAGCAGCAAGGTTGAAGCATTGACCACAGCCATGGGTTGTCGTTCCCATATCATTGCGCCATTAGTTTGTAATTGTTCTGTTACTTACGGGCTGCCTGAAGAAACATTTCATTACACGATGGCAAGTTGCGCCCGGCCTCATGCCCCGTCTGCCCTGTAGCGCTGAACAGGGCGTTCATGCCCGCCAAAGTGCCCTGCGTCACCTCGACACAGCGGCTCATGGCCCGATGCAGTAGTGCTAGACTCGCGCCACTTCAGACAAGGAGCAGACTTACGTGCGCAAGACGGTAATGATAATGGCAGCGCTGACGCTGGTGCTGGCCGGATGCGATGCAGGAAACTCTCGGCCATCGGCCCGCGACAAGGCCGAGCCAGTGACTCAGCCTCCGCAAGCGGCCACGCCACAGTGGTTCATCCAGATGAACTCCAAAGAGGCGGTCAGCGATATCAGTGCCTGGTTGCTCGAGCGTAGTTATGCGCCGGTCGTGGTCACGATCGACGGCAAGCAGCAATTGTTGATTGGTCCGTTCCAGAGCGCGGAACAGGCAGAAGAGCAGCGCGTCGGCCTGCTGGCCAAGGTTGCCAAGTCCCATCGCCTGGCTGCGCCTGTAGTCATTCAGCGTAACCAGTAATGCAGATGTCCTGTGCTGCCAGTGTTGACTGGCAGCACAGGCATGCATCAACGACGTCCCAGCAGCAAGCCCACCACCAGACCGAATCCGGCAGAAATGGCCACGGTCTGCCATGGGTGCCCGCCGATATAGGTTTCAGTGGCCTCGACCACAGGCTTGGTGCGCTCACGTACGCTGGATACCGAATCCAGTGCCTGCCTGAGCTTCAGGCTCAATTGTGCGCGCAGGGTTTCCGCTTCTTCGCCAACCAGCGCGGCGCTGTCTTTGAGCAGTTTGTCTGATTCTTCGATCAGAGCCTGCAATTCGCTGAATGCCTGGTCTTTGATCTGATCGGCAGTATTTTGCGCAGCGGTTTTACGAGCCATGATGTTTTCCTTTCAGTTGATGGCAGTGTTCCTCAATGGAGTCCTCAGTGTTGCGGAAAGTTGCAATTGCACAAGTCATCTCTCTCAAGCACTGCAAAAACTGTAGGAGCGAATTCATTCGTGAAGGACCAGGGTGTAAGATGCAGCCGTTTTTAGTCGTAGGTAGTAGGTGAACGCTATGAGTTTCAATCTGGCCAACCGGTCTCTTCCCGAACGCGCTGCCATCGAGGATGAAAAGTCCCGCCTGTTTGAACTCTGGCAGAGCAATCTGGGCAAGGCCAAGGGGGATGCGGCTCGTCTGATGGGTGAAAAAGCCAAGCGCAAGGGCAAGTGGTCGGAGTGGGTTCGCTCCGAACTGGACGCCATGAGCCCGCCGGAGTACGCCAACATGGTTCGCAGCGAAGTGAATCGCCTCATGGCTGCTGCCAGGTAAATTCAGAACAGCCCGATAATGGCTTCACGAACGGCATCCACTGCCGGATCGGGCTGTGAGCCGGTGCGCCAGCCCAATTCTATTGGATAACGTGGCATGGCCAGCGGGCAGGGCAACAAGGTAAGGTCGGTGAGTTGCACAATCGCCTGCGCCGCGTGAGTGGGGATCGTGGCCAGTGCCTGTGTGCCCTTGAGCAGATAGGGCAATGCCGCAAAATGTGTGGTCGACGCACACACCCGGCGGTTCAGGCCCAGACTGGCCAGCCCTTCATCGACCATACCGATCAGCCCGCCGGATGAAATCAGGATATGTTCACGCTCAATGAACGCCTGAATGCTCAGTTGCGTCTGGCCGGGCTCAAGGCTGGCCGGGTCCACCAGACATGAATAGTCGCCTTCTCCCAATACCCTGCGGGTCAGCAAACGATTGGCGAAGCCTCCCGAGGCAATCGCCAGATCGATGGTGCGGTCCAGCAAGGCTGTCGCAACGATCTGGCTGTGGGTCTGGCGGAACATCAACCTCAACCTGGGTGCTGTAACGCTGACCGCGCTCATCAGGCGTTGGCCCAGTGCCATTTCAAAGTCATCCGACAGGCCGATGACCACCAACCTTCCTTCGTAATCCTCCGATGCCGTTGCAACCATTGCCAGGCTCTGTCGGCATTTGTTGAGAGCTTCGGTGACCACAGGCTTTAGCTGGTCGGCCCGCAAGGTCGGCGCCAGACCTCGTCCGGTACGTACGAACAACTGATCGCCATACAGCGCTCGCAGACGCCGCAAGGCCGCACTGATGGCCGACTGAGTCACGCCCAGGCGCAACGCCGCCCGGCTGGCGCTGGACTCATCGTGTAACGCCTCAAAGACTTTGAGCAGATTGAGATCGATGGTGCTGATATTCATGGTGTTCATATCATTAAGCATTGAGATGGGCTTTATCAATGTTGGGCGGCCAGTCGAGAATTGGCAACACTCATCGCCAACGGAGCCCCGTCATGTCCAGATCCATCGTCGCAGCACTGCAAATCGGCGCCTTGCCGGGCGGCAAGGCAGACACCCTTGAGCTGATCCTCTCCTACGAACAGGCCATCATCGAGTCTGGCGCCCGTGTGGTGGTCATGCCCGAGGCGCTGCTGGGGGGATATCCCAAGGGTGAAACCTTCGGTACCCAACTGGGTTACCGCCTGCCTCAGGGGCGTGAGGCCTTTGCCCGTTACTTCGAGAACGCCATCGATGTGCCGGGCGATGAAACCCGGACACTGGAGCAACTGTCGGCCCGCACGGGTGCGAGTCTGGTGTTGGGCGTGATCGAGCGTTCCGGCAGCAGCCTTTATTGCACGGTGCTGCTGTTCGAGCCTGAAGGCGGACTGGTCGCGACGCATCGCAAATTGATGCCGACCGGTACTGAGCGGTTGATCTGGGGCAAGGGCGATGGCTCGACCCTGTCAGTGGTCCCGAGCCGCGCCGGGCGCCTGGGGACGGCAGTCTGCTGGGAAAATCATATGCCGCTGCTGCGCACCGCGATGTATGCCAAGGGCGTGGAAATCTGGTGTGCGCCAACAGTGGACGAGCGCGAAATATGGCAATGTTCGATGCGCCATATTGCCCATGAGGGCCGTATGTTCGTGATCAGCGCCTGTCAGGTGCAGCTATCGCCGCAAGCGCTGGGCATCGATGTCGCCAACTGGCCTGCCGAGCGCCCGCTGATCAATGGTGGCAGCGTGATTGTCGGGCCGATGGGCGATGTGCTGGCCGGTCCGCTGATTGGTGAAACCGGGCTGCTGGTGGCTGAAATCGATGTCGATGAACTGGTCAAGGCGCGTTATGACTTCGATGTAGTGGGGCATTACTCACGGCCAGATATCTTCGAGCTGGTGGTGGATGAGCGTTCAAAGCCCGGCGTGCGCTTCATCACGGACTGAGTGCTACCAGTCGCCAGTGATGGGTTGCGGCAGGCTCAGGGTGCCGCTGTCCCTGAAGCGCACGGTGCCGAATACGCCACCTGCCAGTTTGCCGCGCAGGGTGTAGGGCAGGTTGTCCAGGCGTTGGGTCTGGGTCAGGCCCACAGCCTGGCGCAGCGCCGAGAAGGCAGAAATGCTCACTGGCACCACCAGCACGGTTTCGGAGAACCGCCCGATGCTGCCCCGCTGGTCACTGACACCTGAGGCCAGCAGCTTGCCATTGACCTCCAGGTCCAGCGCCACGCCGTTGTAGTCGATGGCCGTTTCATTGGGGTTTTGCAGGCGCAGTTTGACCGCCATGCGTATTTCCAGCCCCTGGCCGGGCAAGGGCTCGATCCCTACCACATTGATATTGACCGGGTCGCGACTGGCAAACAGGGCGCAACCATTCAAGGTCAGAATCAACAGGCTGACAAGCAGGCTGCGCAGCGTACGTGATGGCATCCGTGGACCTCCCCAAAAAAGGCAGTGCTGGCGATATTGGCTCAGACCGCAGGCTCTGTCAGAGATTCGTCTGTTGCGACCTTTGCCTCGCACTCTACAAAAGTCGATGATTTCTGCTATTCCAATAACAACAGCATTCTGGAAATCTGCCATGTCCATCGAGAACAAGACACCGCCTCACGACCCTGTCGTCATCGTCAGTGCCGCCCGAACGCCCATGGGCGGTTTTCAAGGAGATTTGAAAAGCCTCACTGCGCCGCAACTGGGTTCGGCAGCCATTCGTGCCGCTGTCGAGCGGGTGGGTATCGATCCGCAGGACGTCGAAGAAGTCCTGTTCGGTTGCGTGTTGCCAGCCGGACTCGGCCAGGCGCCAGCGCGTCAGGCGGCGTTGGGGGCGGGGTTGAGCACCTCGGCCCTGTGCACCACCGTCAATAAGATGTGCGGCTCCGGCATGCAGACTGCCATTCTGGCCCATGACCTGCTGCTCGCCGGCAGTGTCAGCGTGGTTGTCGCGGGCGGTATGGAAAGCATGTCCAATGCGCCTTACTTGCTGGATCGCGCCCGCAGTGGCTACCGGATGGGTCATGGACGGGTACTGGACCACATGTTTTTCGACGGCCTTGAAGACGCCTACGAGCCAGGCCGGTTGATGGGTACGTATGCCGAGGATTGCGCCCAGATGAACGGTTTCAGTCGCGAGGCGCAGGATGCCTTTGCCGTGGCTTCCCTGACGCGCGCGCAGGAAGCCATCGCCGAAGGTCATTTCGATGCCGAGATCGTTCCGTTGCAGGTTACGGTGGGCAAAGAGCAGCGATTGATCAGTCACGACGAACAGCCGCCCAAGGCGCTACTGGAAAAGATTCCGCTTCTGAAACCTGCCTTTCGTGAGGAAGGCACCGTGACTGCCGCCAACTCCAGCTCCATCTCCGACGGGGCTGCGGCCCTGTTGCTGATGCGTCACTCCGAAGCACAACGCCGTGGCCTGACTCCGCTGGCAAGGATTCATGCCCATGCCGCTTTTGCCGATGTTCCCGGTCTCTTTCCTACGGCGCCGATAGGGGCGATTACCCGCTTGCTGGGCAAGACCGGCTGGTCGGTGGATGATGTGGACCTGTTTGAAATCAATGAAGCCTTTGCCGTGGTGCCACTGGCGGCCATGAGCCGCCTCGAACTGCATCACGAGAAGGTCAATATCAGCGGCGGCGCCTGCGCGCTGGGGCATCCGGTGGGAGCGTCGGGTGCGCGGATCATCGTTACCTTGCTGGCGGCATTGCGCCGTAAACAGCTCAAGCGCGGTATCGCTGCAATCTGCATTGGTGGTGGTGAAGCAACTGCCATGGCGGTCGAGTTGATGTAGGAGATCGAATTTATTCGCGAATGAATTCGCTCCTGCAGGATGATTATTGACATTGGATTTATATCAATGAGTTACGAGACAGTCTTAAGAGAGATTAGAGGTAAGGTCGGCCTGATTACCTTGAACCGTCCCCAGGCGCTCAACGCCCTGAATGCCCAGCTCATCGATGAGCTGAATCAGATTCTGGACGAGTTCGAGCGCAATCAGGACATCGGTTGCATTGTGCTCACCGGTTCCAGCAAGGCATTTGCTGCCGGGGCCGATATCAAGGAGATGGCCGAACTGACCTACCCGCAGATCTACCTTGATGATCTTTTCGCCCAAAGCGACCGGATTGCAGCGCGGCGCAAGCCCATCATTGCCGCAGTGGCGGGGTTTGCCTTGGGGGGCGGTTGCGAGCTGGCGCTGATGTGCGATTTCATTCTGGCAGCAGAAAACGCCCGATTCGGCCAGCCCGAGATCAATCTGGGCGTGTTGCCCGGTATGGGCGGCACCCAGCGTCTGACGCGAGCAGTAGGCAAGGCCAAGGCCATGGAAATGTGCCTGACCGGCCGTTTGATGGATGCCCGCGAGGCCGAGAGTGCCGGCCTCGTCGCACGTATTCTGCCTACCGAGCAATTGCTCGACGAGGCATTGGCGGTGGCCGCCGTGATTGCCGAGAAATCCCTGCCGGTCGCGATGATGGTCAAGGAAAGCGTCAACCGGGCGTTTGAAGTCAACCTTGCTGAAGGCGTGCGCTTTGAGCGACGGGTGTTCCATGCCGTCTTTGCCAGCGAGGACCAGAAAGAAGGCATGCAGGCTTTCATCGAGAAGCGAGCGGCCAGCTTCAAAGGCCGCTGAGTATGAACGCCTGTCGCTGCTGCTCGTTCCAGTTCTGCTGGATGTAGTCCTGCAGCCTGACGCACTGGCCGGGGTGGACCAGACACAGGCTGCCGGGCGATGTGTTGTAGTACGCCGCCAGTTGCTGCAATTGCTCCTGGCTCAGGCCCAGATAGCCCGATTCATCGGTTTTGCCCTCGAACAGAAAGTCTGCCGGCTCGATATGCGCCAGATGCTCCAGCCCCGGTTTGGCCATACGCACGATGTACCAGGTGCGCCGGGCCAGTGGCTCGCCTTGCAGCCCCGGCTTTTGCGTCAGGCGCAGATCGGTGAGGGGCACTGCGGTGGCGTCCTGTTGCTCGGGGGGCGAAGCTTTCATGGTTCGCGGCCCGATGATGGAAATACCTTGGGCCGCGATCTGCAAGGCACCCTGTGCACCATGCAGGATCAGGTCTTCGCGGGTATCAATGTGCAAGCGTTGTCCGCTGCCCAGACGAATGCTCTCGGCCTTCGGGTCCAGTGGCGTGCCGTCGAGCTGGATGCGTGGCTGGGGATTGACCTCGTTGCCCGGTAGCAGGCCACAGATCACCGGTCGGTCCGGATCGTTGTTCAGATGACGGATCAATACCCTGGCTCCGACCTGCACCTCATCAAGGCCCGATTCGCCAGTCCGGGCAATCCGCGCCATAGGCCAGCGGCGGATATCGGACGCGGGCTGTGCCAGGGTCTGCCAGTCAAAGCGGACGGGCAGGCGACCTTGCTCATCGATTTTGCCATCGTCCATCAAGGTTGCCGTCTGATAACCGCTGACCAGAGGCCTGTGGCGCTTCAATGACGGGCGAAAGGGCATGGCCCAGGGAATGACGCGAAAAGTATTGCGATAGCCGTCATCCAGCTTGTCTGTGCCTGACGACACCGAGAGATTGACGATGGCGGTAATGTCGTGAGGGTCTAAGCCTTCCATGAGATGGCGCTGCATGCCTGTGTGCTGCACCTGGGTCAGCAGCCAGTGATCATTGAGCGTCGGTTCGGGATGATCGAGCACCTGCATGACCTGTCCGCTGTGCAGGGCCGGTTGATGACTGCCGCCACTAATGTGTCGTCGCTCGCAACGCAGGCGCTCCAGCCTTCGGGCACTGCGTTGTCGCTGAAAGGCTTCGTCCTGGTTCCTGGGGCGTGAGGCGATGGACTCTTCAAAAGGATGGTTGATTCCGGGATTGCCTCCCGTGTCGATGGGAGACAGCGCAATCAGCGGCGCAGCGCCATGCCGGTGGACGGTGTGGCTGCTGTAGCCGGGGGATATCGACAGGCATTCGACCAGATGGGTAATGGCGGGTTGTTCGGGGACTTGTTCGTCATCGGCCCTGAAATGCATTGGCCAGGGCAGTTCCGGGAAACGGGCCGGGTCATCGGAAAATACCAACTGGTGGCCGGTACTGCTGTGCTCGAAGCGAAAATGAATGCCTTCTTCTTCGCACAGGCGTTGCAGCAGGTGCAGGTCGCTTTCATCGTATTGCACGCACAACGTGCGGGCCGGATACAGGCCTATGGTTTCGAAACGGTAGGCATTTTCTTCGATGCCATGCTCTTCAAGCAGCCGGGCAATCAACTGGAGAGCGCTGAGGTCATGATAGGCTCGTCGCTGCTGGCGTTGAGCAAGCGCTTGCAGGCGTGGCATCAGGCTGACCCGGTAATGGCTCAGGCAAGTACCAGCATATTGCTGGCTGGCGTGAAGGATCTGACCATGCACGCCGACATGTTCCGGCCCGAAATTCAGAAAGGCGTCACGCTTCAGGAGGGTGGCGAAATCCAGGTGGGGGTCGCTGCAGATCAGGTCAATGTCGAAACGATACACTTCGTTCAAGGCGTCCAGGCCGGTAAAGCTGATGACATGCAGATCCATCTGGCAGTCGGCAATCGCCAGAAATATTGGCATTTGCGGGTCTTCGCACATTCGCGGGCTCTCTCACCATGAAGTTCAGGCTGCGAAGGGTACGAAATGCAAAGCCTCAAGGGCATCGTTGCAGGTTTTTTCAGAAAAGGACTACAAGGCAAGGCGTGATCCTGGTAATTGCGAGCAAGCAATTCAGGGTCAGGCAAAGCGGATGTTCGATCTCAGGGGTTTCATCTGGCGCCATCGCGTATAAAATGCGCCCGGCGTCTCAGGCGCGTCATTATCGGTAACCATTTTTTCAGCGCTTTGCCATTCCTGCGGCCTGCTTGCCTGACAAGCCAGGCGGCAAGGCGCAATCGGATCAAGAGAGCACACATGGGCGCACAGTGGAAGGTCAAGCATAAAGAAGCGGCAGCCAACGCCAAGGGGCGTGTTTTTGGCAAGCTGTCCAAGGAAATCATGATCGCTGCCCGTGCAGGTGCCGATCCGGATATGAACTCGCGTTTGCGACTGGTGGTCGAGCAGGCGAAAAAAGCCTCCATGCCCCGTGAAACCCTGGAGCGTGCCATCAAGAAGGGCGCGGGTCTGCTGGGCGAAAGCGTGACCTTCGAGCGCCTGACTTACGAAGGTTTTGCTCCGCATCGGGTGCCGGTCATCGTCGAGTGCCTGACCGACAACATCAACCGTACCGTTTCGGAAATCCGCGTGCTGTTCCGAAAGGGACAATTGGGTGCCGCCGGTTCGGTTTCCTGGGATTTCCTCTATCAGGGCATGATCGAAGCCGTTCCGACCTCACCGGATGCCGATCCTGATGAGGCGGCCATCGAAGCGGGCGCCCAGGATTGCGAAGCGGGTGAAGAGGGCGCGACCCTGTTCCTGACCGAGCCCACCGACATGGACGCCGTGTGCAAGAAATTGCCCGAGTTCGGTTTTACCGTGCAGTCGGCACAACTGGGCTACCGCCCGAAAAGCACAGTCGACGGCCTGAGCGACGAGCAGATGGCTGAAGTCGAAGCCTTTCTGGAAGCCATCGACGGCCACGACGACGTGCAGAACGTTTATGTAGGTCTGGCAGGCTGATCTGTGTGCGTGGGCTGTTTCAGACAGCCCACGCTTGCAACGCCTGAAACACTTCTTGCAGCGCCGGTCGCTTCCCGACTTCGGCCTGCAGGCATCGCGCTTGCAGCGTCTGTAACCGCTCCATGAGTGGCCCGTCTTGCGACCTTGGCTCGCAGCGCTCCAGCAATTCCCCCAGCAAGATCCCGAAAGCCCGTGCTTCGATACGCTCCAGCGCCACACCCTGGCTCTCTGAAGGGTGGAATGAAGCCGCGCCGAAATCCCCCAGCAAACTGTCGCCATTGCTGCGCAGCAGAATGTTATGGCCGTAAAGATCACCATGGGTAATCCCGCACGCATGCAGATGCGCCGTGACCGAGGCGATTGAGCGAGCCAGATGCAGCAGCGTCTCTGGCGAGAAGCGGGTCTGGGTCGGGTAGATATCCCGGGTGCAGGAATCCAGGCTTGGCGGGCCGGCGAGATTCACGAAGTCCGGTGCAATCAGTTCCATCACCAGCCCCAGTTGCCCTTGGGGATGCCCGGTAATCTGCCCTGATACCTTGATCAGGTTCGGATGATTGCCTGCCGCGATGCAGGCTGCCATTTCATTGAGCGGCGACCCATCGCTGGTGACATCGCCCTTGTAGAGCTTGATGGCAGCCGTCTCGCTGTGATCCCCGTTCTGCCATGTGCCTTGCTGGATAATCCCGGAAGCCCCTTCACCCAGGCGCTGCTGAATGCTCAGTTGTTCCCAGGGAATCTGCCGGACAGATTGCTTTTCACGTGCCGGGCACAGCGGATTGCCTGCATAAGCCAGCCAGGCCAGGGCCGGCAGGCGCAACAGCCAGTCAGGCAGCTCGTTCAACTGGTTGGCGGCAATGCGGATCAGTTCTAGCTTGTGGCAGTTGGCAAGGCTGGCTGGCAGGTTCTGCAGTCGATTGCCCGCCAGCATCAGTTTTTGCAATTCAGGACGCTGTCCCAGCTCTTCGGGAAGCGACTCTATCTGGTTGTCCGTAAGGATCAGCCAGCGCAGGCGAGGCGGCAGAGCCTTGGCCGAGACATGACTGATCCGGTTGGCCTTGAAACCGACGATGCGTAATTGCTCACATTCGCCAATGCAAGCCGGCAGCTCGGTAAACAGGTTGTCGGATACGAACAGCACTTGCAGGTGCTTGAGCCGGCACAGGTCGTCGGGCAGGCGATGAAGGGCATTGCCACTGAGATTGAGCACCTGCAGCGAGTCGGCCAGATCGAAGATTTCCTGCGGAAATTCCGTAAGGCCGCAAGACAGGTCCAGCCGGGTGATGCCAGACAGTTTGCCGGCACGCAGGTCTGCGAGGGTATGCATAGGTCATTTCAGCCAAAGCGGTAGGAGAGCGAATTTATTCGCGAGACAGCATTCCAGGCGATGCATTTCCTTTGGATGTACCGGCCTCTCGCGAATGAATTCGCACCCACAGAGGGGTGTTGATCAGCGCAGGATCGAGACCATTTCCGATGTCACGGTCAACACATTTCTGGCCAACTGGCCGGAACGCTTGCCTGACCAGCCGGTGGTTGCATCCGGGGCGTTGTCGTTATCCTTGAAGGGCATTTCCAGCGTCAGTGACAGGCACTTGAAGCGCTCGCCAACGCTGTTGCAGGCCAGCTTCATGTTGGCCTGGCCGGGAGCGCTGCGGGGGTAGCCATATCGGGTCTGAAAGTCGACGGTGATTTCACTCAGGCGGCGACGGAAATGCTCTTCCAGTTGCTGTTGCTGCTGGGTATAACCCGGATTGCCTTCGCAGGCGGCGGTGAACACGTAAGGTATCTCTTCATCGCCATGGACATCGATGAACATGTCCACGCCATGTTTTTCCATCTGCTGGAGGACGAAAAACACTTCCGGGCTTTGCTCTGCCGTGCTGTCCTGCCAGGCGCGATTCAGGTCGTTGCCCTGGGCGTTGGTGCGCAAATGGCCATGAAACGCGCCGTCCGGATTCACGTTGGGCACCAGGTACAGATCCGCCGTCTCCAGCAGTTGCCTGATGACCGGGTCGTCCTGTTCCTGCAAGCGCTCGATCAGGCCTTCCATGAACCACTCGGCCATATGCTCGCCGGGGTGTTGCTGGGCGATCATCCAGATCTTGCGCTTGCCTTCGGCACCATCGCCCTTGCGCAGGAGTTGAATATCCCGGCCCTCGACGCTCTTGCCGGTTGCCAGCAGCTCGGCGCCAGTCTTTTCCAGAGCCTGCCTGATCAGCCAGTCATGGCGCTCACGGGTGTAGGGCTCGAAATAGGCGAACCAGATATGCGGCTCGCTGGGCGAAATACTGAAGTTCAAGGCTTTGCCATCGAAGCTCGAAGGCACACGAAACCAGGTCTGGTGATCGTAGGAGGCCACGGCGTTATAGCCGCTCCAGGCACGATTGAAGGTGGACTCGCTGGCATTGGTCAGGCTGAAAGCATGTGGCTGGCCGACGTTCAGGCCCTCGACCTTGAAGTGAAACCACTGAAAGTGAGTGCTTTGGGTGTCGGGCGCGATTGCCAGTTCGACGCGTGCCGGATTGCTGGCATCTATGACTTGGATATTGCCGCTGTCGAAATCGGCACGAATGGTGAGGGCCACGGTGTATTCCTGTGTACGTAAGGCCCGTACTTTACACCGATCGACAGTCTTTATGACGACTTGAATGCCATGGACTGTTCAGGAGAATGTTTCAGCCGTCATCACCAGGCCGCAGACGAATGCGGTGAACAGGCACCAGGCCATATAAGTGCGGCGCTTTCGACGATGCCAGCCTGAGCTGCCGAGGAGGGCGGCGGGCGCTTGCAGGCGACGCCACAGGCGTTCGCTGGTCTGAAAGGCCGCAAGGTGGGCCGGATCGGCATCCAGCCAGTGACGAAACTCGATGCGCTGGCTGGCGGTGGTAGCCGGGCTTTGCAGGTGAACATACCAGCGGTTGGCCTGCTCCTGAGCCTGATCACCGGGGAAGTCGGCTGGTTTTTCGTCATGCCTGTAAGCCTGTTGCAGTACCCGGAACATAGCGCGTTCGACCTTTTCCAGGTCGACTTCCAGAAAGGCGGCGATCTCGGCGTAGGCGACACCATCGAGGCGGCTGAGCAGGAATATCTGCTGGCGACGGCGCGAAAGTTTGCCCAGGCTGCGGCTCAACTCGGCGGCATGCCGGGATATGGGGGCATCTGGCTGCCGGGTTGGCAGATGCAACAGAGGAGAGAGCTGGCTACTCATGATCTATCGCTCGCTGATCTTCCATGGAATCTTCCTTGTAAAGTGTGTGTTGTCATCCGTGACCAGTTTCAGGCTAGTGAATTCGAGAATCATTCTCAAGTGAAAAGTGACAACAATTACTATTTTTAATGAAAGGTGGAGCTAAAATTTATGACCTTGGTCGATATTGTTTTGCTATGATCCGCGCCATTGAGACACACAAAGACTTCATTAGCCTGAAGCAGCGAAAAAACCAAAAAAAAGACCCGGCAAAAAGCCGGGTCAAAAACCGTGATTAGCCTGATGAGGAGATAATCCGGGAGTCGACCTAAGACTCCTGGGTTATCCGCCAGTCTCGCGACCAGCTGATGCAATAATAATCATTATCATTTGCAAGTCAAATGTTTTTCCTGCGTCCATTGAAATAAATAATCCTCCCTGCGCTGTGATGCCGTCCTGTACGAACCGGAGAGGCCCTCACATGTCCTGCATTTCTACCAGCAACATTCCTTCGCTGACCATTTCTCCTTCCTGGCAATGTAATGCCGCAATCACGCCTGCCTGCGCGGCACGAATGCTGTGTTCCATTTTCATGGCCTCAAGCACTACCAGTTGTGTACCCGCCTCAACCTGCTGACCCGCTTGCACCAGAACGCGCACGATGCTGCCATTCATGGGGGCAGTAAAGCCGCCTTGCCGGGTTTCACTGGTGCTGGTTGCCGCGATGGGGTCCATGCGTCTGATCGCATGCACTTCACCTTGCCACTTGAGGTACAGCTTTTCGCTCTGGCGTATGGCCAGGTGTTGATGACGAACGCCATTGCTCTCCACCACCAGTCGCTCGCCGCTCCACTGCAACAGGGCTTCGCTGCTGCGACGCAGGCGGACGACTTTCATCTGGTCCTTGCACTGCAAGTGAAGGTCGATCTGATCGGGTAGCCCGAAGCGCAGGCCTGTGTTTGAACTCCATGGCGAGTGTTGGTCCTCCGTGCAGATACGTGAAGGTTCGCTCTGGATAAAGGCTTCGGCGGCGGCCTGCCAGAACTCTTCGGTCAATTCGCCTGTGTCAGGCAGCAAGTGCTCCTTATGGCGAGGGATGAATCCGGTATCCAGCTCGGCGGCAGCAAAGGCCGGATGGCCAATGATGCGCTGCAAAAAGGGCAGATTGGTTTTCACGCCGCCCACTGCGAACTCATCCAGCATGGTCAGCAGTCGCAGGCGTGCTTCTTCACGGTTTTCGCCCCAGGCAATCAGCTTGCCCAGCATGGGGTCGTAGAACGGCGAGATGCTGTCGCCCTGGCTGACGCCGCTGTCGATCCGCCAGCCTGGGCGGGGAAGGGGCTCGCGATAGAGGTCGAGGGTGCCGGTGGCGGGCAGAAAGTCCTTTTCCGGGTCCTCGGCATACAGGCGCACTTCGATGGCGTGCCCGTTCAGGGGGACTTGCTCTTGAGTGATTGGCAGTACCTCGCCAAGGGCGACGCTGAGCTGCCACTGCACCAGATCAAGCCCGGTGATGTATTCGGTCACCGGGTGCTCGACCTGCAGGCGGGTGTTCATCTCCATGAAGAAGAACTCGCCCCGCGAATCCAGCAGAAATTCCACGGTGCCTGCACCCACATAACCGATGGCCTGGGCTGCCCGGACGGCGGCTTCGCCCATGGTCTGGCGCAATTGCGGGCTCAGGCCCGGAGCCGGCGCTTCTTCGACGACTTTCTGGTGGCGGCGCTGTATCGAGCAGTCCCGCTCATTGAGGTAGAGGCAATGCCCGTGCTGGTCGGCAAACACCTGAATCTCGATATGGCGGGGTCTGAGCAGGTACTTTTCCACCAGCATTCGCGAGTCGCCAAACGAGGACTTGGCTTCGCGCTGCGCCGAAGCCAGGGCCTCGGCCAGTTCGCTGTCTTTCTCCACAATCTTCATGCCCTTGCCGCCACCACCTGCGGTGGCCTTGAGCAGCACGGGGTAGCCGATACGTTCGGCAGCGGTACGAAAGGTGTCCAGATCCTGGGCGGCACCATGATAGCCAGGCACCAGCGGGACTCCGGCAGCTTCCATCAAGGATTTGGCGGCGGACTTGCTGCCCATGGCTTCTATGGCCGAAGCGGGCGGGCCGATAAAGATCAGTCCGGCGTTTTCAACGGCCCTGGCAAATTCGGCGCTTTCGGACAGAAAACCGTAGCCGGGATGTATCGCCTGAGCACCGCTGGAGCGGGCGGCGGCGATCAGTTTTTCGATGTGCAGGTAGCTTTCTGCTGCCTTGCTCCCGCCCAGGTCCACCCGAATGTCCGCTTCACGGCTGTGGCGTGCTTCCCGATCAATGGCGCTGTGGACGGCGACAGTGGTCAGCCCCAATTGTTTGGCGGTGCGCATGATGCGACAGGTGATTTCGCCCCGGTTGGCAACCAGCAGCGTGGTCAGAACAGGCTTGGCCGGGGCGTTCATGATTGCGAGTCCTTCTGTGTGTCCGCAGGTGTCTGCCAATAGGGTTGGCGCTTTTCCAGAAAGGCCCGCAAACCTTCCTGGCCTTCGGCGCTGGTGCGAATCCGGGCGATGGCGCTTTCGCAGTAACGGCGCAGGGATGGCGTCAGTTCGCCGCTGCCCACTTCCCGCAGCAGGTCTTTGCTGGTGCGCATGGCGTGGGGGCTGTTGAGCAGCAGATTATCGATCCAGAGTCGTGTCTGGTTTTCCAGGTCCGCCAGCGGGTAACACTCGGCAAGCAGGCCGATCTCCCGGGCACGCATTCCATCGAAGCGTTCGGCGGTCAGGGTGTAGCGCCGCGCTGCACGTTCACCGATGGCCTGAACCACAAACGGGCTGATCACCGCAGGTGCCAGGCCAATCCGCACCTCCGACAGGCAGAACTGCGCCTCTTGGGCGCCGATGGCCAGGTCGCAGCAACTGATCAGGCCCAATGCACCGCCAAATGCCGCGCCCTGGACCACGGCCAGGGTCGGGATTTTCAGTTTGGCCAGGTTGTACATCAGTTCGGCCAGTTCCCTGGCGTCGTCCAGGTTGGTGTTGTAATCCAGATCCGCTGCCTGCTGCATCCAGCTCAGGTCGGCACCCGCACTGAAATGCTTGCCATGCCCGCGAATCAGCAGAAAGCGAAGGCTGGCATTGGCGTGTACGGCGTCCAGGGCCAGGATCAGCTCGCGAATCATCTGCGCATTGAAGGCGTTGTGCTTTTCCGGGCGATTGAGCCACAGGGTGGCGAAGCCGCGTGGGTCTTCGATCAGGGTGATGGTTGCGAAGGGCGTCATGGTCTATCCCCCGGTTACATGCGAAACAGGCCGAACGTGGTGGGTTCGATGGGTGCGTTGAGCGAGGCTGAAAGTGCCAGGGCCAGGATGTCGCGGGTCTGGGCCGGGTCGATGACGCCGTCGTCCCACAGGCGTGCGCTGGAATAATAGGGGTGGCCCTGATGTTCGTACTGGTCGAGGATCGGCTGTTTCAGTTCGGCCTGCTGCTCTTCGCTGAAGGTCTGGCCACTGCGCTCGGCCTGTTCGCGCTTGACCTGCACCAGCACGCCCGCCGCCTGTTCGCCGCCCATCACGCCGATCCGCGCATTGGGCCACATCCAGAGGAATCGCGGGTCATAGGCACGGCCACACATCCCATAGTTCCCGGCCCCGAAGCTGCCACCGATGATGACGGTGAATTTGGGTACTCGGGCGCAAGCTACGGCGGTCACCAGCTTGGCGCCGTGCTTGGCGATACCGCCGCTTTCGTATTTCTGGCCGACCATGAAGCCGGTGATGTTCTGCAGGAACAGCAACGGGATGCCGCGTTGGCAGGCCAGTTCGATGAAGTGCGCGCCTTTCTGCGCGGCTTCGGCGAACAGAATGCCGTTATTGGCGAGGATCGCGACAGGGTAGCCATGCAGCCGGGCAAAGCCGCAGACCAGCGTGGTGCCGAACAGCGCCTTGAATTCATCGAGCACCGAACCGTCTACCAGTCGCGCAATGACCTCGCGCACATCGAAAGGCTGCTTGGCTTCGGCAGGAATCACGCCATACAACTCGTCGCTGGCATACAAGGGCGCAACAGGTACGCTGACGTTCAGTCGACCCTGCTTGTGCCAGTTGAGGTTGGCGACACTGCGGCGGGCCAGCTCCAGGGCGTGTTCGTCGTTCTCGGCGTAGTGGTCGGCCACTCCGGAAGTCCGGCAATGCACATCGGCACCGCCCAGTTCTTCGGCGCTCACCACTTCGCCGGTGGCGGCCTTTACCAGTGGCGGTCCGGCCAGGAAGATCGTGGCCTGTTGACGCACCATGATCGCTTCGTCGGCCATGGCGGGCACATAGGCGCCGCCCGCCGTGCAGGACCCCATGACCACGGCAATCTGCGGGATCCCCATGGCGCTCATGTTGGCCTGATTGAAGAAGATCCGCCCGAAGTGTTCGCGATCCGGAAACACCTCATCCTGACGCGGCAGGTTGGCACCGCCCGAATCCACCAGATAGATACAAGGCAGGCGATTCTGCTGGGCGATGGCCTGGGCACGCAGGTGCTTTTTGACGGTGAGCGGGTAGTAGGAGCCACCTTTGACCGTGGCGTCATTGGCGACAATCATGCATTCCACGCCTTCGACCCGGCCAATGCCGGCAATCACGCCCGCCGCCGGCACCTCTTCGTCATAGACACCATGAGCTGCGAGCTGGCCGATTTCCAGAAACGGCGAGCCGGGGTCCAGCAAGCGATTGATGCGCTCGCGGGGCAATAGCTTGCCTCGGGACGTGTGGCGCTCCTGGGCCTTGCTGCCGCCACCTTCATGAACCCTGGCCAGCAGGCGGCGCAGGTCATTGACCTGTTCCAGCAAGGCAGCGTGGTTGCTGGCGAATTCGGCGGAGCGCGTATTGATTCGGCTGGGCAGAATGGTCATGAAGCACTCCGGAAGTCAGCGGGTCTCGTTGAACAGTTCGCGGCCAATCAGCATGCGCCGGATTTCACTGGTGCCTGCGCCGATCTCGTAGAGCTTGGCGTCGCGCAGGAGGCGACCGGCCGGGAATTCATTGATGTAACCGTTGCCGCCCAGAATCTGGATGGTATCCAGTGCCATTTGCGTGGCCCGTTCGGCGCTGTAAAGGATGATCCCGGCGGCATCCTTGCGAGTGGTTTCGCCGCGATCGCAGGCCTGGGCGACGGCATACAGATACGCGCGGCTGGCATTCATCTGGGTGTACATGTCCGCGACCTTGCCCTGAATGAGTTGGAACTCGCCAATGCTCTGGCCGAACTGTTTGCGGTCGTGGATATAAGGCAGCACCACATCCATGCAGGCCTGCATGATCCCGGTCGGGCCGCCAGACAGTACGACGCGCTCGTAATCCAGGCCGCTCATCAACACCTTCACGCCGCCATTGAGCGGCCCCAGCAGGTTTTCTTCCGGGATTTCCACGTCATCGAAAAACAGCTCGCAGGTATTGGAGCCACGCATGCCGAGCTTGTCGAACTTGTTGCTGCGGGTGAAACCCTTCCAGTCGCGCTCGACGATAAAGGCACTGATGCCATGTGCAGCCTGTTCCGGGTCGGTCTTGGCGTAGATCACATAGGTGTTGGCGTCCGGGCCGTTGGTGATCCAGGTCTTGCTGCCATTGAGCACGAAACGGTCGCCATGCCGCTCGGCCCTCAGCTTCATAGACACCACGTCCGAGCCGGCATTGGGTTCGCTCATGGCCAGGGCGCCGACATGTTCGCCACTGATCAATGCGGGCAGATAACGGGCTTTCTGCGCCGGGGTACCATTGCGATTGATCTGGTTGACGCACAGGTTCGAGTGCGCCCCATAGGAGAGGGCGACTGAGGCCGACCCGCGACTGATTTCTTCCATGGCGACCACGTGGGCCAGGTAGCCAAGGCCTGCACCGCCATACTCTTCGCTGACGGTAATGCCCAGAAGGCCCATTTCTCCGAACTTGCGCCACATATCGGCCGGGAACAGGTTGTCCTTGTCGATCTGTGCGGCGCGTGGGGAGAGTTCGGACGCGACAAAGGACCGGGTCTGGTCACGCAACATGTCGATGGTTTCGCCCAAGGCGAAGTTCAGGCTGGGGTAGATCATGAATAGCGCTCCAGTTTTATTATTGGCGGATTGGCTATGACCTTTACGTTAACGTAAGCCTGGAATTGCCAAGGTGTCAATGTCGGAGGGCGAACAGGGGAAAGAGGAGGGAGATTGTGGGGAATGCCGGAAAGCACGAAGGGGAGCCTGGGCTCCCCTTCAAGGTTTCTTTGCATGCTCTTTTTTGTTTTTCGGGAGGCCTTTTATTGTTTTTGGCGACCTGGCCCTTCACATCTTTTTTGAGCGACCCCCATTCGGGATCAAGAGCAAACGTATTTTTTTGAGCGCTGATATCGCTTTTATCGTGTCGATCCAACCAGTTCCGGAGCTACCTGAAGGTAGTTTTATTGTTCTCTGCCTGGTTGCGAGTACCCTTTCGCAAGGGCCTCTAAAAGCTATCCACTCCAAAAAAATCTGTTAGCTGCGCCTCTGTCCGTGTTGTTCTTGTTATGTCAGAGCCGATACGTATTGTTTTTATTGGATTGCTGCGTTTTCTTGTTCTTGTTGTACAAGAGATATAGCAGAACCCGTGCCAGTTTTTGCGAAACCCTTTAAAAGCGGGGCTTTGGCGGGATTCTGGAGGCTGAGGCGCTTGCCCGTCAGCCATTGAATGTTTCCGTGTTACCCGTTTTCACTCAACTGATCTTGGCGAGGGTAACACTCTGTGACAAGTTGCCGCACCGGCTCGCCGACCAATGACCCTTCTCAAACGGGCAGACGAGCTATAGCCACCCTGGACCCGTTGCGGCGTTCCAGCACGGTACAGATGCGCTGGCCAGCCGCGATCAGCGGATCCAGGTCGATGCCAGTGTCGATACCCAGGCCGCCGAGCATATACAGCACGTCCTCTGTCGCCACATTGCCGCTGGCACCCTTGGCGTAAGGACAGCCGCCAAGTCCGGCAACCGAGCTGTCGAAAACCGCGATGCCTTCCAGCAGACTGGCGTAGATATTGACCAGTGCCTGGCCGTAGGTGTCGTGAAAATGCCCGGCGAGTTTGCCCCGGGGAATCTGCCCGGCGACCACGTTGAACAGCTCCCGTGTGTCGGCGGGTGTGCCGATGCCGATGGTGTCGCCCAGAGACACTTCGTAGCAGCCCATGGCGATCAATTCGTTGGCCACGGATGACACCTGTTGGGGGAGAACCTTGCCTTCGTACGGGCAGCCCAGTACGCACGACACATAACCTCGCACGCGAATGCCATGCAGATGCGCCGCCGCCATTACCGGCAGGAAACGCTCCAGGCTTTCGCTGATGGAGCAGTTGATATTGCGCTTGGAAAAGGCTTCGGAGGCTGAAGCAAATACCGCCACCTCACGAACTCCGGCCTGCAGCGCATCTTCAAAACCTTTCAGATTGGGGGTCAGTGCTGAATAGATGACACCGGTTTGAGGTTGGAGCCTGGCAAGGACTTCTGCAGAGCCGGCCATCTGCGGCACCCATTTGGGGGATACGAAACTACCGGCCTCGATGTGCTTCAGTCCTGCGGCTGTCAGGTCCTCGATCAGTTTCACCTTGTCCGAAATGCTCACCGGATGCGCTTCATTTTGCAGGCCGTCTCTGGGGCCGACTTCCACCAGGCGAACGCGTTGAGGTAAATGCATGGCGGTTGTACCTCATTTTTTGTTGAGGTTTATTGTTTATATTTTTGATACTAAAGGGTTTTATCCAGCGCAGCCCGGCAGCGTTCCTCTGCGGTATCCAGCTCCAGCTGCATCTGCTGAATATCCAGAAGCTGCTGCTCCAACTGGTTGCGGCGCTCTTCGATCTTGCCCAGCATGCTGTGTAACTGCTTCTGATTGTCACCGTGAGGGTCGTACAGCTCGATCAGCTCCCTGCATTCAGCCAGGGAGAAGCCGATGCGTTTACCGCGCAGGATCAGCTTGAGGGTGACTTTGTCACGGGGGGAGTAGATACGCTCCAGGCCCCGTCTTTCAGGGCTGAGCATGCCTTGTTCCTCGTAAAAGCGAATGGCGCGGGTAGTGATATCCAGTTCGCGGGCGAGGTCGGAGATGCTGTAGGTCGGGCTATTCATGGGGCGCTCGGCGGGGGAAACCTTTGAGTTAACCTAAGGCTGGCTTGACGTATACGTCAAGCCGGTACCGCTCTGCAGAGTCAAAGTTAAAGCTAGAACTAGCTTTAACTTTTAAATTTAAATCTATATTTATCAGTTATTTGAGTCATATAGCTTATGCTGTTTCTGTCTTTTTTTCCTGTGCGGTAACCCGCTGGCACAGTTCGATAAGCTGCTCGCGCATCCAGCGATTGGCCGGATCCTGGTCGGTGCTTTCGTGCCAGTACAGATGGGTTTCCACTGCCGGAACATCGCTGACCGGCAACTGCGCATAGTGCAGGTCATGACGTCGGGAAAAGCGCTCGGGGACGGTCATGACCATGTCGGTCTGTTGCAGCACCTGGGTCGCCATCAGGTAGTGCTGGGAACGCAAGGCGATCTTGCGCTGGATTCCCATCTTGCCCAGCGCCAGGTCCACATGCCCTAGGCCGCTGCGACGGCTGGAAATATGAATGTGCGCCTGCGCCAGATAGTCATCCAGATTGAAGGCTGCCTTGCCTGCCAGAGGATGGCCTTTGCGCATGGCGCAGACGTATTTGTCTTCCATCAACTTGACGTGCCGCACCTGCGGATCGGTATTGAGAGGCGCATCGACGGCGAAGTCCAGGCGCCCTGCGGCCAGTTCCTTGGTGGTTTCGCGACGTTTGGACAGGAAGCTTTCGATGGTCACTGCCGGGGCCTGACGCCGCAGGCGCTGAAACAGCAGGGGCAGGATCACCGCTTCGGTGAGGTCGGTCATGCTGATGCGGTAGTTCTTGCTGGCCTGCAGCGGATTGAAAATCCGGCTTTCCTGCACCGACACTCGCAGTAGTGACAAGGCATTGCGCACCGGGCCGATGATGTTCTGGGCCATGGGCGTGGGCACCATGCCCTGTGCCGTGCGCACGAACAGCGGATCGTTGAAGGTTTCCCGCAGTCGCGCCAGGGCGTTGGATACCGCTGGCTGGGTAATGCCCACGATCTGGCCGGCTCGTGTCAGATTGGCTTCGGTGTAAATGGCGTCGAAGACAATGAAAAGATTGAGATCAACCTTGCTCAGGTTCATTGGAGGCGCCTCTCGTTGTTCTTGTAGGGTCACTGCTTATGCCGCAGCGTAGCTCGATCATATATTGGTTATGAATGTTTATATACGCCGAGAATAGATTAGATAAATGCCGGTGGGTTCTTTAGCATCCTTTCCATGACCTCCATTCCCTTGAGAAGGTAGCTGCCGATGGATTTTGCCTATTCCCCGAAAGTGCAGGAGCTACGCGAGCGCGTCACTGCCTTCATGGACGCTTACGTTTATCCCGCTGAGCCGGTGTTCGAGCGCCAGGTGGCGGAAGGTGACCGCTGGCAGCCCACGGCAATCATGGAAGAGCTCAAAGCCAGGGCCATGGAGCAAGGCCTGTGGAACCTGTTCCTGCCCGAGTCGAAACTGGGCGCAGGCCTGACCAATCTTGAATACGCGCCCCTGGCTGAAATCATGGGGCGCTCGCTGCTGGGGCCTGAGCCTTTCAACTGTTCGGCTCCGGATACCGGCAATATGGAAGTGCTGGTGCGTTACGCAACCCCGGAGCAGAAGCAGCAATGGCTGGAGCCGCTGCTGCGGGGCGAGATTCGTTCGGCCTTTGCCATGACCGAGCCTGACGTGGCGTCCTCGGATGCAACCAATATGGCGGCCCGCGCCGAGCGGGATGGCGATGAGTGGGTTATCAATGGCCGCAAGTGGTGGACCTCCGGCGCCTGTGACCCGCGCTGCAAAATCCTGATTTTCATGGGCCTGACCAACCCTGATGGGCCTCGTCATCAGCAGCACTCCATGATTCTTGTGCCTGCTGATACGCCCGGCGTGAAAATCGTGCGGCCGCTGCCGGTCTTTGGCTATGACGATGCGCCTCACGGGCACGCCGAGGTGCTGTTCGAGAATGTCCGGGTGCCTTATGGCAATGTGCTGTTGGGCGAAGGGCGTGGTTTTGAAATCGCCCAGGGGCGTCTGGGGCCTGGGCGTATCCACCACTGCATGCGCTCGATCGGCATGGCGGAGCGGGCTTTGGAACTGATGTGTCAGCGTGCTGCCAGTCGCGTGGCATTCGGCAAGCCATTGGGGTTGCTGGGCGGCAATATCGACAGGATTGCGGATTCGCGCATGGAAATCGACATGGCGCGGCTGCTGACCCTCAAGGCCGCTTACATGATGGATACCGTGGGTAACAAGGTGGCCAAAAGCGAGATTGCCCAGATCAAGGTGGTGGCGCCCAACGTGGCTTTGAAAGTCATTGACCGGGCCATCCAGATCCATGGCGGCGCAGGGGTTTCCAATGATTTCCCGCTGGCCTATATGTATGCCATGCAGCGCACCTTGCGTCTGGCCGACGGCCCGGATGAGGTGCATCGTGCGGCTATTGGCAAATTTGAACTGGGAAAATACCTGCCTCAGAGGTGAGTAGGTCAGGGGGGCGGATTCAATTCACCCAGACTTCAACCCGCCGGTTCTTGATCCGGCCATCGTCGGCATCGTTGCCAGCGACCGGCATTTCGTCGCCGAAGCCCAGTATTTCGTGGAAAGTCACGCCACTTTTCTGCAGTTCCCGGCGAACCGCCATGGCGCGCAGCCGGGAAAGCAGGGTGGCCCGTGCCGAATCGCTCTTGGCATCGCCAAAACCCACCAGTGTGACTTGCTGATCGAGCTTCTGATGGGTTTTGAGGTAATCCGCCACACGCCTGAGATCCAGCTGTGCCTTGTTATCCAGTCGGGCGCTGCCCTGGGCAAAGCGGAAGTTGACCGACAGGCGCTCGGCCTTGCGAGTCAATGCCTGATAGTCCTCGGGCATCTGCGCCGTTGCCTGCACCTTCATGGCCTGAACGGTCTGGGCCACAAAACCGTTGCTGGCCACGATAGCCTGGCCTTCGGCGCTTTGCACAAAGTGAACCAGTGCCTGGGCCCAGTCATGGTTTGCCTTGGGCGGAACATAAAGATACAGGCGTCTCGAAAGCGGGTAATCCTCGGTGGCAATCAGGCTGACAGTCGGCAGCATCGCTTTTGATTCGCCGTCGGTAACCGCTACGGCTTTGGTGTGGCGAACATAAGGCAGGCCGATGAAGCCAATGCCGTTGCGATCATGGCTGACCGCATCGGAAAGTTGCTCGCTGGACTCGAAGCGCCTCGCCTGACGCGACAGGTTCTTGCTGTTGCGGGTCAGCACCAGTTCCTTGAAGGTTTCATAGGTGCCGGAATTTTCGTCGCGTGCGTATAGATGAATCTCGCCGGCATTGCCGCCGACTTCTTGCCAGTCTCGGATTTCTCCCGAAAAGATGCGAGCCAGTTCCAGAGTGCTGAGCTGTCGCAGCGGATTGCCCGGATGCAAGATGACCGCTACGCCGTCGATGGCGATCACTTGTTCGCTCTCGAGGCTTTTCAGGTCGCCAAGGGCTTTGAGTTCCTGGGCTTCCTGATCCTTGATCGGTCGTGAAGAGGCCGCAATATCGGCGCTGCCTGCCTTGAGCGCAGTGAAACCGGTGCCCGAACCGTGGGCGGCAATTTCCGCGACCACCACCTGTCCGGCTGCCGTGGAGCCCGTCACGCGGGTTTCGTTGGGTTGGGTGCCGGGAAGTCTTTGCAGGGCTTGCAGCCCTTGCTGGCGCATCAGGCCTTCGACCAGTGCCGGGCCCAGTTGCGCATTGATGGTGTTGGAACCCTGGATGCGCAACGCCGGCGTGTTGCCCGTCGGTACGGGCAGCGCAGCCTGGGTCATGCAGGGCAGGAAGGCGCAGGGCAGCACCAGTGCGCAAAGCAGAGCGCGCAGCATCTGCGTCACCTTGTATAGCGGAAAGTCTCGGCAGAATAAGACAGAAAGATTGCTGAAATATGACGCTTGATGAGGCGTCTGGTGTTTATTCGCGCCGACTCGCCTGCGGGTCACAGGCAAGCCGGTATCGCGACATTTATCAGCTCAATTCAAGCCAGATAGGCGCGTGATCCGAAGGTTTTTCCATACCGCGCAACTCGTAGTCCACGCCGGCTGCCTTGATGCGTGGTTGCAGACCTGTGGACGTCATGATCAGGTCGATGCGCAGTCCGCGCTTGGGGCTGTCTTCAAAGCCGCGACTGCGGTAGTCGAACCAACTGAACTGATCCGCCACTTCCGGGTGCAGGTGCCGGAAGCTGTCCACCAGGCCCCAGTTCTTCAGGCGCTCCATCCATTCGCGCTCTTCCGGCAGAAAGCTGCATTTGCCGGTTTTCAGCCAGCGCTTGGCATTGTCCGGGCCGATGCCGATGTCGCAGTCTTGCGGGGAAATATTCACATCGCCCATGACGATCAGCGGCTGGTCATTGCTGAAACGGCTTTCCAGCAGTGCTTGCAGGTCGTTGTAGAAGCGTTGCTTGGCGGGGAACTTGGTGGGGTGGTCGCGGCTTTCGCCCTGAGGGAAGTAACCATTCATGATGGTGATCGGCTGGCCATTGCTGTCAGCGTAGGTGCCCCAGATGAAACGCTTCTGTGCCTCTTCGTCGTCCCCCTCGAAACCCTTGTGCAGGGCCAGTGGCATATTGCGTGAAAGCAGGGCAACGCCGTAATGGCCTTTCTGACCATGGAAGTGAACGTGGTAGCCCAGCGCTTCGATCTCTGCCTGGGGAAACTGCTCGTCGCTGACCTTGGTTTCCTGTAGGCCAATCACGTCAGGCTGATGTTTTTCGATCAGCGCCGCCAGCTGATGCGGTCGGGCACGCAGACCGTTGATATTGAAAGATACAATTTTCATGAAGCGGCAATCCTGAATTCATACAAAGAAGCGATGCTAGCCGACCGGCCGATTTACGGCCAGCGTGCTGTCGGCTGCTACGCTGGATTGATGGCTGGAACTGTTCCGGCTGTGCTTGCTCTCACCCTTGCGCAGCCATGGATGAAAATGGCTGCAAGGCCAGTGCGCAGAAGGCTTTTTTCTGACCGGACCTTCAGGTTTTCCTGCAGGTTGTGGCGTAAGGGATTGAAAGTTCGACCTATTGACGGGTTCCAGCAGAATCTGTCGATCGTGTTAGCATCCGTGACCATATGAAGTTTTTAACCCTGCTCAGCAGCGCGCTGCTGATGTCCATGAGCGCAACGGCCCTTGCCCAAGCCCGTCTGGATGTCAGGATCAAGCCCGCGAATCCGGAACTCAAAGCCAACGTCGAAGGATATGTAGGCAGCCTTGGCGAGCGTGATGCCGAGGCCCTGAAACATTTCAGCCTGGGCGCTGAAGAACAGGCGCAGAAGGCAGCTCAGGCGCTGGGCTACTATCAGGCGCAAATTGACAGTCAGGTGACAGGCGACCAGGACCCGAAGCTGGTCATCACCATCCAGCCCGGTGAACCTATCCGCCTGCGCAATGTGACGGTACGTATCGATGGGCCAGCGGCGTCCCTCAAGGCTTTTCAGGTTCCCAGGAGCCGGGCTCTCGCTCCCGGTGCCGTGCTCAACCACGGTTATTATGAAGATGCAAAGCGCCTGATCCAGAATCAGGCCTCACGCTACGGTTTTTTCAGCGGCCGCTTTACCAGCCAGCGTCTGACGATAGACCCTCGCGCCGGGGTGGCGGATATCGATCTGGTCTATGACAGCGGTCCGCGCTACTCCCTGGGCAAAGTGGTGTTCAGTGGCGATACACCGCTCGATGACGACCTGCTCAAGCGCATGGTGCCGTTCAAAGAAAACACGCCTTACGACTCGCAACTGATCGCCGAACTCAATCAGGCCATGCAGTCCAGTGGCTATTTCGAGGGCGTGCGGGTGGATGCAGCTCCCGCCGCTGCCGTGGGGCAGGTCATTCCGGTGAGTGTGCAACTGGAAACCCGCAAGCCGCGCACCATGGGCCTGGGTCTGGGTTTTTCCACTGACGTCGGGCCGCGTGGCAAGGCCAACTGGACGCGCCACTGGGCCAATCCCCAAGGGCACAGTTATGGGTTTGAAACAGAGCTGTCGGCACCCCGGCAGAATGTGGGCCTGTGGTACGACATACCGCTCGATCCACCACTGACCGACAAGCTGCGTTTTGCCGGTGGTTATCAATATGAAGAAATCGCAGGCACCGACAGCCTCAGCAAGCTGCTCACCGTCGGCCCGGAATGGCACAGCAAGTTGCCCAGTGGCTGGGAGCGGGTGGTTTCCCTCAAGTGGCAGCGAGAAGAGTATCGCCTGGGCGATGACAGCGGCCTGAGCACCTTGCTGATGCCCGGTATCAGCTATTCGTTCCTGCGCAGCGACAACCGCATCGATCCGAGCCAGGGCTACCGGTTGCAGTTCGATGCGCAGGTTGCCAAGGAGGGCGTGATGTCAGATGCCAACCTGTTTCATGGCAACGTACTGCTCAAGGGCCTGACCACCGTTGCGCAGAATCACCGTTTTCTCGGGCGCGTGCAGTTCGGTGGCAACCTGACCAATGGCTATAAATCCATCCCGCCGTCTCTGCGCTTTTTTGCCGGTGGCGATCAGAGCGTTCGCGGTTATGACTATCAGACCCTGTCGCCGACCAACTCCGATGGCGACCGTATCGGCGGTCGCTACATGGTGGCGGGCAGTGTCGAGTATCAATACTCCATCGCGGAAAAATGGCGTCTGGCGACTTTTGTCGATCAGGGCAACTCCTTCAATAACCTTGAGCTGCCGAGCCTGAAGACCGGCGTAGGCTTCGGGGTGCGCTGGGTTTCACCGGTCGGGCCGTTGCGCCTGGATCTGGCCCGTGCGCTGGACGATGACGGCGGGATTCGTCTGCACTTCTCCATGGGACCGGAACTGTGAAGCGTCTGAACATCAAGCGTGGGGCGAAGATCGCGGGTCTGGGGCTGGTCACGATCCTGCTGCTGTTGCTGGTGGGCACCTGGATGGCAGTGGGCACGCAGAGCGGCAGCCAGTGGGCACTGGCGCGAGTACCGGGTTTGCAGGTAGATAATTTCAGCGGTCGGCTGGGCGGACAATGGCGTGCTGACTCGGTGCTCTGGCAGCAGGGCGAGGACCGCGTTGAAGTCAGTGCCGTCCAGTTCGACTGGTCGCCTGGCTGCCTCTTGAAGATGACGCTGTGCATCGAGCAACTGCATGCCGATCAGGTGCGTATGCATTTCGCAGCCAGCGAAGAGCCTGCCAGTGAAGGCCCGCTGTCCTTGCCGCAACTGAAACTGCCCCTGGCGATTCGCTTGAGTGACGTACAGCTTGGCAGCCTGCAACTGGACGGCGTCGAGCAACTGAGTGATCTGAAACTGGCGGCGCACTGGACGGCTGATGGTCTGCAGATCGACTCGGCCCATTTGCAGCGCGACAACCTGGTTCTCGACCTTGTCGGCCTGCTGAAGCCCGAAGGCGATTGGCCGCTGACTGCCAAGGGCACCTTGCAACTGCCGCCACAGGACGGACAGTCATGGACACTGGCGCTGGATATCACCGGCGAACTGCTCAAGACCCTGCAACTCAAGGCCGACAGCAGTGGTTACTTGCAGGGGCAGTTGAAAGGCGAGTTGCAAGCCCTGGCCGAACATCTGCCAGCCAAAGTGAGCATCACCTCCGAGCGCTTCAAGCCCAGTGCCGGATTGCCGGATACCTTGCAGCTTGAGCAGGTGTTGCTCAATGCCGAAGGCAACCTCGACAGCGGCTATCAGATTACCGGCACCGCCAGCCTGCCCGCCGAACAAGGCCCGGTCGCTCTGGCGCTGCAAGGCCGTGTGGATGCCAAAGGCGCTGATATTGCTGCGCTGCAACTGACCGCCAGTGAACAGCAGCATCTCACCCTCAACGGCCAGTTGAACTGGGAAAAAGCGTTCAAGGCCGATGCGAAAATCGATTGGCTGGACTTCCCGTGGCAGCGGCTTTATCCGCTGGCGAGCGAGCCTCAGGTCAGCCTGCGCACATTCAAGGGCGAGATTTCCTACACCGACGGCCAGTATCTGGGCAATTTCAGTTCAGACCTGGATGGCCCGGCAGGTGCTTTCAGCCTGGGCAGCCCGTTCAGTGGCGATTTGCAGCGAGTGTACCTGCCGCAACTTGAGCTGGTTGCAGGGCAGGGCAAGGCCAGCGGTCATCTGAATCTGCAGTTCGCCGATGGCATCGGTTGGGACACCGCTCTGGATCTGGGCTCCCTCGATCCGTCCTATTGGGTCGCGGAACTGCCGGGCACCCTGGCCGGGGCGCTGCGCAGCAAAGGGCAATTGAAAGACGAAAAGCTCGAACTCAATGCCGACCTGGACCTCAAGGGGCGTTTGCGTGGGCAGCCCGCGGTGTTGCTGGTCAAGGCCGATGGCGCGGGCGAGCAATGGAACCTCGGTGTGCTGGATATACGCCTGGGCGACAACCGGATCCAGGGTCGCGGCAGCGTGCAGCAGCGTCTTGCGGGTCAGGTGGACCTCAATCTGCCTCGCCTTGGGCAGCTATGGCCACGATTGCAGGGGCGGATCAACGCAAAGCTGGATCTGGCCGGAACGCTCCAGGCCCCTCAGGGCCGCTTTGACCTGCAAGGCTCGCAACTGGCCTTGCAGGACAATCGCCTGCAAAACCTGACAGTGGAGGCGAAGCTCGATCAGGCCCAGCGGGCAACGGTCGATCTCAAGGGCAGTGGTATTCACGCCGGTGACACGGCATTGGGAACCTTGACCGTCAATGGGCAGGGCACGCTCAAGAACCAGCAGATGAAACTCGACCTGCAAGGCCCGTTGCTGAAACTGGCGCTGGCACTCGATGGTGCTCTGGATCAGGGCAACTGGCGAGGACGACTGGCCAGCGGCGCCATTCAGAGCGGCGGGCAGGACTGGAAACTGCAACAGCCTGCAAGGCTTGAGCGTCTGGCCGACGGCAAGATCAACTTCGGTGCCCATTGCTGGGCTTCCGGGCAGGCAAGCCTGTGCGGTGAGGATCAGCGTCTGATGCCTGAGCCCCGGTTGCGTTATCACCTGAAGAACTTCCCCCTCGAAAGCCTGGCTCAGTGGCTGCCCAAGGACTTCGCCTGGAAAGGCGCACTCAATGCCGATATCCGACTCGATCTGCCAGCCGCCGGGCCTGACGGGCAAATCACGGTCGATGCCAGCAACGGCACGCTGCGGGTACGGGAAAAGGAGCAGTGGCTGGACTTTCCTTATCGCAGCCTGAAACTCAGCAGCACCCTGAAACCACGCAGTATCGATTCGCGACTGGATTTCGATGGCGAGAAACTGGGCAAGCTCCTGCTCACGGCACGAATCGACCCGCTGTCTCGCAATAAGAGCCTGAGTGGCGACTTCAACCTGTCCGGCCTGGACGTTTCCGTGGCGCGGCCCTTCGTGCCCATGGTGCAGAAACTCAATGGCCGCCTGAGTGGCAATGGTCGGCTGTCCGGTGGTCTGCTGGCACCTCAGGTCAATGGCAGTCTCAGCCTGGAGGGTGGTGAGGTTTCCGGTCCTGAATTGCCTATGGAGTTGCAGGATCTGAAAGTCCAGGCCCTGATTGCCGGGGAAAGCGTACAGCTCAATGGCGGCTGGAAGAGCGGCGCGACCGGGCAGGGTACCGTGAGCGGGCAGGTGGCCTGGGGTCAGGCCCTGATGGTGGATATCAATCTCAAGGGCTCGCGTCTGCCGATTACCGTCGAGCCTTATGTCGCCGTGGAAGCGGCGCCCGACCTGAAAATCGCCATGCACAACGACCGGCTGGGCATTTCCGGCAAGGTGCTGGTGCCCAAGGGCACGATCACGGTGCGCGAGTTGCCGCCTTCTACTGTGAAACTGTCGGGGGATACGGTCATCGTGGGCCAGCAGACCGAAGAGGGTGCGCCGCCGCTGGCCATGGCGATGGATATCGATGTCGAGGTCGGCCAGGAAAAACTGGCGTTCAGCGGTTTCGGGCTGACGGCCAACCTTGTCGGGCGTGTACACATTGGCGACAACCTGGATACCCGTGGCGAACTGAACCTCAATGACGGACGTTACCGCGCCTATGGCCAGCGCCTGACCATTCGCAAGGCACGCCTGTTGTTTGCAGGCCCCATCGATCAGCCTTATCTGGATATCGAAGCGATTCGCCAGACCGACGAGATCATTGCCGGTATCCGCCTGACCGGCAGTGCCGATCAGCCCACCACCGAAGTGTTTTCCGAACCTGCCATGAGTCAGGAGCAGGCGCTGTCCTATCTGGTGATGGGCAGGCCGCTGGGCAATGACGGCGAAGACAGCAACATGGTTGCCCAGGCCGCCCTGGCGCTGGGCGTGGCGGGAAGTGCGTCGACTACCGGCAAACTGGCCGACAACCTCGGGATCAAGGACTTCGAGCTGGATACCACCGGCACGGGCAACAAGACCAATGTCGTGGCCAGCGGCAAGATCACCGAAAAACTCAGTCTGCGCTATGGCGTGGGCGTGTTCGAGCCCGCCAATACCATTGCGCTGCGCTATATGCTGAGCAAAAGGGTGTATCTGGAAGCGGCCAGTGGCCTTGCCAGTTCGCTGGATATTTTTTATAAGCGGGATTTCTAGGGCGATGGCTCTATCCCGAGGCAATGCCGATCAATAAGGTTCATGAGTCACCTTGTGGGAGGCAGCTTGCTGGCGACTTCGCGTACAGACGCAGAATATCTGTCGGTTTTCAGGCCTTTTCGCCAGCAAGCTGCCTCCTGCACGTCTGTGCGCTGACTGATCAGCACTCCTGTTTCATGGCAGTTTTCGGAAATATCCGATCTAGGTACTCTGACACTTTCGTGGTTAACTTCCGGCTCTTCAAAAACTCTGTAAAAGGACTTGGTTTCATGGCTCAAGTAACGCTAAAAGGCAACCCTGTACAAATCGCTGGCGACCTGCCGAAAACCGGCAGCGCTGCTCCCGCTTTCACTCTGGTCGGTGCCGGCCTTGCCGATGTGACCCTGGCTGACTTTGCGGGCAAGCGTAAAGTCCTGAACATCTTCCCAAGTGTCGATACTCCGACCTGCGCCACTTCCGTGCGCAAGTTCAACGCCCAGGCCAATGACGTCGCAAACGCCGTCGTGCTGTGCATTTCCGCTGACCTGCCATTCGCCCAGGCTCGTTTCTGTGGCTCGGAAGGTCTGGAGAACGTCCAGAACCTGTCTTCTTTCCGCAGTGCCGATTTCGGCAAGAACTACGGCGTTGAAATCGCCGATGGTGCCCTGGCTCACCTGACGGCTCGTGCTGTTGTCGTCCTGGACGAAAACAACAATGTATTGCACAGCGAGCTGGTTTCGGAAATCGCCGAAGAGCCGAACTATGAAGCGGCTCTGGCTGTATTGAAGTAATACGTTGCAACACTTCAGCGGCCTGAATCCGTTCAGGCCGTTTTTTTATTTGTGCTTCAACCGTTTAACAAAAGTAAGCGCTTGGTAAAGGCGCTTTGCTTGCAGCTCATCTGTGCTTATTGTTCAGCCTCCTGAAGAACCCCACCTGTAATGGTTGATTTATTCATGCAATCGTCTGGCCCCCGTAATTCCCGTCGCTGGTTGATCAGTCTGCTGGTCCTGTTGGTTATCGTCGGTTTGTGCTGGTGGTTCTGGCCTGCGTCCTCTTCATCCCACAAGGGCGCCGAGTCGGGCAAGGCACCGGCAGCGGCAAGTGCAGGCAAAGTGGCGCGGCCAGGTTTCGGTGGTTCGGCGGCAGCGGTTCCGGTGCGGGTTGCCCCGGTGACCCAGGGCGACTTTCCGATCTATTACAAGGCGCTGGGCACGGTGACTGCGACCAACACCATCAATGTGCGCAGCCGTGTGGCGGGAGAGCTGGTCCGTATCCAT
The DNA here is from genome assembly GCF_900187465.1 of Pseudomonas sp. Irchel 3A18. Lineage (NCBI taxonomy): Bacteria > Pseudomonadati > Pseudomonadota > Gammaproteobacteria > Pseudomonadales > Pseudomonadaceae > Pseudomonas > Pseudomonas sp. Irchel 3A18. Next base: position 157,378 of record NZ_FYDI01000008.1, read on the forward strand.
TTCCAGGAAGGGCAGATGGTCAAGGCGGGCGATCTGCTGGCCGAAATCGACCCGCGCACCTATCAGGTCGCGTTGCAGCAGGCTGAAGGCACCCTGGCGACCAATCAGGCGCTTTTGAAGAACGCCCAGCTCGATGTGCAGCGTTACCGCGGGCTGTTCGCCGAGGACAGCATCGCCAAGCAGACCCTGGACACTGCCGAATCCCTGGTGAACCAGTATCAGGGGACCATCAAGTCCAATCAGGCGGCTGTGGCGGAGGCGAAGCTCAATCTGGACTTCACCCGCATCAAGGCCCCGATTGCCGGACGTGTCGGCCTCAAGCAACTGGATATCGGCAATCTGGTCGCTGCCAACGACACCACGGCGCTGGTGGTGATTACCCAGACCCAGCCGATTTCGGTCAACTTCACCTTGCCGGAGAAAGACCTTTCAGCCGTCATCGCCCGTTATCGCAGCAGCGACAAACTGCCTGTCGAGGCCTGGGACCGGGGCGACCTCAAGTTGCAGGCCACTGGTGTGCTCGCGAGCCTGGACAACCAGATCGATGTCACCACCGGCACCCTGAAGTTCAAGGCCCGTTTTGAAAACCGCGATGAAGTGCTGTTCCCCAATCAGTTTGTGAATGTGCGCCTGCGTGCCGATACCCTCAAGCAAGCGGTGCTGGTACCTACAGCGGCCGTGCAGTTCGGCACCAATGGCACCTTTGTCTATGCGCTGGACGGCGACAAGAAGGTCAAGGTCAACCTGCTCAAGACCGGCCCGAGCGATGAGAACTCGACCGTCGTGCTCGAAGGCCTGGCTGCCGGTGCGCAGGTCGTGCTCGAAGGCACCGACCGGCTGCGCGACGGAGCCGCAGTGGAGGTGGTCACTGACAGCAAGGACGTGCCGTCCACTCCAGGCCAGCAGTTGCAGGGCAAGCCTGACAAGGCCACCGATAAATCGGCCTCGGCCGACAAGGTGGAAAAAAACCAAGCATGAACATGTCGCGCCTGTTCATCCTGCGTCCGGTCGCCACCACGCTGAGCATGTTGGCGATTGTGCTGGCCGGTTTGATCGCCTACACCCTATTGCCGGTTTCGGCCCTGCCACAGGTGGATTACCCGACCATCCGGGTCATGACCCTGTATCCGGGCGCCAGCCCGCAGGTCATGACCAGCGCCGTGACGGCGCCGCTGGAGCGACAGTTCGGGCAGATGCCGGGGCTGGACCAGATGGCGTCCACCAGTTCGGGCGGCGCGTCGGTCATCACCTTGCGTTTCAATCTTGAAATCAACATGGACGTGGCCGAGCAGGAAGTGCAGGCGGCCATCAATGCCGCGACCAACCTGTTGCCCAATGATCTGCCTGCGCCACCGGTCTACAACAAGGTCAACCCGGCGGATACGCCGGTCCTGACCCTGGCAATCACTTCCAGGACCATGCTGCTGCCCAAGCTCAACGATCTGGTGGATACGCGCATGGCGCAGAAAATCTCCCAGATCAGCGGCGTCGGCATGGTCAGCATCGCGGGCGGGCAGCGTCAGGCGGTGCGGATCAAGGTCAACCCCGAAGCCCTGGCTGCCAACGGCCTGAATCTGGCGGACGTGCGCACGCTGATCAGTGCCTCCAACGTCAACCAGCCAAAGGGTAACTTCGACGGTCCGACCCGGGTGTCGATGCTCGATGCCAACGACCAGCTCAAGTCCCCCGAGGAATACGCCAACCTGATCCTGGCCTACAGCAATGGTGCACCGCTGCGTCTCAAGGATGTGGCAGAGATCGTCGATGGTGCGGAAAACGAGCGACTGGCCGCCTGGGCCAACCGCAATCAGGCGGTGCTGCTCAATATCCAGCGTCAGCCCGGTGCCAACGTCATCGAGGTGGTAGACCGGATCAAGGCCTTGCTGCCCAGCATCACGGACAACCTGCCGGCCGGACTGGATGTGGTTGTGCTGACCGACCGTACCCAGACCATCCGCGCCTCGGTGACCGACGTTCAGCATGAGTTGCTGATCGCCATCGTGCTCGTGGTACTGGTGACTTTCCTGTTTCTGCGCCGGGTCAGTGCAACCATCATTCCGTCGATTGCCGTGCCGTTGTCTCTGATCGGCACGTTTGGCGTGATGTATCTGGCCGGTTTCTCCATCAACAACCTCACGCTGATGGCCCTGACCATCGCCACCGGTTTTGTGGTGGACGATGCCATCGTGATGCTGGAGAACATTTCCCGGCATATCGAAGAGGGTGAAACACCTTTTCAGGCAGCCTTGAAGGGCGCGAAGCAGATCGGCTTCACGCTGATTTCCCTTACCCTGTCGCTGATTGCCGTATTGATCCCGCTGCTGTTCATGGCCGATGTGGTCGGGCGTCTGTTCCGGGAGTTCGCTATTACCCTGGCAGTGGCGATCCTGATTTCTCTTGTTGTTTCCCTGACCCTGACCCCGATGATGTGCGCCCGCTTGCTCAAGCGTGAGCCAAAGGAAGAAGAGCAGGGGCGTTTCTACCGCGCCAGCGGTGCCTGGATCGACTGGCTGATCCGCATCTATTCCGACAAGCTGCGCTGGGTGCTCAAGCACCAGCCTCTGACCCTGCTGGTTGCCATCGGTACGATGGGTTTGACCGTCGTGCTGTACATGGCCGTTCCCAAGGGCTTCTTTCCGGTGCAGGACACCGGCGTGATCCAGGGTATTTCCGAAGCGCCGCAGTCGGTGTCGTTCAAATCCATGAGCGAGCGTCAGCAATCGCTGGCGGACATTATTCTCAAGGATCCTGCCGTTGCGAGCCTGTCTTCCTATATAGGTGTCGATGGTGACAACGCGACGCTCAACAGCGGCCGCCTGCTGATCAACCTCAAGCCCCACGGCGAGCGCGACCTGACTGCCATGCAGGTCATCCAGCGTCTGCAACCTCAACTGGACGGCTTGTCGGGCATTCGCCTGTTCATGCAGCCGGTGCAGGACCTGACCATCGAAGACCGGGTCAGCCGGACCCAGTACCAGTTCAGCATGTCGTCACCTGATGCCGAACTGCTCAGTCTGTGGAGCGGCAAGCTGGTGGACGCCCTGAGCAAGCGCCCGGAACTGACCGATGTCGCCAGTGACCTGCAGGACAAGGGCTTGCAGGTTTACCTGATGATCGACCGCGATGCTGCAAGCCGCGTGGGCGTTACCGTGGCCAATATCACCGATGCGCTGTACGACGCTTTCGGTCAGCGGCAGATTTCCACCATCTACACCCAGGCCAGTCAGTATCGAGTGGTGCTGCAGGCGGCTTCCGGCAACGAGCTGGGCCCCAGGGCGCTGGAGCAGATTCACGTCAAGACCACCGATGGCGGTCAGGTCAAGCTGTCGAGTCTGGCCAGGGTCGAGCAGCGTCAGGCACAACTGGCGATTGCCCATATGGGGCAGTTCCCGGCGGTCATGATGTCGTTCAACCTCGCGCCTGATGTGGCGCTGGGCCAGGCGGTGCAGGTGATCGAGCAGGTACAGAAAGACATCGGCATGCCGATTGGCGTGCAGACCCAGTTCCAGGGCGCTGCCGCAGCGTTTCAGGCCTCGTTGTCCAGCACGCTGCTGCTGATCCTGGCGGCGGTGGTGACCATGTACATCGTGCTGGGTGTGCTCTACGAGAGTTATATCCACCCGATCACCATTCTCTCGACCCTGCCATCGGCAGCGGTGGGCGCATTGCTGGCTCTGATGATCAGCGGCAACGATCTGGGGATGATCGCCATCATCGGCATCATTCTGCTGATTGGTATCGTCAAGAAGAATGCCATCATGATGATCGACTTCGCCCTGGACGCCGAACGTAATCGCGGCATCGACCCCGAAACGGCTATCTATGAAGCGGCGTTGCTGCGTTTCCGGCCGATCCTGATGACGACCCTGGCGGCGCTGTTCGGCGCGATACCGCTGATGCTGGCCACCGGCTCCGGCGCAGAGCTGCGTCAGCCGCTGGGGCTGGTGATGGTCGGCGGCCTGTTGCTCAGCCAGATCCTCACGCTGTTCACGACCCCGGTGATCTATCTGTACTTCGATCGCCTTGGCCGTCGCTGGGCGCGCAAGCCTGACTCAAGACAGGTCGAAGCATGAACCTGTCCGCACCCTTTATCAGCAGGCCGGTCGCCACCGTTCTGCTGAGTCTGGCAATCATGCTGCTGGGCGCGGTCAGTTTCAGGCTGTTGCCCGTGGCGCCGTTGCCGAACATGGATTTCCCGGTGATTGTGGTATCGGCCAGCCTGCCGGGCGCGAGCCCCGAGATCATGGCCTCCAGTGTGGCCACGCCGCTGGAGCGCTCGCTGGGATCCATCGCCGGCATCAATACCATGAGCAGCAGCTCGAGCCAGGGGACGACCCGGGTGATCCTGCAGTTCGACCTGGACCGGGATATCAACGGTGCGGCGCGGGAAGTGCAGGCGGCAATCAACGCCTCGCGCAATCTGTTGCCCAGTGGCATGCGCAGCATGCCGACCTACAAGAAGGTCAACCCTTCCCAGGCACCGATCATGGTACTGACCCTGACTTCCGATGTGCTGGAAAAAGGGCAGCTCTACGATCTGGCCTCGACCATCCTGTCCCAGAGCCTCTCTCAGGTGACTGGTGTCGGCGAGGTGCAGATTGGCGGCAGTTCGCTACCGGCCGTGCGTATCGAGCTGGAACCGAACATGCTGGACCAGTACGGTGTTTCCCTCGACGAAGTGCGCACCACCATCACCGGTTCCAACGTGCGTCGTCCCAAGGGGTTTGTGGAAGACAGCCAGCATAACTGGCAGGTCCAGGCCAACGACCAGCTGGAAAAGGCCAAGGATTACGCGCCACTGATCATTCGCTATCAGGATGGCGCGGCACTGCGTCTCAAGGATGTGGCCAAGGTCAGCGACGCCGTGGAAAACCGCTACAACAGTGGTTTCTTCAATGACCAGTCGGCCGTGCTGCTGGTTATCAACCGTCAGGCCGGTGCCAACATCATCGAGACGGTGGCGCAGATCAAGGAGCAGTTGCCTGCCTTGCAGGCGGTCTTGCCTGCCAGTGTGAAGCTGAATATCGCCATGGACCGTTCGCCGGTCATCAAGGCCACGCTGCATGAAGCCGAGATGACCCTGTTGATTGCCGTGGTTCTGGTGATTCTGGTGGTGTTCCTGTTTCTGGGCAGTCTGCGGGCTTCGCTGATCCCGACATTGGCGGTGCCGGTTTCCCTGGTGGGTACTTTCGCCATCATGTATCTGTGCGGTTTCTCCCTGAACAACCTGTCGCTGATGGCCCTGATTCTGGCCACCGGGCTGGTGGTGGACGACGCAATCGTGGTGCTGGAGAACATTTCCCGGCATATCGATGAGGGTGTCCCGCCGATGAAGGCGGCTTACCTGGGGTCCAAGGAAGTCGGTTTCACGTTGTTGTCCATGAACGTTTCGCTGGTGGCCGTGTTCATCTCGATCCTGTTCATGGGCGGTCTGGTGGAAAGCCTGTTCCGGGAGTTTTCCATCACGCTGTCGGTGGCGATCATCGTTTCACTGCTGGTTTCCCTGACGTTGACGCCGATGCTCTGCGCGCGCTGGCTCAAGCCTCAGGAGCAGGAAAAGAGTGCTTTTCAACGCTGGAGCCAGCGCGTCAACGATCGCATGGTGGTCGGCTATGACCGTTCCCTTGGCTGGGTGCTGCGTCACCCGCGTCTGACGCTGCTCAGCCTGCTGATTACCATCGTGGTGAACGTCGCGCTGTATGTGGTGGTGCCCAAGACCTTCCTGCCGCAGCAGGATACGGGGCAACTGATGGGGTTCATTCGTGGCGATGACGGTCTTTCGTTCACCGTGATGCAGCCCAAGATGGAAATCTTCCGCCGTGCCGTGCTGACCGATCCGGCGGTGCAGAGTGTTGCGGGGTTCATCGGCGGCAGTGGCGGGACCAACAACGCCTTCATGATCGTACGCCTGAAGCCGATTTCCGAACGCAAGGTATCCGCGACCCAGGTGGTCGAGCGTTTGCGCAAGACCCTGCCTCATGTGCCGGGCGGGCGATTGTTCCTGGCCCCGGATCAGGACCTGCAACTGGGCGGTGGTCGTGAACAGGCCAGCTCCCAGTATCAGTACATTCTGCAAAGCGGTGACCTGCAAAGCTTGCGCGAGTGGTATCCGAAAGTCGTGGCAGCCCTCAAGGCGTTGCCTGAGCTGACCGCCATCGACGCCCGTGAAGGGCGCGGTGCCCAGCAGGTCACTCTGGTGGTCAATCGGGATGCAGCCAAGCGCCTGGGTATCGACATGAACATGGTGACCACCGTGCTCAACAACGCCTATAGCCAGCGTCAGGTTTCCACCATCTATGACACCCTGAACCAGTATCAGGTGGTGATGGAGGTCAACCCCCGATACGCGCAGGACCCGGTCACGCTACAGCAGGTGCAGGTGATTACCGCAGACGGGCAGCGCGTGCCATTGTCGAGCATTGCCCATTATGAGCGCAGTCTTGCCAATGACCGGGTGTCCCATGAAGGCCAGTTCGCTTCGGAAAGCATTTCCTTCGATCTGGCCGAAGGCGTCAGCCTCGACACGGCGACGGTGGCCATAGAGCGTGCGATTGCAAAGGTCGGTTTGCCTTCGGAAGTCATCTCCAAGATGGCCGGTGCTGCCGACGCCTTTGCAGCCACTCAGAAAGGCCAGCCATTGATGATTCTCGGGGCCTTGCTGGCGGTTTATCTGGTGCTGGGGATTCTTTACGAAAGCTACATTCATCCATTGACGATCCTCTCGACCCTGCCGTCGGCCGGTGTCGGAGCCTTGCTGAGCATCTATGTGCTGGGCGGCGAATTCAGTCTGATTTCCCTGTTGGGGCTGTTTCTGCTCATTGGGGTCGTGAAGAAAAATGCCATCATGATGATCGACCTGGCCCTGCATCTGGAGCGTGAATCGGGAATGACGCCACAGGAGTCGATCCGCAGTGCCTGCCTGCAACGTCTGAGGCCGATCCTCATGACCACGATTGCTGCCATTCTGGGGGCCTTGCCGCTCCTGCTGAGTAACGCCGAAGGTGCGGAAATGCGCCGTCCGCTGGGCCTGACCATTATCGGCGGACTGGTCTTCAGCCAGATTCTGACCCTTTACACCACCCCCGTGGTTTACCTCTATCTCGACCGGCTGCGCCACCGATTCAATCGCTGGCGTGGCGTGCGCACCGATGCTGCTCTGGAAACCCCGCTATGACTGACCATCCGGCAATCAAATCCAACCCGCAGTGGCTTGTCCGGCCACTGGCAACGGGGCTTTGCGTCCTGCTGCTGAGCGCCTGTGCCGTAGGGCCTGACTACCACAAGCCGTCAGTGACCACGCCTGTGCAGTTCAAGGCGGCCGAGGGCTGGCGTCAGGCGACACCGAGCGATGCCATGGCCCGTGGCGCATGGTGGGAGGTGTATGGCGACAGCGAGCTCAATGCGCTGGTGGAGCGGCTCAACAGTTCCAACCAGACGGTCGCACAATATGAAGCCCAGTACCGGCAGGCCAGGGCATTGGTGCGCAGTTCCCGCGGTGCGCTGTTTCCCACGCTGGACCTGACGGCCGGCAAGACCCGCTCGAGCCAGGGTTCCTCCAGCACCAGTACGTCGGGTTCCAGCGGTATCAACGATTCCTACAATGCTCAACTGGGCGTGAGCTGGGAAGCCGATATCTGGGGCAAGTTGCGCCGTGGGCTGGAAGCCGACACCGCCAGCGCCCAGGCCAGCCTTGCAGATCTGGCTGCCATGCAGTTGAGCCTGCAATCGGAACTGGTGCAGAACTACCTGCAATTGCGGGTGCTGGACGAGCAGAAGCGTTTGCTGGAGTCCACTGTCCAGGCTTACGAACGTTCCCTGACCATGACCCGCAATCAGTATCAGGCCGGTATTTCCGGGCGCGAAGCCGTGGCCCAGGCCCAGACCCAGCTCAAGACCACCCAGGCCGACCTGATTGATCTGACGTGGCAGCGCGCCCAGTTCGAGAATGCCATCGCGGTCTTGATGGGCATGGCGCCAGCCGAGTTCAATCTGCCAGCGACGACCACGATCCCGGAGTTGCCGCAGATTCCGGTGGGCATTCCTTCGCAATTGCTGGAGCGTCGCCCTGATATCGCGGCTGCCGAACGCTCCATCATGGCCGCCAACGCTAACATCGGTGTCGCCAAGGCCGCTTACTACCCGGATTTCACCCTGAGCCTGAGTGGCGGCTATAACAGCAATTCGTTTTCCAACTGGATCAGCCTGCCGAACCGCTTCTGGTCGGTCGGGCCGCAAATGGCCCTGACGCTGTTCGATGCCGGCAGACGCTCTGCGGAAGTCGATCGCATTGAAGCCGTCTATGACCAGACCGTTGCGCAATACCGGCAAACGGTCCTGAACGGCTTCCAGGAGGTGGAAAACTACATGGTTCAGCTCAAGGTTTACGAGGAGGAAGCGACCGTTCGGCAGGAAGCGCTGGATGCTGCCCGTGAATCCCTGCGCCTGACCAGCAACCAATACAAAGCCGGAGTCATCGGCTATCTGGATGTCGTCAATGTGCAGACCACTGCGCTGAGCAACGAGCGCAGCGTCTTGAATGTGCTGCAAAGCCGCCTGATTGCCAGTGTGCAGTTGATCGCTGCAATGGGGGGTGGCTGGGATGCCCGGAGCGGTCTGCAGATCAAGGAATGATCAGTGCATCGAGGAGGGCGGATGACATCAATGTGCTATCTGTCTGAAATAGTTATTTTGTATGTGGCTAATAGCCATATTTGTGAGCGCCTGACGCGACATTTTCCTGCTTTTGCGTAGAATTGCCCGCACTGTCTGGCATGGATGCGTTAACCGGATCCATGTCACAGGAGCGCTCATGTTGACTGGTCACTACACGCCCTCACTGGTCTTCATCTCCATATTCGTTGCGATCCTTGCTTCGTATACCGCTCTCGATCTGGCTGGCCGCATTGCTTCGGCCAAAGGCCGTGCCGTTTACATATGGATGGGCGGCGGAGCTTTTGCCATGGGCATCGGCATCTGCTCCATGCACTTTATCGGGATGCTGGCTTTCCAGTTGCCCATCGAGGTGGGTTTCGACATCTCTCTGACCCTGTGGTCACTGCTGATTGCAATGGTGTCTTCGGGGATTGCCTTGTGGCTGGTCAATCAGCCGCAATTACCCTTGTCGCACCTTGCGCTCGGTGCCTTGTTCATGGGGGGCGGCATCAGTGCCATGCATTACACCGGCATGGCTGCGATGAGTATGCAGCCCGGCATCGAATACGACCCCTTTCTGTTCATCTTGTCCTTGTTGATTGCCGTGCTGGCTTCGGCGGCTGCCATCTGGATTGCCTTCCGTTTGCGCAACCGGACTTCCAATGTGTTTCTGGTCCGTGCCGGGGCTGCTGTGGTCATGGGCGTGGCCATCGTGGGCATGCACTACACCGGCATGGCGGCGGCCAGCTTTCCCGAGGGCAGCTTCTGTGGCGCGCTGGGTAACGGGCTCAAAACCGACGGCCTGGACAAGCTGGTGCTGGTCACCAGCCTGGCGGTACTGACTATTGTGCTCCTGACCTCGATCCTCGACGCCCGTCTGGAAGCCCGCACCGCTGTGCTGGCCAATTCGCTGCTCGAAGCCAACCGTGAACTGACTCACCTGGCCCTGCATGACAGCCTGACCAGCCTGCCGAACCGTGTACTGCTGGCGGATCGTATCGAGCAGGCCATGAAGAAGGCGAACGACAGTGGCGGCTGTTTTGCGTTGATGTTCATGGATCTGGATGGCTTCAAGCCGGTAAACGATGCGTTTGGTCATCATGTCGGCGATCAGCTGTTGCGTCAGGTCGCGTTGCGCCTGCGTGAAAACCTGCACCGCCATGACACCCTGGCGCGTATCGGTGGCGATGAGTTCGTGTTGCTGATGGAGTTGCAGGATGTCGAAGATGCATTGGCCGTGGCTTCCCGCCAGGTGAATGTGATTGCCCAACCGTTCGATATTGCCGGACACACTTTGCAGGTTTCGGTCAGCATCGGGATCTGCATATACCCGGGCAATGGCCAGACCCTGCATGAACTGCTGATGAACGCCGACGCAGCGATGTATCACGCCAAGGCGGCCGGCAAGAACGGTTACAGCTTCTTCGAGTCGTCGATGAACGCCAATGCCCGCAACCAGATGCAAGTCCTGCAAGACTTGCGCACAGCCATCCGGCACAAGCATTTCTGCCTGCACTACCAGCCCAAGTTCGATGCGGTCACCAATACGCCTGTCGGGGCTGAAGCCTTGCTGCGCTGGAATCACCCGGAGCAGGGTATGCTCGGGCCGGACACGTTCATCGAGCTGGCGGAAAAGACCGGCCTGATTATCCCGATTGGCGAATGGGTGCTGGATGAAGCCTGTCGCCAGATGAGCGAATGGTATGCCCAGGGCTACACCCATTGGCGTATTGCGGTAAACCTGTCGGCCTTGCAGTTCTGTCATGCCGGACTGGTCACGACGGTCGCCAATACCTTGTCCAGGCACCGGCTCGCGCCCAACTGCCTGACCCTGGAAATTACCGAAACCACGGCCATGAGCAATGCCGAGGTCACCATGCACGTCTTGCAGAAGCTCTCGGCCATGGGCGTCGATATTTCCATTGACGATTTCGGCACCGGTTACTCCAGCCTGATGTACCTCAAGCATCTGCCAGCCAATGAAATCAAGATCGACCGTGGTTTCGTCCGTGACCTGGACCATGACCTTGATGATGCCGCCATCGTTTCGGCCATCGTTGCCGTAGGCCGGGCTCTGGACTTGCGCATTGTTGCCGAAGGCGTTGAAAACAGTGTTCAGCAGAGCTTTCTTACCAACCTGGGTTGCAATGCCTTGCAGGGCTATCTGCTGGGGATTCCATTACCTGCGCAACAATTCATGAGTCATATCCAGTCGATCGAGGAGGACTCATCGACGAGGCTGAATGGAGCGATGGCTGAAATACAGGATGGCGTTCATATCAAAACGCTGGCAGGATCGATTCTGCATGCGAGCGCCGTGGGTCCGCTAGGCTCTGTGTGAGCAACGGATCCCTGGCGATCCCTGGCCCCTGAAAAACCCACGAGAGACATTCATGGATAAAGTCCTCCTCATTACCGGCGGCTCCCGCGGGATCGGTGCTGCCACGGCGCTTCTGGCGGCTTCATACGGTTATCGAATCTGCATCAATTACCTGTCCGACCATGCTTCTGCCGAGAAAATATGCACCCGAGTCCGGGAATTGGGGGCGCAGGCCATTGCGGTACAGGCCGATGTCAGTAACGAGGACGAAATCATCCGCCTCTATGCGCGTATCGATTCAGAGTTGGGATCTGTTACTCATCTGGTCAACAACGCCGGGACCATTGCCCATACCTCGCGGCTGGACGACATGTCCGAGTTCCGCATGCTCAAGATCATGATGACCAACGTGGTCGGCCCGATGCTGTGCAGTAAACACGCCTTGTTGCGCATGTCGCCGCGCCATGGCGGCAACGGCGGCAGCATCGTCAACGTGACCTCGGCTGCCGCCCGACTGGGTGCGCCGGGTGAATATATCGATTACGCCGCTTCCAAGGGGGCGCTGGATACGTTCACCATCGGTTTGTCCAAGGAGGTCGCAGGCGAGGGGATTCGGGTCAATGCGGTAAGACCGGGCTTTATCTTCACCGACTTTCATGCCCTGAGTGGCGATCCGTTTCGGGTCAGCAAGCTCGAAGGGGACATCCCCATGTGTCGGGGCGGAAAAGCCGAAGAGGTGGCCGAAACCATCGTCTGGCTGCTGTCGGACCATGCTTCATACGTGACCGGCACTTTTATTGATGCGGCGGGCGGGCGCTGAGGCTCAATTGTCCAGCAACGAACGAATGATCCGCCCCAGGGTTTCCATGGCCTTTTCGGAGGCCGTGGTCCAGGGGCTGCCGTAGTTCAGGCGAATGCAGTTGCCAAAGCGTCGGGTTGGCGAAAAAATTGGTCCCGGCGCAATACTGATCCCCTGTGCCAACGCCACCTGGAAGACTTTCAGCGAGTCGAGCGGCTCCGGCAGTTCAACCCACAGAAAATAACCGCCCACCGGCTGACTGACCCTGGTCTGTGCCGGGAAGTATCGACCGATGGCACCCAGCATGGCTCGCTGTTGATCTTCCAGTGCATAGCGCAATTTACGCAGATGCCGGTCGTAACCACCGTGTTGCAGATAGTCCGCAATGGCGGCCTGAGCGGGCATCGAAGCGCACAGTGAGGTCATCAGTTTCAGGCGTTCGATTTTCTGCGCGTAGCGGCCAGCCGCCACCCAGCCGATCCGATAGCCTGGCGCCAGGCTTTTGGAAAACGAGCCGCAATGCATGACCAGCCCATCGGTATCGAAGGCTTTGGCCGGTTTCGGGGCCTGAGGACCGTAGTACAGCTCGGCGTAGGCATCATCCTCGATCAACGGCACCTGATGCTCGCGCAACAATTCCACCAATTCACGTTTGCGCGCTTCAGGGACCAGAGCGCCGGTCGGGTTCTGGAAAGTGGTCATGCACCAGCAGACTTTGATCGGATGGCGTTCCAGAGCCTGTTTCAAAACGCCCAGATCGATACCGTCACGGGGATGAGTCGGAATCTCCACAGCCTTGAGTTTCAGGCGCTCCAGCACTTGCAGGCAGGCGTAAAACGCCGGCGCTTCGATGGCCACCAGATCACCCGGCTCGGTGACGGCTTGCAGGCACAAATTCAGGGCTTCCAGTGCGCCATTGGTAATCAGCAATTCCTCCATGGGCAACACCAGGCCATTGACCATGTAGCGCAAGGCGATCTGGCGGCGCAGTTGCGGATTGCCCGGCGACATGTCGGTGACCACCATGCGCGGGTCCATGTCACGGCTGGCGCTGGCCAGCGAACGGGAAAGGCGCGGCAACGGAAACAGCATCGGACTGGGGAAGGCCGAGCCAAAGGGCACGGTATTGGGGTCCTTGATGGAGTCCAGCACTGAAAACACCAGCTCACTGACATCCACCTCGGTGGATTCATTGACCTGGGTGCTGACCTGGGGCTCGCTGAACGGTTTGGGAGTATTGCCGACAATGCTGTTGACGAAATACCCGGAGCGAGCCCGTGCCCGAATCAACCCGCGACGTTCCAGCAGGTAATAGGCCTGGAACACGGTGGAAGGGCTGATGCCATGGGTCTGGCTCGCATAACGCACCGAAGGCACCCGCTGGTCCGGCCCTAACACGCCACTGCGAATCAACTCGGCTACATCGTCGGCATACTTCTCGTAACGCTTCATGGCATCACCGCTAATGAGGTAGCCGGACTATAAAGGCGAGGCTGTTTGCAGAACAGATGCAGGTTTGTGATTAAAAAGCAGATCAGATAAACGCCGTACAAGCGAATTCATTCGCGAAGAGTTCGTACACCCGAAGAGTCATGTCGTTTGAAATACCGTCTCGCGAATGAATTCGCGCCTACTCTCTGACGGTGTGATGTCGCTTGTCCTGCGCACCTTGCACCGTCAACGCATCGGCATCCGCCTCGGTTATCGGTACGTGCTGTCCATCTATCAGCGCCTCGGACATATGGGTCGCATCGTTGGTCGTGATGATCACATCAGCCACGAGGCTGCGCAAAATCCTATCGTGAAATGTCACGGAGCAGGATTGGTGAGCGCTATCGAATTCCAGTGTCATGGCACAGCTCCTTGAGGTGTGCGTCAAAACTCTCAGACATTCATGCCCTGCACATTGATTGGGGTCAGGGTTCGACGCAGGAGGTGTGCAGAGGCGCAACCTCCTGCTCCCGATCATTGCGGCAAGTCGTCCATCACAATGACAGGTGGCTCCTGCGGCGGTGGATCGCCCGCCGGTGGCTGAATCACCGGCGGCCTGGTCGGTGGCGGCTCTTCGGCGGGGGGCGGCACGGGCAGGGCGGGGTTATCGATATTCGGGTCCGGTGTTTCGGCAGGAATGGGGATATTCATGGTGTTCACCTCGATACCAGATAAGTGGCGTTCGTGATGTTTGACCGTCGGGGGCGGTCGGGAATTCAGACTGTTTTGTTCTGGGGCGACAAGAGTGTGCGCTGAGTGGTTGTTTCGTCCTCTGTTGTATATGAGGCTGCTTGTGCTTCTCTCAGTTCTCTTAATACGCGCCATTGTGTCTCTGATGTACTGTCTTTAATGGCGCCTGGGTGTTGAATGTCAAAAAACAAAAGTTCGTAATCAAAGATTTTAATTGGCATGGCTTGCCTTCTTTGCGGGCTTGTAAAATGCGGCTTGCCTTGGCGGCATGCGTGCTGCCGGCTTTGGCTGGAGTGCACAGGATTAGTCTGGATGTACGGCGTTTTTTATTTGTTTCATGCCTTCAGGTCAACATGATTGCGCGTGCCAGAATTTATAAGTTTTCTTTTGTGGAAACGTCTCACGTGTATTTAGGAGGTTTCTAAGTTGTTGCTGAATTTTATTCGGACTCCTTGATGGTTGTAAGATGTTTCCGTAAACCCAATCAACAGGCAGGGTCACACTCAATAAATATCTGATTTGAGAAACTACGCACATTTATCTCCAAGCCGTCTCCCACCGCTTCAACTCTGCACACTTGACATACCTCCCAAAAAAAGCCGACAAACGGTCGTCCAGGTTTTGCTTTCCCTAGCCGCTCAGGCGTTATGCGCTGTGGAATGGCCCGGCCCTGAGCGAACAGATTCGTCTACGCTGAGGCTCGTTCTCAAACTTTTTGAACTTTGCCTGTACCGGCGGCTCGGAAAACCATGCGACAGATTCAGGCGAATCAGGACCGTCTTTTCCTGTGCGCACCGCATCGATACAAAACCTTTTTTCTGCATGGATTGCACAGGAGCGTCCCAGGGGCGTGAGGAGTGATGCTCGATGAATGTGACTGCTGATCAGCCATACGGCCCGGATTCCCTGGCCTCTGATGTTCCACACCCAACCCGTCCCTTGACCCTGACCCATGCCCTGCAATTGCCGCGTATCGTGATCGAAGACACCATGCCGGTGATCGATGGCGGGTTGTTTGCCGTGAAGGGCATCGTCGGGCAGAAGGTCACGGTGACCAGCAAGGTGTTTGCCGACGGGCATGACAAGCTGGCGGTGCGTGTCTGTTGGCGGGCTGATGGTGAAGAGAACTGGCAGGACGCTTTGTTGCGTGACCTGGGCAATGACAGCTGGATCGGTGAGTTCACCCCGACATCGGTTGACCGTTATGTGTTTCGCCTGGAAGCCTGGATCGATCAGTACGCCAGCTATCGCTACGAACTGGAGAAAAAGTTCGCAGCCGGTGTGTCAATCGAGCTGGAGCTTGAAGAAGGGCGCCTGCATCTGCTGCATGCGGCCGAACGCACTCAGGGAGCCTTGCGCCAGCAGATCGAAAGTGTTCTCGAACGTCTCGGCCAGATAGACGCCGATGGCCGTGTCGCATTGCTCTTGCACAGTGAAACCTCGGCCTTGATGGTTCAGGCAGACAACCGTGCGTTTCTGAGCCGTAGCATCGAGTTCCCGTTGGATGTGGAGCGCCAGCTGGCGCAGTTCGCCAGTTGGTATGAGTTGTTTCCCCGCTCGATTACCGATGATCCGGCACGGCACGGCACCTTCAATGATGTGCACTCGCGCCTGCCGATGATTCGGGACATGGGCTTCGATGTGCTGTATTTCCCGCCGATACATCCCATCGGACGCGCTCACCGCAAAGGCCCCAATAACTCGTTGACTGCAGGCCCGGACGATCCCGGCAGCCCGTATGCCATTGGCAGTGAAGATGGCGGTCATGAGGCCATTCACCCGCAACTGGGTACCCTTGAGGATTTCCGTAATCTGGTAGCGGCCGCCGCAGAACATGGTCTGGAAATCGCTCTGGATTTCGCTATTCAGTGTTCTCAGGATCATCCCTGGCTCAAGCAGCATCCGGGCTGGTTCTCCTGGCGCCCGGACGGCACCATCCGTTATGCGGAAAACCCGCCGAAGAAATATCAGGACATCGTCAACGTCGACTTCTATGCCGCCGATGCGATTCCCGGCCTGTGGCTGGAGTTGCGGGACATCGTGCTGGGCTGGGTCGAGGAGGGCGTGAAGATCTTTCGGGTCGACAACCCGCACACCAAGCCGCTGCCGTTCTGGCAGTGGATGATCGGTGACATTCGCAGCCAGCATCCTGATGTGATGTTCCTGGCCGAAGCCTTTACCAAACCCGCGATGATGGCGCGGCTGGGCAAGGTCGGCTATTCACAGAGCTATACCTATTTCACCTGGCGCAACACCAAGGCCGAGCTGTCCGAGTACCTGACCCAGCTCAATCAGCCGCCATTGCGCGATTGCTATCGTCCCAACTTCTTTGTCAATACGCCGGACATCAACCCGTACTTTCTGCACCAGTCGGGGCGGGCAGGTTTTCTGATCCGTGCTGCGCTGGCCACCATGGGCTCGGGCCTTTGGGGTATGTATTCGGGCTTCGAGTTGTGCGAGTCGGCCCCGATTCCCGGCAAGGAGGAATATCTGGATTCCGAGAAGTATGAGATCCGCGTCAGGGACTTCACGGCGCCAGGCAATATCATTGCCGAGATCGCCCAGCTCAATCGCATCCGCAGGCAGAACCCGGCGCTGCAGACCCATCTGGGCCTGAAGCTGTATGCGGCCTGGAACGACAATATTCTGTATTTCGGCAAGCGCTCGGATGATGGCAGCAACTTCATTCTGGTTGCGGTCAGCCTCGATCCGTTCAATGCCCAGGAGGCGCACTTCGAGTTGCCGCTTTGGGATATGGGTTTGCCTGACGATGCTGCTACGTCGGGCGAAGACCTGATGACCGGGCATCGCTGGACCTGGTACGGCAAGATTCAGTGGATGCGGATCGACCCTTCGTATCAGCCATTTGGCATCTGGCGGATCCAGGCCGCGAATTGAAGAGGCAGGAGCCCGTAATGGCGAAGAAGAAAGCTACTAACGCCACATTCATCAACGACCCGCTGTGGTACAAGGACGCGGTGATCTATCAAGTTCACGTCAAGTCGTTCTTCGACTCCAACAACGACGGTATCGGTGACTTTGCCGGCCTGATCGACAAGCTCGATTACATTGCCGAACTGGGCGTCAACACCATCTGGCTGTTGCCGTTCTATCCCTCGCCACGACGTGACGATGGCTACGACATTTCCGAATATCGCGATGTGCACAGCGATTACGGGACCATGGCTGATGCCAGGAAATTTATCGCTCAGGCTCACAAGCGTGGCTTGCGGGTCATCAGCGAGCTGGTCATCAATCACACCTCGGACCAGCATCCGTGGTTCCAGAAGGCGCGGCACTCCAAGCCCGGCTCCAAGGCTCGCGACTTTTATGTGTGGTCCGATACCGACCAGAAGTACGAAGGCACGCGGATCATCTTTCTGGACACGGAAAAGTCCAACTGGACCTGGGACCCGGTGGCCGGTCAGTACTTCTGGCACCGTTTCTACTCCCACCAGCCGGACCTGAACTTCGACAACCCCCAGGTGATGGATGCCGTGCTGGACGTCATGCGCTTCTGGCTGGACCTGGGAATCGATGGCCTGCGTCTGGATGCCATTCCTTATCTGATCGAACGGGATGGCACCAACAACGAGAACCTGCCCGAGACTCATCAGGTCCTCAAGCGTATCCGCGCCGAGATCGATGCCCATTATCCGGATCGCATGCTGCTGGCCGAAGCCAATCAATGGCCGGAGGACACGCAGCTGTATTTCGGTGATACCCATGGACCCAATGGCGATGAATGCCACATGGCGTTTCACTTCCCTTTGATGCCGCGCATGTACATGGCGCTGGCCCAGGAAGACCGTTTTCCGATCACTGACATTCTGCGCCAGACACCGGAAATTCCGGCCAACTGCCAGTGGGCGATTTTTCTGCGCAACCACGATGAGCTGACCCTGGAAATGGTCACCGATCGTGAGCGGGACTATCTGTGGAATTACTACGCGGCCGACAAGCGTGCACGTATCAACCTGGGCATTCGTCGACGTCTGGCTCCGCTGGTGGAGCGTGACCGGCGTCGCGTCGAACTGCTCAACAGCATGCTGTTGTCCATGCCGGGTACGCCGACGCTGTATTACGGCGATGAAATCGGCATGGGTGACAACATCTACCTGGGCGATCGCGACGGGGTTCGCACGCCGATGCAGTGGTCCATCGACCGCAATGGCGGTTTCTCCCGGGCCGATCCGGCCAGTCTGGTATTGCCGCCGCTGATGGACCCGCTGTACGGCTATCAGTCGGTCAACGTCGAAAGCCAGGAGAAAGACCCGCACTCCTTGCTGAACTGGAATCGCCGCATGCTGGCCGTACGCAAACAGCAGAAGGCCTTCGGGCGCGGCACCCTGAAAATGCTGTCGCCGTCCAATCGTCGCATCCTGGCCTACATTCGCGAATACACGGGGTCGGATGGACATAACGAGATCATTTTGTGCGTAGCCAACGTGTCCAGTGCCGCCCAGGCCGCCGAGCTTGAGCTGTCGGCCCATGCGGGCACTGTTCCGGTGGAAATGCTCGGCGGCAGTGCTTTCCCGCCGATCGGGCAACTGAGTTATCTGCTGACGCTGCCACCTTATGGTTTTTACTGGTTTCTTCTCGCCCCGGAGAATCAAATGCCCAGTTGGCACGTGGAACCTGCGCAAAGCATGCCGGACTTTCCCACGCTGGTACTCAAGAAGCGTCTTGAGGAGTTGCTCGACGAGCCGTTGCGCAGCACGATGGAAAGCACCTCCCTGGCGGTCTACCTGCCCAAGCGCCGCTGGTTTGCGGGCAAGGACAAGGCTATCGAGCAGGTCAATATCACCTATGCCGTTCGCTTCGGCGACCCGTCGCATCCGGTCCTGCTCAGTGAAATCGAGGTCACGGCCGGTGGCCAGCCTGAGCGCTATCAACTGCCTTTCGGGCTGCTGGCCGAAGACGACATCAGCAGTGCCTTGCCTCAGCAACTGGCGCTGGCCCGTGTACGACGTGGTCGACAAGTAGGTCTGATTACCGATGCCTTCACCTTGGAAACCTTTATCCGCGCAGTGATTCAGGGCATGCAGGATCAGACCGTACTGACCAGCAGCGAAGGCGAATTGCGTTTTGAAAACACCTCGGAGCTGGCTCCGCTGGGCTTGAGCGATGAGTCGGAGGTGCGTTACCTGTCCGCCGAGCAGTCCAACAGCTCGGTGGTGGTGGGCAGCAGTCTGGTGCTCAAGCTGATCCGCAAGGTCAGTGCTGGTATTCACCCGGAGCTGGAAATGGGCGCTTACCTGACCAATGCCGGTTATCGGAACATTTCGCCTTTGCTGGGTGCCGTGACCCGAGTCGGCAATGACGGACAACCGCACCTGTTGATGATTGCCCAGGGCTACCTGAGCAATCAGGGCGATGCCTGGGAGTGGACCCAGAACAACCTGGAGCGGGCGGTGCGCGATGCACTGGCGCATGGTGTGTCCGAGCAGGAGCAGCATTACAACGCATTGCTGGAACTGGCGGATTTCTCCGGTTATCTGGGGCAGCGGCTGGGAGAAATGCACCAGGTTCTGGCAACACCTACCGACAACCCGGACTTCGCGGTGCAAGTTACCAGCGCCAAGGACAGCCAGGCGTCGGCGAAAAGCGTCGGCGAACAGCTTGATCGTGCCCTGCAGTTGCTCGATCAGCGCAAGGATTCGCTGGGTGCCGATGATCAGCAACTGGTCAGCGACCTCATCGCCCGGCGCAAGTCCATCCAGAATCATGTGCAGGATCTGGCCAAACGCTCGGTGGGCGGTTTGCGCATGCGTGTTCACGGCGACCTGCACCTGGGCCAGGTATTGGTGGTCAAGGGCGATGCCTACCTGATCGACTTCGAGGGCGAACCTGCCCGCAGCCTGCCCGAGCGGCGCGCCAAACACAGCCCGTTCAAGGACGTCAGCGGCGTTTTGCGCTCTTTCGACTACGCTGCCGCCATGGCCGTGCGCAGCGCACAGAGCGTGGATACTTCCCAAGAGGCTGGCGTGGCCCGGCAGTCTGTGGCAGATACCTATCTGTCTCAGGCCCGCGAGTCTTTTCTGGGCGGATATCGCAAGGCAACCGCCGGTCTGGCCCATGAATGGAAAGACAAGACAGGGGAGAGCGCAGCGCTGGAATTGTTCACCCTGGAAAAAGCTGCTTATGAAGTGATCTACGAAGCCGAGAATCGTCCGAGTTGGTTGGCCGTGCCTTTGCAAGGTTTGCGTGGGTTGCTGGAATTATCCGATGGAGAAACCAAATGAATTTGCCTGACAAAATCGGCACGGGCCGCCAACCAATGCCCGCAGCCGTCGATATGGATGCGTTGATCCGTGCGGAGCACAGAGATCCCTTTTCCATTCTCGGGCCGCATGACGATGGCGCTCACGGGCAGTTCATCCGCGCGTATCTGCCGGGTGCCTTGAGTGTCCGGGTGCTTGCCCAGAATGACGGGCGGGATCTTGGTGAACTGCAGATGAGCGAAGTGCCGGGTTTTTTCGTCGGGCATTTCGAGCATGCACAGCCATACCTGTTGAAGATCAACTGGGCAGGCGGTGAACAGGTCACTGAAGATCCCTACAGCTTTGGTCCGTTGTTGGGTGAAATGGACCTCTACCTGTTTGCCGAAGGCAATCACCGCGACCTGAGCAGTTGCCTGGGCGCACAGATCACCAACGTTGCGGGCATCGATGGCGTGCGCTTTGCGGTCTGGGCACCCAATGCCCGCCGGGTTTCGGTGGTAGGCAACTTCAATAACTGGGACGGACGTCGCCATCCGATGCGCCTGCGTCATCCCTCCGGTGTCTGGGAAGTGTTCGTGCCTCGCTTGCAGGCAGGCGAGGTCTACAAATACGAGATTCTGGGCAGCCAGGGCATTCTGCCCTTGAAGTGCGACCCGGTGGCTCTGGCAACCACCTTGCCGCCCGATACCGCATCAAAGGTCGCCAACCCCCTGCAATTCGACTGGCAGGACCATGACTGGCTGCATTCTCGTGGCGACCGCCACACCCAGGCGGCGCCATTGTCGATCTACGAGCTGCATGCCGGGTCCTGGCAGATGGAGCAGAACGAAGATGGCACACAATGGCGGCAATACAACTGGCGTGAACTGGCTGACAGACTGATCCCTTACGTCAAGGAACTGGGTTTCACCCACATCGAGCTGATGCCGATCATGGAGCACCCTTTCGGTGGCTCCTGGGGTTATCAATTGCTGGCGCAGTTCGCTCCTACGGCGCGTTATGGTTCGCCCGAGGATTTTGCATTCTTCGTCAACGCCTGCCATCAGGCCGAAATCGGCGTGATCCTGGACTGGGTGCCTGCGCATTTCCCCACCGATACCCATGGCCTGGCCCAGTTCGACGGCACGGCGCTGTATGAATACGGCAACCCTCAGGAAGGCTTCCACCAGGATTGGGACACCCTGATCTACAACCTCGGTCGCACCGAAGTGCATGGTTTCATGCTGGCCTCGGCGTTGCACTGGCTCAAGCACTTCCATATCGACGGCCTGCGGGTGGATGCTGTGGCGTCGATGCTGTATCGGGATTATTCGCGCAAGGCTGGCGAATGGGTGCCGAACCGTTTTGGCGGGCGTGAAAACCTCGAAGCCATCGACTTTCTGCGTCACCTCAACGATGTGGTCGCGATTGAAGCGCCGGGCACCATGGTGATTGCCGAGGAGTCCACGGCCTGGCCGGGCGTCACCCAGAACACCCAGCAGGGCGGGCTGGGGTTCTCCTATAAATGGAACATGGGCTGGATGCATGATTCGCTGCATTACATGCAGCAAGACCCGATTCACCGCGCCCACCACCATAACGAGCTGAGCTTTGGCCTGGTGTACGCCTGGTCGGAGCGTTTCATCCTGCCGATTTCCCATGATGAAGTGGTACACGGCAAGCACTCGCTGATCGACAAGATGCCGGGTGATCGCTGGCAGAAATTCGCCAACCTGCGTGCCTACCTGACCTTCATGTGGACGCATCCGGGCAAGAAGCTACTGTTCATGGGCTGTGAGTTCGGCCAGTGGCGCGAGTGGAACCACGACGAGCAACTGGACTGGTACCTGCTGCAATATGCCGAGCATATCGGCGTGAAAAAGCTGGTATCGGACCTCAATCGTTTGTATCGCCAGGAAAAGGCCCTGCACGAGCGTGATGCCGAGCCGATGGGCTTCCAGTGGCTGATCGGTGACGATGCGGCCAACAGCGTGTTTGCGTGGCTGCGCTGGAGCAAGGAGGGCGAGCCGCTGCTGGTGGTCGCCAACATGACCCCGGTGCCTCGTGAGAGTTACTGCGTGGGCGTGCCTTTTGCCGGAACCTGGGTCGAGTTGCTCAACAGTGATGCTGAAACTTATGCCGGGTCGAATCTGGGCAATGGTGGTGGCGTTCATAGCGAAGACAGTCCGAGCCATGGCATGCCAGCTTCCGTTTCATTGAGCCTGCCGCCGCTGGCGGTGTTGATCCTCAAGCCCAAGGTCGAGGAATAGCGCGTCTGCGTAGGAGCAATCGGGCGGCGATCCGTTCATTCGCGAGAGACCGATACATCCGAAAAAATGTATCGTCTTAAATACCGCCTCGCGAATGAATTCGCTCTCATCAAAAAAGACGCAATACCATGAACTAGAACGTATTTTATGTAGGGTAAAAATGTTATCCGGCGTACATATCCATTATCGGCATGTGCTGGCCCTACTGGTTCCGCCTTTACGGCGGCCCCCTTTTGTTTCGGCAAAAGCTTTGGCCGAAACCAAAGTGACGCGCCGTAAAGGCGCAAGGCGGCCTCAAGCCGAACCATGAATCTGGAAACACCTGCGCCTGTTTGCTGCGCGACAGAGCGACAGCGCGGCGCCGAGGCGGCGGGTGATCTCCTACCAACTCACTCTGACCCCTAGATTCCCCCGCAACCCATCCAGGTCATTGTCATCCAGATTGCTGCTGTAATCGGCGCTGAGGTAAAGGCTGATTTCACGTGACAATCTGGCTGTCAGACCCACTCCCAGATCCGCCGTGGTGGCTTTGTGTTCAGTCTTGATCCGGTCGCTGTGATCGAAGGTCAGGGTGTCCGAGCCGTCAAAGTTGTGCCACAGGTTGCCTTGCAAAAATGGTTCGACCGGAATACCGCGCACCTGATAGCGCCCTTCAAGTCGCCCGCCAAGGCGTGCGCTGGTGTAGGGCTGTGAATCGAAGGCGACATGGGAAATGCCATCGTCCTGGCTATCAAGATCGATACGCTGGTGGATCACTTGTGCCTGGGGCTCGATGACCCAGTCCGGGTTCAGCTCAATCGGATAACCTGCCTCGATGGAAAGACTCAGGGCATCGCCTTCAGTGTCCATGCGAATGCCACGTTGCGAGCGGGTAGAGCCATCCACCCGCGTACCCATCGCCACGGTATCCACATACCAGCCTTTCGGGTCTATCAGGGTCCAGTACAGGCCCAGGCTATCGCCCTGGATTTTCAGTTTGCCGGTCCGGCGATCCTTGAAGCCTTCGGCAAAGCCTTTGACGTGGCCGTCCATGCGCGTGTGAGCCACGAACAGGCCGACCCGCTGGGTGCGCCCGTCGCCGTTTTGCAGCGCCAGCAAGTCGTGGCCGATCTGATAACCCTTGAGCGATGCATCCAGGCTTGGAGCCACGGTGCCCGACCAGTCCTGCCTGAAGTCATTGCCAAACAGGCGTGCCCAGCCAGCAGGCAATACGCCGGTTTCGGTCAGCAGGTTCTGGTCGCCCTGACGCTCATGGAAGGTGCCCAGTGAAGACAGGGCCAGTGTTGCGACCGCTGGCGTCACCACAGCGTAATTCGGCACTTCCAGGCGATACAAGGGAACCGGTGCAGCGCCACGCACCGGTTCGGGAAGCGGCGGGGTGCCCGGAGCCGGAATGGGCTGGGCGATGGCCGGTTGCACGGTTGGCTGTGTGGGATTTGTCGGTGTGGGGACTGGCGTTGGCGCCGGGGCTACAGGAGGAACGGGTGTCGAGGGTGGTGTCGGAGTGGGTGGTTCTGCGGCAGGCTCTTCGGGCACAGGCATGGCCGCCAGAGGTGCGGAAATCACCGAAGAGCGCAGAAACCAGCTGTTCTCCGAGTCTGCAGTCGCGCCGCCCTTGAACAGATAGTACTGATAGGCACCGACCGACAATGAATTTTTCAGGGAGAAGGCCGAGTTATCGCTGGTTGCACCATTGGCGGCCTGTACCACCTCGATCCCGTTCTGCAGGGTCAAGGCTCCGGTACCTCCCAGATTGTTGACTGCGATCTGGGTCGTACCGCTGATCGCTCCCCGGGAAACCACCAGCTTGTCACTGGGCGAGTTGTCACCGCCCAGCACCGATTGCAGCAACAGTTGTCCGTTGCTGCCCACGTAATTGCCATTGATCGTGAGTGTGTCGCTGGCACTGCCGGTGCTCATGTCCAGAGTACCGGCATTATTGAGTATGACCAGGCCGCTGCTGGTAAAGGGTGAAATGCTGCCCGATACGGATGTCAGGGTACTGCTGGCATCGACATTCATGACCCCGGTTCCGCTGACGCTGTCTCCCAGTGTGAAAATGCCTGCCAGGTCCAGTTGTGAGCCGTTACCGAGATTGACCGTTTCCCAATTGGCATAGCGTTCGGGTTTGGCGGAGGTGGTTGCGTCGAAGGTCAGTAGATCCGTGCCTGCGCCGCCATTGAGCAGAGGGTTTGGCCCCAGATGGTTTTCATCCAGATTGCGCAGTGTTGCGCTGTCATTGTCGCTTTCCATCAAAACGCTGCCGCGTATGTAGCCGCTATTGAGCCAGGTGAACGTGTCATTGCCAAAGCTGGTGCGTATCCCGCCGCGAATCTCGCCGCCACTGACGGTAATCCGGTCGTTGCCACCGCTGATGCTCACCAGCCCCCCAATACTGCCGCCCGATACAATAATGGTGTCTCGGCCAAATCCGGCCACCAGATTATTGACGATGGTTCCGCCTGACATGTCGAAGGTATTGTCATCCAGTTTCATGTCCACGCGGCCTATGGTACCGCCGGTCATTCTGGCCTGATCGCCATCCTCGAAGGCGCTACTGATCGTGCCGCCGGTCATGAGAAAGGTGTCCAGGCCATCGCCTTGAGTCAGCGAGCGCAGGGTGCCGCCACTCATGAAGAAATCGTCACGGTCGGCACCCTGATTGACATCGCCTGTGATGTTTCCTGCCGTGATGCGAAACTGATCCGGCCCCGCGCCCTGATTGACGCTGCCGGTGATGTTGCCGGAATTCATCTCGACCCTGTCGCTTCCTGGCCCATAGGTGACGCTGCCGTTAATCGAACCCGTACCTCCTGCAGGGAATATCAGCGTGTTATTACCGCCTGGTTTGTTCAAGGGACCGCTGCTGCCGCTGTCACAGACCTGTATCTCGTTGGTGATGGTGGCGGCGAGATCGCAGGCACCATGAGCGTTGGGGGAGATGAAGAGGGTCAGTACAGCCAGGGGAAGGATTCGAGCGATGAAGCGCAGGAGTAACCGGTGGTTGATTTTCATGACTGCTCTCTCTGAACACGTGGTCAGGGAGGCGGTTCATGGTTTCAATGCTGGCCTGGCTACCACGCAAGTGACATCCATGAAGGGGTTTTATAAGCCTGATCAATGGCTAGCAGAAACAAGTCAAGATCCGATTGCGGGATGCGTCAATTAGTTGACAGACCGGCGGCATCAGGTTTCGTGCGAAAACAGGTTCAGGTGCCTGCTTGAGGGCGGCGTGATAACCAGAACGTCAGCGCCAGGGCGATGATCGACAGCAAAGAGGCATAAAAGAAAATCCAGCCATAGCCCTGACCCAGAGCAATGAAGCCCATTACGGGGCCGGCAATCGCCAGTGCCAGGTCGAAGAACACCGCATAGGCGCTCAAGCCTGCGCCACGACTGGTGGTGGGGACTTGCTTGATGGCCTCCACACCCAATGCCGGATACACCAGCGACAGCCCCAGGCCGGTAAGGCCCGCGCCTGCCAGGGCAAAGCCGGTGTTGGGAGAAAGCCACAGCATGACCAGCCCGACGGTTTCCACCGCCATGCACAGCATCGCCGCAGTGAAGCCCCCCAAACGATTGATGGCACCGATAAAGAGCAGCCGCGCAAGGATGAAGCACACCCCGAACACGCTCAGGCACCAGGCAGCACCTTCCCAACCACGACTGATATAGAACAGGGTGATAAACGTCGTCAGGGTGCCGTAGCCGATGGAAGAGAGTGTCAGCCCAAGGCCATAGGGCGCGATACGCCCGAACACCGACCAGTAGGGCAGGCGCTCGCCGGCAATCACTGGCACCGATGGCTTCTTGCGGATCATCAGCAATGCCAGGGCCGCCATGGTGATCAAGGCAATGCCCAGGCTGTTGAATCCTGTGTGATCGATCACTACGACCCCGACTGGCGCGCCGATGGCAATGGCGCCATAGGACGCGATGCCATTCCAGGAGATCGAGCGCGCCGTATGTTCTGCGCCGACCTTGCCAATGCACCAACTGATGGTGCCGACCCCGATCATGCCCTGGGAGACGCCGAGAAACAGACGCGCCACTATCAGAATCCACAGGCTGGCCAGCGGGATGCTTTCCAGCAGCGTGGCGACCAGCGTCAGGACACCACTGATCGCTATCCCGCACAGGCCAAGAACGATGGCGCGTTTGCTGCCCATATTGTCCGTCACCCGGCCTGCAAAAGGGCGGCTGAGCAGGGTGGCCAGGTATTGAGAGCCGATGGTCAATCCGGCGACCACGGCGCTGAAGCCGAGCTGGTCATGCACATAGCCGGGCAGCACGGCAATCGGCAGACCGATGCACAAGAAGGCGATGAAGGTATAGAAAACGATGGAAACGATCTGCAGCGTGATCGTCATGGAGCTGGGCTGCGCTGAGGGTTGTTGACTTGAGGCGGCAGGCATCGGACTCGTTCGCTGGCAGGCGGTTGGAATGCAGTCATCATGGCCCGGTAACGGCACAAATGAAAGCTTGCTAACAATCCGGTGGGGCGTATTGCTGTTATTCGTGACTAGTCATAGGATGACTGACCACAAACACAATAACAAAAGGTGCGGCATGAAAAGAAATCTCCTGTTGGCGGCTGCGGTTTCCTGCTCGTTCGGTCTGTCTGCTCACGCAGCGACTTTCGCCTACATCTCCAGTCCTGCGGACGGGCTCATTTCCCAGTACCGGCTTGACGCGAAAAGCGGAGCACTGAGCCTGATCGAGCAGACCAATGCGGGCGATCAGGTCAATCCCATGGCACTCTCTGCGGATGGAAAGACACTGTTTGCCGCCTTGCGTGCCAAGCCTTATCAGGTTGTCAGCTTTGGCGTCGAGCCGGGAACGGGGCACCTCAAGCAGATATCTCAGGGGCCGCTGGCCGAGAGCCTGGCTTATCTGTCCACTGACCGCAGCGGTCGATTCCTGATGGGGGCCTCCTATGGCGGCGACTTGCTGAGTGTCCAGCCCATCGATGCCCAGCAGCGCCCAAGCGACAGCATTCAGACCTACAAGACCGGCTTGCATGCGCATTCGGTACGCACAGACCCGAGCAACCGCTTCGTGTATGCCGGTAACCTGGGCGTCGATCACGTCCTGCAATACCGCCTGGAAAAGGACGGCACACTTGCGCCGATAGGGACGGGCTACGTCACCGTTGCAGACAAGACCGGTCCACGCCATCTGGCTTTCTCGCCGGACGGCAAATTCCTGTATGTAGTGGGAGAAATGAGCGGCACCGTGACCGGCTTTGCGATCGATGACAAAACCGGTGCGCTGACCCAGGTGACTCAGGCTGCCGGTATCCCGGAGCGCCTGAAACTTGCCCATGGCGAGGTGCGCGACGCCCGCAACAACGACCTCAAGGACGACCCGACTCCGCGCATCTGGGCGGCCGATATCCGCATGGCGCCGGATGGCAAGCTGCTGTTTATCAGCGAGCGTACATCCAGCAGCGTATCGACTTTCAAGGTCGAGCCTTCGAGCGGCAAGCTGACCTATCTTGAGAACTACGCGGTTCAGGAGAAGCAGCCACGCAATATCGCAGTCTCACCCGACGGACACTGGCTGCTGGTGACGGGAGAGAAGAGCGAGGTGGTGGGCAGTTATTCGATTGGCGCAGAGGGCGCCTTGAAGCGGGTCAGCGAAGCACCGTCGGGTAAAGGTGCGCTGTGGATCGAGATGCTGGAGCAGCCTGGCACGTAATACCCGGTTCACGAATGAATCCGCTTCAAGGAGCGGACTCATTCGCGGCAGGCGTTTTAGATCACTACACCCTGGCTGCGCAGGTAGTCATCGTAGGTGCCGCTGAAGTCGATCACGCCGCTCGGGCTGAGTTCGATGATGCGGGTGGCCAGCGAGGATACGAACTCCCGGTCATGGCTGACGAAAATCAGCGTCCCCGGATAGTTTTCCAGCGCCAGGTTCAGGGCCTCGATGGATTCCATGTCCAGGTGGTTGGTCGGTTCGTCCATCACCAGCACGTTCGGCTTCTGCAGGATCAGCTTGCCGAACAGCATACGGCCTTGCTCACCACCGGAAATGACCTTGACCGACTTGAGGATCTCGTCGTTGGAGAACAGCATGCGGCCCAGGGTGCCACGAACCAGCTGTTCGCCGCCCTGGGTCCACTGGCCCATCCAGTCGAACAGGGTGCTGTCGTCTTCGAAGTCGTGGGCGTGGTCCTGAGCGTAATAGCCGATTTCTGCGGATTCGGTCCACTTGATCGAACCGGCATCCGGCGTCAGGTCGTTGACCAGAGTACGCAGCAAGGTGGTCTTGCCGATACCGTTCGGGCCGATGATCGCCACGCGCTCGCCGGCTTCGACCGTGAAGCTGAAATCCTTGAACAGAATATTGCCATCGAACCCTTTGGCCATGTGCTCGACCACAACGGCCTGACGGTGCAGCTTCTTGGTCTGCTCGAAGCGAATGAACGGGCTGACACGGCTGGAAGGCTTGACCTCGGCTAGCTGGATCTTGTCGATCTGCTTGGCGCGGGAAGTGGCCTGCTTGGCTTTCGAGGCGTTGGCCGAGAAGCGGCTGACGAACGACTGCAGCTCGGAAATCTGTGCTTTCTTCTTGGCGTTGTCGGCCAGCAACTGCTCGCGGGACTGGGTCGCCACGGTCATGTACTCGTCGTAGTTGCCCGGGAACAGACGCAGTTCGCCGTAATCCAGGTCAGCCATGTGGGTGCACACGCTGTTCAGGAAGTGACGGTCGTGAGAGATGATGATCATCAGGCTGTTACGCTGGGTCAGAACGTTTTCCAGCCAGCGGATAGTGTTGATGTCCAGGTGGTTGGTCGGTTCGTCGAGCAACAGCACTTCAGGATCGGAAAACAGCGCCTGAGCCAGCAGGACGCGCAGTTTCCAGCCCGGCGAAACTTCGCTCATCGGGCCATTGTGCTGCTCGATGCCGATCCCCAGGCCCAGCAACAGCTCGCCGGCACGGGACTCGGCGGTGTAGCCGTCCATTTCCGCGAACTCGGTTTCCAGCTCGGCAACGGCCATGCCGTCGTCTTCGGTCATTTCCGGCAGCGAGTAGATACGGTCGCGCTCGGCCTTGACCTTCCACAGCTCTTCGTGACCCATGATCACGGTGTCGAGAACGGTGAATTCCTCGTAGGCGAACTGATCCTGGCGCAATTTACCCAGGCGCACGTTCGGTTCCAGCATGACCTGGCCACCCGAAGGCTCCAGGTCACCGCCCAGAATCTTCATGAACGTGGATTTGCCGCAGCCGTTGGCGCCGATCAGGCCGTAACGGTTACCGGCACCAAACTTGACCGAGACATTCTCGAACAAGGGTTTGGGGCCGAACTGCATGGTTATATTCGCGGTGGAGATCAATTGCCTTACCTATCAATAACTTGGGAAATGCCGATGTGAGCCGTACCCAATAGGGCGGCTCGCTCCAGTCGGAGCTTGAGTGGTTCCAGCGAGGCATACGTCGATAGCAACCAGCCTGTCAGAGACGGGTTGCCGGAATATGAATGCGGGGTTCATGCCAGACTTTGGCGCGCATTGTCGCATAGGTGGGGCGGTAGTTGTACGGTGGCGGGTAATGAATGCGTGGCTTTCTGCTGCCGACGTCTGCATGAATGCAGGTTAAAGACTATTCAGTGATGGCACTTTGATTTTTTTGAGCATCGCTTCTGACGGGTTTTCGCTTAGAATTTTCCCGACCGATATTCGGTCAGGCCAATGACGGCGAAAAGGAGTGGTTATAGCGATGGGTTTTCGGATAGCGGCAATGGTAGTTGCACTGGGTTTGCTGACGGGCTGTGCAATGGGGCGCTCGGAAGTCGATGTGAAGTTTGCTCCCCTCGATACCGCTCAGAAAACGACGACGTCCAATGGCAAGAAGGTTCTGATCAGTGCCGTTGATGAACGTGTTTTCAAAATCAATCCGCGCAGTGCTGATATCCCGTCATTGAAAGATGATGAAATCACTGACAAATCCATCACTGAGCGTGCTGTTGGCCGCAAGCGTAATGGTTATGGAATGGCGATGGGCGATGTAGTGCTTCCCTCTGGTCGCACGGTGTCCCAATTGGTGAGCCAGGCCGTCTCTGATGCCTACAGGAATGCAGGTTATGAGGTCGTGACTGACAAGAGTGCCAAGGAGGCCACTGCTGTAAACGTTCATATCGTGGAGTTCTGGTCATGGTTCTCCCCTGGGTTTCTATCGATTGCGGTCAACAACAAATCTCACCTGAGAATCGAAACTGCAGGTGCTCCGGACATGAATGTAGTCACTCGCAAGAGCGAAAACATGCAGGCTGCGACCGAATCCGACTGGAAAGAAATCACTGAATCCGGTCTCAAGGAAATTGCCCTTGAGACGAAAAAGCAGCTCTAGGTATCTCTGATACTTGAGGGGGCAGCAGGGTCGTTATGGAGCCGATGTCTGTCGAGCCACAGATGAGCTGCCTTCCCGCACACGCCGCATTGATCTATTAAGGTGTGCCTTTGAATAGCGCGTACCGATCATCGGGAGCCAAAGTCGCCCTGATCTGTATCAATGGCGAATTCCGTCTTGCAGCCTACGCTTTTTGCCATAAGGGCTGGATACCCTTTCCAGCTCTTTGCATTCAGGAGTAGTCCAATGTCGAGCAAGCCACCGCTCTTTAACGATGAAATCCAGGCATGGGATCTGTATGCCTCTGCCGCGCTCAGTGCCACGATTGTGAAAGCCGAGTCTGCCGAACAGGCGGTCGAGGCTGCGGCCGATCTGGCGGACAGCCTTCTCAAGGAGCGGGCAAAGCGTATCAAGGCTGCGAAGGAGCATCTTTTTCAGCATTGAGGCCTTTCGGGCCTGATCCTGTTTTTACTAACTGTCGGGAGCGGTCTTGCTCTTCATGTAGCCGTTCTTTTGCAATCTCACCGCCCTTGTTCTTCAGGCTGGGGCGGTGAACTGCAAGCCTTCCATCAATCTCGCTGTTCAACCGCTAAACGTAAAATCGTTGGTCTGATTCCGGATCAGCCAGCAGTTTGTTGTACACGCTCATGAACTCACGGTCCTGCCGTTCGCGCTCATAAAGACGGTCAATTTCATTGGCCAGATTCCGCCCTAGTGCAATCACATTTCTGATCCAGTTCTGTTTCACGAGCTGGTTTATGTGTTTGTCCAGGTCTTTCAGGATAGGGCCCACATCTATCCATTCGAGCTGGTAATGGGCAGGAATGCAAAAACTGCCGTTAGTTTGTGATAGACGCAAAT
Organism: Pseudomonas sp. Irchel 3A18; assembly: GCF_900187465.1. Lineage (NCBI taxonomy): Bacteria > Pseudomonadati > Pseudomonadota > Gammaproteobacteria > Pseudomonadales > Pseudomonadaceae > Pseudomonas > Pseudomonas sp. Irchel 3A18. The sequence continues at coordinate 189,022 of NZ_FYDI01000008.1, forward strand.
CGAGGAGTTCCGCATTGAGGTTTCCATCGTTATCAATGGCACCTCTCAGGTAGCTGGCTGAGGCGTCGTGTGATTGCATTATGGTTTGAATGATTGAGGGTCGCTGGCGAGCCAGGAACTCTTCAAGGTCATCTAGTCCATGCGTGTGAGCAAGCGCCTGAATGATTTCAATAAGCTCTTTTTCCGTTTCGTCAGCATGCCTCGGTGATGCTTCCAGTACCGTCAAAAACGCCTCGCAAGCAGGAATGTTTGCACTGATCGCCGAGGATATTTCCAGAAGGTCGTAGGTGTTGTTACATTTGATGTTCTCCAGGTCCTTGTCGCCGTAAACTTCCTCCAGAAGTACTGACATCCTTTGGTCAGGCAAGTGCTCACGGGCGATGTCGTGGATGGCACGGCAAACGTCTGCCGGGGACTGACGGCTGCCCTCTACATCTACCAGTTCCAACGGGCTATCGAGAAGTTCGCGCAGCCGTTGGCCTGCGATCATGTTCTCGATTGTGCTATTTACGGTGCTGGCGCGTTTGAGTGTTCTCACAACCCCTGAAGGTAGAGAGTCCTTTTTTACCTGAGTGCACAATGCTTGGTCGTCCAGCACTCGCGCGCACAAATCGTCGATCCATTCAGAGTCTGCCGGATCTACTTTGATCAGGGCTTCATGGTTTCGATTGAAATGGGTCTTCCAATCGAAACGGATGCCGGAAAACCAGGGTTCTGCTCCACGGGTGACGTTTTGTGAGCCAAGCCATGCAACGCCGTCATGAGCAAGCAATTTGATGTGGCATGCCGCGTGTAGGTATAGCTGGGTATCCTCGCGAAGATTCTCCGTAATTTTTTTCAGGGCTTCCTGAAGAGCGTTATCGGCAGCCTTATCAATGTTAGCCAAGCCAATGATGAGCCGCGGTGAGGTGCCAATGGCTCGAGCCAGATAGGTGCTGTTCAAGTATCGAAAAAGCGAATCCAGGTTCGATGCATCTGCATAAGTAATGATTGTCAAATCCCTGACTGATTCGGGTGTCGACGGATTGAACGCACGCTCTCCGTAGTGGCGATGAAAAAGGGTTGCTGTAATCGTGGCGAGCGGCTTCATGGTTTAGCCTTCCTGGCGAAAGAGTCCTGAAGTTTACAGGCAGCCTGAGGCGCAGGACTAGTCATCCAGTAGTCAAAGCCAGACAAGGCCTGTTTTCGGTTTGTGCTGACTGTTTGCCCATGAGCCCGAACAGAACTGATATCGTCATATCTACCCTTTGTGAGTCAAGAACTCGAAATGTTGCGAATACTCGGCAAGGCATCGTCAATCAACGTCAGAAAAGTGCTGTGGGCATGCGCCGAAACAGACCGGTCTTTTGAAAGGGAAGACTGGGGAAGCGGTTTTCGGGCCACGGATACGCCCGAGTTCATGGCCTTGAACCCCAATGCCATGGTGCCCGTGATTCTGGAAGACGACTTTGTCTTGTGGGAATCCAACACCATCATTCGCTATCTGGCGTCTGTTCACCCGGATGAAGGTTTCTACCCGTCCCAGCCCAGAGCCAGGGCCCGCATAGATCAATGGATAGACTGGCAGGCAACGGACCTCAACAAGTCCTGGACCTATGCGTTCATGTCGCTGGTCAGGCGCTCGGCCGAGTTTCAGGATCGAGATGCGTTAAAGGCGTCCAGCAGCAGTTGGGCCCGGCATATGCAGATACTGGATCGACAGCTTGAGCTGACTGGCGCTTATGTGGCCGGCGAGTCGTTTACCCTTGCCGATATCCCGGTTGGCCTCTCGGTCAATCGATGGTTTGAAACCCCGCTGGACCATCCCGAGTTTCCCGCAGTCGCTGCTTACTATGAGCGTCTGAGCGAGCGCCCCGGTTATTTGCTGTATGGCAGAAACGGAACTCCGTGACCGGATATTCACCGAACCCCTTCGTAAACAGGAGTCGAAGTCGTGACCACCCTAAAAATAACCGCTGGCGGATATGAGTTCCTGGCCGAGGCCAATCCCGATGCGCCGCATACCGTTGCGGCCTTCTTGAAGTTGCTGCCTTACCGGCAGAAGTTCATTCATGTGCGCTGGAGCGGAGAGGGGTGCTGGGTGCCGCTGGACGATTACCAGCTCATGCTCGGTGACAAACCCATTGGTTTCGAGAATGCGACCAGCCATCCTTCGGTGGGTGACATCCTGTTTTATCCGGGCGGTTACAGTGAAACCGAGATCATTCTGGCTTACGGATCCTGCTGTTTTGCCAGCAAGATGGGGCAACTCGCGGGCAATCACTTCCTGACCATCGTTGAAGGCAAGGAAAACCTGCGCAAACTGGGCGTCAAGACCTTGTGGGAAGGTGCCCAGGATGTGGTTTTCGAGTTGGCCTAAGGCTGACCACTGCGCCGCGGTGCTAGAATCGGCTTTTTTCGACGAAGGCATGTCATGAAATTTCCGGTTTCTATCATCGCGGTCACTCTGTTGCTGGCTGGATGCGCGGCTCCCTCTGACTCGGCCCGTTCGGCCGGGCCGACCAAAGTCCTGTCAAGCAGCAAACAGGATGCGGCCGTGGCTCAGTGCATCCAGGTGTCCTGGCAGAACGAAGCCATGTTCGGCACGTCCTCCGATGTATTCCTGCACAAGCTTTCCGGTGGCGGTTTTACGGTTTTCACTACCGAGGCCAAGTATTTCGCCGATGTGCGCAGCAAGGGGCCGACCACCGATATCGAATTCTATGCGCCTGCAGGTGACAGCCACTCCGCGCTGAGGGCTGCGGCAATTGCTACGTGTTTGTGAGAGGGCAAGCTGCAAGCTTGAAGCTTGCACGTGTGAGCGGCTTGAAACTTGCTTGAAGCTTGAAACTTGCAGCTTGTAACTTCCAGCCCCCGGAGCCCCCATGCCTATCCCTGTCCCCGATAAAGGCTTTGCCGAGCGGAGTCAACGCTTGTTGTGTGATGTAAGTCTGCCGGCTCTGGTGATTCACAATCAGGCGCTGGAGCACAATATTCGCTGGATGCAGGGCTTTGTCACTGACAGCGGTGCGGAGCTGGCGCCTCATGGCAAGACCAGCATGGTGCCGGCCTTGTTTCGTCGTCAACTGGAGGAGGGTGCCTGGGGCATGACCCTGGCCACTGCGGTGCAGACCCGCGCCGCTTTTGCCCACGGGGTGCGTCGCGTATTGATGGCCAATCAGTTGGTAGGTGCGCCCAACATGGCGATCATCGCCGAGATGCTGGCCGATTCGTTGTTCGATTTTCATTGCATGGTCGATCACCCGGATAACGCCGTGGCGCTGGGTGAGTTCTTTGCCGCACGCGGGCTGCGACTGAATGTCATGATCGAATACGGCGTGCCCGGCGGGCGCTGCGGTTGTCGTACCGAGCAGGAAGTGCTGGCGCTGGCAGAGGTGATCAACGCCCAGCCGGCTTTGGCCCTGACCGGTATCGAAGGCTACGAAGGCGTGATTCATGGCGATCGGGCCATTGAAGAGATCAGGGCTTTTGCCGCGTCACTGGTGCGGCTGGCCGTCGAGTTGCAGGACAGGCAAGCCTTTGCCCTGGATCGTCCCATCGTGACCGCTTCCGGGTCGGCCTGGTATGACCTGATTGCCGAAGCCTTCGATGCTCAGGCTGTGCGCCAGCGGTTTCTCAGCGTCCTGCGTCCCGGCTGCTATTTGGTGCATGACCACGGCATCTACAAGGCTGCGCAGTGCAGCGTGCTGGATCGCCGCGCCGACTTGAGCGAAGGGCTGCGCCCGGCCATGGAAGTCTGGGCTCATGTGCAATCCTTGCCTGAGCCGGGTTTTGCAGTGGTCGCCCTGGGTAAGCGCGATATCGCCTGCGACGCTGGTTTGCCTACACCGCTGCTGCGTTACAAGGCCGGTGATTTGTCCAGCAAGGGCGATGATGTCAGCGCCTGCCAGGTCACAGCCTTGATGGATCAACATGCGTTCATGACCATCGCGCCGGGCTGTGAGCTGAAAATCGGCGATATCATTTCCTTCGGTTCTTCTCATCCGTGCCTGACCTTCGACAAGTGGCGCTCCGGGTGCCTGATTGATGAGGACCTGAACGTCATCGAAAGCTTCGATACATATTTTTAATGGCGCGATCAACTGTGCAGCATGCAGTTGATCGCCTAAGACCCTGAAACGAAAGCATTTCGCTGGAGCTTGTGGGCGAATCCGGCGACCATAGGCGTCCGACGATTCTCACTCTGGAGCCTGCGTGCCTGACGATCTGCCTTCTGCTCTTCCTCCTGATCTGGATATCGAACTCAATCCGCCCGAGCGCCTGCCGCTGTTCAAGCGCCTGTTGTCACGCCTGATGGGGCGTGGTCTGACGGGGCTTGGCGCGCAGCACAGGCCTTCGTGGTTTCAGGGGCATGCCGACGGGTTTCTGAGTGGGCATATCGAGGGCGTGAACGAGGGCTACGCCGAAGGTCGACTGGATGGGTTGGAGCAAGGGCGTAATGTCCTTTTGATTCGCGATACCCGTCCCAGTGAACATCGCGGACCGAAAGTCGATGATCATCTGTTCGATGACTGGCGTCTGGGTCTGACCCCAGAACTGAAAAAGCGTATCAAGGCTGATGTGGCGCAAAAGCTGCCGCCCCATGCCCAGCCCACCCCGGCGCAGTGGAAAATGATTTTCAGCGATACGCCTTCCACCTACGTGATTGCGGGTGCTGGGGCGGGCAAGTCCACATCGCTGGTGCTGCGGGTGTTGTTGCTTCACCACTACCTGGGGTTCGAGCTGGAAGCCATGACCGTGGTGACGTTCACCCGCGAGTCGCGCAAGGACTTCATCGGCAAGCTGATCGAGATAATGGCTTTGTGGGGGCATACCCTGAGCCACAAGCAGGCCCGGGATCTGGTTCGCACCTTCCACTCGCGAATCCTGCCTCTGGTTCGCAGCCTGCCGGGCTTCGAGCAACTGCGCGCTTTCGAGAATCTGGGCAATACGTCGGCCTCTGGGGATGAGGCTGACAGTAACCCGTTCGATCTGCGCATCAACGACGCCCAGCGTCAGCAATTGAACCTGTGCTATCGCGACCTCTATGCCAGCAGCGAACGCTTTCGCGAGGTGATTGCGCCGCTGTACCGCCATGCGCTGCAACTCAAGGAACTGGATCGCGATCATCCGGATGTGCAAAAGCGCATCACCGTGACCGAGCTGTCGTCCAAGCGCGATGAAGAACTGTGCGACATCATCGAAGACCTGTGGATACGGGCAAAGGCCTGGCCTGTAAAAGGCATTGAGCCCATGCGCCAGACCATTGAAATCAATGGCTTTGCCTTTCACGTTCACGGCTATATCGCCGAGCTGGATGCCTGGGTTGTGCTGGGGCTCGACTCCAGCGAAGACCAGCAGATGAAACGCCCCGGCGCCAAGCTTCCGGTCTGGGCCGAATGGGTCATCAAACGCACACTGTTTCAAGCTTTCTGCCGCAAACCGTTGATCTGGTTCGAGAACTACGAAGCGGCTGGCAAGGTGCTGCAGTCCCTGGCCGGATCGGCCGTAGCGGGGCCGGGGTTCGATTACCGGGTCAAGGGTGAGCTGGGCGCTGCACCGCTGCTGGATTGTTTTGTCATGGCTGCCAGCTTTATCGAGAACCTTGGCCTCGATGTGCCCTCTGCCGTGGCTGAAATGAGTTTTGCCAGCAATGACCCTGACCGGTTTTTCTTCGAGGGTTTGAGCCTGTTCTGGAAGGCCCTTGAGAACCATCTGCTGGATCAGAAGCCACCGATCATGACCTACAACCGGATGTTCGCCCTGTTTGGCGAAACATCACCGGAAAACCTGCGCCAGGTCAGCGATGAAGTGCTCAGGCCTCTGGCACACCTGATGATCGATGAGTTCCAGGATGTCTCACCGCAGATCGTGTCCTGGATAAGGGCCAGCCTGCAGGAAATCCGACGCCGTGGCCCGGCCATGCACACCGGTCGCGTGGCCCGGCATTCATCGTTGCTGTGTGTGGGTGATGACTGGCAGTCCATCTATGGCTGGCGAGGCAGCTCGCCACACTACTTCATGGAGTTTCCCAAGGAGTTCTCATCGCCCGCGACCACCAAGGTCATGCTCAGCGATAACTTTCGCAGCCATCAGCACATTATCGATGCCGCCGAGCATATCGTGCGCGCTGCTCCTGCCATTGCGGGCAAGAAGGCCAAGGCCAGCGGCGCTGTTCAGGAACTGGTGCCGATAACGGTGCTGAACCGCGATGACAATGAGCTGGCCGAGCGTGTGGCCGAGCACTACAACGCCGGTGACTCGATCCTGCTGCTGTATCGAAAGAGCAGTGAGAAGGCCATGATTTCCGAGCAGTTGAAATCCCTGATCCATGCCGATGCGGCCATGGGGCCGCAGGCACGGCGAATCAGGATGCTGACCTATCACAGCTCAAAGGGACTGCAGGCCGATGCGGTATTCCTGCTAGGGGATTGTCAGCACTCGACGCTGTCGCCCTACAAGAATCAGGTCTATCGCCTGGCCGGTCTTGGTGATGCCGCAGATTCGCAGTCGTTCGACAATGCCCAGCAGGACGAAGTCCTGCGTCTGGCCTATGTGGCCATCACTCGTGCGGTACGCCATTGCTACTGGTACATCGATGAAAGCTCTGCGGGGAACGACCCTATCAAGGTGCCCAAGGCATCGGACAGGGTTGCCCAGGACAAGCCTTTTTTCAAAGACCTGCGCAAGAATCGATGAATGAGTGGGTGGGAGCTGAAGGCTCCCGTCTGTTTTACAGGAAGCCAGCCAGTTGATTGCTGCCGAACAGTTCCATCTCGGCTTCGATGGCCTCGATGATCCGCTCTACGTCGGTGGCGTTCATGACTGTTGCGCAGGGCAGGCCGGCAATCGCCACTACCGTTTCACCGCTGGCCCGGTCGAACAGGCGGGCAATCATGCTGCTGGGGGCATCCATGGTGGCTTCAAAGCCAACCGGATGAAAGTGCCAGCGCATCAGTTGGCATGCATTGGGGAACGTGACTTTGGTCATGGAAGCGGCCCACCTGATTCAATCGAGCAATTCCTTCGGCCCCAATGGGTAGGGAGACCAGTCGAGATGCGACCGATAAAAGCCGAAGTGACCAAACAGTTAACAATCCTGAATGATCGTACTGCTTTCCAGCGGGATGATCTGAACGGTCTGACGAGACCTAAAAATAGCACCTGCCTGCACACAGCTGGAAAATATTTTCAGGCGCCAGTCGAATTTTTCAAATAATTTGATGTACGTCAAAAACGTTTGATCCTGCGAGCTGTTTGCTTCAAGTATTGAGGTGTGCCCGATGGATAGGGCAAGCTGGTTTCATTGACCCATGGAGTTGAAGAATGCTGAGTAAATCCGTTGCTGCGCTGATGTTGCTGGTCTCCACCAGTCATGCAGCAGACAGGGTCAATATCTACAACTGGACCGACTACATCGCGTCCGACACCCTGAAGAACTTTCAGGCGGCGACCGGTATCAAGCCCGATTACCAGACCTACGAAACCAATGAAGCCCTCAATGCCAGACTCATGGCCCGTCACTCGGGTTATGACATCGTGGTGCCGTCGGTGCATTTCATGGCGCGGCAGATCGACAAGGGCGCCTTGAAGGTGCTCGACAAGCATCAGCTACCCAACTGGAAGAATCTGAACCCGGTCCTGCTCAAGGCGCTGGAGGTCAACGATCCCGGTAATCAGCATGGGTTTCCCTATCTGTGGGGCAGCACCGGCATCGGTTACAACGTGGACAAGGTCAAGTCTGTACTGGGCGACGACACGCCGCTGGACTCCTGGGACCTCATCCTGAAGCCGGAGAATATGCAAAAGCTTGCCCAGTGTGGTGTTGCGATCCTGGATAACGCTGCGCAAGTGCTTCCGATCGTCTTGAACTATCTGGAACTGCCTCCCCACAGCGAGCAACCTGAAGACTATGCAAAGGTCGAGGCTGCACTGGCTGCCATTCGTCCCTATGTTCTGTACTTCGACTCGGTCAAGTACATCGAGGATCTGGGCAGCGGCAAGATCTGCATGGCATTGGGTTTTTCCGGTGATATGGCTCAGGCCCAGGAGCGCGCAGATAAAGCTGATAACGGCATAAAAATCGGTTACACCGTCCCCAGGGAGGGCGCGCCGATGTGGTTCGACATGGTTGCCATGCCCATCGATGCTCCCAATGAAAAGGCTGGCTATGCCTTCATGAATTACCTGTTGCGTCCGGAAGTGATGGCCCACATCACCAACGAGGTCAAATATGCCAATGGCAATGAAAAAGCCGATGCATTGATCGACCCGGCTCTTTGGGCTGACACCAGCGTTTACCCCAATGCCGAGATGCTCAGCCGGATGTTCGTGCTTGAGCCGGTCGAGATGAAAACCGAAGCGTTGCGCACACGTATCTGGGCCCGCACCAAATCAGGAAATTTAATAGGACGGGGCAACTTTCCAGTTGGGAAGTATCAGTGAAGTGCAACTGAAAGTCGTCACTTTGACGTCAGAAAAGATTTCCTGTTTTTGACTCCATTTATTCTCAAGTGCGACCGATAACCGGTTTATGGGGGATGGCTTTTATGCTGTCGCCCCTCTAATTGGCGAGGGTTCTGACTCTCTCGTTTCGTGATGCATGGATCGCATCGTGTTGTACCTCCCAAGAGAATGATTCCATGTCACTACGAAGCATCAATATTGCGCCTCGTGCTTTTCTGGGCTTTGCCTTTATTGCCGTTCTGGTAATAGGGCTGGGCATTTTCGCACTCAACCGCATGTCGATCATTCGCCAGGCCACCACGGACCTGGAAACCAACATGCTGCCCAGCATCGGCTACCTGGGTGAAGTGGACGAGAACCTGCTGCTGTTACGCATCATGTCGTTCAGGTACCTGATCAACCGGGAGCCCGAGCAGATACAGGACACCGAAAGCCGTGCCCAGCTGTTGACTCAAAAACTCAAGAAAGCCGAATCCAGTTATGCAGCCTTGCCAGCGGACGGTGAGGAAAAAGACACCTACAGAAAGTTTCAAGTGTCGTTGGCCGAATACCTGGATATACAACAAACTGCAATAACGCTGTCGCGCAGTAATGATCTTGAAGCGTTGAAGACACTGGTCAACACAAAGATGAAAACCAGTACGGATTTGATCGCTTCGCAACTTGATCAATTGATCACGATCAATAAAAAGTCGGCCCTGGATGCTTCCGAACTTTCAAGCATGCATTTTGATAATGCCAATACCGCAATCATTTTTGTTTCGGTGCTGGCGGCGGCCTTGACGGTTCTTCTGGCCTGGTTGTTAACGCGCAGTATTGTCATGCCATTGTCCAGAGCAGTACGTGCTGCGCAGGAAATCTCCGACGGCAACCTGACCCGGCATATCGAAGTAGACGGCAATGACGAACCTGCACGTCTGCTGGAAGCCCTGGTAGTGATGCAGCAGAACCTGCGCAAGACCATCGAACAGATTTCAGGTTCTGCAACTCAACTGGCTTCGGCGGCTGAAGAGCTGAGCGCGGTCACTGAAGAGTCCTCCCGCGGGCTGCAACAGCAGAATGATGAGCTTGAACAAGCGGCCACCGCCGTCAACCAGATGACCGCTGCCGTGGAAGAGGTAGCACGCAACGCTGTATCCACCTCGCAAGCCTCGCAGCAATCCAATGAAACGGCGCGTCAGGGGCGGGACAAGGTGGTGGAAACGGTCAAGGCGATCCAGGTCATGACCCAGGACGTACAGAGCGCTTCCAGTTTGGTCGAAGGGCTGGCCACTCAGGGACGTGAGATCGGCAAAGTGCTGGATGTGATTCGTGGCATCGCCGAGCAGACCAACCTGCTGGCACTCAACGCTGCCATCGAAGCCGCACGTGCAGGCGAGGCGGGTAGAGGGTTTGCGGTCGTGGCAGACGAAGTGCGGGCGCTGGCGCATCGTACCGCCCAGTCGACCCGGGAAATCGAGCAGATGGTGGCAGGCATCCAGAGCGGCACTGGGCAGGCGGTGGAGTCCATGACCCTCAATACCGGCCGTACCCGAGTCACGCTGGACCTGGCTCAGGCCGCAGGCGATGCTCTGGAGCGGATCACCGATGCCATCTCGCAGATCAACGAGCGCAATCTGGTGATTGCCAGTGCTTCGGAAGAACAGGCTCAGGTTTCCCGGGAAGTTGACCGCAACCTGGTGAATATCCGTGACCTGGCCAACCAGTCCGCCGCAGGTGCCAATCAGACCAGCGCTGCCAGCCACGAGCTGTCACGACTGGCGGTGGGCCTCAATACGATGGTGGGTCGATTCGTGATCTGAAACTGGAGTGGGAGGCGGCAAGCCGCTTCCCACTCACGCCAATTTTTGAAACAAAATATCATTCTCAATTTTTTTGCCAACATTCGCTGATTTATCGCAATAACCCCTCCTGTTACCCTGATTAATGAGCTTTTAAAGCTCGTCATAGAGCCTTTTTTGGCGATATTTTCTCTCGTGTTTTGTCTGTTTTTGCCTGCCGAATGCAACAAGAAGGCTTTTTTGGACTCCTACCATCCGAATTCTTCATATCGCAACATAACGGTATTAGTCTTTAAGCGTGATCAAGGGTACGTATTCGACTGATCCACAAAGGATTTCCTGGGGGCTGCGAACCCGCTCATGGCTGGCATATTCGCATCAGCGACACGCTGAATTTACATAAACACGTGCCGGACTCCATACCATGAATATGTCAAAACTCTCATCAATAAGCCGCGTCTATCGCCGTTACGCCTGGTTTCTTTTTCCTGCCTTGTTGGTTTTCTGCGCGGCCTTCTGGCTCTCTATCGGCCGCGGGGTGCATGCCGAACCGAAAAACGGCACGCAAACCCTCGTATTCCTGCGCCATGCAGAGAAGCCTTCCATGGGCCTGGGGCAATTGAATTGCCAGGGCCTGAATCGGGCCATCGATTTGTCCGAGCTGTTGCCAAGGACCTATGGCAAGGCCGACTTCATCTTTGCCGCCAACCCGAGTCGTCATGTGGAAGAGGGTGAGGGTGATCTGTCCTACAGCTATCTGCGACCCTTGATGACAGTCGGACCCAGCGCAATCAAGTTAGGCCTGCCGGTCAATATCGACTTTGGTGCCAATGACACCGGCGCCCTGGCCGATGAGTTGATGCACGACAAGTATCACAACTCGACCATCTACACGGCATGGTCTCACGGTTACCTGCCTGAGCTGATCAACAAGGTGGCCCAGGAAGCCTCGGGCCAGAAAGTGAAGCTGGTGGATGACTGGACAGGCGATGACTTCGACTCGGTGCTGGTGATTACCCTGAAATGGGTCAACGGCAAGGCCACGCTGGATTACGAGAACCACAAGCAGGGCCTCGATAACGGCACGGTTTCCTGTCCGACCTGATCGAAACCGTCCATTCATGTCTGCCCACGTCATGCAGGCTTGACGATCTGTCGGGGAAGTCTGTTATCTGTGGCCATTGCCCACGGTCGAGGAACAGCGCATGTACAAGGATTACCCCGCCGCTTATCAGGTCAGCAAAGGCGCTGCGCTGCAGGTAGACAAGGCGTTTTACGAGCGTATACGCGCCAGTACCGGACAGCGCACGCTGATTGAGACATTCGAGGTGCCGATTCGTACCGGGCGGGCCTGGAAGGTCAAGGCGGGGCAGGTGTTTCGAGTCACCACTCCGATCGGCCCGCAGGTCGGCGATTTCAATGTCTGGAATGCCGACGATCCTCGTGAGCGCCTCTGGGCAGCACGTACTCGCCAGTTGCAGGGGGCTCATGTCACGACTCACGACAGGCTCTGGTCGAACCTGCCATTCCTGCGGCCCATGGTGACCATCACCGACGACAGCCTGGCCAGTTACGGCATCGACGAGCACGGCGGCCGTCTGCATGATCTGCTTGGCACCCGCTGCGACCCTTACGTCAACAAGATGCTGACCGGCGAAGATTTTCACCATCACTGCCACTCGAACCTGACCCGCGCAGTGTTGCCCCACGGCCTGACCGAATTCGATGTCCATGACGTGCTGAATATCTTCCAGTGCACCGGCCTCAATCATGACGACATGTATTTCATGAAAGCCTGCCCGGCCCGTCAGGGCGATTACCTGGAATTCTTCGCGGAAATCGACTTGCTGTGCGCCTTGTCCACGTGCCCAGGCGGTGACCTGTCATTGCCCATGTGGGGGCCGGACGCTCAGGATCCGCTGTCTGTCTGTCGTCCCTTGGGTGTGGAAATCTACAACCTTGATGACTCGCTGCTGGAGGGCTGGACGTCGCCTCGGCGGGCCAGTTACGACGGTTTGCACGGGTTGAAGATTTCACCGGCAGAATGGGAGAAGTAGCAACCGGCCATCAAGTTCATCGTTTGCCCATGGCTTTACTGTCCGAGCCCGGATAATGTGTGAACCCCTGTGTTTACCTCAGCGCAGTACAGGGGCGCGCAGGGCGCGAATGCCCGCGCATGAGCCGATCACGGAGGAATGGCCGGGCCCGAAAAGGGCATCACCGCTGGCTATCCGGATTAGAACCTACTCATGTGCCCTGTTTTTCGTACCCTGGCGGTGCTGGTTGTCGCGCTCGGCCTTTCGGGCTGCATCGCCAACCCTGTTCCCCTGACGCCACAGACGGTCGAGCGCCTGCATCAGCAGCCACCGGTTCGGTTTCTGCTGACATTCGATGACGGGCCCAGCGCATCAAGCTTTTACAATCCGACGCTCACGGTGCTGGACAGCCTGGCCACTAACCCCGTGCAGCCGGATATCAAGGCTGTTTTCTTCGTCCAGACCGGTGCAAGTGGCGCAGGCGGCAGTGAGCAGGGCCGAGCGATCATGCAGCGCCAACATGCCGAAGGGCATGTGCTGGGCTTTCATACCAGCACCCCGCACCACACCAATCACCGCTCGCTGAACCCTGAAGAGCTTGAGCAATCCCTGACGCAAGGCAGTGGAATCATCGCCGGCATCACGGGCACGCCGACGGTCTTGCTGCGTCCGCCATTCTGGAACTACGACAAGCGCACCTTCGCGGCCTATCAGCAGCATGGCCTGCATGTGCTGCTGACTGACCTGAGTGCCAATGACGGCAAGATATGGGGTTACAACTTCAGCCTGCGCCGTCGATCCAATATGGTCCGGCAGCTATCGGAAGTGCGCGAGCGCATCGCCGCAGGCGAGCTGCCCTCCATCGAGGGCGTCATACCGGTGGTGGTCACGTTTCATGATCTGAATCGCTACACCGCCCGGCATGCTCGGGAATACCTGCAGATCCTGATCGATAGCGCCCGTGAAACCGGCGTGGCCCTGGATCAAAAGCCTTTCTACGACGACAGTGCGCAGTTGAAGCGCGCTGCGCTGGCTCGTACGGTCAAGAGCCGTGATGAGAGCGTGCGTTTGCCGGGTATATGGAACTGGCTCTGGGATCAAAACTCGCACTAGGTTCTGTAACCGGTCACTGCTCCAGCGTATTTTTCCGGATATGACCATTCTGGAAGATCATCGCCAGACGCTCGCCTTGACCTACCAGACAATCAATATCGGTCAGCGGGTCGCCGTCCACGACCAGCAGGTCGGCCAGTGCGCCCGCTGCGATACAACCCAGTTCGCCCTCGCGCTGAAGAATCTGCGCCGCCACGCTGGTGGCGCTGCGCAGGGCTGCAAGATTGCCCAGCAGTTCGGCCCGGATCTTCAGCTCATGGCTTTGGTATTCATGCATTTCACCGAGCAGGTCCGAGCCATAGCCCATGGGCACGCCCGCTTCGGCGAACAGCAGCAGGGCATTGCGTCCGGCCTGACGCACGTCTTCGATCTTGGCCACCGAGTCGGCTGGTAGTCCGAAGCGTTCTCCATATTGGGCGAGCATTTCATAGGTGACTTGAGTCGGTACTGCAAACGCTCCTTTTTCAGCCATCAGGCGGGCGGTGTCGGCATCCACCAGATTGCCGTGCTCGATGGTGCGCACGCCGCACTCGATGGCGCGGCGAATGGCGCGTGCCGTATAGGCGTGAGCCATTACATAAGTGTTGGCGGCTTCGGCCTCGTCGACGATGGCGCGGATTTCGGCTTCGCTGTATTGGGTATTGGCAATCGGGTCGGTGGGTGAGGAAACGCCACCTGAAGCCATGATCTTTATCTGGTTAGCGCCTTGTTGCAGTTCTTCGCGAACCGCCAGGCGCACATTGTCGACACCGTCCACCACCCGGGCGATGGCCCCGGCGCGGAAGCAGCAGGAGCAGGGTTCATTCAGCAGAAGTTCGCCACGGGCGCGCATGTCGCCGTGGCCGCCTGTCTGCGACAAGGCCTTGCCCGAAGCAAAGATTTTTGGGCCGGGGATAAGCCCCAACTGGATGGAACGGGCCAATGCCCAGTCGGCACCGCCGGCATCACGCACGGTGGTGAAACCGCGTTGCAACATGGCTGCCAGAATCGGCAGCGCGCGATACATGATGATGGCGTTGGGTTGCAGGGCATTGAAACCCAGGTTGGCATTGGAGGCCAGAACATGAACATGACAGTCGATGAGGCCGGGCATCAGGGTCTTGCCGCCCAGATCGATAACTTTGGCCCCGGCTTCGGCGGGTTCGCCAGCAGGGCGTACGGTGACAATGCGCTCACCCTCGATCACGACTTCCTGGCCGTCGATCAATTGACCCTGTTGCAGGTCGAGCAAACGCCCGTTGCGCAGGATCAGCGTTGAAGAGTCAGGGGTATTCATTGATAGGCTCCAGTCAGAGGAAGGCGTGACACAGGTTCTCTGTCGCGATAGAGCATCGCGCCCACGCCGCTGATGATTGCTGCAAACATGATGTAGAACGCGGGGGCCACGTTGCTGCCAGTCGAGGCGATCAGCCAGGTGATGGTGAACGTGGCGAAACCGCCGAAGATCGTTACGGCGAAGTTGTAGGCCACCGACAAGCCGGTCGAGAGCACGTGGCTTGGTAGCAGCTCGCCGAAGGCGGCGAGGATCGAGCCGATGTAACCCGAAATCAGCAGGCCGAGCACCACTTCAAATACCAGCAGCGAAAACAGCCCCGGCATCTGGTTGATGAAAAGAAACATCGGGTAAGCGCTGAAGAAAATGGCCACTGCCGAGCCGAGGAGCCAAGGGCGACGACCATAGCGGTCAGCAAGGGCACCGACGACAGGCGTGGTCACGATCAGTACTGCGCCGCCCATCATCCCGGCGCTGAATCCCATCCATGAAGGCAGGCCGAGGACCCGCTGAGCATAAGAGGGAATGTAAAACAGGACGGCGTAGGTGCAGACTGTCCAGAGCACGACCAGCGAGAAACTGATCAGGGTCTGGCGCGGATAGGTGCGCAAGACTTCACGCAAGGGCGATTCGACAGTCTTGCTGGTCTTGTAGACCGGCGTTTCATCGACGCGGCTTCGAATATAGAAGCCAACCGGGCCGATCAGGGTGCCGATCAGAAATGGCACGCGCCAGCCCCAGCTTTCCAGTTGCGCCTGGGTCAGGTAACTGGACAGGAAAGCACCCAGCGCGGAGCCGAGTAATACGGCCACGCCAATGCTGGCTTGAATCCAGCTGGAGTAGAAGGCTTTCTTGCCTTCGGGGGCGTGTTCGGTCAGAAATGCCGTGGCGCTGCCCATCTCGCCGCCCGCCGAGAAACCTTGCAGCAGGCGCGCCAGCACGATCAGTACCGGAGCCATCAGGCCTATCTGCGCATAACTGGGAGTGATGGCGATGATCAGTGTGCCAAGGGCCATGAGCAGGATGGTCAGCGAGAGTGCTGCCTTGCGCCCGTGCTTGTCGCCATAGATACCCAGCACGATGCCACCCACCGGGCGCATGAAAAAGCCGACGCCGAAGGTGGCCAGGGCCAGAAGGTAGGAAGTCAGTTCATTGCCGGTGGGGAAGAACACCTTGGCGATGATGACGGAAAAGAAGCTGTAGACCGTGAAGTCGAACCATTCCAGGCCATTGCCGATGACCGTAGCGATAACCGCACGGCGCGCCTTTTGGTTGTGAGTGCGTGATGGAGATGTTTGTTCTGTGCTCACTTTTTTGACTCCTGCATGCAAAACATGCAGGAAACAACCCTGCATTTATAGAGGGGCAGAGTTGAAAAGTTGAAACATTATTCGGATCTGATGCCCGGTTGCGTTCGAGATTAGGCTGCAGCCTGAATTTGAGAAAGCGATCATTACGCAGGTTTGCATGCGTGTGGCGCATGCAAGTCAGTTGGCAATCTCATTGCTCAGCCATTTCTCGAAGGCTCGGGCAGCACGTCTTGGCATCTTGCCGCTGGGGGTGAGCAGGTAATAGCCGCCGATGGCGCCGATATCCGCGTTGCATGCAGGGACCAGAGCGCCGGATTTCACATGGCGATCAATCATCGGGCGCCAGCCCAGCACAATGCCGTGGCCGGCGATGGCCAGATCCACGAGTACCGGATAGAGGTTCACGGTCATGCGCTGGTGGATCAGCGAAGCGTCCACGCCCTGGCGACCGAACCAGTCGTTCCAGGACAGCCATTGGCGCTGGCCGTCTTCGAGCATCAGCAGGCAGTGGTCGAGCAGTTGCACCGGCTCAAGCGTCTGCCCGTCCAGATAACCCGGTGAGCAATAGGCATTCACCGATTCGGCAAATAGCAGGCGGCCATCCAGGCCGGGAGGGGATTTTTCACGCAGGAAGTACAGCGCCAGGTCGAACTCGGCCCGGATCAGAGAATCCAGCCCATCGACCACCCGCAGGCGTATGTCCACCGCCGGGAATTCGTCCTTGTAGCGACCCAGTAACGGACCCAGCCATAGCGCTGCCACGCCGCTGGAGCAGGCCAGCGTCAATTGCTGTTCGCCGTTGTGGGTGATGACCTGGGCGGTGGCTTCGGCGCATTGAGTCAGGATCCGATGAATTTCTTCGGCATAGATCTGGCCCGCGATCGTCAGGTGAATGCGCTTGTGTTCGCGACGAAACAACGCCCGGCCCAGGAAGTCCTCCAGTTGCGCGACCTGCCGGCTGATTGCACTTTGTGTCAGGTGCAGCTCGGCGGCAGCCCGGGTGAAACTGCCATGTCGAACCGTGGCTTCAAAGGCGATCAGGTTTTGTAGTGGCGGAAGGGGTTCTATACGCACAGAGGCTCCGTATTAAAAACCATCGGGAAAGGGTGTCGACAGCAGCCAGTCCCTGAACACGCAGAGCGACGGCAGGTTCTGGAAGCGCGTGGCATACACCAGATAGTAATTGCGGCCGCTGTCCATGGGGTCGAACAGCGTCACCAGTTCGCCGCTGCTGATTTCGTCCTGCACCAGAATGCGCGGCACCAGCGCCACACCAATACCCGCTGCCACGGCCTGGATCAGGTGTGCGGTCAGCTCGAAACTCGGGCCGGGGCGCATGATGTGGTGGTCGAGTTGGTTTCTGTCGAACCAGTCGGACCATGTATTGGGGCGCGAAACCACGCTCAGCAGTGATTGCTGGGCAATCTGCCCCGGCGTCATGGACTCATGGCCGACAAGCGCTGAAGGGCTGGCGATAAGCACCAGTTTTTCCGCAATCAGCGGATGGGCGATATAGCCCGGCCAATTGCCTGTGCCTGCACAGATGATCGCATTCATGTCGCTGGCCGCAGGCATCAGGTCGGCATGCACGATGCGTGAGTGGATATGCACCACATGGCCCGGATGCCGGGCATAAAAGTCATGCATGCGCGGCAGCAGCCACTTTGAGCCGAAGGTCGGCAGCACGGCGAGGTGCAGGGTTCCGCCTTCGGACTTGTGGGCGATGGTCTGCAGCGTTGCACTGCGGATTCGCCCAAGGGCTGCCGCCAGTTCATGCTGATACAGTGCGCCCGCCGTGGTCAGTTCGATACGTCGGCCATCACGCTTGAACAACGCCACTTCCAGTTGTGCTTCAAGGGCCTGCACCTGGCGACTGACGGCGCTTTGGGTCAGGGCCAGCTCATCGGCGGCCTTGGTGAAGCTGACATGGCGCGCCGCTGCTTCAAAAGCGATGAGCAACGACATCGAAGGCGTGAGTCTTCTCGGGTTCATTCATAAAACTCATGGAAAAACGGCAGGTTTTACATTTGCGCTCTTGGCCCTGAAGCCTGAAAATCAACGTCAACCGTTGATGAAGCCCTGTTTCAGAGCGCTCTGAAGCATACGTGCTTTGCCCATAAAAGTTTGCATATAAAAAGCCTAGCCTGTCAGGAAGCCACCATGATTGCCCTCTTGAATCCGACCCTCGAACAGGTCGATCACTATGACCGTTTCCTCAATGCCCTGGCGCAGGAGGGTTTTCGAGGCGAAATCGCAAGGGATCATGGCTCGCGAACCGTTCTGGCCACCGATAACTCGATCTATCAGCGCCTGCCCCAGGCCGCCGTGTTTCCCCTCGACAGCGCCGATGTCGAAACCCTGGCGCGACTGGCCGGACGTGCCGAGCACAAGCAGGTGGTATTGACGCCACGGGGCGGCGGCACCGGTACCAACGGGCAATCTCTGACCGATGGCGTAGTCGTCGACCTTTCGCGGCACATGAACCGGATTCTGGAAATCAACGTTGAGGAGCGCTGGGTGCGGGTGCAGACCGGCGTGGTCAAGGATCAGCTCAACGCTGCCCTCAAGCCCCACGGCCTGTTCTTCGCCCCGGAGCTGTCCACCTCCAACCGTGCAACGGTCGGTGGCATGATCAATACCGATGCCAGCGGTCAGGGTAGCTGCACCTACGGCAAGACCCGCGACCATGTGCTTGAACTGTCGACGGTACTGCTCGGCGGTTCGCGTATACACAGCCTGGCCATGGGGGCCGATCAACTGGAGTCTGAGCAGGCGCGAACCGACCGGGCTGGGGATGCCTATCGTTGCGCCCGCGAGATTGCCGATACTCAGGCGCAACTGATCAAGGATATCTTTCCGCCGCTCAATCGTTGCCTGACCGGTTACGACCTTGCCCATTTGCGCGAGACCGATGGCCGCTTCAATCTCAATAGTGTGCTGTGCGGTTCGGAAGGTTCGCTGGGCTTTATCGTCGAAGCCAAGCTCAATGTGCTGCCGATCCCCAAGCATTCGATTCTGGTCAACGTGCGCTACGCCGGCTTCATGGATGCCCTGCGCGACGCCAAGGCACTCATGGCGCTCAAGCCGCTGTCCATCGAAACCGTGGATTCAAAAGTCCTGATGCTCGCCATGCAGGACATCGTCTGGCATGGCGTGGCCGAATATTTTCCTCAGGATCCGGATACACCGACTCTGGGGATCAACCTGATCGAGTTCTGCGGCGACGAAGCCAGCGAAGTGGAGCAGCGGGTCCATGCCTTCGTCGAGCATTTGCAGAGCGACACCTCGGTGGTTCGACTAGGCCACACGCTGGCGGTGGGCAGCGCAGCGGTCAATCGTGTCTACGCCATGCGCAAGCGTTCGGTCGGTCTGCTGGGCAACGTCAAAGGCGAAGCCAGGCCTCAGCCTTTTGTCGAAGACACCGCTGTGCCGCCTGAAAACCTTGCCGATTACATTCAGGAATTCCGCGCGCTGCTGGACAGCTACAACCTGCAATACGGCATGTTTGGCCATGTGGATGCCGGGGTGCTGCACGTACGGCCGATCCTCGACATGAAAGACCCGGCCCAGGCCGCGCTGGTGCGTCCGATCTCCGATGCTGTTGCCGCCTTGACCAAGCGTTACGGTGGCCTGCTCTGGGGCGAGCATGGCAAGGGGTTGCGCTCTCAATATGTGCCGGAATACTTCGGCGAGCTTTACCCGGCGCTTCAGGCACTCAAGGCTGCTTTCGACCCGTTCAATCAGCTCAACCCCGGCAAGATCGCGACTCCTGCAACCGTACCTGCTGCCAGATTGACGCTGGTGGACGAAGTGCAGTTGAGAGGCGATCTGGACCGTCGTATCGACGAGCGCGTCTGGCAGAGCTACGAAAGTGCCGTGCACTGTAACGGCAACGGCGCCTGCTACAACTATGATGCCGACGACGCCATGTGCCCGTCCTGGAAAGCTACCCGCAACCGCATTCATTCGCCAAAGGGCAGGGCTTCTCTGGTCCGTGAGTGGCTGCGCCTGCAGGGTGAGCAGAATGTGGATGTGCTGACCGCCAGCGCCCGTGCCCGCTCGGCCAATGTCATCAAGAGTCTGGTCAGCAAGACCGCCAACACCTTGGGCAGGCTGCGCGGGCAGCAAGACTTTTCCCATGAAGTCTATGACGCCATGGCCGGTTGCCTGGCCTGTAAATCCTGCGCTGGGCAGTGCCCGGTCAAGGTCAATGTGCCGGAATTCCGTTCGCGTTTCCTGGAGCTGTACCACAGCCGCTACCTGCGCCCGCTGAAGGACTACCTGATCGGCTCGCTGGAGTTCAGCATCCCGTATCTGGCTCGCTTCCCGAAACTCTACAACGCCATGATGGGGGCCAAGCCCGTTCGCTATCTGCTTGAGCATGTGGCGGGCATGGTGGACAGCCCCTTGTTGAGCCTGATGGATTTCCGCGCCGCCTGCGCACGCTGGAATGTCGGCATTGCCACGCCCGAGCGTCTGGCCGCGCTGTCTGAACAGGAACGCAAGCGTACGGTGATCCTCGTTCAGGACGCTTTCACTCGTTACTTCGAGACTCATCTGGCGGCTGACTGGCTGGAGCTGATTTCGCGTCTGGGGTATCAGGTTTATCTCGCGCCATTTGCACCAAACGGCAAGCCGCTGCAAGTGCAAGGTTTCCTGGCGGCTTTCGAGAAGGCTGCCAGTTTCAACAGCCAATCGCTGCGTAAACTTGAGGCTTATGGCATCCCGCTGGTAGGGCTTGATCCGGCCATGACGCTGGTTTACCGGCAGGAATACAGCAAGACACTGGGCAGCGAAAACGTGCCCACGGTGTTGCTGCCCCAAGAGTGGCTGGCTGCGCAGCTGGAAGAGTCCGGGCAGGTTCAGTCGGGCGAAACCTATTACTTCCTGCCGCACTGCACCGAGAAAACCAACGAACCGGGCAGCGTCGGTCTGTGGCAGAAAGTCTTTGCTCGTACCGGTCTGAAACTTGAAGTACTGGCCAGCGGTTGCTGCGGCATGTCAGGCACCTACGGCCACGAAACCCGAAATGCCAAACACTCCGACACCATCTATAGCCAGTCCTGGCAACCGTTGGTGGCCCGCCACAATGGCGAGGGTCGACTGGTTGCCGATGGTTACTCCTGTCGCAGCCAGGTCAAGCGGCAGGACGGGCAGGTGGTGCAGCATCCGTTACAGATATTGCTGGCTCATATATAAAACTCTGGGAGCGGACTTGTCCGCGAAGACGGCTTCCCATACACATAAATATGTATGGGATGTTCTGGCCCTTCGCGAATGAATTCGCTCCCTCAATTCGTGCGAATGGTCTCAAACCAGATACCGCCGAAACCATCCCACGGTTCTGTCCCAGGCCAGATTGGCGGCGGCTTCGTCGTATCGTGGCGTGGAGTCGTTGTGGAAGCCGTGGTTGGCACCGGGATAGATATAGGTTTCGTAATTTGTGCCAGCCGCTTTCAACGCCGCTTCATAAGCGGGCCAGCCTTCGTTGATCCGTGTGTCCAGTTCGCCATAATGGATCATGATCGGCGCCTTGATCCGCACCACGTCTTCGGACTTGGGTTGGCGACCATAGAATGAAACCGCTGCTCCCAATTCCGGATAAGCCACGGCCGCCGCATTGGCGACGCCTCCGCCATAGCAGAAGCCGGTGATGCCGACCTTTCCGGTGCTTGCGTCATGCTTCATCAGCCATTCGATAGCCGCGAAGAAGTCGTTCATGAGCTTTTCAGGATCGACTTTCTGTTGAAGTTCTCGGCCTTTGTCATCGTTGCCCGGATAACCGCCCACGGAGGACAGGCCATCAGGTGCCAGTGCGATGAAGCCTGCCTTGGCAGCACGTCGGGCGACGTCCTCGATATAGGGATTGAGCCCACGGTTTTCATGGGCGACCACTATCGCAGGCAGCTTGCCGCTGGCTTTCGCCGGACGCACCAGATAACCACGTACTTGCCCATGACCTTTGGGCGAAGGGTAATTGACGTATTCGGCAATGATATCCGGGTCGGTGAACGCCACTTGTTCGGCCAGCGCGTAGTTCGGGCTCAGCGAGGCCAGAAGGGCCGTGGCAGTCAGGCCTCCCAGAGTGAACAGGGCAGCACGGTCGAGAAATTCGCGCCTGTTGATCTTGCCGTGGGCGTAGTAGTCGTACAGCTCAAGCAGTTCAGGGGCAAAGTCTTTGGCGGTGAGACGATCCATCTGCATGCTTCCTGTCAGATCATTGGGGTTTCTATTAAAGCAGCTTTGATGCCTAGGTGCCGTTGATAGCACCTCGACATTTATTGCGGATCAGAAATCCATCGTGACCCCGGTATAGAGTGCGCGCCCATCACCCGGCGAGTGCAGGGAGTCGACGGCGCCGTCCGGGTCATACCAGACGTACTCGTAATAACGGTTGGTCAGGTTCTTGAGTTGCAGGTCGACACTGACCGACTCGCTTACCTTCCAGGTCGCGCCCAGGTTCATCAGCACATAGCCGCCATAGGTGCCCTGAGTGTTTTCCCGCTCCAGATAATAGTTGGTCTGGCCGTTCATCCAGGCCGTCAATTGAACAGCGGGGGTGGCCTGATAGGTCATGCCGGCGTTGTAGACGTGATGGGGGATATGGTCGATTTCCCGGCCTTTGCTGTTGGGCAATGTAGCGCTGGGCTCAAGGATTTTCGAGTATTGCCATGAGTACGCCATCCATATTTCCGTGCGCTCGTTCGGGTGCAGGTTCACCTGCAGGTCATAACCCCAGCGCCGGGTTTCCCCGACGTTATCCGATTCGCCACTCGGGTCGTTGAGCCGGCGGCTGACTTCGCCACTGGCTTCCTGCTGCCAATAGGCGATCCGACCATCAACCCAACTGGCGGGAGTGAATTTGATCCCGGCTTCCCAGCCTTCGTTGATCGAGGGTTCCAGATCGGTATCCCGTGGCGGAATCTTGTAGGCCGCCGCCCCTGTACCGACCTGGAAGGTGCGTCCCCAGTTGGCGTAGAAACTGGCCACATCCCAGGGCGAATACACCACGCTGAGCTTGGGCTGCTTGATCAGGCCATAGTCATTGATGTCGTAATCCAGGCCGGTCATTTCATTGGTGAAGTCGCCCTGGATCTTGTCGACCCGATAGGCCGGGACAATCTTCAACGACTCGAAAGGCTTGATCTCGGCCTGGATATAAGCGCCGTATGTGTCGAAGTCGAATTGCTGGTCGCGGGTCTGGGCCTGGCGAACCCGATTCAGGGTCCGGTAGCGTTCGCTCTTGTTTTCCTGCTGCTGCATGTCCGCTCCGCCTTCCAGAGCAAAGTCGTACAGCCAGCTGACTTCCGGGCGCCAGGTCAGAGAGGTGAGGGCGCCGTACTGGGTTTCATAGGCATCCCGTTCCTGTTGCGAGGTGGTTCTCCAGTACTGGGTCCAGCGTCGGTCGTCAAAGGTGTTGATGTAGGTTTTAGCGGACCATGCCAGGGTGTCTGCAAGGTCCGTATCGAAATGCAGGCTGACCTGATTCATGCGCCGGGTGCCCTTGTCCGTGGCGTTGTAGCTGTTGGTCATGGTCGGGTGGCGGCTGGCATTCTCTTCGCTCAGGTATCCGGGCTCCTGGGCTTCGGTTTCGTAATGCCTGGCAATCAGGCCGATGCGATAACTCTCGTCGTCCGGGGTGTAGAACCACTTGCCAGACATGGAGAATTTCTCGGCGTCGGAGTGATCGCGATAGCCCTCGGATTTCTGATAGGCGAAGAAATAGTTCTGGCTCCAGTTGCTGTTCTCGAAACCTTTGGAAAGCTGGGTTTCCCGTGTATTGAAGCTGCCGTAGCGAATCCGGGCCTTGGTGTAATTGCCGCCGGTGCGGGTCAGCATGTTGACGTTGCCCGCGATGTTGTTCAGCCCGTAACGGGCATCGCTGGTGCCGCGAACCACCTCGATGCTGTCCAGCTCCATGGGGAAAATCATGTCCATGAACGGCATGTTGCCGTCGTTGCTGTTGCTCGGAATGCCGTCGATCAACAGTTTTACCGCATTGATTTCGCCTTCACCGTTGAAGCCGCGAAAGGAAATCTTGCCGGACGTGGTGCCCTGATTGAATTGGGTAAGGATCACGCCGGGGGCACGACTGAACAGCTCCCAGCTGTAATTGACCGGCATCTTTTCAAGGATGTCGCCACCCAGAATATCCACCGAGCTCAGCACGCTGCTGGTGCTCAGCGGGCCGCTGCTGTTGCCCTGAACGGTGACGGAACCGAGGGTCAGGGTCGAGTTTTCAATCTGGGTTTCGGCCAGTGCCGCGGACAGCGGCGTCAGGGCAAATACCCCGCAGGTCAGCGCCTGGCAGAGAGAGCGGGCCACAGGGGCATGCATTGCACGTGGCAATGTAGAAAAAACAGGCATAGCACTTACTTCCTGGAGACCAAGATATTTCGAGGACGTGGAATGGCCGTTCAATGCATTCCAGCGCCAGACAGGAAAAACCGCGCCAGAGTCGGCGGGCAAGGCGTGGTCAGGCCAGGGGAGAAGCGCGCGGAGTCAGACTGGGCCAGCGAACCCTGGGATGCAGCGTTGGCTGCTCGGGGTTGTCCAGTGCTGTGTCAGGGGTGTAGCGGGGCAGGAAGTGGCGGTAGTAATCGGATGGCAGGGCTGCCAGTCCGGCATGGCCACAGCAGCAGTCGCCATGCTGCATGGCGGCTTTCGAGGAAGCGGGTTGCAGGGTATCGATCAGTTTCTTGAAGCCAGGCGGCAATACAGTCGAACCGCTCCCCGAGCAAAAACCGCCCCACAACAACAAATGCGCATCCGGCGTCTGCATGGCGCGGCTCATCGGCATGGCCAACATATTGAGCAATATGGCCAGGCAGGCGATCCAGGGACTGATGCGTTTCATTGAAGCCATGGGTGGGCCCGGAGCAGGAAGGCCGCCATTTAGCCGTATTTGATCAGGGAATGTAAATGCTTCTGTGGGGAGGATTTTCAGCGTACGGAAAGCGATGCAGGAACTGATGTGTGGCTATTTGACATCTTGATATTCTGTCATCTAGTGTCGTGGCCTGAGAAACAGTTCTCGGGATACTTCATTTCAGCAGGGAGGCTACATCGCAATGGCCACTACCATCAGTTCTGCGTTGATCAAATCAGTACGTGTGCATCCGGGGCTGGGGATTGCCCGGGTCGGTAATGCCTTGGGTCATGATGAATATGTTCTGGCCGCCGAGGTTCCGGGAGCGGTTGCGAGCAGTGCGGATGGAGCGTTTCGCGATGCCAAGGGCCACCTGCGGCGTCAGGCCGTGCGTTTCCGTATCTATGCAGAGCTGACGGATGGTTCGGTCCGCGAACTGACCCTCGAAGATGGGGTGAAAATCGATTGGACCGTAGAGCTCGCCAACCTCAAGGCGGGCTGGTACAACTTCGAGAATGCCATGGACTTGCCTGCGCCCTACGCGAAGAGCGCAGGTCGACGTAATCCGGCGGTCATTGGCAAGCAGCGCAAGGCGCTGGACATTCGTCCTGGCCCGAGAACCATCGGTGGTCGCAACAAACAGGGCAAAGCCTTCCATTTCGATACGGGCGAGTTCTACAGCAAGCCGGTCTATCTGGGCGAGTTGCGCACCGACGCGGAGGGCCGACTCATCGCGCTGGGTGGACACGGGCATTCCGCACCGCTCAAGGCCGGCACCGCGCCTGTCACCTTTGCCAACAATGAAGACTGGCATGACGATATCTCGGATGGTCCGGTCTACGCTCGCGTGACCTTCGCCAATGGCGACACCCTGGAGGCCGAACCGGGTTTCCTGGCCGTCACACCGCCCAACTATGCACCGGGACTGTTCGGTGTCGTCACCATGGAAGACGTGGTGCGCGACCTGTATGTGCGCAATGGTCAACTGCCTGCCCACAAAACCACTGAGTTCACCCGCGACATCTGGCCGATCTTTGATCGCCTGACCAATATGCAGTGGACCAACCATGGTATTTACATGCTCAGCGGCTCCGGCTCGCCACTGGATACCAAAAACAAGGCAGTCTTGAAGAAACTTGCCGACCCGTCTGCAAAGAATGCCGAGTTCCGTACCAGGGTCTTCGATCTTTTCCGTATCCCTGACGGTAGCGGGGCGTTCACGTCTGCGCTGCTGCCGTTCTACGGCGATTACTACGGCGATTATTCCGATCTCGAAGGTGCAGGCCTGGCCGTGACGCCTTTGATGTACAAGGCACTGGAAAACTGGGTGAAAGGGGATTTCGTTTCTGACTGGAAAGGTGAGCCGGTTATCCCGGCGTTCTCGTCCCTCAAACCGCAACAGCAGGTTGAAGCGCTGGATCGTGCAGGCCTGCATGAGTGCCTGGGCGGGCCGTTCCATCCCGGCATCGAACTGACCTGGTTCATGCGTGTGTCCAGCGTCTGGAAAAGCCCTTATCGCCTGGCAGTCCTGCCTCAGGGCCATGCTGTGCGCCAGGATTACGGCAGCAAGCTGACACCGGAAATCTGCCTGAGCAAAGGTGGCCCGCTGGACGGCGTAGGTCCCGGCTCCCTGACCCGCGCACTGGGCGTGCCATGGCAGACTGATGGCGCATCCTGTCTGTCCGATGCGGAATATGAACCAGGCTCTTATCTGTCCTTCCCCAGCTACTGGGGAGCACGCGTGCCCAACAGCGTGCTCAGCAACGAGGCCTGGCAGCGTGTCGGTTCAACGCAATCGAGTGAACCGCAACAGCTCAAGAACTTCTCCTACCGCGAGGACTGGTTGCGCGACCTGAAAGGTTCCTATCTGGCGCGTATCAACAAGATGGTCAGCCAATGGTGGGAGCTTGGCGTTCTGGTCAGCCAGGAGACATCGCCCGAGTTGCAAAAGAAACTTGGGCTGCCAGCCCAGGCCTGGGTAGAAACCGGTCGCCCGGAAAGTGCCGTTGGCCCCAACACCAAGGTTGCCTTGCTCGCGGCCATCGAAGCTCTGGACCATCCACAACCGTTGCTCAAGGGCGCCGGACTCGACAAAGCCACGCCACGCAAGAATGTGAAACCACGTCGTCTGCGCAGGGACGAGATTTGACCCACGTGTACGACGTTCTGGTCGTGGGCGCCGGGCCGGCAGGTTCGGCGCTTGCCATTTGTCTGGCCCAGGTGGGGCTTGACGTATGCATGGTTGATCGCGATGACGCGGGCCAGCCGCGACCCGGTGAATGCCTGTCGCCCGAAGCGGTGCCGGCGTTGGCCGCGCTCGGGCATGCTGATTTGCTGGACGACATGTTGGTTGCCCGGCGCTGTTGCGGCGTGCAATCGATCTGGGTGACGCCTGAACGGGCTTTTCGCGATTATTTCGCCGAACGCTCATCCCAGGGTTATTTCCTGGATCGTCAGGTGTTCGATGCCCGTCTGCGGGACAGGGCACAGGCTGAAGGTGTGGTGCTGGAGCGGGGCGTGCGGGTGACCGAGGCCGAGTGGGGTGCAGTCACCACCCTGAGCGGTTTGCGGGGCGAGGACTTCTGGCGTGGTCAAGCCCGTTTCGTGATCGATGCTTCGGGCAAGTCCAGTGTTATTGCGCGCCTGGGCGGTGCGGGCAGGCGTCGCTTGAGTCGTCAGGTCGCCGTTGCAGCCTGTTTGCCTGCCGGTACTTCTGAGTTGGCGTCAACCGACTGGTTGTTGATCGAGGCGGACACACAGGGCTGGTGGTCCGGTGCGACTTCGGCCAGCGGCCAGCGCCATCTGGTGCGATTTTTCCCCGAAGGCGGCGAAGTCTCCCGCAGCCCGGCCGAACTTGGCCGACAACTGGAACAGACAAAGTTGATGCAGCACTACGTTGCCGCCGGCGAACTGTCGGCGGCACCTTTGCAAGTGCTCGATGCCGGTTGTTCTGCGCTGGACTGCGTTGCGACCTCGCAATGGCTTGCGGTCGGTGAAGCGGCAATCGCTTTCGATCCCGTCACGTCACAGGGCCTTGCCCATGCGTTCGGGGCGAGCCAGCCAGCGGCCCGCGCTGTGCTGGAATATCTGCATCATGGCCGTGTGGACAAGCTTGAACGTTATGATCAGCAGACCCGTATAACCCTGGCGCATTCTCTCAAAGGGCTCATGAGCCACTACGCGCAGTGCCATAGTCTGGCGAGTGTGGGCTGATCAGCCTTTGTTCAAGTGCCTGAGTACTCCGGCTGAAAGCCGACTTGGACAGACCCAGCGACAAGGCCGATCCAGATGCATGGGCCGCAGCAGCCGCAAGGTACGCGAGTGCTTCTATGGATATTTCAATTGGTTATTTATCGCCGGATAACCCGTCCATTAGGCTA
Organism: Pseudomonas sp. Irchel 3A18; assembly: GCF_900187465.1. NCBI lineage: Bacteria > Pseudomonadati > Pseudomonadota > Gammaproteobacteria > Pseudomonadales > Pseudomonadaceae > Pseudomonas > Pseudomonas sp. Irchel 3A18. The sequence goes on from NZ_FYDI01000008.1 coordinate 217,229, forward strand.
TATGCGATTTCGTCTCTCTTGAAGACGTCGTTTATCGCCGTGTGACCCGTGCGCGGCCTGCTTTTCTCTGATCCCTTGTGTTGAGTTCTCCATGAAAGTGCCCGTAACGGTCCCTCAGGATCCCTTGGTCAGTACCCGTGGGCTGGGCAAGTCATTCGGTTCAAGCCGGGTCTTGCAGGATATCGACTTGAACCTTTATCCCGGTGAGGTTGTGGCCTTGCTGGGGGCCAATGGTGCGGGCAAATCCACCCTGGTGAAAATCCTCTCTGGCAGCCATCGCCATGATGCGGGCGAGTTGCGGGTCGAGGGCAGGGCGCTGGGTTTTGCTTCCCCCCATGAAGCGCGGCGCGCCGGTATCGTTGCGGTTCACCAGCAGGTTGACGAGGCGGTGGTGCCGGGTTTCAGCGTGGCCGAGAATCTGGTGCTGGATGAACTGTGTCAGCCGCAAGGTTCCATCTGGAGCAGGCGGCGAAGTCTGCATGAGCGTGCCGCCCAGATCGCGGCAGGTCTGGATTTGCACTTGCCGCTGGACGCGGCCATCGAAAGCCTCGGCACGGCTGAGCGGCAACTGGTGGTGCTGGCTCGTGCGCTGGCGCTCAAGCCCCGCTTGCTGGTGCTGGATGAGCCCACGGCGTCCTTGTCGGCTACCGAGGCTGAGCGACTGTTCGCGTTGATCGACGTTCTGCGCGGGCGCGGGGTCAGCATTCTCTACATTTCCCATCGCCTGTCAGATTTGCAGCGCATTGCAGACCGGGCGATTGTGCTGCGCGATGGACGTCTGGCGGGCGAGTTCGCCGCACCGCTGGACCTGGCCGCTGCCGTGCGGGCCATGCTCGGCAGCGAACTGGCGCCTGTGGTTCACCAACAGACCGAGCGCGGGCGTGAAGTGGTGCAGATGCGCGATTGTCGACTCAGTGAAGCCAGCACGGCTTTCGATCTGAATCTGTACCGAGGCGAAGTGGTCGCCATGACTGGCCTGCTTGGGGCTGGCAAGAGTGAGATAGCCGAACTTCTTTTCGGCCTGCGTCAGCCTGTGGCGGGCGTTATCGAACTGGATGGCCAGCGCTGGGCTCCGGCATCGCCACGCGAGGCCATTGCGGGCGGTGTATTCATGGCCTGCGAGGACCGCGTGCGTGGCTCATTGGTGCCGGGCTTTTCCCTGACGCGAACCCTGACCTTGCCGTTTTTGCAGCGATTCAGTCGTGGCGGTTTTATTGATGCTGGCGCAGAACGCGAAGCGGTGCAGGAGCACGTGCAAACCCTGGGCATCAAGTGTGCGGGTATTGATGTGCCGATGGAGACGCTTTCTGGAGGCAATCAACAGAAAGTGGTGCTGGCCCGCTGGTTGCTGGGCAATGGCCGCTTGCTGATTCTCGATGAGCCGTTTCAGGGCGTGGATATCCGCGCCCGCCGGGAAATCGGTGCTCGGATTCGTGCCAGCGCCGGTCAGCGCGCCACGCTGGTGATCTGCTCCGACCCCGACGAAGCGCTGGAAATCGCCGACCGTATTCTGGTGGTGCGTGACGCCAGTGTGGTGGCCGACTACCCGCGTGCCGGTCTGCAACGCGAGCAACTGGTCGCGCACATGGCGGGCGTAGCGCCGCAACCTGACATCAACCCTCTGCATCGCCAAGGAGCCACGCTTGCCTGAGTCGACGTCTTCACATTCCCTGAAACCACGGCCATGGGAGCCATTGCTGCGTTTCACCATCCATTACGGGCTTTTGCTGCTCCTGGCGTGGGTGGTGGTGCTGTTTTCGGTACTGGAACCTGCGTTTTTGCGGGTCGGCAATCTGTTCATCATTCTGCAGTCGGTGTCCATCGTGGCGCTGCTGGCTCTGGGTGTGACCCTGAGCATGTCGGTGGGCGGGCTCGACTTGTCCATCGGTGCGGTGGCCGCCATGAGCCTGATGTGTGCCAGCTACGTCATGGTGGTTCTGGACTGGGGGCCGCTGCCGGCGATTTTCATCAGTCTTGCCTGTGGGGCGCTGGTGGGATTACTCAACGGATTTCTGATCGTACGCATGGGCATCCCGGACATTCTGGCGACCCTGGGCAGCATGTTCCTGATCATTGGCCTGCAACTGATTCCTACCGGTGGCCGCTCCATTGCGGTCGGCATGACCTTGCCCAACGGTGACGAAGCTTCCGGCAGTTTCAGTGCGGCCTTTCTGGCGATTGGCCGTGCGCGGCTATGGGACACGGTGCCGGTTCCGGTGCTGGTCATGCTGGTGGTCGCGCTACTGGTCTGGGGCTTTCTTGAGCTGACCCGCTTTGGCCGGGTGTTCTACGCCATCGGTGGCAACGAGCGGGCGGCGCGGCTGGCCGGTGCTTCGGTGGAGAAATACAAGCTGCTGGCCTATGTGCTCTCGGCGTTGCTGGCTTCACTGGGCGGCCTGTTGCTGGCGGCCCGTCTGGGACGTGGCGATGTCAGCTCCGGCAATGGTCTGGTGCTGGATGCGCTGGGGGCGGCACTGATCGGTTTCGCCGTGCTCGGTGCCCGCAAGCCCAATGCCTTTGGCACGCTGGTGGGTGCGTTGCTGGTTGCAACCTTGCTCAACGGCCTGACCATGCTCAATGCACCTTATTACACCCAGGATTTCGTCAAGGGCGCGGTACTGGTCCTGGCGCTGATGTTTACCTTCGGCCTCGCGCAACGGGCGCGCTGAGCCTCACTGTCAGAGAAGGAATACTCGATGCATCGACTCATCACACGCGGGCTGCGACGCCTGCTCGCCGCCACGCTGGTCGCTTCCCTGGCCACAGGCGCCAGCGCTGCCGGAATTGCCGGTGCGCCTGCGCCGTTCGACAAGGGCGGGGTCAATATCGCGCTGGTGGGCTATCTGTTCTCGGGGGACTTCCCCGAGGCTTACCTGCGTGGCGTCGAAAAACAGTCGGAGGCGCTGGGCATTAACCTGCGCCTGTTCGATGCCCGGCAACAGGCGGCAACTCAACGAGAAATGTTGGAGCAGGCCATCGACCTGGGTGTAGATGGCATCATCGTGCAACTGGGCCTGGCCGAAACCCTCAAGGACACCGTGGCCAAGGCCGTCGCCAAAGGCATCAAGGTCGTCGCGTTCGATATCGACCTGGGCAATCCGCAAGTGACCCAGATTGAACAGGATCACCATCAACTGGCGCGTCTGGCGCTGGATCAGGCACTCAAGGACAACGGCAACGCATTCCAGGCGGGTTATGTGTTCATTGGTGGCTTTACGCCGATGGAGCGTCGCGATGAAATCTGGCGGCAGGTCAAGGCGGACAATCCCGGTATCGTCGAGAAGGCACGTTTCGGCACCCTCAATCCGCCCATCGCCAACTCGGTCGCGGATCAGGCCAGTGCCGTGCTGCGGGCCAATCCCGGTTTGCAGGTGATCTTCGCGCCCTTCGACGAGTTCGCCAAAGGGGCCAAGATCGCAGTCGATGAGGCGGGCCTGGGCAAGCAGATCAAGATCTACAGTGCCGACATTTCCACGGCCGATATCCAGATCATGAAAGAGCCCGGCAGCGCCTGGGCTGCCACGGCTGCCGTAAACCCTGAGGTGGCAGGCGCAATCAGCGTGCGCAGCCTGGCCATGCGTATTGCCGGTGAAGACCCGGGAGCCCGTGTGCTGGTCCCGCCAACCCTGATTACCCGTCAGCAGTTGCTGGATCTGGATGTGAAGAATGTCCGTGACCTCGCGAAGAAAGTACCTGCGTTCGGTGAAGCTGCAGGTGTGGCACGTTCGGCCTGGATTCCGTTGGCGAAATAAACTCCATTTCTGCCATCTCCGTAAGCACATTCATTCGCGAAACTGCTCTTCGCGAATGAATGTGCGCTACGTTTTAGAAGGCAACTGTTGCTTTGCCAACAACCAATGTTGAATAAGCAACAGTATTGAAGAGCGATATAACCTAAGTATTATTGGTTCTTTGGCATAGATTGCCGCCTCGTCTAATGTCCTGTCTTCAAAGGGTTTTATTGGCTCTTTGTGTCTTCTTTGCATTGATCTCGCTGCGTGCCCGAACTTTAAAACTACAGCAGAAAACCGCCGCAATTCTTGTTGGTCGGCAGGTATTTCTGCGCCCCAAAGGAGCCGTTCCATGTATTACCGTTCACGGTCACTGCTGGCTGCCGCTGTGGTGGCGGCAATGACGCAACTTCCTGCGCAAGCCGAAGAAACTTCCCCGAGTGCTGATGACGAAACGCGTCTTGGCGCCGTACTGGTGACCGGCACGCGAGGCAAGGCCCGTACCGTGCTGGATTCGCCCGTGCCGGTAGACGTATTGACCGCCGATGACCTCAAGTCCGCCGCAGCCGGCGGGGGTGAACTGGGGCAGGCGCTGCAGACGTTATTGCCGTCGTTCAGCTTTCCCCGCCAGTCCAACTCTGGCGGTGCCGACCATGTACGGGCCGCTCAACTGCGGGGCATGAGTCCCGATCAGGTGCTGGTTCTGGTCAACGGCAAACGTCGGCATACCTCGGCGCTGGTCAACGACTCCTCGAAGATCGGTCGCGGTACCGCGCCAGTGGATTTCAACTCGATCCCCATCAGCGCCATCAAGCGCATCGAAGTGCTGCGTGACGGGGCCGGTGCGCAATATGGTTCTGACGCCATTGCCGGGGTGATCAATATCATCCTCGACGATGCTCCTGAAGGCGGTGAAGTCTCGACCACTTATGGCGCTTACCACACGCGCCAGGATGCCATTGGCAAGACCACGACCGATGGCCGCAACTCGCTGACGACGGCCAAGATCGGCGCACGTCTGGGGGACGAAGGTGGTTTCATCCGTGGCGGCACCGAATACAAGGATCGCGACCCGACCAACCGCGCCGGATTCGACGGTTTCTCCGATACGCCAGGCCAGCGCAACTATGTAATGGGCGACGGCGTGGCACGGGACATCAATGCCTGGTTCAACAGCGAACTGCCGCTGGGCAACGGCAAGGCCTATTCCTTCGGCACCTACAACGAACGCCACACCACGGGTGCCGAGTTCTATCGCTATCCCGGCGACCAGCCACAGTTCTATCCAGACGGCTATCTGCCGCAATCACTGGGAGATAACAAGGACCTGTCGGCCACCGTCGGCTTCAAAGGTCTGCTCGGTGAGCAATGGGACTTCGACAGCAGCCTTACCCATGGCCGCAACCACTTTGAATCGGCGACCCAGCGCACCCTCAACGTTGCCTTGGGGGCTGACTCGCCGACCCGTTTTGATACCGGAACCTACGAATTGCGCCAGACCACCGGCAACCTGGATTTCACCCGTGAGCTGCGCCTTGCCGGCCGCCCGTTCGTGTTGGCGCTGGGCGGCGAATACCGCTACGAAAACTACCTGACCTACGCAGGCGACGAAGCTTCGTATTTCGGCACCGGAGCCGATGGTGCCAACGGCCTGCGCCCGAGCGAAGAAGTGGACCTGGACCGTAATGTCTTCGGCACCTACGCCGAATTGTCCGGCGACCTGACCGACCGGCTGTTTGTCGACGCAGCAACCCGCTGGGAACGTTATGACGATGCGGGCAGCAAGCTCACCGGTAAGCTGAGCGGCCGCTACCGCCTGACCGGGCAACTGGCCTTGCGCGGCGCTGTCTCCAACAATTTCCGGGCGCCGTCGCTGGCGCAGGTGGGCTTCCAGAACACCACCAGCAACTTCGGCACCGGCGGCACGCTGACCGATATCCGGGTGCTGTCGGTCAATGACCCGATTGCCCGCGCGCTGGGTGCCGAGGACCTGAAACCGGAAACCTCTAAGAACTTCAGCCTCGGACTGACGGCGCAATTGAGTGAACGTTTCGATGCGTCCTTCGATGTGTTCCGCATCGACGTCAAAGACCGCATTACCTTGTCCCAGCGTATCGGCAGCGACGCACTGGAGCAGTACATCAACGATAACCTTGGTGTTGCCGGGGTCCATGATGTGAACTTCTTCACCAACGCCGCCGACACCCGCACCGACGGTGCCGAACTGGTCCTCAATTACCGACAGCCATGGCTGGACGGGCAACTGGGCCTGACCACGGCTTACACCTGGAACCACACTAAAGTCACCAAGACCAAAGGCACGCCGTCACAGCTCAGCAATCTCGGGATCGGCAGCGATGCGCTGGTGGGCGTGGAAGAGCGTAACACCCTGACCGATGCGGCACCCAGGGACCGTTTCGTGATTTCCGCCAACTGGGCCAGCCAGCACTGGGGCCTGCTTGGCCGCTTGACGCGCCAGGGCAAGACCACCCGTGTGTTCGATTTCGGGGATTCCCAGCCGGAACAGACCTATAACGCGGTCTGGCAACTGGATGCAGAGGTGCAGTACAGGTTCACGCCCAGATTCGATATTGCCCTGGGCGGCAACAACCTGACCGACAGATATCCGGAGCGCTCCAGCGCCGAGATCAACTACGGCGGCAATCTTCCGTATGATGTGTTGTCACCGGTTGGAACCAATGGCGCGTATTACTACGCCAGGGTGACTTACGGATTCTGAAGAGTTGTTATTGGACACGCCGCCTTGTACGGGCGGCGTTTTTGTTTAAAAGGAAATCTCTGCCGGTTGCGACAAACGTAAAACCGAAAGATCGCCTGTCACGCTCTTCCAGGCCAGGCGAATGGCCTCGATGTTCTCGCGGTTTTTGGCGGTGTTTTCGTGGAGGATCACAATCACCCGGGTATTCAGCCGCTCCGGTTGTGTGGCGCCTTTATCGCGCCATTGGCCGTAGGCATCCAGAGCTGTAAATCCATCGGGGAAACGTGGCGTGACTTCCTTGTCGAGAAACGCCCGCCAGCGCGCGACATTGGCCTGATCATTCTCGCTGTCCAGCAAGCCCAGCGAAAAATACAATTCCGTGCGTAACCATATCGCTTGCGGCGGACGACCGCTGTCGCCCTGCAAGGTGGAAGTGCCTGGGTCAGTCGTGTGAACGGGAAGAGCGGGAGACGCGGAACAACCGACCAGCAGCATAAACAGGCCGGGTAGTAACAGGCGTGGCAACATCAGGGATTCCTGCAGTGGCATCGATAAAGAGGCTCACTATAAGAAGCCGGGCTAATGGTTAGAAATAATAAAAAACCTGTTTCCTGAAGCAAAAAGAATAAGCAAACTCCAACCCCGGTAAGAGCGAATTGATTCGTGAGACGTCATTGAAGGCGATACATCCTCTTCAAAACCAGTTCGCGAATGAATTCGCTCCTATGTATGCTCAAGGCGCCTTGATGGCCGCCGCAACCGAATCTTCAAAACGCTCCAGAACCATACCCACTTCCTCTTCGCTGATGGTCAGTGCCGGCAGGAATCGCAACACGGAGCTGTGGCGTCCTCCGGTTTCGATCATCAGGCCATTCTCGAAGCAGTTGAGCTTGATGGCACGTGCCAGTTGCGAGTGGCCTGGCCCGGTGCGTCCCTTTTCTTTGGGATGAGTGACCTCGACCCCCAGCATCAGACCGCGACCACGCACCTCGGCCAGTGCCGGGTAGCGTTGGGCAATGTCCTTGAGGCCGCTGGCAAGTCTTTCGCCTCGCTCTGCCGCCTGGGCTGCCAGGTTTTGTGATTGCACATGGCGGATAGTCGCAGCACCCGCAACCATTGCAATCTGATTGCCACGGAAAGTACCCGCATGCATGCCGGCGCTCCAGGTATCCAGATGTTCGGCAAAGACGATCACTGACATCGGATAACCGCCACCAATGGCCTTGGACAGCACCAGGATGTCCGGGACGATTCCGGAATGTTCAATGGCAAAGGTGCTGCCGGTACGGCCCAGGCCGGTCTGTACTTCATCGATGATCAGCAGGATTTCCTGCTCGCGGGTGATCTCGCGCAACTCGCGCAGCCAGTTTGCCGACGCCGCAATGCAGCCGCCTTCGCCCTGAATCACTTCGACGATCACTGCCGCGGGTTTCTGCACACCACCTTCGGGATCGCTGAGCACCGTGCGTATGTATTCGATAGACAGTTGGTCGGTCTGAGAGCCATCGGTACCGAAGGGGCAGCGCAGTGCATAAGGGAAGGGCAGGAAGTGAGTGCCGGGGTTGACCGCACCTGCGTTGATCTTGGGCTTGAGATTACCCATGGCCGACAGGGCGCCTGCGGTCATGCCGTGATAGCCGCCGTGAAACGCCATCAGCGGAGTGCGCTGGGTGTAATGACGGGCCAGCTTGATGGCGGCTTCCACTGCGTCCGAGCCGCTGGGGCCGCAGAACAGGATCTTGCTGTTATTGCGCATGGCCGCAGGCAATGTAGAGAACAGCGCCTGCACGAATTCATGCTTGGCCGGTGTGGCCAGGTCCAGACCCTGTTGCAGTTGATCGGTATCCAGGAATTGCAATACGGCTTCGCGGACAACGGCAGGATTGTGACCCAGTGCAAGAGTGCCGGCATTGGCCAGGCAGTCAAGGTATTCACGTCCCTGGTCATCCTTGAGGCGTGAACCGTTACCGCTGACGAACAGGCGTTGGAATGTGGCCGCGTAAGTCCTTGCGTTGGATTCGACTTTTTTCAGATAGCTCAACTCTTGCATAGTCGGTCACTCGTTTGCCTTGAGAAATGGGATCTCCTGCGAGTCGTCTGCACGCCCGCGTGGTGTAGTTGGATTCTGCTGCACAGGCCATGGACCGACAATTTCCCACGAGGCAATGTCCCCGCTTTCCGCGCCAGACAGTCATTGCGTCAAACGCTTCAATAGCGCCGTCAATGCAGCCGAGCGCCTGACCCAACGTCCAGGCATCAAGAGGACGTCATGGATATCTTCAAAACGGCAGCGAAACGTTCACTGCCGATACTCATTGCCCTGATCACCAGCGGCTGTGTGATGGGACCCGATTACCAGCCTCCGGCGGTCAGCATGCCCGCGCAATGGCATGCACCTTTGCCCCATGGTGCCAGCGTCAAGGCGCTGTCCGGCTGGTGGCAGCAATTCAACGACCCGCAACTCGAACGCCTGCTGCAATGGGCCGAGGCCGACAGCCCGACGCTGGATCAGGCCCGGGCAAGCATTCAGCAGGCCAGGGCGACCCTGGCGGTAAGTGATGCCGATGCGTCACCTACGTTGCGAGGCAGCCTTTCGCGCAACCGCACAGGCGAACGTCAAGACAGTACGCGACAGTCTTATTCCAGTTCATCGGCGGGTCTTGATGCTGCCTGGGAACTCGACCTCTTCGGCAAGTTCCGGCGCAATCGTGAAGCTGCAGCCAATCGTATCCAGGCTCGTGTCGATGACTGGCATGACGCACGGGTATCACTGGCTGCCGAAGTGGCCGATGACTATGTTCAATATCGAGGTTGTCAGCGCCTGGTCCTGGCCTATCAGGAGCAGCTCGACTCGCAACGCCAGACCGCCGAACTCACCGGGCTGTCCCTCAGGGCCGGCTTCACTGCACCGGCCGATCTGGTCCTGACCCAGGCGTCGGCAGCCAGCAGCCAGTCGACCCTGATCAATCAGCGCAGCGAGTGCGAGTTGCTGCTCAAACAACTGACTCAACTGACCGGCAGCGATGAAAACCGGGTGCGTGAATTGCTGGGCCAGGCCCCGGCAATATTGCCGTCGCCAGCCCGCCTGGATGTCCATTCCATTCCTGCCGACCTGATCCGCCAACGTCCCGACCTGGCCTCGCGAGAGCGCGAGCTGGCCGCTGCCAGCGCAGATATTGGCGTGGCCGAAGCACAGCGCTGGCCAAGTCTTAGCCTTTCCGGCTCGTTCGCCGTCGGTACCAGCAATGGTCAACTGCTGCGCAACTGGACGGTCGGGCCTTTATTGTCGCTACCACTGCTCGATGGTGGCCTTGGTCGCGCCACGGTCAAGAGTGCCGAGGCGGCCTATGACTCGGCGCTGGCGGCTTATCGGCAAACCTTGCGCACCTCTGTGGGTGAGGTGGAGCAGGCGCTGGTCCGACTCGATGCGGCGCGACGCCGTGAGGCCGATGTAGAGCGGGCGACCCAGGGCTATAGCGAATATTTTCAGGCCGTGGACAAATCCTGGCAGGCGGGTGGTGTGAGCATTCTGGACCGGGAGGTGGCTCGGCGTTCTGCGCTGGATGCCCGGATCGAACTGATCACCTTGCAGCAGGAGCAGGTGCGTTACTGGATTGCTCTTTATAAAGCGTTGGGTGGTGGCTGGCAGGACAGCCCTGAAAACCGGTCAGTCGCGCAGGCTTCGACAGGAGAGCGATCTTGATTGCCGGTCGTCGAAAGCGTGTCTGGATTGTGCTGGTACTGGGCGTTGTTCTGGCGCTTGTGTGGGTGATGCGCAGTCGCCCACAGGCCCCGGTCGCCGAGCCGGTGAGTAATCTCAGCAGTCTCAGCGTCGAAGTCACTCGTGCGCAGTGGCGTCCCTGGCCTGATGAGCTGACGGCAAGCGGCCGTCTCTTGCCCTGGCAGGAGGCGTTAATCAGTGCTGAAACCGGCAGCCTGCGCATCGCCAGTATTAATGCCGATATCGGCGACCGGGTACGCAAGGGACAGGTGCTGGCCACTCTGGCTCAGGACAGCCTGCAGGCCGAGCAGAGCAGGCAGCAGGCAACCGTCGAGCAGGCCCGGGCCAATCTGCAAAAGGCACAATCCGATGTGCGTCGCGCCGAGGTGGTCGGTGTGACCGGTGTGTTGTCCGCCCAGCAAAGCGAGCAATACCGTATTGCTCTGGCCACTGCCAAGGCCGAACTCGGCGTTGCGAGCGCCGATATGCAGAGCATTCGTATCCGTCTTGGTCAGACCCGAATCGTGGCGGTCGATGATGGCATCGTCTCATCGCGTACTGCGCTGCTGGGTAACGTGGTGAATGCCGGGACCGAACTGTTTCGGCTGGTGCGTGAAGGTCGCATCGAGTGGCAGGCCGAGCTGGATGCCCGGCAACTGCTTCAGGTCAAACCCGGACAGCACGCACAATTGACGCTGCCCGATGGCCAGTCGGTGTCGGGTCAGGTTCGTCTGCTGTCGCCCATCCTCGATAACAACACCGGTCGGGCGTTGGTGTACGTGGCGCTTGAGTCAGGCAGTGCGGCGCGCTCTGGCATGTATGCCAGTGGTCGCATCGAGTTGCCTGCCCGACCTGCGCTGACGGTCCCGGATACTGCCGTGTTTCTGCGTGATGGCCGTTCATGGGTATTCACTGTCGGTGCGGATGAGCGCGTTGCGCAGCGTCAGGTACACGTCGGGCGTCGCCGGGACAATGCCGTGGAAATCGTCTCCGGGCTGGACGAGCGACAGACCATCGTGCGCTCCGGTGGAGCCTTCCTCAGTGATGGCGTCCATGTAACTCCGGTGGCCGCGGGGGCTGTGCAGCCATGACGCTGTCGTCCTTGTCCATTCGCTTTCCGGTCCCGGCAATCATGCTGTTTATCCTGCTGGGTGTGCTGGGCTTTATCGGCCTGCAACGGCTGGGTATTCAGGATTTCCCTGACCTCGATCTGCCCACAGTCACCATCAGCGCGTCCCTTGAAGGCGCGGCTCCCGAGCAACTGGAAACCGAGGTCGCCCGCAAGCTTGAGGACCGGCTTTCATCGCTGCGCCTGCTCAAGCATGTCACCACGACCATCACTTCCGGCAACGTACAGATCAATGTCAGCTTCGCCATCGAGAAGGATGGCAACGAAGCCCTCAACGAAGTCCGCAATGTGGTGGACAGCGCCATGGCGGAACTGCCCGCCAGCCTGGAAACTCCCAGCGTCTCGCGGATGACCATTCATGACACGCCGGTGCTGACGTATGTCATCGATGCGCCGGGCATGGACGAAGAGGCACTTTCCTGGTTTGTAGACAATGAGCTGAGCAAGCACCTGCAAGAGGTCAAGGGTGTTGCTCAGGTGCTGCGTGTAGGCGGTGTCGAGCGCGAGGTTCAGGTGGATCTCGATCCGACCATGATGGCCGGGCTGGGGCTGGGTGTCGCCGATGTGGAGACGCAGCTCAAGGCCATGGAAGTCGATAACTCCGGCGGGATGGCGGAGCTGGGTGGCGCACGCATGGCGGTACGCACTCTGGGTGGCATCGAGGACCCGCAGGCACTGGGCGCCGTAGATGTTCCGACTGGCGATGGTCGCTCTTTTGCGCTGCGCCAGTTGGCGACGATCCGCGACCATCATGCCGAGCGCCATTCCCTTGCATTCCTCGACGGCAAGCCGGTGATCGGTGTTCAGGTTATCCGCTCTCTGGGGTTTTCCGATGTCAGCATGGCTAGCGGGATTCGCGAGGCGGTGGCGGACTTCGTGGCCCGACAGCCTGGTATCAGCCTGACTGAAATCAGCGACAGCTCGGCCTCGGTACTGGAGAACTATCACGACTCCATGAATCTGCTGTACGAGGGGATTCTGCTGGCGGTACTGGTGGTGTGGTGGTTCCTGCGCGATCCACGGGCCATGCTGATTGTTGCAACTGCATTGCCGCTGTCGATCATCCCAACGTTTGGCTTGATGTACTTCGCCGGCTTTACCCTCAATACCGTTTCCTTGCTGGCCCTGGCGTTGATCATCGGTATTCTGGTGGACGATGCGATTGTCGAGGTGGAAAACATCGCCCGGCATCTGCGCATGGGCAAAAGCCCCCGTGAAGCTGCCATGGAGGCGGCGGATGAAATTGGCCTGGCGGTGATCGCTACCACCGTGACTCTGGTGGCGGTGTTTCTGCCGACTGCTTTCATGGGCGGTGTTGCGGGCAAGCTGTTCGTGCAGTTCGGGGTCACGGCGTCGGCGGCGCTGCTGTTTTCGTTGATGGTTGCGCGCTTGCTGACCCCGATGATGGCTGCGGCCTTTCTCAAGCCCGTGGAGCATGTCGAACAGGATGGCTGGCTGATGCGCCGCTATCTGGTGTGGATTCATCGCAGCCTTGAATGGCGCAAGACCAGCATGGCCCTGGCCGGGTTGTTCTTTGCCGGCTCACTGGCGCTGATCGGCTTCTTGCCTACCAGTTTTCTGCCAGCTCAGGACATTGCCCGATCCACCATTACCCTGGAACTGCCACCAGGTGCCACTCTTGAACAGACTGCCAGCCTGGCCCGGGATGCCAGCGCCCGACTGAAATCGATCCAGGGTATCCGGCATATCTTTTCCATGGCGGGGACGGCGGGCAGCGATGCGGGGGATGGCGCGATCGTCAACCGGGCGACGCTGACGGTTGAACTGGCTCGACGTCAGGATCGCGAACTCAGCCAGACCGAACTGGAAGCCCGCATGCGCGACGCCTTGCGTCCGCTGCCGGGGGCTCGTATCAGCGTTGGGGGCGATGGTAATGGCGAAAAACTCGATATCGTGCTGGCCAGCGAAGACGGGAATCTGCTGGAGCGAACCGCGCTGGCGCTTGAACCTCAGCTGCGTCAACTGAGCGGTGTGGGCAATATTGCTTCCAGCGCCTCACTGCAGGCGCCGGAAGTCCAGTTCCGGCCCGATTACACAAGGGCTGCGCAACTGGGAGTCACCAGCCAGCAGATTGCCGACACCTTGCGTCTGGCCACCTACGGCAGCTATTCCTCGGCACTGGGCAAGATCAATCTTTCCCAGCGTCAGGTGAATCTCAGGGTGCGTATGAGCCCTGACCTGCGGGGTGATCTCGAACGTATCGGCCAGTTGCGCGTCAATGGCCGGGATGGTCAGGTGGCGCTGGCCTCCCTGGGAGAGCTGAGCACTGGCAGCGGGCCGGCACAGATCGATCGTCTGGACCGTCAGCGTTACGTCACGCTGTCGGTCGAACTCAATGGTCGCAGCCTGGGCGAAGTGATGAACCAGGCCCGTCAGTTGCCGGGGCTTGCGCATCTGCCTGCCGGCGTCCGGCTGGTGGAGCAGGGCGAAGTGCAGTTGATGAGCGAGCTGTTTGGCAGCTTCGGCCTGACCATGGCCATCGGTGTGTTCTGCATCTATGCAGTGCTGGTGCTGCTGTTTCACGACTTCCTGCAGCCAGCCACCATTCTTTCCGCGCTGCCTCTTTCCCTCGGTGGTGCATTGCTGGGTTTGCTGGCCTGCGACCTGAGTTTTTCCCTCTCTTCGGTCATCGGTCTGCTGATGCTCATGGGCATCGTCACCAAGAATTCGATCCTGCTGGTTGACTACGCCATTCTCGCGCGCCGGGATTTCGGCATGAGCCGTTATGACGCACTGCTCGATGCCTGCCACAAGCGTGCGCGGCCGATCCTGATGACCACCATCGCCATGGGCGCCGGCATGCTGCCGACCGCTATCGGCGTGGGTGCCGATCCGGGATTCAGGCAGCCCATGGCGGTCGTGGTGATCGGCGGATTGCTGACCTCCACCGTGCTCAGCCTGTTGGTGATTCCGGTGATCTTTACCTACGTGGACGACCTGCTGCAGCTCTTCAAGCGCGCAACGAAGGCTTTTCAGCATGACTGACCTGCGCGGATCCGCTGTTCCAATCAACGCTAAAACCGAATGAGGGCATCAACATGAGTGGTTCAATCTTTCTGACGCTGCTTGCCGTGCTCGCGGTTCCCGGCCCGACCAATTCGCTGTTGTTCCAGACCGGCATGAACCGGGGGTTCAATGCGAAGTCACTGTTGTGGGTGGGGGCAGAGTGGCTGGCCTATATGATTCAGATCACGGCCTGGGGCCTGACCCTGGACCGGGTCGCTCGCGACTATCCCTGGGTGGCGACGCTCAGCAAGGCCTTTGCAGTGTGCTTCCTGTTCTATATTGCGATGAAACTCTGGTCCATGGCACGTTCCGGCCAGCACGCTGATGATGCCCCGGGCCTATCACCGACAGGTTTGTTCGTTGCGACACTGACCAATCCCAAGGGGTTGTTCTTCGCCTCGTTCGTGGCACCTGCCGGTACTTTCCTGAGTAGTGCGGACTACCTGGCATTCATGAGCACTTTTACCGCTGTCGTCCTGCCGGTCGGTTCGGCCTGGGTCATCTTCGGCGCCTGCTTCGGCAGCCGGTTGAGTTCACCGCGTTCTTCGCAACTGTTGAACAAGGGCGTTTCCATGGTGATCGGCCTGTTCGCGACCGGTCTGCTTTACAACCTGGCTTCGCATTCGTTTACCGTCTGATGTCAGTGGAGTTTACCCGCGAACAGGCCAGTGCAGTTGTATTGCATGGCCTCTTCGCGAATGAATTTGCTCCCTCAGAATTGCGTAGGGGCGAATTCATTCGTGAAAAGTTGACGGTATATTATTCAGGAGTGTAAATAAAAACGATCCTGCAGAAAGAGGATCGGAAAGGTAATGGCAGGCAGGAGTTATTAATTAACTAATGCTGTTAGTGCTTTATTGTTGAATGATATCGCTCGAAGAGTGCGACGTGCGAATCAGTGAGTGGGCGGCGTAGAAACCCAATACTCTTCGGCTTTTGGCGCGGTACTCACAAGCCACCAGAGACGAGGCGGGCAGGGAATCCGCCGCTCCGGCATTGATTACCTGCATCTTCCTGCCTCCCGAGCGCAGACGTACGTATTCACCGGGTTCGAAGCTGTTCATGTCATCGTCCTTTTTGCGTGAAACTGCCCAAACGTTACTTTCACGCTTGTATTCGAGCATTGCAGAGCAAGGTTGTCTGTGGTGAGAAACGGGGACAAGCTCCGCATACTTATTGTTTGTACCTTACGTCCTGTTTCTTGTCCGGGTATCCAGTGACATACATGTACCTGAGCGCCTGATTAAAGTTCCCTCATATCTACCGAAGTCACTGACTATTCGAGACAGAACATATGACGATTTTTGCTGGAAACAAGGCGGTCAAGTGGGTGTTGGATCGGGTGTCCGGTTATTGCGTGATTCAAGGAGCAGTTGCATGAACCAGTCCCTTTCCGTGCCTGACACTTACCCACTTACTGCCGCCCAGCGTGATATCTGGCTCGATCAGGCTGTAAACAGTGATATTCCTCTCTACAACCTGGTTGGATATGCCCCGATCAAGGGCAATATCGATGGCGAGCGTCTCCAGCGGGCTGCCACGAAACTGATTCGTCGCCACGATGCGTTGCGAATGGTGCTGTTGCATGGGACAGGTGACGATGGCCTGCCTGTACAGGCCTTTGTCGATCATCCGTCCTTGCAGATGACGCTGCATGATTTCTCCGGTCATGAGGACCCGGACACTGCGATACGGGAATTCGTGAGAGCACGTGCCCAGGTACCGTTCAAGATGGACGGTTCGCCACTGATACGCATGCAACTGCTCCGGGTCAGCGAGAACCTGAGCTGTTTCTGTCTTGAAGCCCACCACCTGATAATCGATGGCTGGGGTATTTCGCTCCTGCTCACGGATCTGGCCGAACTCTATGAGGCAGATGACGCTTCTGACGACTCGCAGGCGCCGTCCTACGTGCAATTCATTCAGGACGATATCGCCTACCGGGACTCGAAGCGTTATGCCCGTGATCAGGATTACTGGCTGAACAAGTACCAGGATGTACCCGAGCCGCTGCTGGAGCCGCGCCATCGGTCAGGCTCCGGTCTGGCGCCCTCGGGCCAGGTGTCGCGCAGTTACCCGCCAGCGTTGCTGGAGCGCATCGACCAGGTCGCACAGCCTCTGCAGTGCTCGCGCTTTCAGGTGTTGATGGCTGCGCTTTATGTGTACTTCATGCGTACATCCCGACGCGAAGAAGTGGTCCTCGGCCTGCCGATCCTCAACCGTTCCAATGCGAATTTCCGCAAGACCATGGGGCTGTTTACCCAGGTCAGTGCGGTGCGTCTGCGGTTCGATGCCGAACTGAGTTTCGGTGAGCTGGCGACTGAAATCGCCGGTGTTCTCAAACAGGACTACCGAAACCAGCGTTTTCCGCTAAGTGAAATGAACCGGTCCCTGGGCCTGTTGCGCGATGGTCGGGGCCAGGTCTTCGATGTGTCGGTTTCCTATGAGTTGACCGATCAGCGCCTGACTTTCGATGGGGCACCTGCATACATCGTCAAATGCAACAGCGGTTATGAGCAGACGCCGCTGGCCATTTATATCCGCTCCAATGCACATACCGATGAGTTCTTCATGGACTTCATCTACAACGAAGCGTTTTTCCAGGCTGATGAGGTCGAGAGCCTCGCCGAGCGCTTCATGCACATACTGGAGCAGGGGCTGCAAGACCCGAATCTTCAGGTGCGTGCCTTCAACCTGCCAACGCCTGCCGAGGCCCGGTTGTTTGAAGCATGGAACCAGAACCATGAGCAGGCTGCTGTACAGGACTATCAGACCATTCATGGCCAGTTCGAGGCGCAGGCACAGGCCCGTCCCGATGCGGTGGCGCTGCTGCATGAAGGCCAGAGTGTCACTTACGGCCAGCTCAACGCGCAGGCCAACCAGGTTGCGCATCGCCTGCGCCAGCTGGGTGCGGGTCCCGACAATCGCGTGGGGATCTGTGTCGACCGTGGCCCGCTGATGATCATCGGCCTGCTGGGTATCCTCAAGGCCGGTGCCGGTTATGTACCGCTGGATCCGGCCTATCCCCGGGAGCGTCTGACATTCATGCTTGACGACAGCATGCCGCTGGCGTTGTTGACCGAATCCGCACACCTCGAACATTTGCCGACCCAGGACATTCCACTGCTGCTTCTGGATCAGCCCGAGGCTTCCGGTATTGCCGGGCAGTCTCAGGAAAACCCACAGGTTGTCGGGCTTGAACCCGAGCATCTGGCCTATGTGATCTATACCTCGGGTTCTACCGGGCTGCCCAAGGGCGTGATGGTCGAACACCGCAATGTCCTGCGCCTGTTCTCGGCAACCCGTGAATGGTTCGACTTCGGCACCGATGATGTCTGGGCGCTGTTTCACTCCTTCGCCTTCGACTTCTCCGTCTGGGAAATCTGGGGTGCGCTGTTGCATGGCGGCAGCCTGTTGCTGGTACCGCAACTCACGACGCGCTCACCTGAAGCCTGTTATGACCTGTTGTGCGAAGCCGGTGTCACGG
The DNA here is from genome assembly GCF_900187465.1 of Pseudomonas sp. Irchel 3A18. Lineage (NCBI taxonomy): Bacteria > Pseudomonadati > Pseudomonadota > Gammaproteobacteria > Pseudomonadales > Pseudomonadaceae > Pseudomonas > Pseudomonas sp. Irchel 3A18. The sequence goes on from NZ_FYDI01000008.1 coordinate 235,043, forward strand.
TCCTCAACCAGACGCCGAGTGCCTTCCGGCAGATCATTGCTGCCCAGGGTGAAAACCCTCGCCCGCATGCATTGCGGCAGGTGATTTTCGGTGGTGAAGCGCTGGATACCAGCATTCTCAAACCCTGGTACGCGCGCCAGGCGAATGCCGCTACACAACTGTTCAACATGTACGGCATTACTGAAACCACCGTACACGTCACTTGCTATCCATTGAGCAAGGACGATGTCGAAGGCGGTGTCAGCCCCATCGGCAAACGTATCCCGGACTTGCGTCTTTACCTGCTCGATGACCACGGCCAGCCGGTTCCACCGGGCGTCGTGGCCGAGCTGTATGTAGGCGGTGCCGGGGTTGCCAGGGGCTATCTGAACCGTCCCGAACTGAACACCGAACGTTTTCTGGCTGATCCCTTCGATGCCACTCCCCATGCACGGATGTACCGCTCGGGTGACCTGGCACGCTGGACGAAAGACGGCAGTCTCGACTATCTCGGGCGTAACGATGATCAGGTGAAAGTCCGCGGATTCCGTATCGAGCTGGGTGAAATCGAAAGCCGTCTGGCGGCCTGCGCCGGTGTCCGCGAAGCCGTGGTGATTGCACGTCAGGACGAGCCGGGCGACAAGCGCCTGGTGGGTTATGTGATACCGGAAGCCGGTCAGTCACCGACAGCGGCCGATCTTCGCTCCGAGTTGCTGGAGAACCTGGCCGATTACATGGTGCCCACAGCCTTTGTACTCTTGTCCGATTTTCCCCTGACCACCAACGGCAAGCTGGACCGCAAAGCCTTGCCTGTGCCGGACGCCGAGGCCTTCGCACGACGTGAATACGAAGCGCCGCAAGGCCCGGTCGAAACGCTTCTGGCCGGTCTATGGGGTGAATTGCTGGGTGTCGAGCGCATCAGCCGTCATGACCAGTTCTTCGAGCTGGGAGGTGACTCGCTGCGGGCGGTCAAGTTGATCGAGCGCATGCGTGAAGTCGGGCTGCACGTCGATGTGCGTGTCCTGTTCGGTCAGCCCACGCTGCGAGTGCTGGCTGCAACGGCAGGTTCGGGTCGTGAAGTGGCGGTACCGGCCAACCTCATCGAGCCGGGTGTGCAGCGCATTACCTCGCAGATGCTGCCACTGGCTCGCCTGAGCCAGGAGCAGATCGATGCGGTGGTGGCCGGAGTGCCCGGCGGTGTCGCCAATGTCCAGGATATCTACGCGCTGGTGCCGTTGCAGGAAGGCATTCTCTATCACTATCTGTCGACACCCGAAGGCGATCCCTATCTGCTTCAGGGCACGCTGCGCATGGACAGCCGTGCTCATGTCGATTCATTCGTTCAGGCGTTGCAGGCCGTGGTTGCACGACACGACATCCTGCGCACCTCGATTGCCTGGGAAGGTCTGGACGAGCCGGTCCAGGTCGTCTGGCGCGAAGCGCCGCTGCGGGTTCATGAGCATGCACTGCACGTGACCGACGGCGATATTGCCGCTCAGTTGCAGGCCCGGCTCGATCCGCGTCACATGCGTTTCGATCTGCGCCAGGCGCCGTTGCTGGAGCTTCATCTGGCCCAAGATACCGCTCGAGGCGGCTGGGTTGCAGTGATTCTTCTGCATCACCTCATCGACGACGCGACTTCGCTGCGCATTCTGGGTATGGAAATCCAGGCTCATATCGACGGACGAAGTGCCGAGCTGGCGGCTTCTGTTCCGTACCGCAACTATGTAGCCCAATCCCGTCTCGGCATCAGCCGCGAGGAACACGAGGCATTCTTCAGCTCGGCCCTGGGCGATGTAAACGAGCCGACGCTGCCGTTCGGCTTGCAGGATGTACAGGGCGATGGCATTGCCATCGAGCAGGCCGTCGTGGCGCTGGACGATCAGCTCGCTCAGCGCCTGCGTGCCCATGCCCGTGAGCTGGGCGTCAGCAATGCCAGCATTCATCACCTGGCCTGGGGGCAGGTGGTCGGTCGATTGTCGGGGCGTGAGGATGTGGTATTCGGGACCGTCCTGATGGGCCGCATGCAAGGCGGCCAGGACGCCGATCGCGCCCTGGGGATGTTCATCAACACGCTGCCGCTGCGTGTGCCGGCCCTGGGGGCGAGCGTCAGGGCGGCGATTCGCACCACCCATGAGCGCCTGGCGGCCTTGCTCGGTCATGAGCATGCACCCTTGGCCCTGGCGCAACGTTGCAGTGGTGTGGCGGCGCCGACGCCGCTGTTCAGTGCCTTGCTCAACTATCGTCATGCAGCGGTGGGTGCTTCTGCCGGTGAGGCCACAACTGTTCTGAAATGGGCAGGTTTCGAGCTGTCGGGCGGTGAAGAACGTACCAACTTCCCGTTGTCGCTTTCGGTCGACGATCTGGGCGAGGCCTTCAGCCTGACGGTGCAGGTCGTGCCGGGGATCGGTGCCCATCGCATCGCCGATTACATGCATGCAGTCCTGGCCGAACTGGCCGATGCACTTGATCGTACTGGCGAGGTCGAGCTGCAGAGCCTGGCCTACATGCCCGATGCCGAGCGTCAGCAACTGCTGCATGGCTTCAATGCCTGTGATGAGGCATACGCTTCGGGTCTGCTGGTGCATCAATTATTCGAAGCCCATGCCGAGCAGCAACCGGATGCACTGGCGGTGACTTTCGAGTCGCAGCGCGTGAGCTACGGCGAGTTGAATCGTCAGGCCAATCGTATCGCCCATAGGCTGCTGGAACTGGGCGTCGGTTTTGATGACCGGGTCGCCATCTGCTGCCGCCGTAGCCCGGAAATGATTGCCGGCCTGCTGGGCATTCTCAAGGCCGGGGCAGGGTATGTGCCGCTGGACCCGGATTACCCGGCAGAACGCCTGGAATACATGCTCAGCGATTCTGCCCCCAAGGCCGTGCTGAGCCAGGCCAGCGTTGCCGAACTCTTCAAGGACTCCATCGTGCCCGGCGTGCTGCTCGACGGCCTGGCCGAAGGTGCGGAAGAGTTCAGCCGCCAGCCTGATCACAACCCGGAACTGGCCGCTCTGGGGCTTGCTCCGCAGCACCTTGCCTACGTCATTTATACCTCCGGCTCCACCGGTCAGCCCAAGGGCGTGGCCATGCCTCATGCGCCGCTGGTCAACCTGATGCAGTGGCAGCTCGCTGAAGGCATCAGAAGCGGTAACCCGGCCCCGGCCACCGTGCAATTCGCGGCCCTGGGCTTTGACGTGGCATTCCAGGAAATCTTCAGCACCCTGTGCGCCGGTGCGCCGCTGTCATTGATTCATGCCGACACTCGCCTGGACCTGCGCAAGCTTTACCTGCATCTGTGCGAGGCGCGCATCGAGCGTCTGTACCTGCCATGCATCGCTTTGCAGGCCCTGGCCGAGGCGTTGATCGACTATCCGGCATTGCGCGAGCAAACCTGTGCCTTGCGCGAGGTCGTCACTGCCGGTGAGCAATTGCGTATCACGGCGCCGATCCGCGCCTTGTTCGAGCATTTGTCCGGATGCCGACTGCATAACCATTACGGCCCGACCGAATCCCATGTCACCACTTCGTTCACCCTGCCGGTGAATGTTGCGCACTGGCCAACCTTGCCAGCTATCGGCGTACCGGTGGCCAATACCCGCATTTACCTGCTCGATGCGCAGTTCCAGCCGGTTCCGGTGGGTGTTGCGGGTGAGATCTACATTGGCGGCATCTGTGTTGCACGCGGTTACCTGAACCGTGACGACCTGACTGCCGAGCGTTTCCTGCGCGATCCCTTTACAGACGGCCGCCTGTACAAGACCGGCGACCTGGGTTGCCGCAGCTCCGATGGTGTAATCGAGTACCTGGGCCGTAACGATGACCAGATCAAGATCCGTGGTTTCCGGGTCGAACTGGGTGAAATCGAGTCTCGCCTGACCGATCATCTCTGCGTGCGTGATGCGGCGGTCGTGGCCCGTGAAGACAATCCCGGCGACAAGCGCCTGATTGCCTATTTCACCCAACAGCCAGGCCAGGAACCTGCTTCGGCCGACGTGCTGCGGGCTCACTTGCAGGCGTGTCTACCGGATTACATGGTCCCGGCCGCTTATGTCGAACTGGAAAAAATGCCGGTATCGGCCAACGGCAAGCTGGACCGTCGTTCCTTGCCCGTGCCGGACGCCACGGCTTTTGTCAGTCAGGCTTATGAAGCACCGCGAGGCAACATCGAAACGACTCTGGCCGGCCTCTGGTCGCAGATACTGGGCGTCGCGCAGGTGGGTCGTCACGATCACTTCTTCGAGTTGGGCGGCCACTCGCTGCTGGCGGTGAAGCTGATCGAGCGCATGCGTAAGCTGGATATGGAGGCCGATGTTCGCGTGCTGTTCAGCCAGCCGACCCTGTCTGCATTGGCAGCAGCGGTGGGTGGCGTCGAAGAGGCCCGGCAGATCCCGGACAACGGGATTCCCGAAGGTTGCGAGCACATCACCGCGTCCATGCTGACCTTGCTGGATCTGGAGCAAAACGAGGTTGACCGGATCGTCGCCGCCATGCCGGGCGGTGCGGCCAATATTCAGGATATCTACCCGCTGGCTCCCTTGCAGGAAGGGATTCTCTATCATCATATTTCTGCGGAGCAGGGTGACCCCTACCTGTTGCAGGCTGCCTTTGCCATGGACAGCCGGGCACAGCTCGACAGCTTCATCACGGCGTTGCAGAGCGTTATCGATCGTCATGACATCCTGCGCACCGCGTTGATCTGGGATGGCCTGGAGCAACCACTGCAAGTGGTGCTGCGCAAGGCTCGCCTGATCGTTGAAATCCTTGATCTGGATGCGTCTGCGGGCGATATCGCCAGCCAGTTGCAGGCCTTGTTCGACCCGCGTGACCTGCGACTCGACCTGGGGCAGGCGCCGCTGATGCGTATGGCCTGTGCCCATGACGAAACAAACCAGCGCTGGGTCGCGATTTTGCTGTTCCACCACATTGCTCTGGACCATACCGCGCTGGAAGTGATGCAGCATGAAATGCAGCTCATCCTGAGTGGTGAATCGACCGGGCTCGAGATGCCAATGCCTTACCGGCGCTATGTGGCACAGGCCCGGATGGCCGTCAGCCAGGCGGCCCATGAAAGCTTCTTCCGCGAGATGCTTACCGACGTTGACGAGCCGACATTGCCGCTGGGCCTGCAAGAGGTGCAGGGTGACGGTCGCGGTGTCGAGGAAAGCCGGTTCAAGCTGGATGCGGCCTTGAGTGCGCGCCTGCGTGGCCTGTCCCGCAAACTGGGTGTGAGCCCTGCAAGCCTGCACCATCTGGCCTGGGCTCAGGTGGTGGGCAATCTGTCGGGACGTAGTGATGTGGTCTTCGGCACGGTATTGCTGGGCCGTATGCAGGCGGGCAGCGGTGCCGAGCGTGCCTTGGGGATGTTCATCAATACGCTGCCGGTGCGGGTTGCACTGGGTGCTGTCAGCGTCAGCCAGGGTGTACGCCAGACCCATGCGCGCCTGACTGCGCTGCTGGGCCACGAGCATGCATCCCTGGCGTTGGCCCAACGTTGCAGCGGCGTGCCGGCATCCATGCCGTTGTTCAGTGCTTTGCTCAACTATCGCCATAGTCCGATCCAGTCCGACGAAGAAGTCGAGCGCTGGGGCGGTGCAGAAGTACTCGAAGTGATGGAGCGGACCAACTATCCGTTCATGCTGTCGGTGGATGATCTGGGCGAAGGTTTCCTGCTCACTGTGCAGACCGTGGCAGCCATTGCTTCGCAGCGTGTTGCGGGCTACATGAGCACCGCACTGGAAAGCCTGGCTGATGCTCTGGAATCCGCGCCTGATCTGCCGTTGCATGCGCTGAAAATTCTGCCTGCACAAGAGCGGGACGAAGTGATTTCCGGATTCAATGCCACTCAGGCTCCGTATCCGCTCGATCAGACCGTTCATGGTTTGTTTGAGGCTCAGGTCGAGCGCACGCCTGATGCGATTGCGCTGGTGTTTGGCGATGAACATCTGAGCTATGGCGAACTGAATCAGCGGGCCAACCGTCTGGCGCATCATCTGCGCAGTCAGGGTGTGGTGCCGGATGCTCGTGTTGCGATCTGTGTCGAGCGCGGTATCGATATGGTGGTCGGCTTGCTGGCCATTCTGAAGGCGGGCGGCGGTTATGTGCCGCTGGATCCGGCGTATCCGCTGGAGCGTATTGCCTACATGCTGGAGGACAGTGCGCCGGCAGCGGTATTGGCCCAATCATCGACTTTGGACTTGCTGTCAGCCGCTGATGTACCTGTAATCAATTTCGATCAGCCCGATTGGCAGGAAAAATCCGTCTCCAATCCGGTGATCGAGGGCCTGACGCCAGCCCATCTGGCTTACGTCATCTACACCTCGGGTTCTACCGGTCTGCCTAAAGGCGTAATGATCGAGCATCGCAACACAGTCAACTTCCTGACCTGGGCGCAGCAGGCTTTTGAACCTGAAGTGCTGGCCAAGACGCTGTTCTCCACCTCGCTGAACTTCGACCTGGCGGTTTACGAGTGTTTTGCGCCGCTGATCTCGGGCGGCAGCATTGAAGTGGTCAAGAACGTACTGGCTCTGCAAGAAGGTCAGCATGATGTCACGCTGATCAACACCGTGCCTTCAGCCCTGAAAGCGCTGCTGGAATCGGGCGGTCTGGGGCAGGGCGTGCATACCGTCAACGTGGCGGGTGAAGCGCTCAAAGGCTCGCTGGTGGAAAGCCTGTTTGAGCAAACCAGCGTCCAGCGTCTGTGCAACCTGTATGGCCCTTCGGAAACCACCACCTATTCCAGCTGGGTTTCGATGGAGCGTGAAGACGGTTTTGCGCCGCATATCGGTAAACCGGTGGCCAATACCCAGTTCTACCTGCTGGATGAGCATCGTCAGCCTGTACCGTTTGGCGTGCCCGGCGAGATCTATATCGGTGGTGCAGGCGTGGCGCGGGGTTATCTGAATCGTGATGACCTGACCGCCGAACGTTTCCTGGACGACCCATTCAACGCCGGAGCGCGCATGTACCGCACCGGCGACCTGGGTCGCTGGTTGGCGGACGGCAATATTGAATACCTGGGTCGTAACGACGATCAGGTGAAGATTCGTGGTTTCCGTATCGAGTTGGGCGAGATCGAAACCAAACTGGCGCGCCATGAAAGCGTAAAAGAAACGGTAGTCATGGCACGTGAAGATGTGCCGGGCGACAAGCGTCTGGTGGCGTATTTCACCTCGACCGTTGCCGAAGTTGATCTGGAGACACTGCGCGCTCATCTGCAAGGTCAGTTGCCGGAATACATGGTCCCGGCAGCCTATGTCCATCTTGAAAAGCTGCCACTCACACCAAACGGCAAGCTGGACCGCAAGGCCTTGCCAGCCCCGGACCTGCAATCCCTGATCAGCCGTGGCTACGAAGCGCCACAAGGCAGCGTAGAAACCACCCTGGCGCAGATCTGGGCCGAAGTGCTGCAGGTCGAGCGAGTGGGGCGTCACGATCACTTCTTCGAGCTGGGCGGTCACTCGCTGCTGGCCGTCAAGCTGATCGAGAAAATGCGTCAGCAAGGCCTGAGCGCCGATGTTCGCGTCCTGTTTAGCCAGCCAACATTGATGGCACTGGCTGCTGCGGTAGGCAGCGGTACGGAAATCCGTGTCCCGGCCAATCTGATCGAACCGGGCTGCACGCATATCACCCCTGACATGCTGCCGCTGGTAACCATCAGCGAAGAGCAGCTTGAGCAGGTCATCGCTTCTATTCCGGGCGGCGCAGCCAATATCCAGGACATCTACCCGCTGGCGCCTTTGCAGGAGGGGATTCTCTATCACCACCTGGCGGCCAAACAGGGTGACCCTTACGTATTGCAGGCAGCTTTCGAGTTTGCCGACAAAGGCCGGCTGGATGCTTTCTCTAATGCACTGCAATCGGTAATAGAACGTCACGATATCCTGCGCACTTCGCTGTACTGGGAAGGGCTGGATGAGCCGGTGCAAGTGGTCTGGCGTCAAGCCACCTTGGGCATGGAGCACCTTGAGCTGGACCTGGAACAAGGCGATATCGCCAGCCAGTTGCAGGCGCGTTTCGATACCCGTCAGCACCGGATGGACATTCGTCTGGCACCGCTGATGCAGATCGCCTATGCCCAGGACTCTGCAACCCAACGCTGGGTGGCCTTGCTACTGTTCCATCACATGGCGCTGGACCATACCGCGCTGGAAGTGGTCCAGCACGAGATGGAAGCCTGGCTGCTGGGTGATACCGGGCACCTGAACGAGCCGGTACCGTATCGAAATTATGTGGCACAGGTACGCCTGAGCAACGATAGCCAAGCGCAGGAAGCCTTCTTCCGAGACATGCTGGGTGATCTGGACGAACCGACCTTGCCGTTTGGCCTGCATGAAGTGCAGGGTGAGGAACGTGGTATCGAGGAGCATCGCCTGACGCTTGACCTGCCACTGAGCAAGCGCCTGCGAGCCCATGCACGCCAGCTTGGGGTCAGTGTGGCGGCCTTGCATCACCTGGCCTGGGGGCAGGTATTGAGCGCGGCCAGTGGCCGTGACGATGTGGTATTTGGCACAGTATTGGTGGGCCGCCTCAATGGTGGCGAAGGTGCGGATCGTGCCCTGGGGATGTTCATCAATACCTTGCCGCTGCGCCTGCAACTGGGTGACGGTGGGATCAGAACAGGTGTTCGTGAAACTCACGCTCGTCTGAGCGCCTTGCTGGCTCACGAACATGCACCGTTGGCCCTGGCTCAGCGTTGCAGCGGCGTACCGGCGTCAACGCCTTTGTTCAGCGCCTTGCTCAATTATCGCTACAGCGCGGCGCCGGGCGAGTACAGCCTGTCGCCGGCCTGGCAGGGTATCGAGCCGCTGAAAAGCGAAGAGCGCACCAACTATCCCTTGACCCTGTCTGTGGATGACCAGGGCGAAGGTTTCGAGCTGACGGTTCTGGTGCAGGATGGCATCGGGGCTGCGCGTGTCGCGGCCTATATGAGTACGGCACTGACTGAACTGGCGGATGCGCTGGAAAGCAGGCCGGCTGCGCTGCTTTATTCGGTTTCGGTATTGCCTGCCGAAGAACTCACGCAATTGCTGCATGGCTATAACGACACCGTTGCCGAGTATCCGCTTGAGCAGACGGTGCATGGCCTGTTTGAAGCTCAGGCCGAACGTACGCCGCAGGCGATTGCGCTGGTGTTTGGCGGTGAGCGTCTGAGCTATGGCGAGCTGAATCAGCGGGCCAACCGTCTGGCGCATCATCTGCGCAGTCAGGGTGTGGTGCCGGATGCTCGCGTGGCGATTTGTGTCGAGCGCGGTATCGATATGGTGGTCGGCCTGCTGGCCATTCTGAAGGCGGGTGGTGGTTATGTGCCGCTGGATCCGGCGTATCCGCTGGAGCGTATTGCCTACATGCTGGAGGACAGTGCACCGGCAGCGGTATTGGCCCAATCATCGACTTTGGACTTGCTGTCAGCCGCTGATGTACCTGTAATCAATTTCGATCAGCCCGATTGGCAGGACAAATCCGTCTCCAATCCGGTGATCGAGGGCCTGACGCCAGCCCATCTGGCTTACGTCATCTACACCTCGGGTTCGACCGGTCTGCCTAAAGGCGTAATGATCGAGCATCGCAACACAGTCAATTTCCTGACCTGGGCACAGCAGGCGTTTGAGCCTGAGGTTCTTTCTAAAACGTTGTTCTCGACTTCGCTGAACTTCGACCTGGCGGTCTATGAGTGCTTTGCGCCGCTGATCTCGGGCGGCAGCATTGAAGTGGTCAAGAACGTGCTGGCTCTGCAAGAAGGTCAGCATGATGTCACGCTGATCAACACCGTGCCTTCGGCACTGAAAGCGCTGCTGGAGTCCGGTGGCCTTCAAGAGGGCGTGCATACCGTCAACGTCGCGGGTGAAGCGCTCAAAGGCTCGCTGGTGGAAAGCCTGTTTGAGCAAACAAACGTCCAGCGTCTGTGCAACCTGTATGGACCTTCGGAAACCACCACCTACTCGAGCTGGGTGGCCATGGATCGTGCAAACGGTTTTGCGCCGCATATCGGTAAACCGGTGGCCAATACCCAGTTCTACCTGCTGGACGAACACCGTCAGCCTGTGCCGTTTGGCGTGCCCGGCGAAATCTACATCGGTGGCGCAGGCGTGGCCCGTGGTTATCTGAATCGTGATGACCTGACCGCCGAACGCTTCCTTGAAGATCCATTCAACGCCGGAGCGCGCATGTACCGCACTGGCGACCTGGGTCGCTGGTTGGCTGATGGCAATATTGAATACCTGGGCCGTAACGACGATCAGGTGAAGATTCGCGGCTTCCGCATCGAGCTGGGCGAGATCGAAGCCAAGCTGGCGCGCCATGAAAGCGTAAAAGAAACGGTAGTCATGGCCCGTGAAGACGTGCCGGGCGACAAGCGTCTGGTGGCGTATTTCACCTCAAGCGTTGCCGAAATCAATCTGGAAACCCTGAAAGTCCATCTGCAAGGCCAGTTGCCTGAATATATGGTCCCGGCAGCCTATGTCCATCTTGAAAAGCTGCCCCTGACCCCGAACGGCAAGCTGGACCGCAAGGCCTTGCCAGCCCCTGATTTGCAATCCCTGATCAGTCGTGGCTACGAAGCGCCACAAGGCGAAACCGAAACCACTCTGGCGCAGATCTGGGCCGAAGTGCTGCAAGTCGAGCGCGTCGGGCGTCACGATCACTTCTTCGAGCTGGGCGGTCACTCGCTGCTGGCCGTCAAGCTGATCGAGAAAATGCGTCAGCAAGGCCTGAGCGCCGATGTTCGCGTGCTGTTCAGTCAGCCAACATTGGCAGCCCTGGCTGCTGCCGTGGGCAGCGGTACGGAAATCCGTGTCCCGGCCAACCTGATCGAACCGGGCTGCACGCATATCACCCCTGACATGCTGCCGCTGGTAACCATCAGCGAAGAGCAGCTTGAGCAGGTCATCGCTTCTATTCCGGGCGGCGCAGCCAATATCCAGGACATCTACCCGCTGGCGCCTTTGCAGGAGGGGATTCTTTATCACCACCTGTCTGCCGAGCAGGGCGATCCCTATGTGCTGCAAGCGGTGTTCGGTTTTGCCAATCAAGAGCGACTGAATGCCTTCACCGGCGCTCTGCAATCTGTCATTGAACGCCACGATATCCTGCGCACTTCACTGTACTGGGAAGGGCTGGACGAGCCGCTTCAAGTGGTCTGGCGTGAGGCCACCCTGGGTGTTGAGCACCTTGAGCTGGACCTGGAGCAAGGCGATATCGCCAGCCAGTTGCAGGCGCGTTTCGATACCCGTCAGCACCGCATGGACATTCGTCAGGCCCCGTTGATGCGGATTGCCTATGCCCATGATCCGGTCAATCAGCGCTGGGTCGCTTTCCTGCTGTTCCATCACCTGGCACTGGACCATACCGCGCTGGAAGTGGTTCAGCACGAGATGGAGTCCTGGCTGCTGGGCGATACGCAGTCTCTGAGCGAGCCGGTGCCGTATCGCAATTACGTGGCTCAGGCCCGTCTGGGCACCGATCGCGAAGCGCAGGAAGTCTTCTTCCGCGACATGTTGGGGGACCTGGACGAACCGACCTTGCCGTTTGGCCTGCATGAAGTTCAGGGCGAAGGTCGTGACATCGAGGAGCATCGTCTGCCTCTGGATCTGGACCTCAGCAAGCGACTGCGAGCGCAGGCTCGTCAGCTTGGGGTCAGTGTGGCGTCACTGCATCATCTGGCCTGGGGGCAGGTGGTCAGTGCGGCCAGCGGTCGTGACGATGTGGTGTTCGGCACTGTACTGATGGGCCGCCTGAATGGTGGCGAAGGTGCGGATCGTGCCCTGGGGATGTTCATCAATACCTTGCCGCTGCGCCTGCAACTGGGTGCCGGGGAGGTAAAAGCAGGTGTTCGCGAAACTCACGCTCGTCTGAGCGCCTTGCTGGCCCACGAACATGCGCCGTTGGCCCTGGCTCAGCGTTGCAGCGGCGTACCGGCGTCAACGCCTTTGTTCAGCGCCTTGCTCAATTATCGCTACAGCGCGGCGCCGGGCGAGTACAGCCTGTCGCGAGCCTGGGAAGGTATCGAACCTCTGAAAGGCGAGGAACGTACCAACTATCCGCTGACCCTGTCTGTGGATGATCAGGGCGAAGGTTTCGAGCTGATCGTGCTGGTGCAGAATGGTATCGGTGCCGCTCGTGTGACCGCTTATATGAATACCGCGCTGACCCGTCTGGTCGAAGCGCTGGAGCAGAATCCACAGGCTTCGCTCGGCAGTCTGTCGGTACTGCCGCAAGATGAGCTTGAACAAGTGCTGCGCGGCTTCAACGCGACCGATGCCGAGTATCCGCTCGACCAAACGGTGCATGGCCTGTTTGAAGCTCAGGCCGAACGTACGCCGCAGGCGATTGCGCTGGTGTTTGGCGATGAACATCTGAGCTATGGCGAACTGAATCAGCGGGCTAACCGCCTGGCGCATCATCTGCGCGGTCAGGGTGTGGTGCCGGATGCTCGTGTTGCGATCTGTGTCGAGCGCGGTATCGATATGGTGGTCGGTTTGCTGGCCATTCTGAAGGCTGGCGGTGGTTATGTGCCGCTGGATCCGGCGTATCCGCTGGAGCGTATTGCCTACATGCTGGAGGACAGTGCGCCTGCTGCCGTGTTGGCACAGACTGCGACGCTGGAGTTGGTGTCGGCTGCGGATGTACCTGTGGTTAATCTTGATCAGCCCGATTGGCAGGACAAATCCGTCTCCAATCCGCTGATTGAAGGCCTGACGCCAGCCCATCTGGCTTACGTCATCTACACCTCGGGCTCTACAGGCTTGCCTAAAGGCGTAATGATCGAGCATCGCAATACGGTTAACTTCCTGACCTGGGCGCAGCAGGCCTTTGAACCTGAAGTGCTGGCCAAGACGCTGTTCTCCACCTCGCTGAACTTCGACCTGGCGGTTTACGAGTGTTTTGCGCCGCTGATCTCGGGCGGCAGCATTGAAGTGGTCAAGAACGTGCTGGCCCTGCAGGACGGCGAGCATGACATTACCCTGATCAACACCGTACCTTCGGCGTTGAAAGCGCTGCTGGAGTTCGGTGGCCTTCAAGCGGGCGTGCATACCGTCAACGTGGCGGGTGAAGCGCTCAAAGGCTCGCTGGTCGAAAGCCTGTTTGAGCAAACCAGCGTCCAGCGTCTGTGCAACCTGTATGGCCCTTCGGAAACCACCACCTATTCCAGCTGGGTTTCGATGGATCGTGAAGACGGTTTTGCGCCGCATATCGGCAAGCCCGTCGCCAATACCCAGTTCTACCTGCTGGATGAGCATCGTCAGCCTGTACCGTTTGGCGTGCCGGGCGAGATCTATATCGGCGGTGCCGGTGTGGCGCGGGGTTATCTGAATCGTGATGACCTGACCGCCGAACGCTTCCTTGAAGACCCATTCAACGCCGGAGCGCGCATGTACCGCACTGGCGATCTGGGTTGCCGGCTGACTGATGGCAATATTGAATACCTGGGCCGTAACGACGATCAGGTGAAGATCCGCGGCTTCCGCATCGAGCTGGGCGAGATCGAAGCCAAGCTGGCGCGCCATGAAAGCGTAAAAGAAACGGTAGTCATGGCCCGTGAAGACGTGCCGGGCGACAAGCGTCTGGTGGCATATTTCACCTCAAGTGTTGCCGAAATCAACCTGGAAATTCTGAAGGCGCACCTGCAAGGCCAGTTGCCTGAATACATGGTCCCGGCAGCTTATGTGCATCTGGACAAACTGCCCCTGACCCCGAACGGCAAGCTGGACCGCAAGGCCTTGCCAGCCCCTGATTTGCAATCCCTGATCAGCCGTGGCTACGAAGCGCCACAAGGCAACGTAGAAACCACCCTGGCGCAGATCTGGGCCGAAGTGCTGCAAGTCGAGCGCGTCGGGCGTCACGATCACTTCTTCGAGCTGGGCGGTCACTCGCTGCTGGCCGTCAAGCTGATCGAGAAAATGCGTCAGCAAGGCCTGAGTGCCGATGTGCGCGTGCTGTTCAGTCAGCCAACATTGGCAGCCCTGGCGGCTGCCGTGGGCAGTGGCACTGAAATCCGCGTGCCGGCCAATCTGATCGAGCCCGGCTGCACGCATATCACCCCTGACATGCTGCCACTGGCAACCATCAGCGAAGAACAGCTTGAACAGGTCATCGCTTCCATCCCCGGTGGTGCAGCCAATATTCAGGATATCTACCCACTGGCCCCATTGCAGGAAGGAATTCTTTATCACTACCTGGTTACCGAGGATGATGATCCCTATGCCGTGCAGACGCTTTTCGGCTTTGCCAGCGAGGAGAGGCTGAATGCGTTCTCCGGCGCGCTGCAAAGCGTTATCGAACGTCACGACATCCTGCGCACGTCGTTCTTCTGGGAAGGACTGGATGAACCGGTACAGGTGGTCTGGCGTCAGGTTCACCTGGAAGTCGAAGCCCTTGAACTGGACCCTGCGCAGGGCGATATCGGAGCGCAACTGGAGGCGCGTTTCGATGCCCGCCAGTACCGCATGGATATCCGTCAGGCTCCGCTGCTGCGGATTGTCTATGCCCATGACCCGGTCAATCAGCGTTGGGTAGGGTTGCTGCTTTCTCATCACCTGATCCTGGACAACACCGCATTGGCCGTTGTGACCCAGGAGATGGAAGCCTGTCTGCTGAATACGACACAGCACTTCAATGAATCGGTGCCGTATCGCAACTATGTGGCTCAGTCTCGCCTCGGAGTCGATCAGGCAGCCCATGAAGCGTTCTTCCGGAGCGTGCTGGGCGATCTCGACGAGCCGACTCTACCGTTCGGTCTGCATGAAGTTCAGGGCGACGGTTACAGTGTCGAAGAGCATCACCTGGCGCTGGACCGTGACCTGAGCCTGCGCCTGCGAGCGCAGGCCCGCCAGCTCGGGGTCAGCGTGGCGTCTCTGCATCACCTGGCCTGGGCGCAGGTGCTCAGCGCAGCCAGCGGTCGCGATGACGTGGTGTTCGGCACCGTCTTGATGGGCCGCCTCAGTGGTGGCGAAGGGGCCGACCGTGCCTTGGGCATGTTCATCAACACCTTGCCGCTGCGCCTGCAACTCAATGCCCTTGAAGCGCGCACCGGCGTTCGTGAAACCCATGCCCGCCTGAGCGCCTTGCTGGCTCACGAGCATGCGCCGTTGGCCTTGGCTCAACGCTGCAGCGCAGTGCCAGCCTCGACGCCACTGTTCAGCGCCTTGCTCAACTATCGCTACAGCGCCGCGCCGGATGAGCACAGTCCTTCGCCTGCGTGGGAAGGTATTGAACCCCTGAAAGGCAGCGAGCGTACGAACTATCCGCTCACTCTGTCGGTGAATGATCAGGGCGAAGGTTTCGAGCTGACCGTGCTGGTGCAGGAAGGTATCGGGGCTGCGCGTGTAGCGGCTTACATGAGTGCCGCCTTGGCCGGATTGGTAGCGGCGCTGGAAAACACACCTGCCGCTCCGCTTCATGAAATCAGCGTGTTGCCTGCCGAAGAACTCACGCAGTTGCTGCATGGCTATAACGACACCGATGCCGAGTATCCACTCGACCAGACGGTGCATGGCCTGTTTGAAGCACAGGCCGAACGTACGCCGCAGGCGATTGCACTGGTATTTGGCGGTGAGCGTCTGAGCTATGGCGAGCTGAATCAGCGGGCCAACCGTCTGGCGCATCATCTGCGCGGTCAGGGCGTGGTGCCGGATGCTCGCGTGGCGATTTGTGTCGAGCGCGGTATCGATATGGTGGTCGGCCTGCTGGCCATTCTGAAGGCGGGCGGCGGTTATGTACCGCTGGATCCGGCGTATCCGCTGGAGCGTATTGCCTACATGCTGGAGGACAGTGCGCCTGCTGCCGTGTTGGCACAGACGGCGACGCTGGAGTTGCTGTCGGCTGCGGATGTACCTGTGGTTAATCTCGATCAGCCCGATTGGCAGGACAAATCCGTCTCCAATCCGGTGATCGAGGGCCTGACGCCAGCCCATCTGGCTTACGTCATCTACACCTCGGGTTCTACCGGTCTGCCTAAAGGCGTAATGATCGAGCATCGCAACACAGTCAACTTCCTGACCTGGGCGCAGCAGGCTTTTGAACCTGAAGTGCTGGCCAAGACGCTGTTCTCCACCTCGCTGAACTTCGACCTGGCGGTTTACGAGTGTTTTGCGCCGCTGATCTCGGGCGGCAGCATTGAAGTGGTCAAGAACGTACTGGCTCTGCAAGAAGGTCAGCATGATGTCACGCTGATCAATACCGTACCTTCGGCACTGAAAGCGCTGCTGGAGTCCGGTGGCCTTCAAGAGGGCGTGCATACCGTCAACGTCGCGGGTGAAGCGCTCAAAGGCTCGCTGGTGGAAAGCCTGTTTGAGCAAACCAGCGTCCAGCGTCTGTGCAACCTGTATGGACCTTCGGAAACCACCACCTACTCGAGCTGGGTGGCCATGGATCGTGCAAACGGTTTTGCGCCGCATATCGGTAAACCGGTGGCCAATACCCAGTTCTACCTGCTGGACGAACACCGCCAGCCCGTACCGTTTGGCGTGCCGGGCGAAATCTATATCGGCGGTGCCGGTGTGGCCCGTGGTTATCTGAATCGTGATGACCTGACCGCCGAACGCTTCCTTGAAGATCCGTTCAACGCCGGAGCGCGCATGTACCGCACTGGCGACCTGGGTCGCTGGTTGGCGGACGGGAATATCGAATATCTGGGCCGTAACGACGATCAGGTGAAGATTCGCGGCTTCCGCATCGAGCTGGGCGAGATCGAAGCCAAGCTGGCGCGCCATGAAAGCGTAAAAGAAACGGTAGTCATGGCTCGTGAAGACGTGCCGGGCGACAAGCGTCTGGTGGCGTATTTCACCTCGGCCGTTGCCGAAATCAATCTGGAAACCCTGAAAGTCCATCTGCAAGGCCAGTTGCCTGAATACATGGTCCCGGCAGCCTATGTCCATCTTGAAAAGCTGCCACTGACACCAAACGGCAAGCTGGACCGCAAGGCCTTGCCAGCCCCTGATTTGCAATCCCTGATCAGCCGTGGCTACGAAGCGCCGCAAGGCGAAACCGAAACCACCCTGGCGCAGATCTGGGCCGAAGTACTGCAAGTCGAGCGCGTAGGTCGTCACGATCACTTCTTCGAGCTGGGCGGTCACTCGCTGCTGGCCGTCAAGCTGATCGAGAAAATGCGTCAGCAAGGCCTGAGCGCCGATGTTCGCGTCCTGTTTAGCCAGCCAACCCTGATGGCACTGGCTGCTGCGGTAGGCAGCGGTACGGAAATCCGTGTCCCGGCCAATCTGATCGAACCGGGCTGCACGCATATCACCCCTGACATGCTGCCGCTGGTAACCATCAGCGAAGAACAGCTGGAACAGGTCATCGCTTCTATTCCGGGTGGCGCAGCCAATATCCAGGACATCTACCCGCTGGCGCCTTTGCAGGAGGGGATTCTCTATCACCACCTGTCTGCCGAGCAGGGCGATCCCTATGTGCTGCAAGCGGTGTTCGGTTTTGCCAATCAAGAGCGACTGAATGCCTTCACCGGCGCTCTGCAATCTGTCATTGAACGCCACGATATCCTGCGCACTTCGCTGTACTGGGAAGGGCTGGACGAGCCAGTCCAAGTTGTCTGGCGTGAGGTGCAACTGGGCGTTGAAGAGGTCGAGGTGGATATTGCCCTGGATGCCGTCACCCAGTTGCAGCAGCGCTTCGATACCCGTCAGCACCGCATGGACATTCGTCAGGCTCCGTTGATGCGGATTGCCTATGCCCATGATCCGGCCAATCAGCGCTGGGTCGCCTTCCTGCTGTTCCATCACCTAGTCATGGACCACACCGCCCTGGAAGTGGTCAGCCATGAGATGGAGTCGTGGCTGCTGGGCGATACGCAGCCTCTGAGCGAGCCGGTGCCGTATCGCAATTATGTGGCCCAGGCGCGTCTGGGTGCTGATCGCGAAGCTCAGGAAGCCTTCTTCCGCGACATGTTGGGGGATCTGGACGAACCGACCTTGCCGTTTGGCCTGCATGAAGTGCAGGGCGACGGTTGTGCCGTCGAGGAGCATCGTGAAGCGCTGGACCGTGACTTGAGCCTGCGACTGCGGGCACAGGCCCGGCAGCTCGGGGTCAGCGTGGCGTCTCTGCATCACCTGGCCTGGGCGCAGGTGCTCAGTGCAGCCAGCGGTCGCGATGACGTGGTGTTTGGCACCGTACTGATGGGCCGCCTGAGTGGCGGTGAGGGCGCCGATCGTGCTCTGGGGATGTTCATCAATACCTTGCCGCTGCGCCTGCAACCGGGTGCCCATAAGGCTCAAACGGTTATTCGTGAAACCCATGCTCGCCTGAGCGCCTTGCTGGCTCATGAACATGCGCCTTTGTCGCTGGCTCAACGTTGCAGTGGTGTGCCGGCTTCGACGCCGTTGTTCAGTGCCTTGCTCAACTATCGCTACAGCGCTGCGCCGGGTGAGCACAGCCTGTCGCCAGCCTGGGAAGGCATCGAAGCCCTGCAAGGTGAAGAACGCACCAACTACCCACTGACTCTGTCTGTGGATGATCAGGGAGAAGGCTTTGAACTGACCGTTCTGGTGCAGGAAGGTGTCGGGGCTGCGCGGGTAGTGGCTTATATGAGCACTGCACTGGCTCGTCTGGTTGAGGCACTGGAGCAGTCTTCACACGCTGCGTTCAGCAGTGTCTCGGTACTGCCGGAAGATGAGCGGGAGCAACTGCTGCACCGCTTCAACAACAGCGGCACAGACTATCCACGGGACCGCTCCGTTCATGCCCTGTTTGAACAACAGGTGGCCGAACGTCCTGAAGCGCTGGCCGCTGTTCATGGCGAGCAGTCGCTGACGTACGCCGAACTCAATAGCCGGGCCAATCGACTGGCTCATTACCTGATCAGCCAAGGCGTCAATCCGGGCGATGCGGTGGCGATTCTGCTGCCTCGTTCGCTGGACCTGCTGGTGGCGCAACTGGCGATTAATAAATGTGCTGCCGTTTATGTGCCGCTGGACGTCAATGCACCTCAGGAACGTCAGGCGTTCATGGTGCAGGACAGCGGCGCTCGCCAGATTCTGACCCATGGCGACCTGGACGTGCCTCAAGGCGCTGCCCGCATCGACCTGGACCGTCTGGCTCTGGCTCAGCAATCCG
>NZ_FYDI01000026.1:0-30348 GCF_900187465.1 Pseudomonas sp. Irchel 3A18
CTGCCGAAGCCGTCACCACGCCACGCGCCAGTTCTTCAGGGCTCAGTTGCGCCAGCTTGTTGTAGGCCCCGCGAATCTTGAAGGAGAACACCGGTTGCAGGTCTTCGCGCTTGAGCAATATCTGGTTTGCCAGACGCTCGGAAAGCTGGCGGGCGCCCTGCAGCGGGGTTTCGACAGCGACGTCATAGACGCGGGAAGTGAGGATTTTCTTGACGTACTGTTCGAGCATCGGGGCGATATCACTGGCGAAGGGAGCAAGGCCGAGAAGTCTACTCTGCACTCCGATGAACGACCATACGAATGACGGGGCTTTGCGGCGCAGTCATCGCTATAATGCGGCCCCTTTTTGCACCTTTGGCACCGTGGAGCCCGCATGACTCAGGATCAACTCAAACAGGCCGTGGCTCAAGCCGCTGTCGATTTCATTCTTCCCAAGATCGACGACAAGAGCATCATCGGTGTGGGCACCGGCTCCACGGCCAACTGCTTCATCGATGCGCTGGCCAGGCACAAGGCCTCCTTCGATGGCGCGGTAGCCAGCTCCGAAGCCACGGCAGCCCGCCTCAAGAGCCATGGTATTCCGGTCTATGAACTCAATACGGTCAGCGATCTGGAGTTCTACATCGACGGCGCCGATGAAAGCGACGAGCACCTGAACCTGATCAAGGGCGGCGGCGCTGCGCTGACTCGCGAGAAGATCGTGGCCGCCGTGGCCAAGACCTTCATCTGCATCGCCGATGGCAGCAAGCTGGTGCCGGTGCTGGGCGCATTCCCGCTGCCGGTCGAAGTCATCCCGATGGCGCGCAGCCATGTTGCACGCCAACTGGTCAAGCTGGGCGGCGACCCGGTCTATCGTGAAGGCGTATTGACCGACAACGGCAATATCATTCTCGACGTACACAACATGAGCATCACCAACCCGGTGGAGCTGGAAACGCAGATCAACGCCATCGTGGGCGTGGTCACCAACGGCCTGTTCGCGGCTCGCGGTGCAGACCTGCTGTTGCTGGGTACCACCGAAGGCGTGAAAACCCTGACCCGCTAAGCCGCGGTCAGTGTGGCCAGAGCTCCCGTCGCGGGACTCTGGCCTGAACCAGTCTTATGGCTTGCGAAACTTGTAGAACAGGTTCGGCTCGCTCACCACGTAGAGCGTCCCCTCTTCATCCAGGGTAAAACCCTCGGCCTGCGGCACATCCTTGCTCAAACCCAGCTTGCCCTTTTTCAAGGAAGCGCTGGCAATCGGGCGACCTTCGTCATTGAGTTCCAGAATCTTTTTCGACTCATCGGACATGAGCAGCAAGTGGCCCGTCGGGGCATCGAAGTACAGGCTGGACATGTCGCGCACAAACAGGCCTGCATCGCGTTTTCTGTCGAAAATGACGCCAAGGCTGTTACTGCTCTGGGGGAAACCGCGTATTTCGACGATCTGCACCGGCTCGCTTTCCTTGGCGATAAACAGCCGCTGGCCCTTGATATCGTAGGCCAGGCCTTCAAAGCCCTTGTTGCGCCCCACGTCGATGCTCAATGTCAGTTGCACGGCATCGGCGGCATCGAGGGTCTGGGTGTTGTCGTCGACATGAACCTTGAGCAAACGCTGCTGACGCTCGTCGCTGATCACGTAAACGCCAGGGCTGATGTACTCGATGGCTTCCGAATCGCCGAAACCGTTCAAGGGAATACGTCGCAGGATACGACCATCGAGGCTCAGCTCGACCATTTCGTTCTTCTGGTTGGTCACCGTGAACAGGCTTTTGCGATCCGGGTCGTAACTCAGGGCCGAGACATCATCCTCAAGCCCTTCGATCACCTGCCCTTCGATCTCGACCTTATAGCGATCAAGGCCGACAGTCTGTTGCGAATCCGATTGCCAGAGCATCTGCCAGGCAAACGAAGCGCGCTTCACGAAGCGATACTCCCGATCCGCAAAAAACAGCAATGCAGCCAGCGCAATCATCAACGAAAACAACAGGGCAGATCGGATAGGGAGACGCATCAAGGCAACTCAAATATTAATCGGGCAGCATGAATATCACGGGAATCTGAATTCATGCTTAATAGCGCAATGCCATTTCACGCTTCACTATTTGCGAAACGAATAAAACAGGTTCGGCTCGCTGACCATATACAACGTCCCCTCCTCGTCCAGCGCCACACCTTCTGCCCTCGGAATAGTGTCTTTCAAGCCGTTCATGCCACCCAGCAGGGTCATGAAGCTGACTTGCTGTCCGTTTTCGTCAATTTCCAGCAACAGGTGTGAGTCGGCAGAAAGCACCAGCGTATGCCCGGTGCGAGGGTCGATACTCAATGAAGAAAGGTTGCGCACGTCCAGCGAGATACTGGTGACTTTTTGCTTCTCGCCCTTCAAGACGTCACTGCCATCACTCTTCCATGTAAACAAGGCAGGTGGACGCTCTTCACCCAGCAATATCTGCTGACGGACCGGGTCCCAGGCCACGCCTTCAAAACCCTTGTTCTGGTTCTTTGAAGGACCCAGGTCGTATTTCGGGAAATCGGCCATGTTCAGCGTCGTGGTCTCGGCGGTCACCTTGACGATGCTCAGTACATGCTGGCGTTCGTCGGTAATTCCGATCAGGCCGTCATTCAGGACGGCAATACCCTCGGGGTTGCTCCAGCCCACCAGAGGGATCTTGCGCACTACATCGCCCTTGAGGGTCAGCTCTACCAGGAACGGATGCTTGCCCATGACCGAGAACAATGTCTTGGTCACCGGGTTGTAAGACAGATCGGAGGCTTCGTCCTTCTCCATGCCAGGCAATGGCTTGGCATCGATCTCTACCTTGTAGTCCGGGAGCCAGATGCTGGCGCTGCGGGACGCCTTGCTCTGGAAGCCTTCTTTGACCCATAGCAATGCACGATCATCCCAGTGCATCACAAACGCCAGGGCATATCCCATGACCAGAACCAGTAGCAACCATGCATACCAACGCATGCCCAACAGACGGAAACGGCTATTTTGAGACGCGGGAAGCCTGGCCATTCATGAATTCCTGAGCTGATATAACGCAACCATAACCTAAAGCCCTCGGATGAGAGGCAGCCGGATTATCCAGATCAAGTGTGAAAAAAACGCCAATTGATGCTGCCAAGTCGGTTCAGTGTCTGTGGGGGGTAGCTTGCTGGCGACAGGGCCACAAGACAGAGCCAAAAAAAACGCCCGAGAGGTCATCTCAGGCGCTTTTCAAAAGCAGCAACCGGGCGTTTAACGAACGACGCTCTCAAAGCGGTTCTGGCCGGTCAACTCAAGCACGATTTCGTCACCGGCCTCGAACGGCCCGACGCCTGCCGGGGTGCCAGTCATGATGATGTCACCGGCCTGCAACGAGAAGTTGGCGGCCATGTGCTGGATCATCGGCACGATCGGGTTAAGCATCAGGCTGCTGTTGCCGTCCTGCACGACCTTGCCGTTGATGGTCAGGCGAATGCCGATATCGGTCAGGTCCGGATAGGTTTCAGCGGGCACGAAAGGTGCGATGACCGCAGCGCCGTCGAAGCACTTGGCCAGCTCCCATGGCAGACCTTTCTCGCGCAGACGCGACTGCACGTCACGCAAGGTCAGGTCCAGGCCCGGAGCGAAGCCGCTGATGGCGTCGAGCACTTCTTCACGGGAGGGGTTCTTGCTCAGCGGCTTGCCGATCAGTACGACGATTTCGGCTTCGTAATGCACAGAACCACGGTCTGCCGGAATGCTGAAGCCGCCTTCCAGAGCGACCACGGAACTGCCGGGTTTCATGAACAGCAACGGCTCGGTCGGGACCGGGTTGCCCAGTTCCTTGGCGTGCTCTGCATAGTTACGACCGATACAGACCACCTTGCCCAGCGGGAAGTGGATGTTCGTTCCATCGACATATTTGTGCTGGTAGCTCATGACGTCTCCTGGGTCTGATAATTCTGGCTTCGTTGAATAAGGTATGTCGGCTGATCAAACAGCAAATATCTTGCCCGGGTTCATGATGCCGTTAGGGTCGAAGACCACTTTCAGCGCTTTCATGTATTCGATTTCGGCAGGTGAGCGACTGTACGTCAGATAGTCGCGTTTGGTCATCCCCACACCGTGCTCGGCAGAAATCGAGCCGTTGTATTTCTCCACCGTCTCGAACACCCATTTGTTGACCTTGGCGCAGGTCCGGAAGAACGCTTCCTTGTCCAGATTCTCGGGCTTGAGGATGTTCAGGTGCAGGTTGCCATCGCCGATATGGCCGTACCAGAGCACTTCGAAGTCAGGATAGTGCTCGGCAACGATGGCATCGATCTCGCCCAGAAAGGCCGGAACCTTTGAAACCGTGACCGAAATATCGTTCTTGTAGGGCGTGAAGTGGGAGATGGTTTCGGAAATGTATTCGCGCAGCTTCCACAGGTTCTGCAACTGCTGCTCGCTCTGGCTCATCACGCCATCGAGCACCCAACCCTGCTCGACACAATGCTCGAAGAGCGCCAGGGCATCATTGGCCACCTCTTCGGTGGTCGCCTCGAATTCCAGCAGTACATAAAACGGGCACGGCGTGTCGAATGGCGAAGGCACGTCGCCACGGGCCATGACCCGGGCAAACGACTTGTCGGAGAAGAACTCGAATGCCGTCAGGTCCAGCTTGCCGTGAAAAGCGTGCAGCACAGGCATGATCGAATTGAAGTCGGTGGTGCCCAGCACCATGGCGGTAAGGTTGCGGGGCGCACGATCAAGGCGCATGGTGGCCTCGACTACAAAGCCCAGCGTGCCTTCAGCGCCGATGAACAGCTGGCGCATGTCGTAGCCGGTGGCGTTCTTGATCAGGTCCTTGTTCAGTTCCAGCAGGTCGCCTTTACCGGTGACGACCTTGAGGCCCGCGACCCAGTTGCGGGTCATTCCATAGCGAATGACCTTGATTCCGCCGGCATTGGTGCCGATATTGCCGCCAATCTGGCTTGAACCCGAGGAAGCGAAGTCCACTGGATAATAGAGGCCGCTCTCTTGCGCCGCGGCCTGCAACTGCCGGGTAATCACACCGGGCTGACAGACGGCTGTGCGCTCGGTGAGGTTGAGTTCCAGAATCCGGTTCATGTAGTCGAACGAAACCACCACTTCGCCATTGGCAGCCACAGCGGCGGCAGAAAGCCCTGTCCGCCCGCCCGAAGGCACCAGCGCCACCAGACGCTCGTTGGCCCAGCGCACGATGGCCTGGACCTGCTCGATGGTCTTGGGAAACACGACAGCCGTGGGGGCGGGGGTGAATTGCTTGGTCCAGTCCTTGCCGTAAGCCTCAAGCGAACCGGCGTCGGTCAGTACCTTGCCTGGTTCGACCAGGGTCTTGAGCTCATCAATCAAAGCGGGATTGGTCATGGACGCAACTCTCGAACAATTCATGGGCATCCTGAGAACGGTTCACGTTCGGGAATGGGGTTTCGCGGGGTGCTTATGCTAGCATACGCCCCCCGCGAATCGTGCCCATGGCCGATCCGGCCCCCTCCTGCCATTTTTCTCCGGGACACAGGTTTACGCAGATGAGCAAGACTTCCCTCGACAAGAGCAAGATCAAGTTCCTTCTTCTCGAAGGCGTCCACCAATCCGCCGTTGACGTCCTGAAGGCCGCCGGCTACACCAGCATCGAGTACCACACCAAGTCTCTGCCGGAAGCCGAGCTGAAGGAAAAGATTGCCGACGCCCATTTCATCGGTATCCGCTCACGCACCCAACTGACTGAAGAGCTGTTCGATTGCGCCAAGAAACTGGTTGCGGTCGGCTGCTTCTGCATCGGCACCAACCAGGTCGACCTGGACGCAGCACGTGAGCGCGGCATTGCAGTGTTCAACGCCCCGTACTCCAACACCCGCTCCGTCGCCGAGCTGGTTCTGGCCGAGGCCATCCTGCTGCTGCGCGGCATCCCGGAGAAGAACGCTTCCTGCCACCGTGGCGGCTGGATCAAGAGCGCGGCCAACTCCTTCGAGATCCGCGGCAAGAAACTGGGCATCATCGGCTACGGCTCGATCGGTACTCAGCTGTCGGTTCTGGCTGAAGGCCTGGGCATGCAGGTCTACTTCTACGACACCCTGACCAAGCTGCCGCTGGGCAACGCCACTCAGGTTGCCAGCCTGACCGAGCTGCTGGGCATGTCCGACATCGTGACCCTGCACGTTCCGGAAACCGCTGAAACCCAGTGGATGATCGGCGAGAAAGAAATCCGTGCCATGAAAAAGGGCAGCATCCTGATCAACGCCGCTCGCGGTACTGTGGTCGAGCTGGATGCCCTGGCAGACGCGATCAAGGACAAGCACCTGATCGGCGCGGCCATCGACGTGTTCCCGGTGGAGCCTCGCTCCAACGACGACATCTTCGAAAGCCCGCTGCGCGGCCTGGACAACGTGATCCTGACCCCGCACATCGGTGGTTCCACTGCCGAAGCCCAGGCCAACATCGGTCTGGAAGTTGCGGAAAAGCTGGTCAAGTACAGCGACAACGGTACGTCGGTTTCCTCGGTCAACTTCCCGGAAGTGGCCTTGCCTGCTCACCCTGGCAAGCACCGCCTGTTGCACATCCACGAAAACATTCCGGGCGTGCTGAGCGAAATCAACAAGGTGTTCGCGGAAAACGGCATCAACATTTCCGGCCAGTTCCTGCAGACCAACGAGAAAGTCGGCTACGTGGTAATCGACGTAGACGCCGATTACTCGGACCTGGCGCAAGAGAAGCTGCAACAGGTCAAAGGCACCATCCGTAGCCGCGTTCTGTTCTGATAGCAGCCTGACCCGGTAGGGGCGAATTCATTCGCGAAGCCATTTCGCGGATAAATCCGCTCCTACTTCACATTGATCGTGATCTTCTTCGACTCGACCGTCGGGTTCAGCGGGATATGCGATTTGTCGCCCACCAGCAACTGGAGGGTGTGGCTGCCCGGTGGCAGGCTCAGCACGGTTTCGGTCTGCCCCTTGCCGAAATGGCGAATATTGTCAGTGGTCGGTAGCGGAACATTCGCTGCGGGCTCATCCTTCACATCGATCAGCAAATGATGATGGCCGGTTTCAGGGATATCGACCCCTGCCGGTGCAACACCCATTCCCTTGAGACCAAACTGCACCTTGAACGGCGACGTCACGGTTTCTCCGTCCTTGGGCGAGATGATGTACGCCTCTGCGCCCTCGGGCGAAGCGGTACGCGGGATATCGGCCGCATGAATCAGGGTCGACGTTGCCAGCAACAGACCAGCGAGGGCAGTTCTGGAAAATAGGGATGTCATGATCGCTCCGCACGTTTGTGAGACTACCTATCGGACCTGAACCCATGGCCTTCGGTTCAGCACAGTCCTTTACGATAGACCTCTACCCCGGAGAACGGGGTTCATGACACAGATTTCATGAAGCGGGCAGGCTCACAGGAACGGTTCGTTGCCCCGACGCCGGAACCAGCCGGTCAGGGAAAGCCGGTCGCGGGTGGCAGGCAGCACTTCATGGGGTATATCGCCGGACAGGAACACCACCAGACAACCGCCTGTAGGCTGGACGTCGTAGGTCACGTCCCCTTTCAGGTACATGCGCAACTGCCCGCCATGCTCGGGCAGCCAGGCCTGATTCAGATAAAGCACCGCCGACACCATGCGTTTGTCGTCATCGCGAAAGCGGTCCACATGCTTGAGGTAAAACGCCCCTGGCGGGTAAAGGGCGAAGTGGCTTTCATAATCTTCCAGCCCCAGGAACAGGCCGCGATTGAGGGCCAGGCGCAAGCTGTCCATCAACACCAGATAACGGTCGCTGCACTCGGCCTGCCCGGCTTCAAGCCACTGGATATGATCGCCGCGAATACCTTCGCGTACTTCCTGCGCAAGCCCGCGCCCCACACCGGCAGGCTCGAGTTCACCCTCGGC
This sequence comes from Pseudomonas sp. Irchel 3A18, assembly GCF_900187465.1. NCBI lineage: Bacteria > Pseudomonadati > Pseudomonadota > Gammaproteobacteria > Pseudomonadales > Pseudomonadaceae > Pseudomonas > Pseudomonas sp. Irchel 3A18. The sequence goes on from NZ_FYDI01000026.1 coordinate 7,851, forward strand.
GGCACGTCGATGGCACTCTTGTGCCAGTTCGCGGGTCAGACCTTCGGGCAGGAATATATTCTGCTGCGACCAACCATTGGCGGCCAGGTCGTCGACGATTCGAAGCAGGAGGGGGTGATCGGGAGATATGCGCATGGCGTGCATAGTATCCATAAGCCCCCGAATTCGACAGAGGTGTGTATACAGCACGGTCATGTGCGGGTGTTTTCATGCAGCAAGGGCAGTCATAACTCGACAAATCCCCGTCAACACCCCGAGAATAGCGACCTGCCGACAGGAGTCCCGAATGCGTCGTTTGTTTGTTTTGCTGTTGATGTTCTGCGCCTTGCCTGTCTGGGCAGACGGTTACGATCAGTTATACAAGGCCGCCGGCTGGACAGAGCAGCGTGCGCATTTCAACGATGCACTCAAGGCTGCCCAGCAACGCTACCGCGACAACCTGCCGCCAGCGGTCTTTCAGGCATTGGTCAATAACAGCAACCAGCGTTTTGCACCGCAGGCCATGGACCAGCGCGCAGAAAAGCGCCTGCGTGAAAGCCTCAAGGATCCGGCGCCTGCGCTGAAATTCTTCCAGTCCCCGCTGGGCCGCAAGATCGTCAAGGCAGAACTGACGGCAACCCGCTCCGACCAGTTGGCCAAGCACGCCCAGGGACTGCCGCAGATGGAAGCCGACGCCACCCGCCAGTTGCTGATCGGCCATCTGGCGCAGGCACTGCCCGCCAAGCAGGCCGGAGCAGAAGTCAGCCTCGCCATTGCCGGTGTTGCAGCCGACAGCCTGAGCCAGATGATTCCCGGCCTTCTGGGCGGCGGTCAGGCTCAAGGCATGCTCGAAGGACAGCGCGAACGCCTGATGGCGCAGATCAGCGCGGACCTGAACAACACGCTGCTGTACGTCTACCGCGACCTGTCAGACCCTGAGCTGGAAGAGTTCTCAAGCTTCGCCGAGTCACCGGAAGGCAAGGCTTACTATCAGGCAGCACTTGCCGCGATCCGTGCCGGACTTGCCGTCGGCCAAAGCACCTCCAGCCTGTCCCAGGGCCTGTAACAAAACGCCTCACTCGAGGCGGATCAGTTCATGTGCCCTTTCAGAAACTCGAAATACTGCGTCCGGAACTCCGGCACCTCGTTGGCCAAGTGATGCCGCGCCTTGCCAAGCATGAGGATTTGCGGCTCGCTGAACTTGCTCCTGAGTACGGTCAGGTTGTGGTCCCAGTCAACGGTCATGTCCGCATCGCCCTGAATGATCAGCGGGCTGCGGGTACTGCGCGGCGCACGTTCAATCTGCACGATCCAGCGCGATAAAGCGCCTACCCAGGCGGTCGGCAAGCGGCGCGGCTGCAAGGGATCGGCCAGCAGAAACGGCAGGAAAGCCGGGGCGTTGGTGTTTTCGGAAAACCGCCGGGCAATGCCGTCCACAAACGGCTTAAGCATGTAATAACTGAGTTTGGACCAGCCCCAGGCTCGTGGCCGAACCAGTGGTGACAAGAGAATGGCCTTGCCCTGCACCGGGCTGTCGTTGCCCTGATGAAGCAGATGATCGATCACGATTGCGCCACCGGTGCTTTGCCCGCACAGATGCCAGGGATGCGGCAGGTTCAGGGCCTCGGCTTCCAGCAACAGACGTTGCAGCACGGCCTGATACTCGGAAAAGTCATTGATGCTCGCCCGGCTGCCGCTGGACAGCCCATGCCCGGGCAGGTCGCAGGAAATCACTGCAAACCCTTGGGCCAGCGCCCACTCGATCACGTAGCGATACAGGCCCATGTGGTCATAGAACCCGTGGAACAGAAACAGGGTTCCCACAGGATGCTCCGGCAGCCAGACCTGCCCGACAATCTCGTAGCCCCCCACATCCAGGCGCCCGAGCCAGCTGCGGATGACATGCTCGCCACCAAGCCCGCCCAGGCCATAGAAACGCTGATAGATCTGTCCATCCAGAGAGAGCGATTCGATCTCGCGCAGCGGTGACAGCGTGGCGCGTAATTGATCAGGGTCAAACGTTGCAGACATAAGGCTTCCAGATTCCGACAGGACCTTGAAAAGACAGTGTAGCGATATTCATCTGTCTGTTCGGGCGTGGCAAGCTACGCCACCTTAAATAGAAACGTCTGTCATGAAATCCCCACACCGTCGCAACCTGTTTGCCTGCCTGTTCGTCCTGACATGTGCGGCGGGATTGTGGATGGCACATGACTGGTTTCAACATCGCTACCTGCGCCCTTTCAGTGATCAGACTGCCCTGTTCGCGGGCGATAACCTGAGCCTTCCCCCCGAACTGGCTGGCAAGGGACGTATTCGTCTGGTGCATTTCATGGACCCGTCCTGCCCGTGCAATGTCGGCAACCAGCAGCATCTGTCTGAGTTGATCGAGCACTTCGGTGGCGACAAAGGCGTGGACTTCTATGTCGTGCCGAAACCCGGTACGCCCGAACCGTCGTCACAAACAGCCGATACGCTCAAAACACTGAGCACGCTTGCGGGTGCCGACAAAATCACCGCCAGCCCGGCCGTCGCCATCTGGGATCGCGACGGCAAGCTTGCGTACTTCGGGCCTTACAGCGAAGGCCTGACCTGCAACGCCGGCAACAGTTTTATCGAACCGGTCCTGCATGCTCTGCTCGACGGGCGCAGCGTGAACACCACAAATACCATGGCGGTGGGTTGTTACTGCGCCTGGCAATAAATATTCAGGGCGCTCATCCGTTCCTGTAGAGACCGTTTTGCCCTGTTGCGGCTTGTTCGCGAATGAATTCGCTCCCTCAAATGGCTCTGTAGGAGCGAATTCATTCGCGAACAGACCGCACTCCTGTAGCCTTGCATCCCCCCTGCCCGAGCCTTTCATAGGAAGTTCAATGAAACGCATCCTTGCCATTCTCGCCATACTCATCGCCCTGCTTGCCGCAGGCGCTGGCTGGTATATCCATAGCAAACAGCCGGTGCGAGACGGCGAGATCGCCATGACGCACCTGAAGGCACCGGTCAGCGTGCGCTACGACGAGCGTGGCGTGCCTCATATCCGGGCAGAAAACGAAGCGGACCTGTACCGCGCACTCGGTTACGTACATGCCCAGGACCGCCTGTTCCAGATGGAAATGCTGCGCCGTCTGGCACGCGGTGAACTGGCCGAAATCCTCGGGCCTAACCTGATCGGGACCGACAAACTGTTCCGCAGCCTGCGCATCCGCGAACACGCCGATGCCTATGTCGCTCGCCAGAACCCGGACACCCCGACCTGGAAGGCGCTGCAAGCCTACCTGGATGGCATCAATCAGTATCAGGACACCCACGCAAAGCCGATGGAGTTCGATGCGCTGGGTATACCCAAGCGCCCTTTCACGGCTGAGGACACCCTGAGCATTGGCGGCTATCTGGCCTACAGCTTTGCCGCAGCCTTTCGCACCGAACCGTTGCTGACCTATGTGCGCGACCAGCTTGGCCCGCAGTACCTGAAAGTGTTCGATCTGGACTGGCACCCTCAAGGCATGCTCGACCAGAAACCCGCCCTGGCCAGCGCAGACTGGAAAGACCTCAATACCCTGGCGCAACTGAGCCACGAAGCCGTTGCGGCAGCAGGTCTGCCGCAGTTTGAAGGCAGTAATGCATGGGCCGTGTCCGGCAGCCGTACTCAAAGTGGCAAGCCTTTGCTGGCAGGCGACCCGCACATCAGCTTTTCCGTGCCATCCGTATGGTACGAAGCACAGCTCTCAGCGCCGGGCTTCGAGCTGTACGGCCATTATCAGGCCCTCAACCCGTTTGCTTTCCTGGGCCACAACATGGATTTCGGCTGGAGCCTGACCATGTTCCAGAACGACGATGTGGACCTGATCGCCGAGAAGACCAACCCCGAGAACCCGAACCAGGTCTGGTATCAGGGCAAATGGGTGGACATGACCAGTACCGAACAACAGATCAAGGTCAAGGGCCAGCCTGATGTGACCCTGACACTACGCCAGTCGCCACACGGTCCGATCGTCAACGATGTGGTGGGCAAGAACGGGGGCAAGGCTCCGATTGCCATGTGGTGGTCGTTCCTGGTGTCGGAAAACCCAGTGCTCGATGGTTTCTACGAAGCCAACCGCGCCAACACCCTGGAAAAGATGCGCAATGCCGCCGAGAAGATCCAGTCGCCGGGCCTGAATATCGTCTGGGCCAACCATCAGGGCGATATCGGCTGGTGGGCTGCCGCGCAATTGCCGATCCGGCCTGAGGGGGTCAACCCCGCTTACATTCTGGATGGCAGCACGGCGCAGGCAGACAAGCTGGGTTTCTATCCGTTCAGCGCCAACCCGCAGGAAGAAAACCCGGCTCGCGGCTATATCATCTCGGCCAACTTCCAGCCGCTGTCCCCGACCGGCATGCAGATTCCGGGCTACTACAACCCGGCAGACCGCGGACAGTACCTGAACAGGCAACTAAGCGACCCGGCAATCAAGTGGGATCTGGAGAACAGCAAGACGCTGCAACTGGGCACCCGCACCGACTACGCCCAAAGCATCCTGACGCCGCTGATTCCGGTATTGCGCAGCGTGATCACCGACCCGGATGAACTAGCGCTGGTGGAGCGTCTGGCGCAGTGGAAAGGTGACTATCCGCTGGATTCGGTAGGCGCGACTCTGTTCAGTCAGTTCCTGTTCGACCTGACGGAAGAAACCTTCCATGACGAACTGGGTGACGGTTTCTTTGAAACCCTGACCACCTCCCGCGTACTGGACGCTGCCCTGCCCCGTCTGGCGGCCGATGCGGATTCACCCTGGTGGAACAACCGCAACTCGCCCCATACCGAAAGCCGCGCCAACACCGTCAAGGTCGCCTGGCGTGCCAGTGTTTCCCATCTGAAATCCATGTACGGCAACAACCCGGATGGCTGGACGTGGGGCAAGGTGCACACCCTGACTCATGGCCACCCGCTGGGTTCGCAGAAGCCGTTGAACCACATCTTCAATGTCGGCCCTTTCGCCGCACCGGGCAGTCATGAGGTGCCCAACAACCTGTCCTCACGCCTGCGCACGGCGCCGTGGCCGGTCAGCTATGGCCCATCGACCCGTCGCCTGATCGACTTCGCCAACCCGGCACACAGCCTGGGCATCAACCCGGTCGGGCAAAGCGGCGTGCCGTTCGACCGGCATTATTCGGATCAGGCCAAGGCGTTCATCAATGGCGAGTATGTGCCGCAACGCTTCAGCGAGAAGGATGTGGACGAGCATACGGAAGGATTGCTGAAGCTGGTGCCAGGGAAATAACCGCCCTGTTACCCGTTCAAGCCCCCTCTCACAATTCACAGTGGATTGTGGGAAGGGCTTGAACGCGACTCATCAGGCAGTACGCGGCTTGTAGGTATCGGCTGCGCTTTCTTCGATGGCTTGCTGGATGGCGCGCTTGCGGCGCTCTTCGGCACGGCGGGTGAAGTACCAGACCAGGAAGGTCACCAGCGAAACCGCCAGCAGGATCAGGCTGGCCACTGCGTTGATTTCCGGCTTCACGCCCAGACGAACAGCAGAAAACACTTCCATCGGCAAGGTCGTGGAGCCCGGCCCGGACACGAAGCTGGCCAGTACCAGATCGTCCAGCGACAGGGCAAAGGACATCATGCCGCCCGCTGCCAGCGATGGCGCGATCATCGGGATGGTGATGAGGAAAAACACCTTCCACGGCCGGGCGCCCAGGTCCATGGCCGCTTCTTCGATCGACAAGTCCAGCTCACGCAGACGTGACGACACGACCACCGCGACATAGGCCGCGCAGAAAGTGGTGTGTGCGATCCAGATGGTGACGATGCCACGCTCCTGAGGCCAGCCGATCAACTGCGCCATGGCCACGAAGAGCAGCAACAGCGACAGACCGGTGATCACTTCCGGCATCACCAGCGGCGCCGTGACCAGCCCGCCGAAAAAGGTACGGCCCTTGAAACGCGAGATGCGGGTCAGGACGAAAGCCGCCATGGTGCCCAGGGCAACCGCAGCAATCGCCGTGTAGAAAGCGATCTCCAGCGAGCGCCATACCGACCCCATCAGTTGGGTGTTATCCAGCAGGCCTACATACCACTTGACCGACCAGCCACCCCAGACGGTTACCAGCTTGGAGTCGTTGAACGAGTAAATGACCAGAATGACCATCGGCGCATAAATGAACAGCAGGCCCAGGACCAATATCAGGTTCGAGAAACGGAAGCGGTTCATACCTTGCCCTCCAGTTCTTTGGCCTGGCTGCGGTTGAACAGAATGATAGGCACGATCAATACCAGCAGCATGATGACCGCCAATGCCGAGGCAACCGGCCAGTCACGGTTGTTGAAGAATTCTTGCCACAGGACCCGACCGATCATCAGGGTTTCCGGGCCCCCCAGCAGCTCGGGGATCACGAACTCGCCCACCACCGGGATAAACACCAGCATGCAGCCGGCAATCACACCGTTCTTGGAGAGCGGCACGGTGATTTTCCAGAAGCTGTTGAAGGTGCTCGAACCAAGGTCCGATGCGGCTTCCAGCAGGCTCTGGTCGTGTTTCACCAGGTTGGCGTACAGCGGCAGGATCATGAACGGCAGATAGGAATAGACCACGCCGATGTAGACCGCCAGGTTGGTATTGAGGATCTGCAGCGGCTCGTCGATGAGGCCCAGCCACATCAGGAACGCATTGAGCAGCCCGTTGTTGCTGAGAATGCCCATCCAGGCGTAGACGCGGATCAGGATCGCCGTCCAGGTCGGCATCATGATCAGCAGCAACAGCACGGTCTGCATGTCCTTGCGGGCGTTGGCGATGGCATAGGCCATTGGATAGCCGATCAGCAGACACAGCAAGGTGCTGAAGAATGCCATCTTCAGCGAGCCCAGATAGGCCGAGATGTACAGATCGTCACCGGTCAGCAGCGTGTAGTTGGCCAGATTCAGGACCAGTTGCAGCTTGTCTTCGGCGTAGGTGAAGATTTCGGTATAAGGCGGGATCGCCACATCCGCCTCGGCGAAGCTGATCTTGAGAACGATCAGGAACGGCAAGGCGAAAAACATGAACAGCCAGAGAAACGGCGCGCCAATGACCAGTTGCCGGCCATTGGGCGTGATTCGCTGGAGTGCGCGTTTGATCTTGCGGATTTTCATGAGCGCAGTACCACGCCGCTGTCGTCTTCCCACCACACGTAGACTTCATCGTCCCAGGTCGGTCGTGCGCCCTGGCGCTCGGCGTTGGCGACGAAGGACTGCACCAGCTTGCCGCCGGGCAACTGGACGTAAAACACCGAGTGGCCGCCCAGATAGGCAATGTCATGCACCTTGCCACGGGACCAGTTGTGCTCGAAGGTCGGCTGCTCGGTGGTGATCAGGAGCTTTTCCGGGCGCAGCGCATACGTGATGCGCTTGTCTTCCACCGACGTGCTCACGCCGTGACCGACATAGATATGGCGCTCAAGGTCAGGGCTCTGGATCAGCGCATAGCCTTCCATGTCCTCGATCACCTCGCCCTCGAACAGGTTGACGCTGCCGATGAACTCGCAGACCAGTCGGCTGGTAGGCGTTTCATAGATATCGATAGGGCTGCCGATCTGGGCGATCCAACCCAGGTGCATGATCGCGATGCGGGCGGCCATGGTCATGGCCTCTTCCTGATCGTGGGTCACCATCACGCAGGTCACACCCACGCGCTCGATGATTTCCACCAGCTCCAGTTGCATCTGCGAGCGCAGTTTCTTGTCCAGCGCGCCCATGGGCTCGTCGAGCAGCAGAAGCTTGGGTTTCTTGGCCAGGGAGCGGGCCAGGGCAACGCGCTGACGCTGGCCACCGGACAACTGATGCGGCTTGCGCTTGGCATACTGGGTCATGTGCACCAGCTTGAGCATCTCGGCCACACGGGCGTCGATTTCGTCCTTGGGCAGCTTGTCCTGCTTGAGACCGAAGGCGATGTTATCGGCCACGGTCATGTGCGGAAACAGCGCATAGGACTGGAACATCATGTTGATCGGGCGTTCGTAGGGCGGCATGTCGGTGATGTCGACGCCGTCCAGAAAGATGCGACCCTCGGTCGGGCGCTCGAAGCCGGCAAGCATGCGCAGCAATGTGGACTTGCCGGACCCGGAACCGCCGAGCAGGGCGAAGATTTCGCCCTTGTTGATCTGCAGGGACACATCGTCCACGGCAACCGTCTCGTCGAATTTTTTCGTGACCCGATCGATCCTGACCAGAACCTCTTTGGGTTGCTGACCGCCTTCGATGGCTTTTTTGTAGGCGCCGGAGGCAACTGGCATGGGTGAAACTCCCCAACAATAGGCAGCCCGACCCATTCGGCCGGGCGCTGGATTTTTTATTTCCCCGACTTGACCTTGGTCCAGCTGCGGGTCATCAGACGTTGCACCTTGGGCGGCAACTCACTATTCACGAACAATCTGTCCAGTACTTCCTGAGGCGGGTAGACCGCTTCATCGGTGCGAATGTCCTGATCCATGAGATCACCGGACGCCGGGGTGGGATTGGCATAACCGACTTCATCACTGACTTTGGCGATCACCGCAGGATCAAGCAGATAGTTGATGAAGGCGCTGGCTTGCTTGACGTTTTTGGAGTCAGCCGGGATAGCCAGCATGTCGAACCAGAGGTTGCCGCCTTCCTTGGGAATGGAATAGGCAATCTTCACGCCCTTGCCCGCTTCTTCTGCGCGGTCGCGGGCCTGGAACACATCGCCCGAAAAGCCGGCTGCAACGCAGATGTCGCCGTTGGCCAGATCGGTAATGTATTTGGATGAATGGAAGTAGGTGACATAAGGACGTACCGCCAACAGCCTGGCTTCAGCCTTCTTGTAGTCGGCTTCCTTGGTGCTGTTGGGGTCCAGGCCCAGATAATTGAGCATGGCCGGAATCATTTCATCCGCCGAATCGAGGAACGCCACGCCACAACTGGAGAGCTTCTTGATGTTCTCGGGCTCGAACAGCACGGACCAGGAGTCGATCCGGTCGACACCCAGAACCGCCTTTACCTTCTCGACGTTATAACCGATGCCGTTGGTGCCCCACAGGTAAGGCACGGCGTACTGGTTGCCCGGATCGTTTTTCTCCAGACGCTTGAGCAGCGCCGGGTCTAGGTTCTTGTAGTTGGGCAGCAGCGACTTGTCGAGCTTCTGGAACGCTCCGGCCTTGATCTGCTTGCCCAGGAAATGGTTGGACGGCACGACCACGTCGTAACCGGTACGCCCGGCCAGCAGCTTGGCTTCCAGGGTCTCGTTGGAATCGAATACGTCGTACATCGGCTTGATGCCGGTGGTGGTTTCAAAATCCGCCAGGGTGGTCTTGCCGATGTAATCGGACCAGTTGTAGATGTGTACGGTGGACTCGGCCTGAACACTGGCAACAGTGGTCAGCGCTGCAACGGCGAGCATCGATCTGGCCAATAAAGAAATAGACACTTGAACAATCCTTTCAGTATGGGGGTCTGGTGCCCGTGTCGGTGAGCTGAAAAACGGGTCGGCAACTTACCGTTGATGGCTGCGAATCGCAAAGAACTTTATATGACACACCCTTGCAGGAGCGGATTCATCCGCGAAAGCTCTTGTTCAGACGCCGCAATTGCATTGAATGAAAAGAGCTTCGCGAATGAATTCGCTCCTACCGGAAGGCGGTTATTTGCCCGATTTGATCTTGGTCCAGCTGCGGGTCATGATCCGCTGGGTCGCAGCAGGCAAGTCAGCGATGGCATACAGCTTGGCCTGTACATCGGCTGGCGGATAAACGCCCGGGTCGCTGGTGATTTCCTTGTTGACCAAAGGAGTCGCCGCCGCGTTACCGTTCGGGAAGCGCACTTCGTCGGTGATCTCGGCCATGATTTCCGGCTTCATCAGGAAGGTCATGAACTTGTAGGCACCGTCGACGTTCTCGGCATCCTTGGGAATGGCGACCATGTCAAAGAAGCTGCCAGCACCTTCTTTCGGAATGTTGTAGCTGACCTTGACCTTGCCACCCGCCTCTTCGGCGCGCGCCTTGGCCTGGTAGATATCACCCGAGTAGCCCACGGCTACGCAGATGTTGCCGTTGGCCAGGTCGGAGATGTACTTGGACGAGTGGAAGTAGGCAATCGAAGGACGAATCTTCAGGAACAGCGCCTCGGCTTCGGCCAGTTGCTTCTTGTCCTGGGAGTCAGTCGGGTAACCCAGGTAATGCAGCGCGATTGGCAGCATTTCGGTCGGCGAATCGAGGAAGCTGATACCGCAGGACTTCAGCTTGGCTGCGTTTTCAGGCTTGAACAGCAAGTCCCAGGAGTTGACCGGCGCATCGGCACCCAGAGCGGCCTTGACCTTCTCGGGGTTGAAGCCGATACCGATCGAGCCCCACATGTACGGGAAAGCATGCTTGTTGCCCGGGTCGCTGACCGAAACGGCCTTGAGCAGGTCCTTGTTCAGGTTGCCGTAGTTGGGCAGCTTGGACTTGTCCAGTTCCTGATAGACGCCAGCCTTGATCTGCTTGGCTAGGAAATTGTTGGACGGCACAACGATGTCATAGCCGGATTTGCCCGCCAGCAGCTTGGCTTCCAGTGTTTCGTTGCTGTCGAAAACGTCGTAGACAACCTTGATGCCAGACTCTTTCTCGAACTTGGCAACGGTATCCGGTGCGATGTAATCGGACCAGTTATAGACGTGCAGCACTTTGTCATCGGCCTGCGCAGTTGCGGCCACCACGCCCATGAGGGACAAGGCGAGAAGGGTCTTGCCAAATTTTTTCATGCGTACAGCTCCAATGTTTTATCACTGACCGTTAGATTAGCGGCTTCTAGCCATTAGTCTGGCAAGTTCCGGTTCGAGCTTTCAAGCCGACTTTCACCACATACGCATCCATGCTGCAGGAGATTCCTGCCAAACAAGCCCCACCACGAATTGACCGTGGGAGCGAATTCATTCGCGAAAGGCCGGTACATCCGAAAAACATGCATCGCCGTCACGACGTCTCGCGGATAAATCTGCTCCTACAGTGCGGCCAGCGTCAGATCCAGGCACTTTCGCGCCTTCTCGATCAACTCATCGATTTGCGCAAAACTGATGACCAGCGGTGGCGCAATGATCATGGTATCGCCCACGGCCCGCATGATCAGGCCATTGTCGAAACAAAAGGTTCTGCAAATCATGCCAACGCCCTTGTCGGCATAACGCTCACGAGTGGTCTTGTCTTTCACCAGCTCGATTGCACCCAGCAGACCAACACCCCGAACCTCTCCTACCAGGGGATGATCGTTCAACTCGCGCAGTCGCTTTTGCAAGTATGGTGCCGTTTCCGCTTTAACCCTTTCGACGATTTTCTCTTCGCGCAGGATACGGATGTTTTCCAGCGCAACAGCCGCCGCCACAGGATGCCCGGAATAGGTAAAACCATGGTTGAAGTCGCCGCCTTCATTAAGCACTGCGACGATTTCATCGCGTACGACGAGGCCGCCCATCGGCACATACCCCGAGGTCAGGCCCTTGGCGATGGTCATCATGTCAGGCTTGAGGCCGTAGAAATCGCTACCGAACCACTCACTGGTACGCCCGAAGCCACAAATCACCTCATCGGCGACGAACAGGATGTCGTATCTGGCCAGGATTTCCTTGATCTTCGGCCAGTAGGTATCAGGCGGCACGATCACACCGCCCGCGCCCTGAATCGGCTCGGCAATGAATGCACCGACGTTTTCCACGCCCAGTTCGAGAATCTTGCTTTCCAGTTGCTCGGCAGCCCAGACACCGAACTCGTCGGGCGTCATGTCGCCACCTTCACCAAACCAGTATGGCTGGGGAATATGCACCACACCGGGGATCGGCAGATCGCCCTGCTCGTGCATGTAGGTCATGCCACCCAGGCTGGCACCGGCAACAGTGGAGCCGTGATAGCCATTGACCCGACTGATGATGGTTTTCTTGTTCGGCTGGCCTTTGATCGCCCAGTAATGGCGGACCATGCGCAACATGGTGTCGTTGCCTTCGGAGCCTGAGCCGGTAAAGAACACATGATTCATGCCTTCGGGCGTGATTTCGGAAATGGCTTTGGCCAGTTCCAGCGCCGGAGGATGGGCGGTCTGGAAGAACAGGTTGTAATAAGGCAGCTCACGCATCTGTTTGCTGGCGGCTTGTACCAGTTCTTCACGGCCATAACCGATGGCGACGCACCACAGGCCGGACATGCCGTCCAGAATCCTGTTGCCTTCGCTGTCCCACAGATAAACGCCTTCAGCGCGAGTGATGATGCGCGGGCCTTTATCCTTTAATTGCTTGTAGTCGCTGAACGGTGCCAGGTGGTGCTCGCTGCTCAAGGCTTGCCATTCGAGGGTTTGAGGGTTGTTGGCACTCATGCAGCGCTTCCTGTTATCTGAATTCGGTTGGCAAGGCACCGCGCGCATGACCTGCGGCGGCGCCTGCATGACTCAAACGGCGAAGAGCAGGAATTCCCGCTCCCACGAGCTGATCACACGCTTGAAGTTCTCATGCTCGGCACGCTTGACCGCCACGTAGCCGACGATGAACTTCTTGCCCAGGTACTTCTCGATGGTCTTGCTGTTTTCCATCCGCTCCAGCGCATCCTCGATGGTCAGCGGCAGACGCAGGTTGCGGCGCTCGTAACCGCGCCCGACCACCGGCGCACTCGGGTTGAGCCCTTCGACCATGCCGATGAAGCCACACAGCAGGCTGGCGGCAATGGCCAGATAAGGGTTGGCATCGGCGCCGGGCAGACGGTTTTCGACGCGGCGGTTCTGTGGCACGGCATCCGGCACACGCAGGCCGACAGTACGGTTTTCTTCGCCCCACTCCACGTTCACCGGTGCCGAGGTGTCCGGCAGGAAGCGGCGGAACGAGTTGACGTTGGGCGCAAACAGCGGCAACAGCTCGGGGATAAGCTTCTGAAGGCCACCGACGTGGTTCAGAAACAGCTGGCTCATGGTCCCGTCATCATTGGAAAAGATGTTCTTGCCGGTCTTGATGTCGATGATGCTCTGGTGCAGGTGCATCGCACTGCCCGGCTCGCCGGTCATCGGCTTGGCCATGAAGGTGGCGGCCACGTCATGCTTGAGCGCGGCTTCGCGCATGGTGCGCTTGAACACCAGGATCTGGTCGGCCAGGGACAAGGCATCGCCATGACGGAAGTTGATTTCCATCTGCGCCGTACCGTCTTCGTGGATCAGGGTGTCCAGATCCAGGTTCTGCAGCTCGCACCAGTCGTAGACATCTTCGAACAGCGGATCGAATTCGTTGGCGGCCTCGATGGAGAACGACTGACGCCCGGTTTCAGGACGCCCGGAGCGACCGACAGGCGGCTGCAACGGATAATCCGGGTCATCGCTGCGCTTGGTCAGGTAGAACTCCATCTCCGGCGCAACAATCGGTTGCCAGCCCTGATCGGCATAGAGCTTGAGGACTTTTTTCAGGACATTGCGCGGCGACAGCTCGATAGGGTTGCCCTGCTTGTCGTAGGTGTCATGAATGACCTGCGCAGTAGGCTCGATGGCCCAGGGCACCAGATACACCGCGTTCTGGTCGGGGCGGCAGATCATGTCGATGTCTGCCGGGTCCAGCAGTTCGTAATAGATGTCGTCTTCTACATAGTCGCCGGTCACCGTCTGCAGCAGCACGCTTTCAGGCAGACGCATGCCTTTTTCGGCAATGAACTTGTTGGTCGGCGAGATCTTGCCGCGGGTGATCCCGGTGAGGTCGGACATCATGCATTCGACTTCGGTGATCTTGTGTTCTTTCAACCAATCGGTGAGCTGGTCGAGGTTGGTACTCATAAATACCTCAGGGGTTGTCGTGTCCTGATCGCGATCAGGCGTTTTTCCGACGCATCGGCGTCACGTTGTACAACTCGTTTCGGCAGGCAAGAATAAGCGGTAAGGTGGCATCTGCCTGTTTGCAGGCATGAGCAGCATCTGTAACGCCGGTCATGCCGCTATAGTGATACTGTTCAATATGAAAAGTTGCTGTAGCGCAGAGCCGATGTCCAGTATGGCTGGAACTCATGGCACTGCTGTCGGGTCGCACACAGAGTCTTGCAGGATTCGACGGCAGGCTGTTGAAGACATTGATAGAGCGGGCATGATGACCGCTCTGTCCTGCACCGGGAATGGAGTCGATCAAGGGAAGGCAAGGCATTGAAACCCCGGTTTTATTGCTCTGTGGGCTGCAATCGAGCTTAGCCTTGTTCATTTTTTTATACAACGCCCCGATAAAAATAGAATACGAGTCCTCCCGATCCAGGCTCAGCGCTGCTCGAAACAAGGAATACGCGCCCCAAATAGCGGCAAAAAAGGCTGTATGGCGCAGTTTTAGGGCAACAAATGGCTCTATTGACTTCATCATGGCTTTCGGATTGACTGAAACCCGTAATGCTCGATGATTGATATTTTTAACAACAAAGGTGTTGCATCATGTCGGTACCCCCGCGTGCCGTTCAGCTCAACGAAGCGAACGCGTTCCTTAAGGAACATCCTGAGGTTCTGTACGTTGACCTTCTGATTGCAGATATGAATGGTGTGGTGCGTGGCAAACGCATAGAACGCACCAGCCTCCACAAGGTTTACGAGAAGGGCATCAACCTGCCTGCCTCTCTATTTGCCCTGGATATCAATGGCTCCACGGTGGAAAGCACCGGCCTGGGTCTGGATATCGGCGATGCCGACCGGATCTGTTATCCAATCCCCGATACCCTGTGCAACGAGCCCTGGCAGAAGCGCCCTACGGCACAACTGCTGATGACCATGCACGAACTCGAAGGCGAGCCCTTCTTCGCCGACCCGCGTGAAGTGCTGCGTCAGGTAGTGAGCAAGTTCGATGACATGGGCCTGACCATCTGCGCGGCATTCGAGCTGGAGTTCTACCTGATCGACCAGGAGAACGTGAACGGTCGCCCACAACCGCCACGCTCGCCGATCTCGGGCAAGCGCCCGCACTCGACACAGGTCTACCTGATCGACGATCTCGACGAATATGTCGACTGCCTCCAGGACATTCTGGAAGGTGCGAAAGAGCAAGGCATCCCGGCCGACGCCATCGTCAAGGAAAGCGCCCCGGCCCAGTTCGAGGTGAACCTGCACCACGTGGCCGATCCGATCAGGGCCTGCGATTACGCAGTTCTGCTCAAGCGTCTGATCAAGAACATCGCCTACGACCACGAAATGGACACGACCTTCATGGCCAAGCCCTATCCGGGTCAGGCAGGTAATGGTCTGCATGTCCACATCTCGATCCTGGATCGCGATGGCAAGAACATCTTCACCAGCGAGGATCCCGAGCAGAACGCCGCATTACGTCATGCGATCGGCGGTGTGCTCGAGACCCTGCCGGCCCAGATGGCGTTCCTTTGCCCGAACGTCAACTCGTACCGCCGGTTCGGTGCCCAGTTCTACGTGCCCAACTCTCCGACCTGGGGCCTGGACAACCGCACCGTTGCGCTGCGCGTGCCAACCGGTTCGGCCGATGCCGTGCGTATCGAACACCGTGTTGCCGGTGCCGATGCCAACCCGTATCTGGTGATGGCTTCGGTGCTGGCAGGCGTGCATCACGGCCTGACCAACAAGGTCGAGCCGGGCGCTCCGGTGGAAGGCAACTCCTACGAGCAGCACGAGCAAAGCCTGCCGAACAACCTGCGAGACGCACTGCGCGAGCTGGACGACAGCGAAGTCATGGCCAAGTACATCGATCCGAAATACATCGATATATTCGTGGCCTGCAAAGAGAGCGAGCTGGAGGAGTTCGAACACTCCATCTCCGACCTCGAGTACAACTGGTACCTGCATACGGTCTGATCCGGACCGCTGCACGCAACGCCGCAGGCCTTCGGGCCGTGCGGCGTTTTTGTTTTTATTCGCGAATAAATTCGCTCTCACAGGGCTTTTCCCTGAAGGCGCGTATTTATTCGCGAAGACCTTGAAACAGGCCCCACTGTACAATGCCGCTGCCCCGCCGCCCCCCTGAGATCAACCCATGACCCGCACTCCCCCTCCTCGCAAACCCCGAGCACGCAGCCAGGCCCGAATCGATTCGATTCTCGATGCTGCACGCACCCTGCTCGCAGCCGAAGGAGTGGCCAGCCTGTCGATCTACAGCGTGGCCGAGCGTGCGGAAATACCGCCCTCTTCGGTCTATCACTTCTTCGCCAGCGTTCCGGCACTGCTTGAAGCCCTGACGGCGGATATTCACGGGGCCTTCCGGGCATCGCTGCAAGCGCCCATCGATCATGACCAGCTCAAGGACTGGCGCGACCTGTCACGCCTGGTAGAGCTGCGCATGTTGAGCATCTACAACGCCGATGCCGCAGCACGTCAACTGATCCTTGCCCAGCACGGCCTGACCGAAATCAATCAGGCCGACCGCCAGCACGACATCGAGCTGGGCCACCTGATGCTTGAGGTGTTCAACCGCCACTTCCCGGTGCCGACACTGCCGGACGATGTGGACGTATTCGCGCTGGCGATGGAGCTGGGCGACCGGGTCTACGCACGCTCGGTGCAACTGCACGACGAGATCACCCCGCGCATGGCCGAAGAAGGCATGCGGGTGTTCGACGCCTATCTGGGGCTGTACCTGCCGCCCTTCCTGCCAAAACGCCCCCAGCCTCTTTGATCCGGATGTAAAAAAACCCCGGAGGGTCTGCACCGTCCGGGGTCGGGTGTTATTGAAGATCACAGCTTGGCGATCGACACCTCGGTGGACTTCACGAATGCAATCACTTCGCTGCCCACGGCCAGTTCCAGCTCTTTTACCGAGCGGGTGGTGATGACCGACGTCACGATACCGGAAGCGGTCTGCACGTCGATTTCGGACAGCACGTCACCCTGGACAATTTCCTTGATGGTGCCTTTGAACTGGTTGCGCACGTTAATCGCTTTGATAGTCATGGTATGCCTTCCTTTTGTGGGATCGGGGTTAATTGGCCCAACGCAATTGCGTGGGCAATGGTGAAGAGGGTTCGGGTTCAGGCGGCGCCCCGGGCAGGGACAGCACGCGGTTGAGCACTTCGGTTTCCAGCGCAGCCAGACGATGGGAGCCACGCGCCCGAGGACGCGGCAGGTCGACCACAAGGTCGAGCCCGATGCTGCCTTCTTCGATCAGGATCACCCGATCGGCAATGGCCACGGCCTCACTGACATCGTGGGTCACCAGCAGGACCGTGAAACCATGCTTGCGCCACAGGTTTTCGATCAGTTGCTGCATTTCAATACGGGTCAAGGCATCCAGCGCGCCCAGCGGCTCATCGAGCAATAGCAGGCGCGGTTTGTGGATCAGCGCCCGCGCCAGGGCAACACGCTGCTTCTGGCCGCCAGACAAAGCCGCCGGCCATTCATTGGCACGCTCGGCCAGACCGACCGCTTCCAGCGCCTCAAGCGCCTGGGGACGCCAGTCACCGCTCAGGCCAAGGCCCACGTTGTCGATGATCTTCTTCCAGGGCAGCAGACGCGCTTCCTGGAACATCAGGCGAGTGTCTTCCCGAGCGTCGGCCAGGGAGGCGGAACCAGCCAGCAACTGACCCTCGGTAGGCTTGTCCAGACCGGCCAGCAGGCGCAACAGAGTGCTCTTGCCGCAACCACTGCGACCTACCACGGCCACGAACTGACCGGCCGGAATGTGCAGATCGATGTCCTTGAGTACGACACGGGAACCGAAGGCTTTCTTCAGGTCCTGAATCGCCAGCGGAATACCACGCAGCAAATGCGGAGGTTGTTGTTTCAGACTCGTCATGCTGCACCGCCTTTGCTGACCTGATAGGCCGGATGCCAGCGCAGGCATACACGCTCCAGAGCTCGCGCCGCCAGATCGGCCAGCTTGCCAAGCACGGCATACAGCACGATGGCCAGAACCACGACGTCGGTTTGCAGGAATTCACGGGCGTTCATGGCCAGATAGCCGATGCCGGAGCTGGCCGAGATGGTTTCGGCCACGATCAGGGTCAACCACATGAAGCCAAGGGCAAAGCGCACACCCACAAGGATCGAAGGCATGGCGCCCGGCAGAATCACATGACGGAACAGGCTGAAGCCTGACAGACCGTAGCTGCGGGACATTTCCACCAGCGCAGGGTCGATGTTACGAATACCGTGATAGGTGTTCAGGTAGATCGGGAACAAGGTGCCCAGCGCGACCAGGAATACCTTCGCGGTCTCATCGATGCCGAACCACAGGATGACCAATGGAATCAGCGCCAGGTGCGGCACGTTACGAATCATCTGCACCGAACTGTCCAGCAAGCGCTCACCCCATTTGGTGAGGCCGGTGATGAAACCCAGAATCAGCCCGATACCGCCGCCAATGGCGAAACCGATACCGGCACGCCAGCCGCTGATTGCCAGGTGGGTCCAGATTTCACCGCTGGCAATCAGATTGACGCCAGCCTCTATCACCGCGCTTGGCGCAGGCAGAATGCGGGTGGACAGCCAGCCGGCGCTGACTGACAGTTGCCAGGCCGCCAGCAGCAAGACTGGAAGTGCCCAGGGCGCCAGTCTGTGAAGGGTTCGTTGCGAAGCACTAAGGCTCATGGAGTTGTCTCCTCGAAAGGCCTGCCAATCACTGTGCTTTCGCTACAGCAGCGGGAGGTGTCCAGATCACGTCGGCAATGCGCAGTGGCTTGGGAATCAGTTTGAGCTGATAGAAGGTGTCAGCGATTTTCTGCTGCGCATCGACCACCTGAGGCGTGATGAACAGCGCCCCGTAGCCCTGGCGTTTCACCGAGGTCAGGGTGATGTCGGCAGGCAGACCCAGCAGTGGCGCAACCTGTTTGGTCACTTCTTCAGGGTGAGCCTGGGACCACTCGCCTACTGCACGCACCTCTTCGACAAGGGCCTCGATCACTTTCGGATTCTTCTGGGCATAAGGCTTGGTGGCCAGATAGAACTGATGGTTATCCGCGATGCCGGTGCCGTCTCTCAGAGTCCGCGCCTGCAATTGCTGTTCGGCCGCAGCCTGGTAAGGATCCCAGATGACCCAGGCATCCACACTGCCACGCTCGAAAGCGGCACGCGCATCGGCAGGCGGCAGGAACACGGTCTGGATATCGGTGTATTTCAAACCGGCATCTTCCAGTGCGCGCACCAGCAGGTAGTGAACGTTGGAGCCCTTGTTGAGGGCGACTTTCTTGCCCTTGAGGTCCTTGACCGAGGTGATCGGTGAATCCTTGGGCACCAGAATCGCCTCGCTGGTAGGCGCTGGCGGCTCATAGGCCACGTAGAGCAGGTCCGCGCCGGCAGCCTGAGCGAAGACCGGAGGCGTCTCGCCCGTCACGCCAAAATCGATGGAGCCGACGTTCAGGCCTTCCAGCAACTGAGGACCACCCGGAAATTCGGTCCACTGCACTTTCACGCCCTGCTCGGCCAGACGCTTCTCAAGGGAGCCTTTGGCCTTGAGCACCACCAGGGTGCCGTATTTCTGATAACCGATACGAAGGTCTTCAGCCTGGGCCTGGGTAATGGCCCCCAAAGCGACTGCTGCGGCAAACAGAGCGGCCAGGCCTCGACGCAAGATGAGAGTGCGCATGGGGCGCTCCTTTGCTGGGTATTGAATGTTCATGAGGCGAAAACCGCCGTAATGGAGTGACATTAACAGTAGTTTTTTATATCCATAAATCTCATTTATTCATTTGGTTATTCCCAAAACGAATATGAGGTACTTCACTCGCCAATTTCTTTACCACTCCCAATCTTTTTCCATGAACTCGGCAGTGGGCGGCAGGACGGAATGCAGGAATTGCAGGTATTGCTCGAACAGGTCCTTGTTGGGGAGATGGGCGACAAATCCTGTAGTGATGTCGGTGCAATGAATAACGATGATGGAGCGCTTTCGATCAATCGTGACGAAGTTGTGGGTATCCCATGGACGAGTTTCCCGATGATGGATTTTATTCTCCCAATTCAGCAAAGAGCGTGCGGCCCCGATTGAAATGGCGGCGGGGCCGATGAGAAAGAGCAGAGAACCCGTGACAAGGGCTACGCCGAGAAATAGCAGGATGGTGAAAATGGCGATGCCTTTGAAGAGCGGGCCTGCGAAGCTTGGGTAGTAGTCGTAATATTCAAGCAATGCTTTTTGTGAGGTGACACTGTAGTTGAATATGGTTTTTTGTCTGAAGATGAGTATATAAAAAAACACATTACAGTATAGAAATATAGCGCCGGCCATTAGTTCGGGCACATGAATCTGACTTTTCCACCACGTCAAAAAAGTAAGTAAAAGTCCCCATGCCGTACCAGCGCAAAAAATAAGCACCTGGCCTTCCATTATGTCTTTTGGAGTGCCGTTTATAGTCTTTATGGACCAGTCAAATATTTTTTCGCAGTCTTTCAACTCATCAAAATGATAAGCAGCATTTTGTTTTTCGGTATCATTCAGAGACTCGTCACTGAGCGAAGCTTTTTTCTTGTTGCACATATCGCCTACTTATTCCGGGGTTGCAAGTGCCAGGGATTGGGTGCGGTGCTCAGCACTTATCAAAAGATGGGTTGTGGTTAATCCATCGGCTGTGCCATTACTCTGCTTGTCGAGTTCTATCTGATAAATGTTGGGGGTGCCGATATTGCGGATAATCACCTTGCGGTGTGGCAAGGAAATCTGCCCCACCATGACACCAACAATATCGTGACTGACAAAACACACTATTCAAAAGCTTGTTGCATCAGGCACCGCGTTTTTCACCACTCCCAGTCTTTCTCCATGAACTTGGCCGTGGGTGACAGGACCGAGTGCAGGAATTGCAGGTATTGCTCGAACAGGTCTTTGTTGGGGAAGCGGGCTTCAAACCCCACCGTGATGTCCGTTCGATGGGTGATTATCATGGAGCGTTTGCGATCCACCGTGACAAAGTTATGCTCGTTCCAGGGCAGACTTTCTTCATGGTGGATTTTATTCTCCCAATTCAGCAAAGAGCGTGCGGCCCCCAGTGAAATGGCGGCTGGACCAATCAGAAATAGCAGGGAGCCTGTGACGAGGGCCACGCCGAGAAATAGCAGAATGGTGAAGATGGCGATGCCTTTGAAGAGAGGGCCTGCGAAGCTTGGGTAGTGACGAAAGTGCTCGACAGACCCAACCCGGTATGTAATGCGGTAATTAAATATGGTCTTCTGTCTTATTACAAGCACAATCAAGTAGACAAAATACGCTACTGTTGCGCAAGCAAACCCTATAAACAACCCTACACTCTCAGTCAGAGCATCCCACATCAACCATATAAAATAAAGAAAAAGCGAAAGAACCCCAGCTATAACAGAAACCTGAAACCTCATAAACTCCTTCGGAGGGCAATCAATTGTTTTTATACTCCACGCCATTACAGCCGTATCGCTGCTGAAAAGTGTGTTCTGCGCTGTGCGGCAGGCGGCTATGTTATTCATAATATTCTTATTCCGGAAGAGCAAGGGCCAGTGCATTGGCACGGCTTTTTTTACTGACTTCGAGCTGTGTGAGGGTTGAGCCATCTACAACCATACTGCCCTCTTGGCTTAGTTCTATCTGGTAAAGATAGCTTTGAGCTTTTTGCTCTGAAGCACTCACCTCATTCGGATACCAGATTTTCAGCTCGATGTAGGTGGCTTCTTCCCTGAGCGGAACCCAGGTCTGCCAGATGACGTCCTCGCCTGCAGGAAAAATCGGGAAATACAGATCCGGTGATTTATAAGGAGGTCGTTCACTTCCTAGCCTGCCAAACTCCTTGAGAGGAGCAAATTTTCCGCGTTTTTCAAATGCGTCTGCGATGGGAGTATCTGCTTCCACTGTGGGCAGAACGCCGAAGGGCCGTGTACTGCTGATCACGTTCAGCTGAACACATTGCCCGCGTAATACCTCAGGCAGACGTATTTGTATCCAGGCACCATTCTGTATAGGTATATCTACATACCCGACTTTACCTATGTACTTCTGTCGGTACTCAACCGTGCTTTTAATTAAAATTTGCGGGCTCAGCTGGATTTCCAATAGAGCGCGCTTTTCTTCGAGCTTTCCTTCCTGGGTATCCGTATGCCGATGTTCAGGCGAGCGCGACCAGCAGCTTTTTCGCAACCACCAACCGACACTGTCCTGTTTGAAATAGTTCAAGACCATGCTGGCGATTAAATAAACGAATCCAGCTATTAAAATACCAATAGTTACCCATGTAATCATTACAAAAAATACGGCAGCTCTAGATAAGGTTAGCCCTGCTATCAACTGAGTTACACCCCCAGCACCCATTGCAAGAACAGCAAAACCCTTTACAACTAGAGCCGTTTTTTCCTCTGAGGTTCTAGCATTTTTGTGATCGTCCCAAATATCCCAAATCTCCAACATCGCCGCCGCCACCGCAAACGCCCCCAAAGCCACCACCGTGCTCCTGAACCCGCGAATCGCATCCCCCCAAGCGTTGTTTCCCTGCGCTTTCCAGTAGGCGGAAGAGCGATCCAGAATGCCGATGCTTTTGCCGTCGATCAGCACCGGCTTCGCCTCCCGAATCACCGCCCACGGCGCTTCAACAAACACGGCCATCAACAGATTGAAGCTGTACCCCAGGCTGTAACCGACCTTGACGATATCCTTGCCGCTGAAGTCGCCAT
>NZ_FYDI01000016.1:0-110086 GCF_900187465.1 Pseudomonas sp. Irchel 3A18
CGAGAAGCCCTGTTCATAAGGGTTGTCGAGGGTTTCAGGGGTGTTTTATCAAGGATGGGGTGCGCAGGTATTTGCGCATCAAGGCCTAATGCCTTCGCTCATCAAAAAGCCCGGTGCCTGGAGCACCAGGCTTTTTGATCGAGCGTTAGAAAACCAGCTTGAACAGAGCAATGACCACGATCAAACCAATCAGGAAAATGATGCCGACGGTGCCACCCAAAAACTTGAGCATTTTGTCTCTCCATAAATGAATGCCTCAAGTTAAGGACCACTGTGTTCTGCAGTCGTTTCTTATATTTTTTACATCGACTGCAAAGGTCGGGTTATCCAAAATTCGATAAAACTTTCTCGTTGTTCATCACTCACACCTAGTGACGATCCCGCCGAGCCCTTCACCAAGAGCGGGACGAAAACCTGATGAGCCATGGAGATAAATCATGATTTCTGCACCCCAGCTATCCGATGTCAGCAGCCTGCGTGAACGTGCCCGTCACAACGTTGAGAACGGTGCCGTCACCGAAGGGTATAGCGCGGACCGGGAAACCATCCTGCGTCTGCTCAATGAGTCTCTGGCGACCGAGCTGGTCTGCGTATTGCGCTACAAACGTCACTACTTCATGGCCAACGGCCTGAAGGCAAGCGTGGCTGCTGCGGAGTTTCTGGAGCATGCACAGCAGGAAGCGGAGCACGCCGACAAGCTGGCCGAGCGCATCGTGCAACTGGGCGGCGAACCGGAGTTCAACCCCGACCTGCTGACCAAGCACTCGCATGCACAGTACGTTGCCGGTAATACGCTCAAGGAAATGGTGTACGAAGACCTGGTTGCCGAACGCATCGCCGTCGACAGCTACCGTGAAATCATTCAGTACATCGGCGAATCCGACCCGACCACCCGCCGCATCTTTGAAGACATCCTGGCCCAGGAAGAAGAGCATGCGGATGACATGGCCGATATCCTGAACGACCTGTAAATCTTCAAAACGCCGTCGCGAGCAAGCGCCCTTCCACGGTTTGTGGGAGGGCGCTTGCTCGCGACAGGTCAGGACAGTATCAGTTTCACTTCACGGTCTTGGGCGCCTTGCCCGCTCTCATCTGCTCCAGCAATGGCCCGCACTGATTCGGTGTGCTGTCGCCAGTGGCGACCAGTGCCAGCAGCCCCGCCGCCGGGCCGACCGTAGCGCCCAACAACACCATGCCCGCTCCGCGCAACAGCAATGGGCCTGATTGCACGCCCGCATTGGGGCTGGCGAACGGGCCGTTCACGTAGAGTGGCGAGCGCAGCGAGAACACCCTGAAACCCTTGGACTCTGGGTTGATCTTGAGGTCCAGTTGTTCGGTCTTGAAGTTCGCTGTGCCGTCAATGTAGATGATTGCGTTCTCGGTATCGAACACGAACAGGCGACTGGTGGCCAGACCGTCCTTGATGCCGAAATCCGACGCCGCGCAGTTGATCTTCACGTCCTTGTCGCCAAACAACCTGCCGACCACGTAGTTACCCACGTTGAGCCCCGCAATCTCCATCAGGCCCCGGCTGATGGCGCCGTCGTTGACCAGCATCTTCAGGTCACCATTGGCGGTGCCCAGCAAAGCCGCAATCGAGTTACCGCGACCGCTGATATCTGCATCGCCATTGAGTTCACCGAAGCTGGTCTTCATGGGCTCGAAAGTCGGAAACAGCTGCTTGAGCTTGAAGTTACGCGCCGACAGCCTGGCCCGTCCTTGCAATGGCTGGGTCCGGCCATCCAGGCGGATTTCGGCATCCAGCTTTCCGCCCGCCACGCCAAAGCGCAGCGGTTGAAGGCTCAACTGACCGTCATTGAGCAACAGGTGCGTATACAGATCGGTAAAGGGCAAGTCCGGGCTCTGGACGATCCGTTTACCGGTGAACTCCACATCGGCATCCATCGCCCGCCAGCGGTCCGTCTGAAACTCTTCCACAGGCAGGACCTTGCCCTTGGGCTGCTTGCTCTCGCCACCGCGCTTTTTCTGCGCGGCATTGGAGTCGGCACCAATCAGGGGCGCAAGGTCGCTGAACAGTAGCTGGTTGGAAACCAATACCCCGCTCAGCTTGGGACGTGGCTGACTGGCCACGAAACTCAGGTCGCCATGAATGTCGCTGTTGCCGATCTTGCCGTTGAAGCCTTCGTAGCGGAAATTCGCCCCGGCGGCATCATGCAACCTGGCAATCAGGCGGCCATCGGTGGAGTAGGCCGGCGAGTCAGGCAAGGCAACGCCGGTCAGTGGATAAAGATGGCTCAGACTGGTGCCGGACAGTTTCAGACGCAGATCCAGTGCACCCAGGTTCTGCGGATCGGTCAGGGTGCCGGCAATTGCAATCTGCGTATCGCCGATTTTCAGATCGGCCTGCACCGGGAAGGGTTGCGTGGCGTCTTTCAAGGCCAGCAAACCGCCGACCTTGCCCGTCCCGTTGACCTTCTGCTCGTGATACTGCCCTTTGACCGACAGACCAAAGGCGTAGTCCTGCGGGACAGTGCCCTTCTCCTGGGCCTTCTTCACCTCTTTGCTGCCGACGATGTCACCGAAGGGGATCGGCTTGCCCAGCATGTCGATCACCACATCCAGTTGCGTCTTCAAGGTCTGGTCATTGAAGCTGACCAGCCCTTTATCGAACTTGATCGCACCGATATCCACCACCCATCGCGAAGGCTCGGCCTCGGGGTCGGACTTGGGCAGGTCGAAGACCCAGTTGGCGCGACCATCGGCCAGACGCTCAAGCCTGGCTTCCGGGCCGGTGAGGTCGATACGCGGAATCACGACTTCCTGCACCAGCAAAGGCAACAGGGCAAGACGAAACTCGACTTGCTTGAGCGTGACCATTTGCGGAGTTTTCGACCACTCGGGGTTACCCAGGCTCAGATCCTGAGCCACGAAATGCGGCCATGGCACCCAGGCGCGCCAGCCACCGGATTCAGGCTCGCGCTGCCAGTGCACAGCAAGATCGCCGTTAATGGCGAACGGACGATGCAGCGCTTCGCTGACTTTTTCGTTGAGGGTGGGTTTGATGCGGTTCCAGTCGAAGGTGGCGATCACAATGACCAATACGGCAAGCACCAGTAACAACGTGGCGCCTGTCCAGGCGAAAATCTTGCGGCTGCGCGTCATCGCACGTCACTCCAAAAACCAACGCCCCGGCCATGGAGCGTTGAATACGACATGTTCCTTCGACTGACAAAAGCGCCGAGGGTTTGCTGTGATAGGTAAATAGCACAACAGGTTCCATCCAATGGAAAAGGTAGCCGCGTCAGGCCATCCCATAAAAAGCCTTTCGACGCATGCAAAGCTCATTTGCTAGAGTGCAACATAGTCCAATCGTAGAACTCTTTACCTCATGCTGCCCCGCGCCGAACAGAAACAACAGACCCGAAGAGCCTTGCTGGACGCTGCGCATCAGCTGATGGAAAGCGGGCGCGGGTTCGCCAGCCTGAGCCTGCGGGAAGTCGCACGCACGGCAGGGATTGTACCGACCGGCTTCTATCGTCATTTTGAAGACATGGACCAGTTGGGGCTGGCACTGGTCAGTGAAGTGGGCCAGACCTTTCGTGAAACCATTCGCCTTGTGCGCCATAACGAGCTGGTCATGGGCGGGCTGATTCATGCATCGGTGCAGATCTTTCTCGATCAGGTGGCAGCGAACCGTTCGCAGTTCCTGTTTCTGGCCCGTGAGCAATATGGCGGCTCTCTCAAGGTGCGTCAGGCGCTTGGAGCCTTGCGTGAAGGGATCAGCGCCGACCTGACCACCGACCTGGCGAAAATGCCCAAATGGAAACACCTCGATATCAAGGCGCTGTCGGTGATTGCCGACCTGGTGGTCAAGAGCGTCTTCGCCATGCTGCCCGAGCTGATCGACCCGCCTGCTGCCACCCTCGCGGCCCATCTCACTCCCCAGGCCAAGATCACCCAGCAACTGCGTTTTATCTTCATGGGCGCCAAGCACTGGAAAGGTCTTGGAAGTAATGACTGATATCCATGTCAGAAAAATCGCACCAGCTTGAAACATAAATAAACACTCGCACCAAAACAGAGCAATCAATTGACGCTTTTCTGTTCAGGCCTCCCGTCACGCCTGCCTTTTTATGATTCCTGCACTGTTGGCAAGCCCCTTGCTCTGATTTGAAGCATCGCAATTAGCTGGAAACATTCTGATGCTGGTGATTCATAAAAGAATCGACCCCCAAAACGAGTGGGCCGCCGAGCTGCATTTGAATTTCGAGGCCCGCAGCAAAAGTCGCCTGCGCTGCTTCAGTGCCGAGAACGAAGACGTAGGACTGTTCCTGCAACGCGGCCAGCCACCTCTTCATGACGGCGAATTCCTGCAAGCCGAAGATGGTCGCATCGTTCGGGTCTGCGCCCGTCCCGAACAACTGATGCACGTGACCTGCAGCAGCACGTTTGAGCTGACCCGTGCTGCCTATCACCTGGGCAACCGCCACGTTGCACTGCAAGTGGGCGACGGCTGGCTGCGCCTGCTGGACGACTACGTGCTCAAGGCCATGCTCGACCAGTTGGGAGCCACCACCGAAACCATCGAAGCGCCCTTCCAGCCGGAACACGGAGCCTATGGGGGCGGTCATCACCATTCACGGGCCGGTGAGGAAGACTTCAATTACGCGCCGCGTCTGCACCAGTTCGGCGTGCGCAAGTGAACCGTGCCTGGGCGCTTCTGCGTCTGGCCAGCCCCCAGCTTCCGATTGGCGGCTACAGCTATTCACAGGGCCTGGAAATGGCCGTTGAGCAATCCATCGTGGTCGATCCGCAAACCGCTGCGCGCTGGATCGGCGATCAATTGCTGCTCAACCTCGCCCGTTTCGAGGCGCCCATGATGCTCGCCCATTGCACAGCCGCCGCCGAGGAAGACTGGGGGCAGTTGCTGCAACTGAGCGAACAACACCGTGCCAGTCGGGAAACCCGTGAGCTGCATCTGGAAAGCCGGCAGATGGGTTATTCCCTGCAACAGTTGCTCAATGGCCTGCCGGAGCTGGATCACACTGCCCGCCGCTTTCTGGAACAGACAAGCGAGCCGCATCTGGCCCTGGGCTGGGCGCTGGCCGCACGGGCCTGGCAAATCAGCCCGCAGGACGCGCTGGCGGCCTGGCTGTGGAGCTGGCTGGAAAACCAGCTGGCGGTGCTGATGAAAACCCTGCCGCTGGGTCAGCAGGCTGCACAACGCCTCACCAGTGAACTGCTGCCCTTGTTGCAGCAGGCCCAACAGAACGCCACAGCTCAAGACAGCCAACAGATCGGCAGCGCCGCTTTCGGTCTGTCACTGGCGAGCATGGCCCATGAACGTCAATACAGCCGGTTGTTCCGGTCCTAGCATCCATGGAGAACTCAATGAACAGCCAACCTCTGCGCGTCGGTATCGGTGGCCCGGTCGGTTCCGGCAAGACCGCACTGACTCTGGCTCTGTGCCTTGCCTTGCGTGAGCGCTACAACCTGGCGGTCGTGACCAACGATATTTATACCCGTGAAGACGCCGACTTTCTGGTGCGCAACGAAGCACTGGCACCAGAACGCATCATTGGCGTGGAAACCGGCGGCTGCCCGCACACGGCGATTCGCGAAGACGCCTCCATCAACCTGGAAGCCGTTGACCAGCTCAACCGCCGCTTCGAAGGGCTGGACCTGATCCTCGTCGAGTCCGGTGGCGACAATCTTTCTGCGACCTTCAGCCCGGAGCTGTCGGACCTGACGATTTATGTGATCGACGTTTCGGCAGGCGACAAGCTGCCGCGCAAGGGCGGCCCCGGCATCTGCAAGTCCGACCTGCTGGTGATCAACAAGATCGACCTGGCGCCACTGGTGGGCGCGTCTCTGGAAATGATGGATCGCGATACCAGGAAGATGCGTGGCGAAAAGCCGTTCGTGTTCAGCAATCAGAAAACCGGCCAGGGTCTGGAAGAGATCATTGCCATTATCGAGCGCCAGGGCCTGCTGACGATCAACGCCTGAATTCAAACCTCCAAGGAAACCTGCTCATGAACTACAAAAAAGCCCTCGGCGCCCTCGCCCTGCTGCTCACCCCCGCATTGGCCATGGCGCATCCGGGCCATGGCGATAACGGCCTGATTGCAGGCCTAGGCCACCCGGTCGGTGGTCTGGATCACCTGCTGGCCATGCTTGCGGTCGGCTTGTGGGCCGCGCAACAGCAAGGCGCAGCCCGCTGGGCACTGCCTTGCACCTTCGTGGGCACCATGCTGATCGGTGGCCTGCTGGGCTTCGCCGGTCTGGAACTGCCTGCGCTGGAAAGCGGTATCTCGGCCTCGGTACTGGCGCTGGGCCTGGCCGTTGCGCTGGCTGTGCGTCCTCCGCTGGCACTGGCCGTAGTGGCCACGGCAGTGTTTGCGATGTTCCATGGCGTGGCCCACGGCCTTGAGCTGCCGGACATGTCCAGCCCATGGGCTTACGCGGCCGGTTTCGTCGCGGCAACGGCAGCCTTGCACGCCGCTGGCTACGCAGTCGTGCGCGTACTGCCTCAGGCCGCTGCGCCGCTGGTGCGGATTGCCGGTGCAGCTTCGGCGGCAACGGGTGTCTGGTTGCTCGCAGCCTGACAGGGGTTCTGTGGGAGCGAATATCCGTTAGCATGACGACTTGTTTTCCGTGGAAACGGTCATGCTTGATATCCAGCGACTTGTGCTGCCCAATGGCTTGAACGTGGTGCTGTGTCATGCGCCACGGCTCAAGCGCTGCGCGGCGTCGCTTCGGGTCGCGGCCGGTAGCCATGATGTTTCACAGGCCTGGCCGGGGCTGGCGCATTTTCTGGAGCATCTGTTTTTCCTGGGCACCGAGCGCTTCGCTGCCGACCAGAACCTCATGGCTTTCGTGCAACGCCATGGCGGACAGATCAATGCCAGCACCCGCGAACGCACCACAGACTTCTTCTTCGAGCTACCACCCTCGGCATTCGCCCCAGGGCTGGAACGGCTGTGCGACATGCTCGCTCACCCGCGCATGTCACTGCCCGATCAGTTACGCGAGCGCGAAGTGCTGCATGCCGAATTCATCGCCTGGACTCAGGATGCCAAGGCCCGCCAGCAGATCAGCCTGCTTGAACCCATCAACCCGCGGCATCCGCTGCGCGGCTTTCATGCGGGCAACCGTTACAGCCTGTCAGTGCCCAATCCGGCGTTTCAACAGGCGCTTCATGAATTTTATCAGCGCTTCTATCAAGCCGGGCAGATCACTCTGTGCCTGAGCGGCCCTCAATCGCTGGCTGAATTGAAGGACCTGGCCACAGAGCATGGCGCAAGCTTCAGCGCCGTCGGCAAGGTCATGCAGCACACACCGCCGCGCCTTATCGATAAACGACCTGATCACAAAACAACCAGTACGCATCTGCTCTTTGCCTGCGAAGGCTTGCCGGCGAACACCGAAGAAGCTGTCGCATTTTTCTGCCACTGGCTGATGGAGCCCCACACGGGCGGGCTGGTTGCAGCACTTATTAGCCAAGGGCTGATCGATTCGCTCAAGGCAACGCCGCTGTATCAGTTCGAGGGTCAGTTGCTGCTTGATATCGAGTGCGTGGGCGCAGCGCCTGATTCATCCGGCACCCTGGCCACGCTGTTTTTCGACTGGCTCGCCTTCTTCAAGACCCGCTGGCCCGAGCTGATCGATGAATACCGTCGCCTGCAACAACGGCGTCTGCAAACCTGTGGTGCCCTGGAGCTGGCGCATCATTTTTGCCGCACTGCGTCCGGTGACGACCTGCACGCACTGAGAGCAGTGCTCGACCAGTTGAAGCCCGAAACCCTTCTCACCGCGCAGCCTGTGGATAACCCGGCCTGTGGACAAGTCGAATGGTGCCTGCCGACCGCCAATCCTTTGCTGTTGGTCGCAAGCACTGACAGTGCCGAAGCAGCCCTCTTTCTGCGCTGGCAGTTACAGGCCCCACAACCCCGATTGTGGCGGATGCTCAATGGCAGCCTGCAGAACCTGATCGAACAGGCTCGGCAAGCCGGTGTGACAGTATCTTTCAGCGCCTACGGCACTTATTGGGAGCTCAGGCTGAGCGGCATTCACGAACCGATGCCAGCCATCATCGAACACGCCCGGCAATTGTTGTTGCACCCCGACCCGCGCCATGCTCAGGCGCACAGCGGGCCAGCGCTGATTCCGATCAGAGAATTGCTCAAGGCGCTTCCCGATCAGTTCCTGAACATGACTGCCGGGCAATGCAGTGATGATATTCAGACAGTCTGGGCCAGTTCCCGACGGATCAGCCTTGCCGTTGGCCTGCCCGCCCACAGCCTGGCGCTCGTCAATGCCGCATTACAGGACATGCCTGGCGCAGTGGATGACACGGCAACTGAAGCGCCTTCAGTGCTACCCGGCAAGCGCTGGCACACGCTGGAATCAGGCTCACCGGAAGATGCCGTGCTGGTGTTCTGCACCGCTCCCGGCCTGTCCATGGAAGATGAAGCAGCCTGGCGTCTGCTGGCGCACTTGATACAGGCTCCCTTCTATCAACGCCTGCGAGTCGAACTGCAACTGGGCTACGCCGTTTTCAGCGGTTTGAGGCAAATCGCCGGACGAACCGGGTTGTTGTTTGGTGTGCAATCGCCCACATGCAGCGCCGGGCAGATTGTCCGGCACATCGAGACGTTCATGGGTGAGCTGCCAGACCTGATCGACGACGCCGACCTTCCGGGACTGCGGCAGGCACTGGCCGGGCAGTTCGATACAGCGACGATGCCCCATGAACAGACGGCAGAGCTGCTGTGGCAAGCTCGCTTGGCCGGGCATGAAAAGAGCGGTCCCGAGCCGCTTAAAACAGCACTGTTACATCTGGAAAAACACTCGTTACTGGCTGCCGCCGGTCAGTTGAACGATGCCAGCGCAGGGTGGCTCATTCTGTCCAACCGCCCTGTTCCTGCGGCCTGAACGGGCAACCGCTGGTTGTAACAGAAATCTTTCATGAAACTCGCGCCCTGCCAAATCGTTAAATTAAGTAAGATAGCTTCCTAAGCATCTGAACGTATGTACGCGCGTACACACTAAGATGTAGTCACCACCCTGATTGAACCGCTGCAATCACCTAGAAGGAGTCTCCCATGTGGACCAAACCTGCTTACACTGATCTGCGTATCGGCTTTGAAGTCACCATGTACTTCGCAAGCCGTTGATGTATATGCGGTGCAAAGCCTCGGTTCGCCGGGGCTTTTTTTATGGGTCGAATCATTTTTATTTCAGCGTTTCAGGTCACGCGGTATGGAGCTGACATGTACATCCAGATTCTAGGTTCCGCTGCCGGCGGTGGTTTCCCCCAGTGGAACTGTAATTGCGTGAACTGCGCAGGCTTTCGTGATGGCAGCCTTAACGCCAAGGCGCGTACCCAATCCTCCATCGCGATCTCCGACGATGGCGTCAACTGGGTCCTGTGCAACGCCTCGCCGGACATTCGGGCACAACTGCAAGGTTTCGCGCCGATGCAGCCGGGCCGGGCACTGCGCGATACTGGCATCAGCGCCATCGTGCTGATGGACAGCCAGATCGATCACACCACAGGGCTGCTCAGCCTGCGCGAAGGTTGCCCGCATCAGGTCTGGTGTACCGACATGGTCCACGAAGACCTGAGCACAGGCTTTCCGCTGTTCGAGATGCTCAAGCACTGGAATGGCGGCCTGAACTGGAACCGTATCGAGCTGCAAGGCAGTTTCGTCATTCCCGCCTGCCCGAACCTGCGCTTCACACCGTTCCCGCTGCGCAGCGCCGCACCGCCCTACTCGCCACACCGCTTTGATCCGCACCCCGGCGACAACATCGGTCTGATCGTCGAAGACCTCAGAACCGGCGGCAAACTCTTCTACGCGCCTGGCCTTGGCAAGGTCGATGAGGCGCTGCTGGAAAAAATGCACGCCGCCGATTGCCTGCTGGTGGACGGAACACTGTGGGACGACGACGAAATGCAGCGCCGTGGCGTCGGCACGCGCACCGGCCGGGAAATGGGCCACCTTGCCCAGAACGGTGCGGGCGGCATGCTGGAAGTACTCGAAGGCTTTACGAAGCAGCGCAAGGTACTTATCCACATCAACAACACCAACCCCATCCTCGACGAAGATTCCCCGGAGCGCGCCGAGCTGGTTCGCCGCCATGTCGAAGTGGCTTATGACGGCATGAGTATCGAACTTTAGGAGCCAAGATGAGCGAAGCAGCGCTGTCCCGCGCCGAATTTGAACAGGCCCTGCGCGCCAAGGGTGCCTACTACCATATTCACCACCCGTTCCACGTGGCGATGTATGAAGGCCGGGCGACTCGCGAACAGATTCAGGGCTGGGTCGCTAACCGCTTCTACTACCAGGTGAATATCCCGCTCAAGGATGCGGCGATTCTGGCCAACTGCCCGGATCGCGAAATCCGCCGCGAGTGGATTCAGCGCTTGCTGGACCACGATGGCGCCCCCGGCGAAGACGGCGGTATCGAAGCCTGGCTGCGTCTGGGCCAGGCGGTCGGTCTGGACCCGGACCAACTGCGCTCGCAGGAGCTGGTGCTGCCGGGTGTTCGCTTTGCCGTGGATGCCTATGTGAATTTCGCACGCCGCGCCAATTGGCAGGAAGCGGCCAGCAGTTCATTGACCGAACTCTTCGCGCCGCAGATCCACCAGTCGCGCCTGGACACCTGGCCGCAGCATTATCCGTGGATCGATCCGGCAGGCTATGAGTACTTTCGCACTCGCCTCGGTCAGGCACGTCGCGATGTGGAACATGGATTGGCGATTACACTTGAGTACTACACCACCTATGAAGGCCAGCAGCGCATGCTGGAAATTCTGCAGTTCAAACTCGACATTTTGTGGAGCATGCTGGACGCCATGAGCATGGCGTACGAGTTGAACCGCCCGCCTTACCACAGCGTCACCCACAAGAACGTATGGCATAAGGGAATCAGCCTATGAAATTCGATAGACAGTTAGTCCCCACCTGGCGCCAGGGTTATCGCTTCCAGTACGAAGAGGCACAGAAGTGCTATGTACTGCTTTACCCCGAGGGCATGATCCAGTTGAACCAAAGTGCAGGCCTGATCGGCGATCTGGTGAACGGACAGCGCAATGTGGCGCAGATCATCGCATCGCTGCAGGAGCGCTTTCCGAACTTCCCGGAGGTGGGTACCGATGTGGAGGACTTCATGAACGTTGCCCAGGAAAAGAGTTGGATCAACCTTGGCTGAAACAGGACTCACCACCGGGAACGCACTCATTCCGCCAACGCCACCTGTCGGGCTGCCGCTGTGGCTGTTGGCGGAGTTGACCTATCGCTGTCCGTTGCAATGCCCGTATTGCTCCAACCCGCTGGACTTTGCCAAACAAGGCCAGGAGTTGAGCACCGAGCAGTGGTTCACAGTGATGCAACAGGCACGACAGATGGGCGCGGCCCAGATCGGCTTTTCCGGCGGCGAGCCGCTGGTGCGCCAGGATCTGGCCGTGCTTATCGCCGAAGCCCGACGATTGGGTTATTACACCAACCTGATTACCTCCGGGATCGGCCTCACCGAACAGAAGATCATCGATTTCAAGGAAGCGGGCCTGGACCATATCCAGATCAGCTTCCAGGCCAGCGACGAGCAAGTGAACAACATGCTCGCGGGCTCGAAAAAAGCCTTTGCACAAAAACTGGAAATGGCCCGTGCAGTGAAAAAGCACGGCTACCCGATGGTGCTGAACTTCGTCACCCATCGGCACAATATCGACCGGATCGACAGGATCATCGAGCTGTGCCTGGCGCTGGAAGCCGACTTCGTAGAGCTGGCAACCTGTCAGTTCTATGGCTGGGCGCACCTGAACCGCGTTGGCCTGCTGCCCACCAAGGATCAACTGGTGCGGGCAGAAGCCGTCACCAACCAGTACCGGGAAAAGCTGGCGGCTGAAAAGCATCCCTGCAAGCTGATCTTCGTCACGCCGGACTACTACGAAGAACGTCCCAAGGCCTGCATGAACGGTTGGGGCAACCTGTTCCTGACCGTGACCCCGGACGGCACTGCGCTGCCCTGCCATGGCGCGCGGCAATTGCCGGTCCAGTTTCCCAACGTGCGCGACCACAGCATGCAGCACATCTGGTACGACTCGTTCGGCTTCAATCGCTTTCGCGGTTACGAGTGGATGCCCGAACCTTGTCGCTCCTGCGACGAGAAGGAAAAAGACTTCGGAGGCTGCCGTTGCCAGGCCTTCATGCTGACGGGCGATGCCGCCAATGCCGATCCCGTGTGCAGCAAATCCCCGCATCACGGGATGATCACCCAGGCCCGTGACGAAGCTGAAACAGCGACCCAAACCATCGAAGAACTGGCCTTTCGCAATGAACGAAACTCACGCCTCATCGCCAAGTCCTGAACTGTTCAGCGCCGCCCAGGCCGTAGCAGCCGGTGTCGACTATGCCGAACTGGCCGCAAGCCCGGTTGGCCTGTTCTGGAGCGAATTTCGCCCACAGGATGCGGCCAGCCGAATCTGGCACTGGTGCGAAGGTCACGCTCGCTGCCTGACGCCCGAGGGTTTCAGCGTGCGCAGCCGGGTGTACGAATACGGCGGTGGAGCCTTCTGCATTGCCGACGATGCCGTGGTCTTCGTCAATGAACGCGACCAGCAGCTCTATCGACAGCCCCTGAACGCCGGCGCGCCCTTTCAGCTTACACATGGCGAGCGACGCTATGGCGCGGTGCATTTCGCTGCCGGGCAGATTCTGGCGGTGGAAGAAGATCACGACATTCATCGTCTGGTGGCGATCGATCTGGCTGACAGTCATCGTCATCTGCTGGCCGAAGGCGCTGATTTCTATTCGTCGCCCGTCCTCAGCCCGGACAGGCAGCGACTGGCCTGGATTGAATGGCAACGCCCGCACCAGCCCTGGACCCGAACCCGGTTGATGTGTGCCGAACGGCTGAGCGATGGCGGCTGGTCCAGGGGACGTTGCGTGGCAGGCGACGGCCCCAAGGAAGAATCCCTGCAACAACCGCGCTTCGATGCCAAAGGGCGACTATGTTGCCTGACGGATCGTGATGGCTTCTGGCAGCCCTGGGGTGAAACCCCTTCAGGTTTTGCGCCCTTCCCCGCCGCGGCTGCCGATCACTCGCCAGCTCCCTGGCAATTGGGCGGCTGCACCTGGTTGCCGGTAGACAGCGGCTACCTTGCCAGTTGGTCGCAAGACGGCTTTGGTGTATTGGGTCTGCGTCATGCCGATGGCTCGGTCGAAGCGTTCAGCGGCGATTACACCCGGTTTCGCAGTCTGGCCATTGATGAGCAGTTCATCTATTGCATCGCGGCGTCGGCAGTCAGTCCATCTGCCGTGCTGGCCATTTCCCGCAAGGATCACAGTACGCACGTACTGGCTGGCGGTGTCGCGCCCTTGCCGCCCGAACGCATCAGCCGCCCGCAATCGTTGCGATACGCCAGTGGTGATGCCGAGGCTTATGGTTACTTCTATCCGGCCATGGACGGCACCGAGAAACCGCCACTGGTCGTGTTCATCCATGGTGGTCCTACTTCGGCCTGTTACCCGGTGCTGGACCCGCGCATTCAGTTCTGGGCCCAACGGGGTTTCGCCGTCGCCGACCTCAACTATCGGGGCAGCACGGGCTATGGCCGTGCCTATCGGCAAAGCCTGCATCTGAACTGGGGTGTTGCGGATGTGGAAGACGCCTGTGCGGTCGTGGAGTATCTGGCACAACAAGGCCTGATCGACAAAGACCGGGCGTTCATTCGTGGAGGCAGTTCAGGCGGCTATACGACGCTTTGCGCCCTGGCCTTCCACAAAGTATTCCGCGCCGGGGCGAGCCTTTATGGCGTCAGCGACCCCATTGCCCTGGGCAAGGCCACTCACAAGTTTGAAGGTGACTATCTGGACTGGCTGATCGGCGACCCGGTGAAAGATGTCGAACGCTATCAGGCCAGAACGCCCGTGCTACACGCGCAAAACATCCGTGTTCCGGTGATTTTCTTTCAGGGCGAACTGGATGCCGTGGTCGTCCCGGAGCAGACACGCGCCATGCTCAAGGCGCTGCAGGGCAATGGCATTCCGGCCCAGGCGCATTTCTATCCAGACGAACGCCATGGTTTTCGCAAGGCGCAGAACCTGGCTGATGCACTGGAAGCTGAATGGCAGTTTTACCAGGATGCATTTCGCGAATGAATCCACTGCTGTGGGAGCGAATCCATTCGCGAAGGCTCGTACACCTGAAGAAAATCTATCGCCTTGGATGACGCCTCGCGAATGAGTTCGCTACGGAAACTCCATTTAACGAATGGAGATCACTTACGGCTGGCGATGATGTACACGGCATGCACGATGCCCGGGATGTAACCCAGAAGCGTCAGCAGGATATTCAGCCAGAAGGCTCCCGCGAAGCCGACTTGCAGGAAAACGCCCAGTGGTGGCAGCAGGATAGCGAAGATGATACGAATGATGTCCATGGGCAAGCTCCTAGTGGATGACCTTTTGCAGGCCTGGTAGCTAATCGACCCTGGGCATCAGCAAGGGTTCCACGCGATCTGGCACACAGCCATTATTAAATCGCAGGAACAAAGAAAGCCCCGCCTAAGCGGGGCTTTCCAGACTGTTTCCCTGATATCCCTTTCGTCCCGCCATCCTGGCAGGTATCCCTTCGTGTCCCTGTTATGTCTTATTGCGCATCCTGCGCTACGTCCATGGATTTAGAGTAACTTTGGATCCATTCTGAGGGAAGAGGCAAAAAGCCAACACGTTGTGTAAGCAAATGCTTACAGACTATTACCTTCAAAATTGTGAAGCATCCATCAGATACAACGACTCACTGCCCGCACGCACGCTGGCATCCAGGGAATGGATACGCGGTAGCAGGCGGGCGAAGTAGAAACGCGCAGTACCCAGCTTGCTGGCATAGAACTCTTCCTGCCCTTCCTTGCCCAGCGCTGCCTTGGCCATCCTCGCCCACATGTAGGCGTAAGCGGTGTAGCCGAACAGGTGCAGGTACTCGACCGAGGCCGCACCGATTTCGTTGGGGTTGGAGCGCGCGCGGTCCAGTACCCAGCGAGTGAGCTCATTGAGCATGTCCAGCGCAGCGCCCAGAGGCTTGGTGAACTCGGCCAGTGAGCTGTCGGATTCGCTGATGAAGGCCTGCACTTCGTCGGCGAACAACTGATAGAACGCACCGTTCGACCCGACAATCTTGCGGCCCACCAGATCCAGCGCCTGGATGCCATTGGTGCCTTCATAGATCTGGGTGATGCGCACATCACGTACCAGTTGCTCCTGGCCCCATTCGCGAATGTAGCCATGGCCACCGAAAACCTGCTGGCCGTGAACCGTGGTTTCCAGGCCGATATCGGTCAGGAACGCCTTGGCGACCGGTGTCAGCAGCGCGACCAGATCATCGGCGCGCTGACGAGCGGCATCGTCTTCGCTGAACTTGGCGATATCCAGTTGCAGGGCCACATAGCTGGAGAAGGCACGGCCACCTTCGTTGAAGGCTTTCATCGTCAGCAGCATGCGGCGCACGTCCGGGTGAACGATGATCGGGTCAGCCGCCTTGTCCTTGTTTTGCGCGCCGGTGGGCGCACGGCTTTGGAGGCGGTCGCGGGCATATTCCACGGCGTTCTGATAAGAGCGCACGCCGGAGGCAAGCCCCTGAATGCCGACACCCAGGCGCTCGTAGTTCATCATGGTGAACATGGCCGCCAGGCCTTTATTGGGCTCGCCGATCAGATAGCCGACGGCATCGTCGAAGTTCATCACACAGGTAGCAGAAGCCTGAATACCCATCTTGTGCTCGATGGAGCCGCAACTGACGGTATTGCGCTCGCCCAGGCTGCCATCCGCGTTGACCATGAACTTGGGCACCAGGAACAGGGAAATACCTTTAGGCCCAGCGGGCGCATCCGGCAGCTTGGCCAGTACCAGATGGATGATGTTCTCGGTCAGGTCGTGCTCGCCGCCGGTGATGAACACCTTGCTGCCGGTGATCTTGTAGGAGCTGTCTGCCTGAGGTATGGCCTTGGTGCGGATGATGCCAAGGTCAGTGCCGGCATGGGCTTCGGTCAGGCACATGGAGCCACACCAGACGCCCGAGTACATGTTCGGCAGGTAAATCGCCTTGAGTTCTTCGCTCGCGTGGGTGTTGATCGAGACACAGGCGCCGGTGGTCAGCATCGGGTACAGCCCGAACGCCAGGCTGCCGGAGTTGAGCATTTCCTCGACCTGAGCCGACACCACCTTGGGCATGCCCATGCCGCCGAAATCCGGGTTGCCGCCAACACCGACCCAGCCGCCTTCAGCGTAGGTCCGGTAGGCCTCGGGGAAACCTGCCGGAGTGGTGACGACGGTGTCGTTCCAGTGGCAACCCTCTTCGTCGCCGTTACGGCTGAGCGGAGCAATGGTTTTACTGCAGACCTTGCTTGCCTCTTCGAGGATCGCGTCGACCGTCTCGGCATCGACAGTTTCGGCAAGCGCGGGCAGTTGAGCCCAGAGTGTAGAAACTTCGAATACTTCATTGAGGACGAAACGCATATCGCGCAACGGGGCTTTGTAGTCAGCCATGGCAAACCTCACAAGCAGGGAGCAAGAAAAACCTGAAAAAGAAGATCCGGACATGCTACATGCCTGGAATCAGGTGGCAATGATCGCGAGTCTAACCGAACAACGATTCAGAGACATAGGGTCATGGTGTGACTATAAATCAATTTAAAGTCACATACACGACAGACAGACGAAACAACACGGCGCCGTCAGACAGACTGCGCCGCTCACGTGCAGTTCGTCTATATCAGCTCGCGGCGTCAGCGGTACGCACCGCTCCGCGCTTGTTCAACTGAGTGTGGGAAATGACGCAGTTACGGCCCGCGCCC
This sequence comes from Pseudomonas sp. Irchel 3A18, assembly GCF_900187465.1. Classification (NCBI taxonomy): domain Bacteria; kingdom Pseudomonadati; phylum Pseudomonadota; class Gammaproteobacteria; order Pseudomonadales; family Pseudomonadaceae; genus Pseudomonas; species Pseudomonas sp. Irchel 3A18. Next base: position 16,823 of record NZ_FYDI01000016.1, read on the forward strand.
TTGGCGGCGTACAGCGCCTGGTCGGCAGACTTGAGGACTTCTTCCGGCGTGCGGTGCTCGGGCTGACGCTCGGCAACTCCGATACTCACCGTTACCGAAACACTGTTGGACGCTGTCGCTCCCCGTTTTTGCCGACCTTGCTGGTCGTCCTTGGGGCGATTGTCCTGGTTGCGCAGCAGGATTTCGTAATTGGCGATGCTTTCGCGGATGGCTTCAAGGTGCGGCAGGCATTCCTCCAGGGTCTTGCCAGCGAAAACGATAGCGAACTCTTCACCGCCATAGCGGTAGGCCTTGCCGCCACCATTGGTGATTTTCGACAACTTGCTGGCCACGAGGCGCAACACCTGATCGCCCACATCATGGCCGTGGGTGTCGTTGAATTTCTTGAAGTGATCGACGTCGCTCATGGCCAGCACATAATTGCGCCCCAGACGCTGCATACGCTCATTGAGCGCACGACGCCCCGGCAAACCGGTGAGTTCGTCGCGAAATGCCATCTGATAGGCCTCATGGGCGACCGCCGCGGCAATCATCAGCATCACCTGGCTGCACAGGATATTCAGGGTGAACGGCAGGATGAAGGTCTTGGGCAATGCCCAGAAGAGTCCCAGCAATCCGACGATCTGCGCTGCATGCAAAGGCCGTGGCTTTTCCAGGTATTGCCAGATCAACAGACCGAACGAACCCAGAAACATCGCATACGACAACTGGATCAGACTCATCCACGAACCATGCAGCGCCGGCCAGCGGATATCCGCCAGCCAGGTCTGCACTGCGACGGGATAACTTTGCTCAAGCCCGAATGCAACACCGCCCACAGCCACCAGCACCGCAATACGCGCCACCAGATCCTGGAACAGGTGCGTACGCTCTTCCCAGGCCGCGTAAAGCCCGAACATCAACGGCAACAGCAGACACACAAGATGAAAGATCACCGCCGCGTCTTCGCGAACCTTGCCATTATCGCGGTAGTAATCAGTCTGAGTGTCGAGCAGAAAGTAGGCGACGTAGACAGTGATCATCAGAAACAGCTCACGCTGACGCCGGTACACACCGCAATACGCACCGCCCAGCAACAGCACCAATGTCGGCAGCACGTTGAACAGGGAGGTTAAGAAAACGTTCAGGTCCTTGACGTAGGCAGCCGCCAGCCCTGCAAACAACAACGCTGCAGAAGGGAGAAAATGACTCAATCGTGCAGCAGATGGACGCAACAAGGGGAATATCTCCTACTCGGCATCGGAGTGAATATCTGGAGCAGTGGCATTGTGCCTCTCTCCAGTGAACAATGCATACAGCAGGATTGATAGCTGGCTACTTTTCTGTAACGGCAGGAGATCGAAAAGGTTTATTGATTGCTTGAGCAAGAAAGCGCTTTCTCACGCTTTTTCATCAACCTACGAAAAAGCCGCCTGACCCGAAGGGCCAGACGGCTTTGAGCTACGACCGGACTTGTCAGTAAGCCAGGCCGAAGTCTTCCTCTTTCATGTCCATCAGGTTGCCAGCACCGGAAAGGATGGCGGCGACGTGAGTACGGGTACGCGGCAGGATGCGCTGAAAGTAGAAACGCGCAGTCTGCAGCTTGGCGTTGTAGAAGGCTTGCTCGGAAGTCCCGGCTGCCAGTTTCTCGGCCGCCAGACGCGCCATGTCGGCCCAGAAGTAAGCCAGGCAGGCATAGCCGGAATACATCAGGTAATCCACCGAAGCCGCACCGACTTCTTCACGATCCTTCATGGCGGCCATGCCCACTTTCATGGTCAGCTCGCCCCATTCCTTGTTCAGCGCTGCCAGTGGCGTCACGAATTCCTGAACGCTTTCGCTGCCTTCGTTGGCCTGGCAGAACTTGTGGACGATCTTGGTGAAGCCCTTGAGCGCTTCGCCCTGGGTCATCAGGACCTTGCGGCCCAGCAGGTCCAGCGCCTGGATGCCGGTGGTGCCTTCGTACAGCATCGAGATACGGCTGTCGCGAACGTTCTGCTCCATGCCCCACTCGGCGATAAAACCATGGCCACCGTAGATCTGCACGCCATGGTTGGCGGCCTCGAAGCCCACCTCGGTCATGAAGGCCTTGGCAATCGGCGTCATGAACGCCAGCAGTGCGTCGGCGGCTTTCTTCTGGTCTTCGTCTTCGCTGTACTTGACGATATCGACCTGCTTGGCCGTGAAGTACACCATGGCCCGCGTACCTTCGGCGAAAGCCTTCATGGTCAGCAGCATACGGCGCACGTCAGGATGAACGATGATCGGGTCAGCGGCCTTGTCGGGCGCTTTCGGGCCGGTCAGCGAGCGCATCTGCAGACGGTCGCGAGCGTATTTCAGGCCACCCTGGAACGCGACTTCGGCGTGGGCCAGACCTTGCAGTGCAGTCCCCAGACGAGCGGTGTTCATGAAGGTGAACATGCAGTTCAGGCCTTTGTTCGGCGGACCGATCAGGAAACCCTTGGCCGAATCGAAGTTCATCACGCAGGTGGCGTTGCCGTGGATACCCATCTTGTGTTCGATGGAACCGCAGGTCACGGCATTGCGCTCACCGATGCTGCCGTCGGCGGCAGGCAGGAACTTGGGCACGATGAACAGCGAAATACCCTTGGTGCCCGCCGGAGCATCCGGCAGACGCGCCAGTACGATATGGACGATGTTGTCGGCCATGTCGTGTTCGCCAGCGGAAATGAAAATCTTGGTGCCGGTGACGTTGTAGGAACCATCGGCCTGAGGCTCGGCCTTGGTGCGCAGCATGCCAAGGTCGGTGCCGCAGTGAGGTTCGGTCAGGCACATGGTGCCGGTCCATTCGCCGGACACCAGCTTGGTCATGTAAGCCTCTTGCTGCTCAGGCGTACCGTGCTCGGAAATGGTGTTCATCGCGCCGTGCGAAAGGCCCGGGTACATGCCCCATGACCAGTTGGCCTCGCCAACCATCTCGCTGACGGCCAGGCCCAGAGACTCGGGCAGACCCTGACCGCCGTGATCGACGTCATGGGCCAGGCTCGGCCAGCCGCCCTCGACGAATTGCTTGTATGCCTGTTTGAAGCCGGTCGGCGTCTTAACGCCCGACTCGCTCCAGGTGCAACCTTCGGTGTCGCCGACACGGTTCAGGGGAGCCAGTACCTGTTCGCAGAACTTGGCACCTTCCTCAAGAATGGCATCGACCATATCTGGCGTTGCGTCCTGGCATGCCGGCAGACTCTGATAGTGCGCCTCATAACCGAGCAGCTCATCACGAACGAAACGAATATCACGCAAGGGGGCCTTGTATTCAGGCATAGCGATAAACCTCTGCTGATGAATCCTGGAACGAATGACCGGGCGGTCGCCGGGAGCAAACTCCCAGGCACCAGACAATCTCGTATGCCTTACGGTCAAACAGGTGTTTGAAACATACGTTTACGCCTAAACCTTGTCAATAGCGCTTCACACACCGTTTGTCATCAATACGCTACAGGCCGCGCACGCAAAGGCATACAGCGTCGAGAAAACGATACTGTGAGTCTAGATGAGGGAAAAAAGGTTGCGCAGGCGATACAGGCTGCTGGCAGGGGGAAATTCAGAAAATGCCGCCGTGCACGGAAGGCACGGCGCAGGGGATCAGGCGTAAGTGTCGATCAGTGTACCCAGCGCTTCATCGCTGGCTTTCTGAGCTGCCAGACCCGCCTGGATCTGTTCTTTGCCAGCGGCCAGCTCAACGATGTTGGCGGGCAGGTCGGAACGCTGGCTACGGTCGACCGAGCGCAGGTTTTCGAGCTGGAAATCCGAAGACTGGCTTCTGCCGGAAACTTCGATGTTGGTGCTGGCGATCTGGGTGGCCGCCTGATCGACACGCTCCTGCCCAACCTGAATCGCGCTCAGGCCTGGATAGAGAGTATTGTTCATGGTGATTTGCATAAGCCGTTCCTCAGTTCAAATAGCGAACAGGAGCTATTGAACCAGTAAATGCAGCGGAATACTCGACAAAAAGACTAATGGCACATAGCCGGATAATAGGTTATGCCTTGAACCGGGCAAAAGCGCCTTGTGTATCAGCGACATAGTGAATGTGTTTCAAAATCAGTCGAGCAGTTCCAGGTGCAGATGTTCCGCAACGGCATCGGCACTCGCTTTCTTGAGGCGCGGCACACGCCCGATACAGGGTGCTGGCAGGCGCTCGGACAGGGTCGCAAGGTTTTCTTCCAGCCGTGAGGTCTTGGGCTCGATGATATTGGCGACCCAGCCCGCCAGTTGCAGCCCGTCCTGGGCGATGGCTTCGGCAGTCAGCAGCGCATGGTTGATACAACCCAGGCGCACACCCACCACCAGAATGACCGGCAGCCTCAGCCCCATGGCCAGATCGGAAAGGTTGCTCTGATCCGCCAGCGGTACGCGCCAGCCGCCCGCGCCTTCGATCAGGGTGAAATCCGCGTTTCGTTCCAGCAGGCGGCGCATGGGTTGCAGCAAGGCATTGACCGTCAGCGACACACCGGCCTCCCGGGCGGCCAGATGCGGCGCGATGGCGGGCTCGAAGGTGTAGGGATTGACGTCGTCGTAGCCAAGCTCCAGCGAACATTCAGCCAGCAAGGCCAGGGCATCGGCATTGCGCAGCCCTTGGGGAGTGATGACACTACCGGAAGCGACAGGCTTGCCCGCCGCCGTGCTCAGCCCGGCCAGTCGGGCCGCATGCAGCAGGCCAGCGGCGACAGTGGTCTTCCCCGCGTCCGTATCGGTTCCAGTGATGAAATACGCAGCACTCATCTCGGCATCCTTCCCTTGTCTCGCAAGCCCATCAGTTTTTTTCCAGCACCCCATAGACCACTTGATAAGTCGCGGGCAGCCCAGGCTCCTGACGGAACCTTTCGTACGCCTCGACCAAGCCACGAATCCGCGCCCTTCCCGTCAGGCCACCGGGACGTCCGGGATTAAGATTATGCGCGCCCAGCGCTTTAAGCTCATGGGTCAGGCTGCGCACATCCGGGTAATACAACACGTGAGGCCGAACCTCAAGACTGCGCACCCGCAAGCCACTGGCCGCGCACAACTGACGATAGTCATCCCGCTCGCGAAAGCGATTGACGTGCACCAGCCCATCGACGCTCTGCCAGCTTTCCCGAAGCTCCTGCAAAGTGCCGACACACAGACTGGAAAACGCGAATACACCGCCCGGCTGCAAGACCCGGCTGGCTTCACCGAGCACGGCTGCAAAATCCGCACACCATTGCACCGCGAGGCTGGAGAACACCAGTTCGCAACGGTGCGCCTGCAACGGCAGGCGCTCGGCATCGCCAGCCACAAAGTGACGGGCGCCGCCCAAGGGACGGGCATGACGCAACATGCCTTGGGCGATATCCAGTGCAACACCTTCGCTTTGCGGGAAGGCCTGCCCCAGCACCCGGCTGAAATAACCCGTGCCGCACCCCAGATCCAGCCAGCGCGAAGGGCTCAGTGTTTCAGGCAAACGGGCGAACAGTTCATGACCGACTGCGCGCTGCAAATCGGCCACGCTGTCGTAACTGCCGGCAGCCCGGGAAAACGATTCGGCCACCTGACGCTTGTCAGGCAGGCCGCCCGGTAATTTCACGTGAGAAAGATCAGTCATCGCCCGACTCATGCAAGAAGGCCTGGATCGCCGCTGCCACGCCGTGGGGGTTTTCCAGAATGAAGGCATGGCTGGCCTGTTCAATCAGACCCACTTCTATATCAGGCAACAATGCCAGCAGGTCGCCCGCAGCTTCGGCAGGCACGAACGCATCGTGCCCCGCAAACAGATGCAGTTGCGGCCCGCGATAGGTCTGCAAGGCACTGCGGGTATCGAGTTGCCCGAGGACTTTCAGGCCATCGACCAGCGTATTCGTCGACGTCTGTGGCGCTCCGGCCTTGAGCAGCCGTGACAGGCCGCGCGGGTCTTCAGCGCCTTGGGTACACAACAGGCTGAAACGCTTCAAAGTCGCTTCGGAGTCAGCCGAGCAACCGGCCAGAAAGGCCGAGAACTCGCCTTCCGCCATCGCATTGGGCCACGCGCCACGGGTCACGAAACTGGCATTGCTGGCCAGGGTCAGCAGCCCGCAGCAGTCATCGCCGCGTCGTGCCGCCAGCTCCGCAGCCAGCATGCCACCCAGCGACCAGCCGCCCAGCCAGGCACCGGTCGGGATATTGGCGTCCAGTTCGTCGAGCCATTCCTGAACATCACAACTGTCGAGGTCCGGCAACGGCTCGATCTCGACCCGCAAATGCTCGTCAAGCCCGCGCAACGCGGCCGCCAGCGGCTCAAGTGGCGAGACACCAAGGCCCCAACCGGGTAGCAGGATCAAACGATCACGCATGCTCGGACTCCATCGATTCACTTGTGCCCAGCAGCGGGTAACACTGCTCCAGTGCATTCAACAATAGCTGCACTTGGTCGGCACTGTGCGCCGCAGACAACGTCACCCGCAAACGGGCACTGCCAGCAGGTACAGTAGGGGGACGAATCGCCGTGACCAGCAAGCCCCGCTCGCGCAGCATCTGCGACAGGCGCAAGGCGCGCCCCGCATCGCCGATCATGATCGGCTGGATCGGTGTGAAGCTGTCCATCAGTTGCAGACCGATCTGCTCGGCGCCACGTCGAAACTGCTGGATCAAACGCCCCAGATGCTCGCGACGCCAGTGTTCGGTGCGCAGCAGCTCCAGGCTCTTGAGGGTGGCGCAGGCCAGCGCAGGCGGCTGGCTGGTTGTATAAATGTAGGGCCGGGCGAACTGGATCAGGGTTTCGATCAGTTCCTCGCTGCCCGCCACAAAGGCGCCCGACGTACCGAACGACTTGCCCAGCGTGCCCACCAGCACCGGCACCTCTTCGATGCCCAGACCGAAGTGCTCGACAATACCGGCACCTTTGGCACCCAGCGGTCCGAAGCCATGGGCGTCGTCCACCATCAACCAGGCGCCTTTGGTTTTCGCGACTTGTGCCAGCGCGGGCAGGTCGGCGATATCGCCATCCATGCTGAACACGCCATCGGTCACCACCAGCGTATCGCCGACAGCTTTGTCCAGCCGGGCATCAAGGCTCGCCGCATCATTATGCAAGTAGCGGGAAAAGCGCGCACCGCTGAGCAGGCCAGCATCCAGCAATGATGCATGATTGAGCCGGTCTTCCAGCACCGTATCACCCTGCCCCACCAGCGCCGTGACGGCACCGAGGTTGGCCATGTAGCCATTGGAAAACAGTAACGCTCGCGGGCGGCCGGTGAGTTCGGCCAGGGCTTCTTCCAGTTCGTGATGCGGGCCGCTGTGGCCGATCACCAGATGCGATGCGCCGCCACCCACGCCCCAGCGCGATGCGCCCGCCTGCCAGGCAGCGATCACTTCAGGATGATTGGCCAGACCCAGGTAATCGTTGTTGCAGAACGCCAAAAGCGGCTGGCCATCAACCGTTACCTGCGGACCTTGCGGACTTTGCAGCAGCGGGCGCTGGCGATAGAGATGTTCGGCGCGACGGGCTTCAAGGCGCGTGCGGAGATCGAAAGACATGCAAGCCCCGGTCTTCGGAAAAGATGATTCAAACCGGGCCGCTCGCATGCGGCCCAGTCAAGAGGATCAGGCAGACGCCGCGTCGTAGAACATGGCGCTGCTCTTCTGCTCGACCAGCGCCTGCTCGATGGCCGCCTGATGCACTTCATCGGCGTGCTCTTCGCGGGCTTCGGGCTTGATCCCCAGGCGCGAGAACAACAGCATGTCCTTGTCGGCCTGCGGGTTGGCGGTAGTCAGCAATTTCTCGCCGTAGAAAATCGAGTTGGCTCCGGCGAAAAACGCCAGGGCCTGCATCTGTTCGTTCATCGCCTCGCGACCGGCCGACAGGCGGACATGGGACTGCGGCATCAGAATACGAGCCACGGCCAGCATGCGGATGAAGTCGAATGGATCGACTTCCTCAGCGTTCTCCAGCGGCGTACCGGCGACTTTCACCAGCATGTTGATCGGCACCGACTCCGGGTGCTCAGGCAGGTTCGCCAACTGGATCAGCAGCCCGGCCCGGTCATCCAGCGACTCGCCCATGCCCAGAATCCCGCCGGAACAGATCTTCATCCCGGCATCGCGCACATACGCCAGTGTCTGCAGACGCTCGCTGTAGGTGCGGGTGGTGATGATGCTGCCGTAGAACTCCGGCGAGGTGTCCAGGTTGTGGTTGTAGTAATCCAGGCCCGCCTGGGCCAGCGCCTCGGTCTGATCCTGATCCAGACGCCCCAGGGTCATGCAGGTTTCCAGGCCCATGGCTTTGACGCCTTTGACCATTTCCAGCACGTAAGGCATGTCCTTGGCCGATGGGTGCTTCCAGGCTGCGCCCATGCAAAAACGGGTCGAACCGATGGCTTTGGCGCGAGCGGCCTCTTCCAGCACCTTCTGCACTTCCAGCAGCTTTTCTTTCTCAAGACCGGTGTTGTAGTGACCGGATTGCGGGCAGTACTTGCAGTCTTCGGGGCAGGCGCCGGTCTTGATCGACAGCAGGGTGGAAACCTGAACGCGGTTGGCATCGAAGTGAGCGCGGTGCACGGTCTGCGCCTGAAACAGCAGGTCATTGAATGGCTGTACGAACAGCGCCTTGACCTCGGCTAAAGTCCAGTCGTGACGCAGAGTGGCGGTGGTGCTGGCGCTCATCGGGCGGCTCCTTGGTTTTATTCAGGCAGTGCGCCAAGGCGAGGAAAGCCCACAAGCGCTACACGGATGTTCGGCATATTTAAGGAAGAGCCATGCCCTGTCAACCCAATCACAATCAAGAGGTTTACATCTGGTTAAAAAGTAAACATATCTGCTTATTGTGCGATGAATTCAGCGATGCGCCTTTTCCCGTTTGCGTGGCCTGCGAAACCGAGTTGCCCTGGCTTGGGGATCAGTGCCTGCAATGCGCCCTGCCGCTTCCGGCCTCCGGCATGAATTGCGGGCAATGCCTCAAACGACCACCGGCATTCACAGAAGTCATCGCGCCCTGGCTGTACGACTTTCCGGTGGACAGCCTGATTACGCGCTTCAAACACCAGAGCCGGTGGCCCATGGGGCGCTTGCTGGCGGAGCTGGCCGGGCAGTTTCTGCAGCACCGCTTTGAGGAAGGCCTGGCCCGGCCCGATTGCCTGTTGCCCGTTCCACTGGCCACCCGGCGTCTGCGCCAGCGTGGCTACAACCAGGCGGGCATGCTGGCCGGCTGGCTGGGCAAAGCCCTGAATCTGCCTGTGGATGAACGCCAGTTGCTGAGAATTCGCGAGACAACGGCTCAGCAGGACCTGGATGCAAAAAGCCGCAAACGCAATCTGAACGGAGCCTTCAAGGTGGTGGATGCGGCATCGGTGCAAGGCAAGCACCTGGCCTTGGTCGATGATGTACTGACCACAGGCTCCACAGCCGATGTGATTGCCCGCACCTTGCTCAGGAACGGTGCCCGGCGGGTGGATGTCTATTGCCTGGCCAGAACGCCCAGTCCGGAGGGCTGATCAGCTTCTGGACGCCGACTTGTCTTACACTCGCCTTTCCCATCAGCCACCCAATCCGTCGCCATGCCCTTACCGACTCTGCTGACGCAACACATGGTCCGTCGCCCGCAGCGTATCGAGTTGCTGCAACACATCGCCGAGCAAGGCTCCATCACACGTGCCGCCAAAAGCGCAGGCCTGAGTTACAAGGCGACTTGGGATGCCATCGATGAGCTGAACAACCTGGCGCAAAAGCCTTTGGTGGAGCGCAGTGTCGGCGGGCGTGGTGGTGGCGGTGCGAAACTGTCTGCCGAAGGTGAGCGTGTGCTGCGTCTCTATCAGCGATTGCAGGCACTGCAAGCGCAGGTGCTGGAAGCCACCGAAGAAAGCACGGACCTGGACCTGCTCAGTCGCCTGACCCTGCGCACCAGCGCCCGCAACCAGTTACTGGGCCGCATCGTGAGCATCACGCGACATGGGCACAACGACCATATTCGTCTGCAAATGGCCGACGAGGTGTTCATCGAGGCGCAGATTACCCATGACAGCACCCTGCGTCTGGACCTGCAGATCGATACCGATGTCGTCGCTCTCATCAAGGCGGGCTGGCTTGAGCTGTTTCCACACGACCACGAAGAAACAAATGGAAACAATTGCCTGTTCGGGCTGATCGACAGCATTCTCGAAGCCGAAGACGGCCCCTGCGAAGTGCGCATCAATCTGCCTGGAGGCCAGACGCTGTGTGCCTTGACGCCATCTGAGCAGCTTCAGGCTCTGAGCCTGGAAACAGGCAGTCAGGTGCAAGTCCGTTTCGCCCCGTCACGGGTCTTGCTGGGCACACCTTTGTAAGCGGCTGTGTCGTCACTCCTGAGACACAATTTCGTCATATACGGCAATTATCGTGGCTGCCACCTCTGTGGGAGCCGTGATGATGAATCTATTAGAAGAAAATCAATCCACCGACCTCGAAAAGATGGTCGGCCTCACTCGCCGTGGGTTCATCAGCGCAGGCGCCCTGTGCGGTGCCGCGATGTTCCTGGGCGGCAACCTGCTGACCCGTAGCGCACTGGCCAACAGCGTCAGCGCCGCATCGGGCAATCTGCTGGGCTTTGACAGCATTCCGGCAGCCACCGCCGACACCATCAGCCTGCCGCCGGGCTACAAATCCTCGGTTCTCATCAGTTGGGGTCAGCCCTTGCAGGCAGGCGGCCCGGCCTTCGACCCGAGCGGCAAAGGCACCGCCAAGGCACAGGAAGTGCAGTTCGGCGACAACAACGACGGCATGAGCCTGTTCCCGATGCCCGGCCACAAAGACCGGGCGCTGATGGCGATCAACAACGAATACACCAACTATCGCTACCTCTTCGATCACGGCAAGGAGCCGCAATCGGCCGAAGACGTACAGAAGGCACTGGCCGCTGAAGGCGTGTCGGTCATCGAGGTCCAGCAGAAGAACGGCCAGTGGCAGTTCGTGCAGGACTCCAAGTACAACCGCCGCATTCATGGCAACACGCCCATCGACCTGAGCGGCCCCGCTGCCGGTCATGAATGGCTCAAGACCGACGCCGACAAGGCGGGCAAGCATGCCTTGGGCACGTTCCAGAACTGCGCCAACGGCAAGACGCCGTGGGGCACTTACCTGACCTGCGAAGAGAACTTCACCGACTGTTTCGGCAGCAGCAATCCGGAGCAGAAGTTCGATGCGGGCCTCAAGCGTTACGGCGTCGTGGCTGCCAGCAAGGACATCAACTGGCATCAACACGATCCGCGCTTCGATGTGGCCAAGAACCCCAACGAGGTCAACCGTCATGGCTGGGTGGTCGAGATCGACCCGTTCGACCCGAAATCCACGCCAATCAAACGCACCGCGCTGGGCCGCTTCAAGCATGAAAACGCCGCACTGACCGAAACCAAGGGCGGTCGCGTCGTGGTGTACATGGGCGACGACGAGCGTGGCGAGTTCATCTACAAATTCATCAGTCGCGACAAGATAGATCATCACGATCCCAAAGCCAATCGCAACCTGCTGGATCACGGCACCTTGTATGTGGCGCAGTTCGATGGCGGTGACAACAACCCGGATCGTCCGAAAGGCAAAGGCCAGTGGATCGAACTGACCCATGGCAAGAACGGCCTGGATGCCGCAGCCGGTTTCAACAATCAGGCTGAAGTGCTGATTCATGCACGTCTGGCCGCCAGCGTGGTGAAAGCCACACGCATGGACCGCCCGGAATGGATCGTGGTCAGCCCCAAGGATGGTCAGGTCTATTGCACCCTCACCAACAACGCCAAGCGCGGCGATGACGGCCAGCCGGTCGGCGGTCCGAACCCGAGGGCCAAGAACCAGTACGGGCAGATCCTGCGCTGGAAAGAAGCCGAAGATAATGCCTCGGCCATGGAATTCGAGTGGGACTTGTTCGTGGTCGCGGGCAACCCGGTCGTACATGCTGGCAAACCACAAGGCGGGTCGAGCAACGTCAATGCCCAGAACATGTTCAACAGCCCGGACGGCCTGAGCTTCGACGAAGCGGGACGCCTGTGGATACAGACCGACGGCGACTCCAGCAACAAGGGTGACTTCGCTGGCATGGGCAATAACCAGATGCTCTGCGCCGACCCGCACAGCGGTGAAATCCGTCGCTTCCTGGTCGGACCGATCGGTTGCGAAGTAACCGGCATCAGCTTCGCGCCGGACTACAAGACGATGTTCGTGGGTATCCAGCATCCTGGTGAAAACGGCGGCTCCACCTTCCCCGAGCACCAGCCCAACGGCAAGCCCCGCTCTTCGGTGATGGTGATTACCCGTGAAGATGGCGGCATTATCGGCGCCTGATTCCAGCCGAATTTATTCGCGAAAAGCCCCATTCGCGAATAAATTCGCTCCTACGGAAAAACTGCGAGCACTCTGCGTTACCATCTGCAGTCGAACGCGGCGACTTGCTGCGCGCAGGAGTCAGCATGGCCCACCCGTTTGCAACACTCACCCCCGATCTCGTTCTCGACGCCGTAGAAAGTATCGGCTTTCTCAGTGACGCCCGCGTCCTGGCCCTGAACAGTTATGAAAACCGGGTCTATCAAGTAGGTATCGAAGACGAACAGCCCTTGATCGCCAAGTTCTATCGCCCGCAACGGTGGAGCAACGAAGCGATTCTTGAAGAACACAGCTTCACCTTCGAGCTGGCAGAAGTCGAAGTGCCAGTCGTAGCCCCTCTGGTGCATGACGGTAAAACCCTGTTCGAGCACGGTGACTTCCGCTTCACGCTGTTCCCGCGCCGTGGCGGACGAGCCCCGGAGCCGGGCAACCTCGATCAGCTCTATCGCCTGGGCCAGTTGCTGGGACGCATTCATGCAGTGGGCGCAACCCGGCCGTTCGAGCATCGCGAAGCCCTGGCCGTGAAAAACTTCGGCCATGATTCCCTCGACTACCTGCTGAGCAACGATTGCATTCCGCGCAGCCTGCTCCCGGCCTACGAGTCCGTCGCCCGGGACCTGCTCAAGCGTGTCGAGGATGTCTACGCCGCAACACCCCACAACAATATCCGCATCCATGGCGACTGCCACCCGGGCAACATGATGTGCCGTGACGAAATGTTCCACATTGTCGATCTGGACGACTGCCGCATGGGACCCGCCGTACAGGACATCTGGATGATGCTGGCAGGTGATCGTCAGGAATGTCTGGGGCAATTGTCGGAGTTGATGGACGGCTACAACGAATTCCACGACTTCGATCCCGCCGAACTCGCGCTCATCGAGCCGCTGCGCGCCCTGCGCCTGATGCATTACAGCGCCTGGCTGGCGCGACGCTGGGACGATCCGGCCTTCCCCCGCAGCTTTCCCTGGTTCGGCACAGAGCGTTATTGGGGCGACCATATCCTGGCACTGCGCGAGCAGTTGTCGGCCCTGAACGAAGCCCCCCTGAAACTGTTCTGAAAACCTGTTGTTGAGTACAAGGACGCTACATGCAAGCTGCCAACCCACGCCGTGGATACATTCTTGGCTTGAGTGCTTACATCATCTGGGGCCTGTTCCCGATGTACTTCAAACTACTCGCCACCGTTCCCGCCCTTGAGATCATCATTCACAGGGCGATCTGGTCGGCGCTGTTCGGCTCCCTGCTGCTCCTGTTCTGGAAACATCCCGGTTGGTGGCGCGAACTGCGGGAAAACCCGCAACGGCTGGCGGTACTGGCGCTCAGCGGCAGCCTGATAGCCTGCAACTGGATGGTTTATGTCTGGGCGGTGAACAACGGGCGCATGGTCGAGGCCAGCCTGGGTTATTACATCAACCCGCTGGTCAACGTGCTGCTCGGGATGTTGCTGCTGGGCGAACGTCTGCGACGCCTGCAATGGCTGGCGGTGCTGCTGGCCGCCGCCGGAGTTGCCCAGCAAGTCTGGCAGGTCGGCAATCTGCCGTGGGTGTCACTGTTATTGCCACTGACATTCGGCTTCTACGGCCTGATCCGCAAGAAAGCCCCCGTGGCTGCCCTGCCCGGCCTTGTCGTGGAAACCTGGATGCTGGTTCCGCTGGCACTGGCGTGGCTGCTGCTCAATCCCGTGGCACAAACCGCACAGCCTGAGTTCTGGACCACCAGCCAGGCGATATGGCTGGCAGCGGCCGGCCCGGTAACGCTGATCCCATTGGTATGCTTCAACGCCGCCGCCCGCCACTTGCCCTATACCGCACTGGGCTTTCTGCAATACGTCGCGCCGACCCTGGTCCTCGCCCTTGCGGTCCTGCTCTATGGCGAGCACCTGAACACCAGCACCATCATCACCTTCGTCTGCATCTGGGCAGGGCTGGCAATCTACAGCGTCGATGCCTGGCTAAGTCTGCGCCGCCGTCGCTGATCAAAAAACATACAACCCTTTGCAAGCCACGATTCATATGGCCTGCAAAGGGTTCTCCAACGGTTATCCACAGGCAGGTTCACCTTATTTGTGCACAAGCCATTGAAACTGCTGGTTTTTTGATCAAACCCCGCAAAGCCACGTCCACCGTGGCGCACAAGGCCATCTCCCCAGGTTATCCACAGGTGGGTGCACGGTTAACTTGGATAACCTGACCATTCGTACTCCCTCTCAACTCTCCGTCTTCAACACCAACTCCACCATCAGATCGTCCGCCAGGGTTTCGAGCCGGGCCTGCAGATCGTCCAGTGACAGGTTCAGGGGCACGCCCAGTACGGCGTCGGCATGGAACAGCAGTTCACTGCTCATGGGTGCCGGGGTGATGTCGGTGATCAGGCTTTCGACGTTGACGCCCTGCCCGGTCAGCAAGCGGGTGATGTCGCGCACGATGCCGGGTCGGTCATTGCCCACCAGTTGCATGCTGATGGTTTTCCAGGAGCCGAGGGCTTCGGCGGTGCTTTCGGCCAGTTGCACATGAATGCCATGGACCGTCAGCACCCGCAGTGCCTGGATCAACTCATCCTGATTTTCAGCCGGTACACCGACCCGCAGGATGCCGGCGAACTGCCCGGCCATGCGCGACATGCGGCTTTCCAGCCAGTTGCCGCCATGATCGGCGATGCAGTGGGCTATACGCTCGACCTGGCCCGGTTTGTCGGGTGCAACCACAGTGACTACGAGATGATTCACAGGTGACTTCCTCTGCTTTTAAAAAGGTGCCGTCAGACCCCGACGGATGTCGCGAAAGTATAGGCAAGGTTCACGCCGGCACTGCAAAGCGCAGAACGTGTACCGTTTTGATAATTTTCTGGAACAATCGCCGTCATTTTTGAGAACATCCGGGTCGGCAGCGTGACTGGTCGTGAAACTTCAGTCGTTTGGTGACATATTCATCCCCCATCGCTGCTGCTCATGTAGTATTTCGCGGCGCGCACTACATAACATTAAAACCAATAAACAGAGCGCTCCTTGAGTGAGCTCGACCTGCTGAGCAGAGTGAGGCAAGTGCAATGACTGAGTACGTTCAAGTCGGTGACCTGCAGGTCGCCAAAGTCCTGTTCGACTTCGTGCAGAACGAAGCCACCCCAGGAACCGGCATCGATACCACAGCGTTCTGGGCCGGGGCTGACACACTGATCCATGAGCTTGCGCCAAAGAACAGAGCCTTGCTCGCCAAACGTGATGACTTGCAGGCAAGAATCGATGCCTGGCACCAGTCCAATGCCGGACAGGCCCACGACGCCTCGGCTTACAAAGCTTTCCTTCAGGAAATCGGTTATCTGCTGCCAGAAGCGGCGGACTTCCAGATCACGACGCAAAACGTCGATGAAGAAATTGCCACCATGGCAGGCCCGCAACTGGTCGTGCCAGTGATGAACGCCCGCTTCGCCCTCAATGCCTCCAACGCCCGCTGGGGTTCGCTGTACGACGCGCTTTATGGCACCGATGCCATCAGCGAAGAAGGCGGTGCCGAGAAGGGCAAGGGCTACAACAAGGTTCGCGGCGACAAGGTCATTGCCTTCGCCCGCGCCTTCCTGGACGAAGCCGCACCACTGGCGGCCGGCTCCCACGTCGACTCGACGGCTTATAAGCTGATCGATGGCAAACTGGTCATCAGCCTCAAGGGCGGCAGCAATACCGGCCTCAAGGATGACGCACAACTGATCGGCTTCCAGGGCGATCCTTCTGCACCGCTGGCCATTCTGCTCAAGCACAACGGCCTGCATTTCGAGATCCAGCTCGATGCGTCCAGCCCTGTCGGCCTCACCGACCCGGCAGGCGTGAAAGACATCCTGATGGAAGCCGCGCTGACCACCATCATGGACTGCGAAGACTCCATCGCCGCAGTCGATGCCGACGACAAGGTCGTGGTGTATCGCAACTGGCTGGGCCTGATGAAAGGTGACCTGTCCGAAGAAGTGGCCAAGGGTGGCGAAACCTTTACCCGTACCATGAACCCGGATCGCGTCTACACCACGCCCGAAGGCAACGACGTCACACTTCATGGCCGCTCGCTGCTGTTCATCCGCAACGTGGGTCACCTGATGACCATCGACGCCATTCTGGACAAACACGGCAACGAAGTGCCAGAAGGCATCCTGGACGGCCTGCTGACCAGTCTTGCCGCGATTCACAACCTCAAGGGCAATACGTCGCGCAGCAACAGCCGCAGCGGTTCCGTGTACATCGTCAAACCGAAAATGCATGGCCCGGAAGAAGCAGCATTCACCAACGAACTGTTCGGCCGTGTCGAGCAGGTCCTGGGCTTGCCGCGCAACACGCTGAAAGTCGGGATCATGGACGAAGAGCGCCGCACCACGGTCAACCTCAAGGCCTGTATCCAGGCGGCGAGCGAGCGTGTGGTGTTCATCAACACCGGTTTTCTGGACCGCACGGGCGACGAGATCCATACCTCCATGGAAGCAGGCCCGGTCGTTCGCAAGGCGCAGATGAAGGCCGAGAAGTGGATCGGAGCCTACGAGAACTCCAACGTCGATATCGGCCTCAAGTGTGGCCTGCAAGGCCGGGCTCAGATCGGCAAGGGCATGTGGGCCATGCCGGACCTGATGGCCGCGATGCTGGAACAGAAAATCGCCCATCCGCTGGCGGGTGCAAACACCGCCTGGGTGCCTTCGCCTACCGCAGCCGCCCTGCACGCCTTGCACTATCACAAGGTCGACGTGTTCGCCCGTCAGGCCGAACTGACGCAACGGGTGCCCGCCTCGGTGGACGACATCCTTACCATCCCGCTGGCCCCACAGGTCAAGTGGACGCCGGAAGAGATTCGCAACGAGCTGGACAACAATGCCCAGGGCATTCTTGGCTACGTCGTGCGCTGGATCGACCAGGGCGTGGGTTGCTCGAAAGTGCCGGACATCAATGACATCGGCCTGATGGAAGACCGCGCCACACTGCGCATCTCCAGCCAGCACATGGCCAACTGGCTGCGCCATGGCGTGGTCACCGAAGCGCAGGTACTGGAAAGCCTCAAGCGTATGGCACCGGTGGTGGATCGCCAGAATGCCAACGACCCGCTATACCGCCCGCTGGCCCCGGATTTCGATAGCAATATCGCGTTCCAGGCCGCCGTCGAACTGGTGATAGAAGGCACAAAGCAGCCTAACGGTTACACCGAGCCGGTGCTGCATCGCCGTCGTCGGGAGTTCAAGGCTCAAAACAGGTAGTGGTTTTCGCGACTGAAGTCGCTCCTGCACATGTGGGAGCGAATTCAGTCGCGAACCGGAACTCAGGTCATCCCCAGCTCACGCTTCACCAACCGTACAAGCTGCTTGGTATTGAGCGGCTTGAGCAGGAAGTCCACCACACTCAAATGCATGGCATCGATGGCATCGCGCACGTTGGCGTCGCCTGAAACGATGATGATCGGCAAAGCCGCGCGTTCGGAGTCGCGGACCTGGCGGATGAGGTCCAGCCCGTCACAAGGCGCCATGCGCAGATCGGTGATCAGTAGGCCTATGGACTGACGGGTTTCAAGCAGCTCCATGGCGCTGTTGCCGCCACCAGCCGTCAAGCAACTGATGTCATTGAGACTAAGAATTTCTGCCAGCAACTCCCGGGCGTCGCTGTCGTCATCGACGATCAGCACACGTTGCGGCAAGTCACGATTGGACTGGAGCATGACCTCTGTAAGGGCGTCGCGCTCTTCATCGCTCAAGATGTCGTGGTCACTCATTCCCGCCTCATCATTCCCTGGACTAATTCCTACAGCAGATCAGGTTAAACCTGCAGCGCACTTTACGGGCCTCCCAGCCGGGTATTCGAGCGCGATCCCATGCGTTCGTTAAAACAGCTCTACACAAACCTGTGCATCAGGGCACTACCTGTCAGCGTAAGACTTACGTCCAATGGGCACTGCGGCCCAAGCGGTCGACCATGACCGCCAATAACAAAAACGCGGTACAGGTCATGAGCAAAGCCGACGCTTTCAACCAGGCAGGCAAAACTGCGGTGTTGCAGAACATCCACGGCACCATGCAGTTCCTGCAAAAATTTCCACCGTTCAACCAGATGGAAAATGCCCATCTGGCGTACCTGGTTGAGCAGTGCCAACTACGTTTTTACGCCTGCGACGAAAGCATCATCAAGCCGGCAGATGGTGCAGTAGAGCACTTTTATATCGTTAAGCAAGGCCGAGTGGTAGGGGAACGACCACATTCGGCAAAAGGTGGCACCGAAACCACCTTTGAAATCACCACCGGAGAATGCTTCCCGCTGGCAGCCCTGCTGGGCGAACGGGCCACACGCACCGAACATCTGGCAGCCGAAGATACTTTTTGCCTGCAATTGAACAAACAGGCCTTCATCAAGCTGTTTGCACTGTCCACCACTTTCCGGGATTTCGCCTTGCGCGGCGTCAGCAGTCTGCTGGATCAGGTCAATCATCAAGTCCAGCAACGCGCCGTGGAAACCCTGGGCACTCAATACTCCCTGAATACCCGCCTTGGCGAACTGGCCATGCGCCATCCGGTGATGTGCGACCCTGAAACGCCGATGCGCGAAGCCGTCAGGATGATGCATGAGCAGCAAGTGGGCAGCATCGTGATTGTCGATGAGGAGCAGGCACCGCTCGGGATCTTCACCCTGCGGGACTTGCGCGAAGCGGTTGCCGACGTGAATGCCGACTTCAGCCAGCCCATCAGGCACACCATGAGCCAGGCACCGTTTCACCTGAGCCCCGACGCCAGCGCCTTCGATGCGGCCATCGCCATGACCGGTCGCCATATTGCCCATGTCTGCCTGGTCAAGAACGGGCGCCTGTGCGGCGTGGTATCGGAACGCGACCTGTTTTCCCTGCAACGTGTGGATCTGGTGCATCTGGCCCGAACCATTCGCAATGCACCACGGATCGAAGCACTGACCAATCTGCGCGGTGATATTGTGCAACTGGTCGACCGCATGCTGGCCCATGGCGCGTCGTCTACCCAGATCACCCAGATCATTACCCTGCTCAACGACCACACCGTATGCCGGGTCATCGAACTGACGCTGGAAGAGAAAGGCGATCCCGGCGTGCCTTTCAGTTGGCTGTGCTTCGGCAGCGAAGGACGGCGTGAACAGACGCTGCACACCGATCAAGACAACGGAATCCTGTTTGAAGCCAGTGATGCCGCGCAAGCAGCGGAAATACGAGCGCTGTTGCTGCCCATCGCCGAGCGCATCAACCAGAGCCTTGCCCAGTGCGGCTTCAGCCTGTGTAAAGGCAATATCATGGCCAGCAATCCAGAGCTGTGCCTGTCACGCAGCGAATGGTCCAGACGCTTCTCGGCCTTCATTCGCGAAGCCACGCCTGAAAACCTGCTGGCATCGAGCATCTACTTTGATCTGCGAGTGGTCTGGGGCGACGAAGCCGGGTGTGAACAATTACGCCGCGGCATTCTCGATCAGGTCGCAGACAATCGCCTGTTCCAGCGCATGATGGCCGATAACGCGCTGCGGCAGCGCCCTCCGGTCGGGCGTTTCAAGGATTTCGTGCTGGCGCGCAAAGGCAGCGACAAGGACACTCTGGACCTGAAAACAGAAGGCCTGACGCCGTTTGTCGATGGCGCACGGTTGCTTGCGCTGGCCAACGGTATCGGCGCCAATAACACTCTGGAACGGTTGCGGCAACTGGTGGAGCGCGAGGTCATCGACCCGCTGGACGGCGCCGCCTATGAAGAGGCTTATCACTTCATCCAACAGACCCGCATGCTGCAACATCAGTTGCAAAGCCGTCAGAACCTGCCGTACTCCAACCGCATCGATCCGGACACGCTCAACCACCTGGACCGGCGCATCCTGCGCGAATCATTCCGCCAGGCACAGCGCCTGCAAACCAGCCTGACCCTACGTTATCAACTATGAATCTGTTCGAGTGGCTACGACCACGACCGAAAAAGACGCCGCTGGAGCAGCAGCACCTGCAGCGTCTGGCAGAGCTGCCAGCCTTCGCGCCGCTGAACGAAGAGTCCTTGCGCAAACAGCGCTGGGTCGTGCTCGACCTGGAAACCAGCGGCCTGAACATGAACCGCGATCAGGTCCTGTCCATCGGTGCCGTGGTGATAGAAGACGGTGCCATCGATCTGGGCCAGCAGTTCGAGCGCACCATTCTTCGTGTCGATCACAAGGTCAGCCCGGCAGTGCTGATCCACGGTCTGGCGCCCAGCACCATCGCCGCGGGTAGCGAGCCGGTGGAGGCTTTTCTGGACTTCCTGGAGTTCGCAGGCTCAAGCCCGATGCTGGCGTTCCATGCACCTTTCGACCAGCACATGCTGTCCCGCGCCCTGAAGGACAGCCTGGATTATCGCTTGCAGCATCCGTTCTTCGATGTCGCAGATATCGCCCCGATGCTCTGCCCCGACGCCAGTTTGCGTCAGGCCGGCCTGGACGACTGGACGAACTTTTTCGGGCTGCACGCCGAAGAGCGCCATCATGCCAGCGCCGACGCGCTGGTCACGGCTGAACTGGCCTTGATCCTGTTCAGCCATGCACGCCGCCAGGGCATCGACAGCCCCGCCCGTCTGGAGGAATCCCTGGGTCAATGGCGCAGGCGCAAGCAGAACCATTCGTTTTAATTCCTCGCATCACCCCTTCCTTCAGCACCTGAAATTCTGTCGTCGCGTGCAAGCCCCCACCCACACCATCATTCCAATGCGGGAGGGAGCTTGCCCGCGATGCTTTTTCGATGTGAACTTTTGTTAAAAACAAAAAATACTTCACATTATCTACTCACTGATTCACTATCAGATTCACAGATCAGAACAATATCGCCCGTTTGCCAGCTCCACAGGCATCGGCACTGACTTGAGGATTGCATCATGACTACGAAGAATGTTGGCGTTATCGGCCTGGGCGCCATGGGTCTGGGCATTGCCCGTTCGCTGCTGCGCAGTGGCTTCAATGTGCATGCCTGCGATGTTCGCACCAGCGTGACCGAAGCGTTCGCCCAGGAAGGCGGTGTTGCCTGTGACTCGCCTGCCAGCATGGCCGCGGCCTGTGATGTGATCATTACCGTCGTCGTCAACGCCGAGCAGACTGAAACGGTCCTCTTTGGCGAGAACGGCGCCATCGGCGCACTGCGTCCCGGCAGCCTGGTCATCGGCTGCGCCACCGTCGCTCCAACCTTCGCAGTCGAACTGGGCCAGCGCCTGGTCGATCAAGGCCTGCTGTACCTCGATGCCCCGATATCCGGCGGCGCTGCCAAGGCAGCAGCCGGTCAGATGACCATGATGACTTCCGGCCCGGCCGAGTCCTACGCCAAGGCAGAAGCCGTGCTCAACGGCATGGCGGGCAAGGTCTATCGCCTGGGCGATGTCCATGGTCTGGGCTCGAAAGTCAAAATCATCAACCAGTTGCTGGCTGGCGTGCACATCGCGGCAAGCGCCGAAGCCATGGCCCTGGGCCTGCGCGAAGGTGTCGATGCCGACGCCCTGTACGAAGTGATCACCAACAGCGCCGGTAACTCGTGGATGTTCGAGAACCGTGTACCGCACATCCTCAACGCGGATTACACCCCACTGTCGGCGGTGGACATTTTCGTCAAGGATCTGGGCCTGGTACTGGATACCGCCCGCACCAGCAAATTCCCGCTGCCGCTGTCGGCCACCGCTCACCAGATGTTCATGCAGGCTTCCAGCGCCGGTTTCGGCCGGGAAGATGACTCCGCGGTGATCAAAATCTTCCCGGGCATCGAACTGCCGAAAGCCAAACCGAAACAAGCCTGAGGAGCGCCCCATGACTTCGACTTCCTCTCGCCCGTTGCTGGGCTGCATCGCCGATGACTTCACCGGTGCCACGGACCTGGCCAACATGCTGGTTCGCGGCGGCATGCGCACCGTGCAAAGCATCGGTATCCCGAGCGCTGAAATGGCCGCCGGTCTTGATGCCGACGCTATCGTGATCGCGCTCAAGTCACGCACCACACCCACCGCCGAAGCCATCGATGAATCGCTGGCTGCACTCGAATGGCTGCGCGAACGCGGCTGTGAGCAGATCTTCTTCAAATACTGCTCGACCTTCGACTCGACAGCCGCTGGTAACATCGGCCAGGTCAGCGAAGCCCTGCTGGAAAAACTCGGCAGTGACTTCACCTTGGCGTGCCCTGCGTTCCCGGAAAACGGTCGCACGATCTTCCGTGGCCATCTGTTCGTGCAGGATCAACTGCTCAACGAATCCGGCATGCAGAATCACCCGCTGACCCCAATGACTGACGCCAATCTGGTGCGTGTCCTGCAGGAACAGACCAGCAAGAAAGTCGGCCTGTTGCGCTATGACACCGTGGCCAAGGGCGCAGAAGCCGTGCGCAGCAAGATCGCCGAGCTGCGCGCCGATGGCGTGAGCATGGCCATTGCCGATGCCGTTTCCGATGCAGACCTTTATGTACTGGGCGAAGCCTGTGCTGACCTGCCGCTGCTGACCGGTGGTTCGGGTCTGGCGCTGGGCCTGCCGGGCAACTTCCGCAAGGCAGGCAAGCTGCGCGATATCGATGCTGCAAAACAGGCCGCAGTCAGCGGTGGCGAAGTGGTGCTGGCAGGCAGCGCTTCGGTGGCCACCAATGGTCAGGTCGCGGCCTGGCTGGAAGACAACCGCCCTGCCCTGCGCATCAATCCGCTGGACCTCGCGGCTGGCAAGCCCGTGGTCGAGCAGGCCCTGGCTTTCGCCCGCGATGCCGGGCAAACCGTTCTGATCTACGCCACCAGCACGCCGGATGAAGTCAAGGCCGTGCAAAAGGAGCTGGGTGTCGAACGCTCCGGCGCCATGGTCGAGGAAGCGCTGGGCCAGATCGCCAAAGGTTTGCTGGGCGCTGGCGTGCGTCGCTTTGTCGTCGCCGGTGGCGAAACGTCGGGCGCCGTGGTTCAGGCGCTCGGCGTGCAACTGCTGCAGATCGGCGCACAGATCGATCCGGGCGTTCCGGCGACTGTCAGCAGCGGCGCACAACCGCTGGCGCTGGCACTCAAGTCCGGCAACTTCGGTGCCCGTGACTTCTTCGCCAAAGCCCTCAAGCAACTGGCAGGAGAAGCTTGATGAGTAGCGAAAAAGCCCTGCGCGAAGAAATCTGCGATGTCGGCAGGCTGCTTTATGGCCGTGGTTACACGGTCGGCAGCGCCGGCAACATCAGCGCCCGCCTCGACGACGGCTGGCTGATCACCCCGACCGACGCTTGCCTGGGCCGTCTGGACCCGGCGGATATCGCCAAGGTCAATCTGGCGGGTGAATGGGTGTCCGGCAACAAGCCGTCCAAGACCCTGGCCCTGCATCGCGAAGTCTATGACCGGAACCCTGAAGTAGGCGGTGTGGTGCATACCCACTCCACGCATCTGGTCGCGCTGACCCTGGCTGGCGTCTGGAAAGAAGACGACATCCTGCCGCCACTGACGCCGTATCAGGTGATGAAAGTCGGGCATATCCCGCTGATTGGCTACGAACGTCCGGGCTCCCCGAAAGTCGCCGAGCGCGTCGCACAACTGGCCAACAGTGTTCGCGGCGTGATGCTGGAGCGACTGGGCCCCGTAGTCTGGGAAAGCTCGGTCGCCAAGGCCTGCTACGCCCTGGAAGAACTCGAAGAAACCGCTCGCCTGTGGCTGATGACCAACCCCAAGCCTGCGCCACTGGACCCGGCAGCCCTCGAAGAGCTGCGTCAGGTCTTCGGCGCGAAGTGGTAACTCGCACGCATTGATCGGGAGTTGCCTGGCGACTCCCGACCGACGACAGCATCACCACACACAATAACAACAGGACTCAAGAGCATGAATCATCCCTATCTCGCTTTTGTCAGCTATTGCTCAGCGTTTGTCTCGCTCACCCTTCGCCGGAGTGCACAGGCATGACTCCCTTCATGTTGATGGCCATCGCGGGCGCGGGTATCGCCCTGCTGCTGTTTCTGGTTCTCAAATACAAATTCCAGCCTTTCGTTGCCCTGATGCTGGTCAGCATCATCGTGGCACTGGTGGCCGGTGTTAAACCGGCCGATCTGGTCGCAACCATCGAAGGCGGCATGGGCAAGACCCTTGGCCATATCGCAATCATCATTGCCCTGGGCGCAATGATCGGGCGCATCATCGAACTGTCAGGAGGCGCCGAAGCCCTGGCCAGGACGCTGATCGACCGCTTCGGTAACAAGCGCACGCCACTGGCGCTGACCGTTGCAGGCTTCATGGTCGGCATTCCAGTATTTTTTGAAGTCGGCGTGATCATTCTCATGCCACTGGCCTACGGCGTGGCACGTGCTGCGCGCAAACCGCTGCTGATCTTTGCTTTGCCGATGTGCGCCGCGTTGCTGGCCGTGCATGCCTTCCTGCCGCCGCATCCGGGTGCCGTCGCCGCTGCCAGCCAGTTGGGCGCAGACCTTGGTCGTGTGCTGATGCTGGGTATTCCGATGGTCGCGGTGCTGTGCATCATCGGTTACTTCGTCGCCGGTCGCATGACCCGCAAGACCTACCCGATGACCGACGATATCCGCAGCGAAGTCTACGGCCCGCATGTCACCAACGAAGACCTGGAAGCCTGGGCGCGTAACGACTACTCCACGGTTCGCGAAGCGACTCAGACCAAGACACTGGGTGGCGAAGAAAGCGCCAGCAGCCTGGCAAGCAAGCTACCGCCAGCGCCTGCACCAGGTTTCGGTCTGATCATTGCCCTGATTCTGCTGCCTATCGTGCTGATCCTGCTCGGCACGCTGGCCACCACCATGTTGCCTGTGACGTCCACATTGCGCAGTGTTCTGACCGTACTGGGCGCGCCACTGGTTGCCCTGTTGATCGATACTCTGCTGTGCGCCTGGTTGCTGGGCACACGCCGCGGCTGGAGCCGTTCCCAGGTATCGGACGTCATCGGCTCGGCACTGCCGGGCGTGGCCATGGTGATCCTGATCGCCGGTGCCGGTGGTGTGTTCGGTAAAGTGCTGGTCGATACCGGCATCGGCGCGGTGGTTTCCGAAGCCTTGCGCAATACCGGCCTGCCGGTTCTGGCTCTGGGATTCCTGCTGACCATGCTGCTGCGTGCGGTCCAGGGTTCCACCACTGTGGCGCTGGTTACCACCGCCGGTATTCTCAGCCCGCTGATCGCTACGCTGGACCTGAGCGCCAACCATCTGGCCCTGCTCTGCCTGGCCATGGGCGGTGGTGGTCTGGCCATGTCGCACATCAACGATGCGGGCTACTGGATGTTTACCAAGCTGGCGGGCCTGAACGTCGCCGACGGCTTGCGCACCTGGACCGTACTGGTCACGCTGCTGGGTACATTGGGCTTCGTCCTGACCCTGCTGCTCTGGCCCTTCGTCTGACCTTTAGAGACTGGAGTTAACATGCCTCGTTTTGCCGCCAACCTCAGCATGCTGTACCCGCAGCATGATTTCCTTGAGCGCTTCGCCGCAGCCGCTGCCGATGGTTTCGGCGCGGTCGAGTATCTGTTTCCCTACGACTACAGCCCGCAAGAACTCAAGCAACGCCTGAGCGACAACGGTCTGGTGCAGGCGCTGTTCAACGCTCCACCGGGAGACTGGGCCGCCGGTGAACGAGGCATCGCCACCTTGCCGGCCCGCGAGGCTGAATTTCGCAGCGGCATTGAAAAGGCTCTGGAATATGCCCAGGTGCTGGGCAATGACCGGATTCACGTCATGGCAGGCCTGCTGCCCAGCGAAGACCTGCGTCAGCGCCATCAGGCGGTGTACCTGGAAAACCTGGCCTTCGCGGCCGAGCAGGCCAAGGCAGCCGGAGTCACCGTGCTGATCGAGCCGATCAACACCCGCGACATGCCAGGCTTCTTCCTGAACCGTCAGGATCAGGCGCAGGATATTTGCCGTCAGGTGGGTGCCGACAACCTCAAGGTCCAGTTCGACTGCTACCACTGCCAGATCGTCGAAGGTGATCTGACAGCCAAGCTGCGCCGTGATTTTTCAGGGATCGGCCATATCCAGATCGCTGGCGTGCCGGATCGTCACGAACCGGATCTGGGCGAGCTGAACTACGCGCACCTGTTCGAGGTGATCGACCAGTTGGGCTATGAAGGCTGGATCGGTTGCGAATATCGACCGAAAGGCGATACCAGTGAAGGCCTGGCGTGGCTGCGCCAATTGCAGGGCTGACCGCTTGCCGTCCTGCCTCAAGCGCTTTGAGGCAGGACGCTTCTCTTTATTCTTCCGGTATATCGAACTGATCCTTGATGTAGCGGATTTCAGTACGGCCATGAGGCGCAGGCAATCCGTCGTCGCCCAGGTTGACGAATACCATCTTCTCTACCGTCAGGATGCTCTTGCGAGTGATCTTGTTACGGACCTCACACATCAGAGTGATCGACGTACGCCCGAACTCGGTGGCGGTGATCCCCAACTCGATGATGTCGCCCTGGCGCGAAGCGCTGACGAAGTTGATTTCCGAGATGTACTTGGTCACCACACGCTGATTGCCCAACTGGACGATGGCGTAGATCGCCGCCTCTTCATCGATCCAGCGCAACAGACTGCCGCCGAACAGCGTGCCGTTGGGGTTGAGGTCTTCGGGCTTGACCCACTTGCGGGTGTGGAAATTCATATTCACTCCTGAGCGACTGTCAATCGATGCCTGTCTTCAATGGCAGCATACCTAAAAACCCGGTGTCCGGGATTTCACCGATAGAAAACCTTGGGAAGAATCGTCAGCGCAGCTATACTGCCATCCGTTTTAAAACGGTCATCTTCGCTTGATACCGTTCCCGCCACCTGTCCGAGGGGCGCTGCAGCAGGTTTTCCCTGTCAGGCTCGGATGGGGCGTTGTTTGACCGGTCCACTGGTCAAGCCTTAAACGCACAACGGCGCCCATTCGCATTTTTATGGAATGGAGACTCTCAATGAGTGCTGTAATCACGCCTGCAGAATTCAACGATTTCAAAGTGGCCGATATTTCCCTGGCTGCCTGGGGCCGTCGCGAAACCATCATCGCCGAATCCGAAATGCCTGCCCTGATGGGTCTGCGCCGCAAGTACGCCGGTGAGCAACCGCTCAAGGGCGCCAAGATCCTCGGCTGCATCCACATGACCATCCAGACTGCCGTGCTGATCGAGACCCTGGTCGCACTGGGCGCCGAAGTTCGCTGGTCGTCGTGCAACATTTTCTCCACCCAGGATCAGGCCGCTGCCGCAATCGCCGCTGCCGGCATTCCTGTCTTCGCCTGGAAAGGCGAGACCGAAGAAGAATACGAGTGGTGTATCGAGCAGACCATCCTGAAAGATGGCCAGCCATGGGACGCCAACATGATCCTCGACGACGGCGGCGACCTGACCGAGATCCTGCACAAGAAATACCCACAGATGCTTGATCGCATCCACGGCGTGACCGAAGAAACCACCACTGGCGTACACCGCCTGCTGGACATGCTGGCCAAGGGCGAGCTGAAAATCCCGGCCATCAACGTCAACGACTCGGTCACCAAGAGCAAGAACGACAACAAGTACGGTTGCCGTCACAGCCTGAACGACGCCATCAAGCGCGGTACCGACCACCTGCTGTCCGGCAAGCAAGCGCTGGTCATCGGTTACGGTGACGTGGGCAAGGGCTCGGCTCAGTCCCTGCGTCAGGAAGGCATGATCGTCAAGGTCACCGAAGTCGACCCGATCTGCGCCATGCAAGCCTGCATGGACGGTTTCGAAGTGGTTTCCCCGTTCATCGACGGTGAAAACGACGGTACCGAAGCCAGCATCGACAAGGCCCTGCTGGGCAAGATCGACCTGATCGTGACCACCACCGGCAACGTCAACGTCTGCGACGCAAACATGCTCAAAGCGCTGAAAAAACGCGCAGTGGTCTGCAACATCGGTCACTTCGACAACGAAATCGACACCGCTTTCATGCGCAAGAACTGGGCATGGGAAGAAGTGAAGCCACAGGTTCACAAGATCCACCGCACCGGCGCTGGCACTTTCGACCCACAGAACGACGACTACCTGATTCTGCTGGCCGAAGGCCGTCTGGTTAACCTGGGCAACGCCACAGGCCACCCAAGCCGCATCATGGACGGCTCGTTCGCCAACCAGGTTCTGGCCCAGATCTTCCTGTTCGACCAGAAGTACGCCGACCTGTCGCCAGCCCAGAAAGCCGAGCGCCTGACCGTTGAAGTACTGCCGAAGAAACTCGACGAAGAAGTGGCCCTGGAAATGGTCCGCGGCTTCGGCGGCGTCGTGACCAAACTGACCAAGACCCAGGCCGACTACATCGGCGTGACCGTCGAAGGCCCGTTCAAGCCACACGCGTATCGTTACTAAGTAGCGGCAAGCGGTAAGCTTCAAGCAGCAAGTCAAAGCACTTAATTGGCTTGCTGCTTGATACCGGAGCTTGCATCTTTATTTATTACGCAGCCGTGAGCTGCAAGCTTCAGACTCTGGAGACAGGCGCACAGCCCTCTTGCAGCCTGGAGCTTGGAGCTTGCCGCTGGAGGTTCCCTCCACCATGTCCCAAGACCGCCGTTTCAGCTTCGAGTTCTTCCCGACCAAGACCGACGCTGGGCATGAAAAGCTACTGACCGTTGCTCGTCAGCTGGCCAGTTACAACCCGGATTTCTTCTCCTGCACCTATGGTGCCGGTGGTTCTACCCGTGACCGCACGATCAACACCGTGCTGCAGCTGGAAAACGAAGTCAAAATCCCTGCCGCACCGCACCTGTCGTGCGTGGGTGACAGCAAGGCCGAATTGCGCGAACTGCTGACCCAGTACAAGAATGCCGGTATCAAACGCATCGTCGCCCTGCGCGGCGACCTGCCGTCCGGCATGGGTATGGCCAGCGGTGAACTTCGCTACGCCAGCGACCTGGTTTCCTTCATCCGCGAAGAAACCGGCGATCACTTCCATATCGAAGTGGCGGCGTACCCGGAGATGCACCCTCAGGCTCACAACTTCGAAAACGACCTGAAAAACTTCGTGCACAAGTCCAACGCCGGTGCAGACAGTGCGATCACCCAGTACTTCTTCAACGCCGACAGCTACTTCCACTTCGTGGACCGTGTCCAGAAGCAAGGCGTGAACCTGCCGATCGTGCCGGGCATCATGCCTATCACCAACTACAGCAAGCTGGCCCGTTTCTCAGATGCCTGCGGTGCGGAAATCCCGCGCTGGGTTCGCAAGCAACTGGAAGCCTATGGAGACGACATCCAGAGCATCCAGGCGTTTGGCGAGCAGGTGATCACCGAAATGTGCGAACGCCTGCTCGAAGGCGGCGCACCGGGTCTGCACTTCTACACGCTCAACCAGGCAGAACCGAGCCTGGCCATCTGGAACAACCTGAAGCTGCCACGCTGACAGGCCATTCTCCAGGCAGGGTCTTTCGGCGACTACCGTGCGAAAGATCCTGCAGCAGAAACCGTTGGGCAGCATGAAAGCAGCGCAGCGCGTTTGCTCTGTTATACTCCAGCCTTCCCGCCAGGCTTACGCCCGGACGCTCGGTCTTGCAGAAGCCATCTCGATCACGAAAACAGCGCATTTCCAACCCGCGCCGATGACACGAGATGAATCAAAGACCCTGCAGGACCGGACGGGATCGCGTCTTCTCAGTCTTCGTACACAAGGTCGGCAATCCAGCGATTGGCCGCTTCTACAAGAGCTGAACGTCATTCGCGCCAGGCAGACTATCCCTTGAGCTCAAGCTCCAACAGAACAGGATTACTCATGTCCTTTGCTTCCCTCGGTCTCTCCGAGGCTTTAGTCCGCGCCATCGAGGCAGCGGGCTATACCCAGCCTACTCCGGTGCAACAGCGGGCCATTCCCGCCGTGTTGCAAGGTCGCGACCTGATGGTTGCGGCACAGACAGGTACTGGTAAAACCGGTGGCTTCGCCCTCCCGATTCTGGAGCGGTTGTTCCCCAACGGTCACCCGGACAAATCCCAGCGTCATGGCCCGCGCCAACCCCGCGTACTGGTCCTGACCCCAACCCGCGAACTGGCTGCGCAGGTGCATGACAACTTCAAGTTGTATGCCCGCGACCTGAAGTTCGTCAGCGCCTGCATCTTCGGCGGCGTCGGCATGAACCCGCAGGTCCAGGCCATGGCCCGTGGCGTGGACGTGCTGGTCGCCTGCCCGGGCCGCCTGCTCGACCTGGCCGGACAAGGCAGCGTCGATCTGTCCCACGTTGAAATCCTGGTGCTCGATGAAGCCGACCGGATGCTCGACATGGGCTTCGTCCATGACGTGAAAAAGGTCCTTGCCCGCCTGCCGGCCAAGCGCCAGAACCTGCTGTTCTCGGCAACGTTCTCCAACGACATCACCGCCCTGGCAGGCAAGCTGCTGCACAACCCCGAGCGCATCGAAGTCACGCCACCGAACACCACGGTCGAGCGTATCGAGCAACGGGTTTTCCGCCTGCCAGCCAACCACAAGCGTTCGCTGCTGGCCCACCTGATCACTCAGGGCGCATGGGAGCAGGTTCTGGTCTTCACCCGCACCAAGCACGGCGCCAACCGCCTGGCCGAGTACTTGGACAAGCACGGCCTCAGCGCTGTCGCGATCCACGGCAACAAGAGCCAGAACGCTCGTACCAAAGCCCTGGCCGACTTCAAGGCCGGTGACGTACGGATCATGGTCGCCACCGATATCGCCGCCCGCGGCCTGGATATCGACCAGTTGCCACACGTGGTCAACTTCGAGCTGCCAAACGTCGATGAAGACTACGTGCACCGCATCGGTCGTACCGGCCGTGCAGGCCGCACCGGCGAGGCCATCTCGCTGGTTGCGCCGGACGAAGAAAAACTGCTCAAAAGCATCGAGCGCATGACCCGTCAGAAAATCCCTGACGGCGACCTGATGGGTTTCGACATCAATGCAGTCGAGGCTGAAAAGCCTGAAGTTCGTGAGCGTCCGGACGTTCGCAATCCACGCTCAGCCCGTGCCCCACGTGCTGAAGGCGAAAAGAGCAGCAACAACGGCGGCCGTCGCGACAAGGGCAAGGACAAAGGCAAGGAAAAGCCGGCAGCAGCCGCAGCGTCCGGCGAACGTCCGGCACGCCAGCCGCGTGAAAGAAAACCTCGCGAAGGCACGCCACGCGAGCAGCGTCATTCGCAACCGCCACGTCCATCGCCTGATCGCGCACCTGACGAGTTTCGGGATGACGAAGTGGATAACTTCGGCAACCGCGCTGACTATGTAAGCCCTTATCAAGGCAAGAACCAGGGCCGTGGCCGTCGTCCCGGAGCCCCTGCCGCTCCAGGCGCAGCACCAGCTGGCGCCGGACGCCCACAAGGTTCGGGCCGCCCTGCCAACCCACGTAGCTCTGGTGCAGGTACTGGCACCGGCGCACCCGCCAAGCGTAATGGCTCGGGTTCCGGCCCGCGCACTGGGGGCGGTGCCCGTGATGGTCAGCCACGCAATCGCCGTCCGGCACGTGACGATCAGCCACGTCAGGAACCGGCCGTTCGCAGCTCCCGTGAAGGCCAGCAACCTCAGCCGAAAATCGTGCACAAGGAATCGAAAATCGACCGGTTCCCGTCTGCCGAGCAGCTCGATCAGTTGCCAAGCCGACCACGCGGTGAAAAACCGGCCTTGCTGACTCGCAACCGCGATAGCTGACAGCACGACTGGAACAGAAACGCCCCGACTGGTTCGGGGCGTTTTTGTATGTGCTGCAAAAACAGAAACGCCGACACAAGGCCGGCGTTCCGTCGATCAGGCAGCGCTTACTTCTTCTGGATACCTTCCAGAGTGATGTCCAGGTCCAGCGTCTGAGAAGTCGGACCTGGGCCTTTGATGCCGAAGTCGTTCAGGTTCAGAGTGCTGGTACCGTTGAAGCCGGCACGGTAGCCGCCCCATGGATCCTTGCCTTCGCCGTTGAAGGTAGCCTTGATCACGATTGGCTTGGTGACGCCGTGCAGGGTCAGGTCGCCAGTGACGTCAGCGGTTTTCGCGCCGGTGGATTTGACGCTGGTGGAAACGAACTTGGCTTCAGGGTATTTGCCAGCGTCCAGGAAGTCCTTGCTGAGGATGTGCTTGTCGCGCTCGGCATGGTTGGTGAACAGGCTGGCGGTTTTCAGTTCGACAGCAATCTTGCTGGCTTCAGGCTTGGCAGCATCGAAGCTGAAAGTACCGTCCCAGTCCTTGAAAGTGCCGTGGATGAAGCTGTAGCCCAGGTGGCTGATCTTGAAGTCGACGAAAGCGTGCTGGCCTTCCTTGTCGATCACATAATCGGCAGCCATCGCCTGACCGGCAGACAACAGAGCAGTACCAAGAGCCAGAGCGGCGAGAGACTTCTTCAACATGCTTTTATTCCCGTTTTGGTTGAACAATCAGTTACGACCCAGCATACGCTTGAGGGTCACATCGCGATCGATGAAGTGGTGTTTCAGTGCAGCCAGGCCATGGAACCCCGCAAAAACCACGATGGTCCATGCCAGATAAAAGTGAATCCAGCCCGCTGTCTCCGACTGTCCAGGCAAGCCGCTGATCAGCGCTGGAACCTCGAACAGGCCGAAGACCGGAATCCCGACACCATCGGCAGTGGAAATCAGGTAACCGGCGAACATCACGGCAAACAGAGCGGCATACAGAAAGAAGTGACCGAATGCAGCTCCGAGGCGCGTCAACCTACTGTAGCTGGCCAACGGCGCAGGTGGCGGGCTGATAAAGCGCCAGACCACGCGAAACAGCATCACGGCAAACAGCGTGAGGCCGATGCTCTTGTGCAGATCAGGCCCGGCCTTGCGCCAGGTATCGTAATAATCCAGCCCCATCATCCAAAGCCCAAGCGCAAACAACCCGAAGACTACAATGGCCACGCCCCAATGCAGCACCATGCCGACCAGACCGTAGCGAGAGGATGAATTACGTAACTGCATCGCAAATACCCTGTTAGAAGTGTTACCAGACTAGCTTTTTATCTATCGATTGAAAGCGCAAAATTTTGCTCTGAACCATCGAAAAACATGATGAAAATTTTTCCATCATCGATCTTTCGATTTCAACCAGCGCCCTTTTGAGGACCGCTGGCTGTTCTGCTGGCGCAGCATCTCGATAAATTCCGCTCAGTAACACTGTGCTATGACCGTCGGCATTTCGATGGCGATGAACGGCACTATTGTTGAGGTTCCACTGCACGGTTTTATAAAGAACGAATCGATCGCCCATAAAAAAAGGCGCGGTTTTATCCGCGCCTTTTCTGTCAGCCATGGCTTCAGTTCTTGACGTCGGCCGGTGCTGCTTCGGTTTTAACCGGTGTTTTCGGGGCAGCAGCCGGTTTGGCAGGTGCCTTTTCCTTTGCCGTTTCTTTCTTGGCGGCCTCTTTTTTCACAGGCTCTTTTTTCACGGTTTCCTTTGCCGGTGCCTTTTTGGCTGGCTCGGCCTTGGCCGCAGCTTTCTTGGCAGGCTCGGTTTTGGCAGGCGTCTTGGCCGGCTCAACCGCAGGTGCAACCACCGGGGCAACAGGCGCTGGCACAGGCGCCGGGGCTGGAGCTGGCTCGGGTGCTTTTTCGACCGGCTTCTCGGCAGGTTTTTCAGCAGGCTTGTCGGAAGAATCACCGAAACCGAACAGGTTGCTGAAGAAACCACCTTCCGACTTCTTCACCGCTGGCGCAGGCGCAGGTGCCACAGGTGGAACCACTTTGACCGGCTCGAACGACTTGCCAGCTGCCAGATCCTGTACCTGACTGGCGGCACGCTGACCGCTGCGCAGAGCACCTTCCAGTGTGCCCGGATACAGAACGTCAGTGTGTTCGCCCGCAAAAGCTACACGCTGCACGGGCTTTTCCCACAGGCGCCAGTATTTGCTGATCTGGCCGGGACCAAATGCCAGGTAAGAACCGCCGGTGGATGGATCGACGCTGTAGCGGCGGATTTCATAACCGGTGTAGGCACCACGCGCCTGTGGATAAAAGGTGTGCAGGCGGATCAGCACCTGATCCACCAGTTGCTTGTCGCCAAACGCCTGCATGATCCGGGCATTGTCGCCAGACAGGTTGATCACCACATTGGCGCCACCCTTGAGCGCGGGCTCGATCCACAGCATGCCCAGGCCGGTATTGCTGAACACTTCGCCCGACATGCGCGCCTTGCTGTCCCAGACCGGCGTCTTGAACTTGAGCATGATCTGGTCGCGCCAGCCATAGTTGGTGCCCTTCAGGGCGCCCAGGTGCCGGGCATCCAGCGCCGGCGTCATCTGAATGTTGCCCAGCGAGCGCAAAGGCACGGCCAGCACCACGTAATCGGCACTGTAGCCGACGCTGCCGACCTTGACCGTAACGCTGTCCTTGTCCTGCACGATGGCCGAGACCGCAGAGCTGGTCTTGATGGTCTTGAGTTGTTTGACGAAAGCCTGGGCCAGTACCGCACTGCCGCCCGGCAGGCGTGCAGCGCGCTGATCGCGCTCGTCCACGCCACGGTAGACCCGCGATTGCTGGGCGAAATACAGCAGCGACAGACGCGAAGGCTCGTCATAGCGGGTGCGGATCTGCTGGTTGATCAACTGGCGCGCCGTCGCAGGCAGGTTCAGACGATCCAGCCAGTTGGCCACGTTGATCTGATCCAGGGCGAACAGCGTGCTGTTGGCAGCCGGGTTTTCCGGGTCTTCGATGGAGCGAGCCAGGTTATCCAGAGTTTCCTCATAACGCTTGATAGCTTCGGCAGTAGCCGGTTGCTTGAGCGCCAGGTCGGCCTGGGTGAAATGCACGCCGTCGATCAGGTAGCTGGGGGTGCGCACGAACTCCGGAGCCGGCACGCTCTGGATCTTGAAGCTGTCCAGATAGCGGTTCAGGACGGGCTGCGCCTTGGCGTTGCCGATCCACTCACTGGTAGCGAGCCCCGAACGGCCGCCGATAACGGGCCGGGCTTCCAGCAGCGTGACCTGCCAACCTTTGTTCTGCAACTCATAAGCCGCCGTCAGGCCGGCCAGACCGCCTCCGACGACAATGGCTGTACGTTGTTTTTCATTGGCGAACGTCGAAACGCTGACCAGACCTATCACTATCAGCGCACACGCGCGCAGCCACCCAGAAAGCATTCCGCGAACTCCGAAAACGTGGGGAAAATTGCCAGAAACAAAGAAGAGGCGCGCAGCATACGCCAGCCATAAAATGCCCGCCAGCGATGTTCAAAACGACACAAATGGTTGTCCCACAGCCAGGCATTGCATAGGCTTGCGCGATTGTTCGCCCTCGCGTCATGCGAGTCGCTACCCGGAGATTGCCAATGGGCCTGAATGACCAGTGGATGCAACGTGACCTCAAGGTCCTGTGGCACCCCTGCACGCAGATGAAAGATCACGAAAACCTGCCACTGATCCCGATCAAGCGCGGTGAAGGCGTCTGGCTGGAAGACTTTGAAGGCAAGCGTTATCTGGATGCCGTCAGTTCCTGGTGGGTCAACGTGTTCGGCCATGCCAACCCCCGCATCAACCAGCGGATCAAGGATCAGGTCGACCAGCTTGAACATGTCATCCTGGCAGGCTTCAGCCACCAGCCGGTGATCGAGCTGTCCGAGCGACTGGTCAAACTTACACCCGAAGGGCTGACACGCTGCTTCTACGCCGACAATGGTTCTTCCTGCATCGAAGTCGCGCTGAAAATGAGCTTTCACTACTGGCTCAACCGCGGCAAGCCGGACAAGAAACGCTTCGTGACCCTGACCAACAGCTATCACGGCGAAACCATGGCCGCCATGTCGGTGGGTGACGTGCCGCTGTTCACCGAAACCTACAAGGCGTTGCTGCTGGACACCATCAAGGTGCCGAGCCCGGACTGCTATAACCGCCCGCAAGGCATGAGCTGGGAAGAGCACTCACGCAACATGTTCGCCGCCATGGAACAGACCCTGGCCGAACATCACGCCAGCGTGGCGGCAGTGATCGTCGAGCCGTTGATCCAGGGCGCAGGCGGCATGCGCATGTATCACCCGGTCTACCTCAAGTTGCTGCGCGAGGCCTGTGACCGTTACGGCGTGCATCTGATTCACGATGAAATCGCCGTGGGTTTCGGTCGTACCGGCAGCATGTTTGCCTGTGAACAGGCTGGCATCCGCCCGGACTTCCTGTGCCTGTCCAAAGCCCTGACCGGTGGTTATCTGCCACTGGCCGCCTGCCTGACCACAGACGAAGTGTACGACGCCTTCTACGACGACTACCCGACACTGCGCGCCTTCCTGCACTCCCACAGTTACACCGGCAATCCGCTGGCCTGTGCGGCGGCATTGGCGACTCTCGATATCTTCGAGCAGGACAATGTCATCGAAAACAACAAGGCGCTGGCACAACGCATGGCCACTGCCACGGCGCATCTGGTGGATCATCCCCATGTAGCCGAAGTACGCCAGACCGGCATGGCGCTGGCCATCGAGATGGTGCAGGACAAGGCAACCAAGACCGCCTACCCATGGCAGGAGCGCCGGGGCCTGCAGGTTTTCCAGCACGCGCTGGAGCGCGGCGCACTGTTGAGGCCACTGGGCAGCGTGGTGTACTTCCTGCCGCCCTACGTGATCACACCCGAGCAGATCGACTTCCTGGCCGAAGTCGCCAGCGAAGGCATCGACATCGCGACCCGCAGCAGCATCAGCGTGGCCGTGCGCGAGAATTTCCATCCGGATTTTCGTGATCCGGGCTAAACCCCGTTGAACCGTAGGAGGGGATTCATCCCCGAACCTCTTCTGCACAAAGAATAATCACCCAGAGACCCACCATGAGACTGTCCCGCTTCTTTACCGACGCCACCCTGAGCCTGGGCGAACACGAATTGCCCGAGGCTCAGGCGCACTACATCAGTCGCGTCCTGCGCATGGCCGAGGGCGATACGCTGCAACTGTTCGACGGCTCGGGCACGGAGTTTCGCGGCACGCTGGTGGAAGTCGGCAAGAAGCGCGTGCGCGTCCAGCTCACTGAAAGCCTGGCCGGGCAGATCGAATCGCCGCTGCGCATTCATCTGGGCCAGGGCCTGTCTCGTGGCGAGCGGATGGACTGGGCGATCCAGAAAGCCACAGAACTGGGCGTCACTGAAATCACTCCTGTCGTCAGTGAACGCTGCGAAGTCCGCCTGAAGGACGAACGCGCCGAAAAACGTCAGGCGCACTGGCAACAGATCGCAATCAGCGCCTGCGAGCAATGCGGCCGTTCGGTTGTGCCGGTGATTCATCCGCCGATGCCACTGGCCGACTGGCTCAAGCAGACCGAGGCCGACCTCAAGCTGGTCCTGCACCCGGTCGCCGAAGCCCTGACCAGTCATGAAAAACCGACGACCCTGGCCTTTCTGATCGGCCCTGAAGGCGGTTTGAACGATGCAGAAGTCGAGCAAGCCAAAGCATCAGGCTTCCACGCCGCCCGCCTGGGCCCGCGCGTGCTGCGCACCGAAACAGCGCCGGTGGTTGCGCTGAGTGTGGCTCAGCAACTGTGGGGGGATTTCTAAATCAGGTAGAAGCGAATCATTCGCGACCTTTCGCGAATGAATTTGCTTCTACAGCACGTAAAACCAGATCGCTACGAAATGCATCAGGCTTCCGGCAATCACGAACAGGTGCCAGATCCCGTGCCAGTGGCGAATGTGGTCGTAGGCAAAGAAAATAATGCCCACGGTGTACAACACGCCACCGCCTGCCAGCCAGATGAAACCCGCCAACCCAAGTGTCGCCAACAGCGGTTTGACGGCCACCAGCACGATCCAGCCCATGACCGCGTAGATCACGATGGACATGATCCGGGCTTCGGAGCGTGGCTTGATCTCTTGCAGGATGCCGATCAGCGCCAGTCCCCAGACCACACCAAACAGGCTCCAGCCCCACGGGCCGCGCAACGTAACCAGACAGAAGGGCGTGTAACTGCCTGCAATCATCAGGTAGATCGAAAAGTGATCGACCTTCTGCATGATGACTTTCGCCCGTCCGCGGACGCTGTGATACACCGTCGAAACGCTATACAGGCTCACCAGACACAGGCCGTAGATGGCCACGCCGACAATCTTCCAGATATCGCCCTGCAGGCTCGCCATCACCAATAACCAGATCGCACCGACAGCCGCCAATACAGCGCCCACCAGATGCGACCAGGCGTTGAATTTTTCTCCGTAGTACATCCGCACATGACCTCTGACTGCAAGAAACACCTTTTTAGAGGCTCGCGGTTACAGATGTAAAGCGCAATGCAGATATTTGCAGCAGTCATCGTCTTCGGGGTCAGGCACAATCGTGCCCACACCAACAACAAGCGCCACGACATGCAGATCGATGACGAGCTGACCCTGAAAAAACTTGAAATTTTCCTGGCCTTCATGCGCACCGGCAATCTGGCGCGGGCGGCTGCGGAATTGCAGACCAGCAATGTCAGCGTGCATCGCGCCATTCATTCGCTGGAGAGTGCCTTGCGTTGCCCGCTGTTCAAGCATGAGGGCCGCAACCTGACGCCGATGGAAAGCGCCTATGTGCTGGAAGAGCGCGCCCAGAAGCTGATCCAGGACGTGCTGAGCACCGTTGAAGCAACCCGCCAGGCTGCCGGCTTTTCGGCTGCACGTTTCAAGCTCGGGGCGTTGTATTCATTGACGGTCAAGACGGTGCCGCAGCTCATCATGGGCCTGAAGATCCGCCGCAGCGAACTGAATATCGACCTGATCCTGGGCTCGAACATCGACCTGTTCTACAAGCTCAAGAACATGGAAGTCGATGCGATGCTGGTCTCGCTGGATGAAAGTCTCAATGACACGGACTGCGAGCACCTGCCGCTGTTTTCCGACGATATCTTCCTCGCCGTACCGGCCGACTCGCCCTTTTCCCATCATCAGGAAGTGGACCTGAGCGACCTGTGCGAATCGACCTTCATTACCCTGACCCAAGGCTTCGCCACACACCGCGACGGCATACGGGTATTTCAACAGGCGGGCTTCGAGCCCAAGGTCGCGATGCAGGTGAACGACATCTTCACCCTGCTGAGCATGGTCAGCTCAGGCGTGGGTTACGCCCTGCTGCCGGGGCGCATCGCAGCGGTCTATGAAAACCGCGTGCGACTGATCCCGCTGCAGGAACGCTATCGCATGCAACAACACATCGGCCTGGTGTTTCTCAAATCCAGAGAACGGGACCCGAACCTGCTGGCACTGATTGCCGAGTGCCGGATGTATACCAACCGCCTGACCAATATCGCGTAGGAGCGAATTTATTCGCGAAGGCGGCTACAAGCTACAAGCTTTTGACTTGAGACTTAAAGCTTGCAGCTTGTCGCTCCAACGCCCTACCCCACAATGGCTCGCACAATAAAGTAGAGCAGCGACGGCCCGAGCAGGCAGCCCAGCCCGGTGTGGAAGGTGGCGGTCAGTGCGCCGTAAGGCACCAGGCGCCGGTCGGTCGCGGCAAGGCCAGCCGTCACGCCGCTGACGGTGCCGGCCAGGCCGCCGAAGACCATCGCGGAGCGTGGGTTGTCCAGGCCCATCCAGCGGGCCGCCATGGGTGTGCCGACCATCACGACAATCGCCTTGATCAAACCTGTGGCAATGGACAAGGCCATC
Source organism: Pseudomonas sp. Irchel 3A18 (assembly GCF_900187465.1). Taxonomy (NCBI): domain Bacteria; kingdom Pseudomonadati; phylum Pseudomonadota; class Gammaproteobacteria; order Pseudomonadales; family Pseudomonadaceae; genus Pseudomonas; species Pseudomonas sp. Irchel 3A18. The sequence continues at coordinate 56,544 of NZ_FYDI01000016.1, forward strand.
ACATCCGAGGTTGCGCCCAGGGCAGCGCCCGTCACCGGCCCCACGATGTAGGTGACGGCGCCCGCGCCGATGGTGGTCATGCTGATGGCGTCGCGATAACCGAACACCCAGGCAACGCTCGCACCCACGATGAACGGCAGGATAGTGCCCAGGAACAAGGCAACCGCGCCGATCATCCCGGCCTTGCGTGCTTCGGTGGCTTGCACCTCGAAGGCCGTGGCGACGATGGCGAAGTCGCGCAGCATCGCACCGCCCATCAGACCGATTCCGGAGAACAGCGCCATGTCGGCCAGGCCTTTTTGCCCACCGGTCAGCGTGCCGCCGACCCAGGCCAGTATCAGGCCGATGACAATCGCGATGGCCGAGCCATGCACCCGCCCGAAGGTGAGTCGCTTGGACAGAATGACCGAAATCCACATGATGACGCCGACAAAGGCGAAGGCGGTGATCAGACCGTTGTGTTCCAGACCTTTCTCGATGAGATCCCACATATCAGCGACCTCCCACAGGGGTTGCAGTCGGGATCACGTCCGGCTCTTCCTTGGGCAGCGGCTCGCCCCGGTTGGTACGGCTGATCAACGCAATGGTGCAGGCACACAACACCACCGAACCGATGGCAGCCAGCACGGCAACAGGTCCGCCCTTGAGCGCAGTCACCACATTCTGTTGGGCGGCCATGGCCACAACCACCGGGATGTACATGGCGCCCCAGAAGCCGACGCCCAACTCGCATTCCTTGCTCATGCCGCCGTTTTTCTCCATCCACAGGCGAGCACAGATCAACAGGATCATGGCGATACCGACACCGCCCACGTTGGATTTGACCCCCAGCAGAACGCCGAGCATGTCACCTAGAATCACCCCTGCAAGGGTGCAAATAGCCAGCAAAGCCACACCGTAGATAATCATTGTTGTTATTCCTCAATTGCGTTGCCGAAGTTGTTGTTTTTGTCCTTCGCAGCAGCATTGCACTCACACTTTATGGATTGCGGGTTCCCTCCTCTCGCGACAACGCGACCAGACTGTCCAGGCGAGCGCCTTGAAAGGCGACTGCCGTTCCTTGTTCGAACACTTTGCGCGCCAGCCCCGTCAGCACGGTGCCGGGCGGTAACTCGATCTGCAGCCGCACGCCACGCTCGTAGGCGGTCTGCACGGTGCTGCGCCAGTCGATGACCCGGCACATGTTGAAGGTCAGGTCATCGCGCAGCTTTTCGACGGCCACGATGGGGCGTGCCGTACTGCCGCTCAGATAACGCACTTTGGGCGTTTCAAGGCGAACCTCAGCGAAGGCTTTGGCCAGCACCTGCGCCGGTTCATCCAGCAGAGCGCAATGGGACGGCACGCTCACGGCCAGGCGTTTGACGGCGGCTGCGCCGGCCTCTTTTACCAGGCGCCCGACCTGCTCCATCGCCTGGCTGCTGCCAGCAATGACGCATTGGTTATCGGCGTTGATATTGGCCAGGAAAACCGGCGTCTCCTGGCTATGAATCCGGTCAATCGATGCCTCGATGCAGGCTTGATCCAGACCGATAATGGCGGTCATGCCATAGCCTTCGGGGTAAGCGTTCTGCATCAACTCGCCGCGCAGGGCCACCAGTCGCAGTGCATCCTCGAAAGCCAGTGCATGGGCAATGACAGCGGCCGGATAAGCCCCAATCGACAGACCGGCGACGTAATCCGGCTGACAACCGTGGTGCTGCAAAACCCGAGCGCAGGCCACCCCGGCGATCAGCAGGCAAAGCTGAACGGAACGGGTCGACTGCAGCGCGTCGGCGCGGTCCAGCGCCAAGACATCTTCGCCCAGAACCTCGGCAGCTTCGTGCAGGCAATCACGCACCACGGGAGAGTCCGGCAACTGATGCAACATGCCCACCTGCTGCGCGCCCTGGCCGGGAAACACCCAGAAGCTGCTCATGCGCTCACCCCAGGCTGCTGCCATGGATCGCTGACCAGTCGGGTATCTGTCGAACTTTTGAGCAGAACCTCGCGGGAAGACCCGGCCCATTCCTTCAAAGCCACCGCCCCTTCGGCCAGTTGCAACTGAACATCGACCCGGCAGATAGCTGTTTCCAGCGCCTCCACCAGTTCAGCAGCCCAACCGCGACTCACAGGCTGCGGCGTGCGCAAAATCAGATCCAGATCGCTGCCCTGATGCAGCGCGGCAAAACCACTGGCCAACTCGAAGCCTGCACTGCCACTGACGCCCCAGCTCAAGTCCAATACGTCCATTACAGGACGCACCTGACCCAAAGCCTCCAATGCAGGCCAGCGCTGGGGATTTCTGTCAGCCAGATGAGTCAGTTGTTCAGGACGTACATGACGCTCGATGGCTGAGCACGGCATGGTCGTGGCATAGCGCTGTTCGCGACGTGGCCCGCGAATACCCACCGCCACCTGCCCTGCCGCAACAGCACCACGACGCACCACCACTGGCTGGCCCTGACTGATCACTTCAACTACCCAGTCAGGGGCATCCCCAGGCAAGCCGGACAGGCTCATGCCCCACAACAAATCATGGGGCAGCACCGCCAGCGGGGTATTCATTACCACTGAGCCCGCAGCAGTTGGCGCACAGTCGACGAAGCCGCGCGATTGCTGGCGCCCAGTCGACTGCTCAAGTCAGCACCTGTGGCCTGAACATCCTTGATGGCGCTGCTCAGCACATGCTGAACCTGAGCGACATCATCGGCCGCCGGTTGCTCGATCTGGCTGACCGACAAGGTTTCCCACAGCAAACCCAGACTCGCATAGTTGTCGATGTCATACGCCATGGGCGGAATGCTGGCGGCGAGTTTTTCCAGTTCCTCGACGCTGCGCAGCGTCACACGGGCGGCGGATGCCTTGCCCATGGCATGCACCATCACACCCGGATCACGCAGGGCAATCAGCCGGTTGGCCTGATAACCATGGGCCAGAAAGGCACCGGACATGGCTTTGCCCACCAGCAGACCAATCACTGGATGCCCGGCCAGACGGGCCCGAGCATAGCTGTCCACAGCGCCCGCCAGTGCCTGATGAATCCCCAATGCCTCTTCACGACGGCCATAGGCCTGGCTCGGCACATCGATAATCGCGATCAACGCACGTTTATGCTCAGCCTGGCGATCCAGCTCGATGGCATCGTCCACTGCCTTGGCCAGCCCCCAACCTTCCAGCAAACCGACTTCCCCATTGCGCGCGCGGGGAAAACGGTTGTCGGTATCGGCAATTACAGCCAGAAAACGTACCGGCCGATGACCAAGGCTGCCGTCCGCGGCCTTAACCGATGCGGGCAAGCCCACCACTTCTCTGGCCTGCGCGCTCAAGGCGTTGAACCAGTTCAAACCACGTGGGGAATCACTCATGACTTGGCTCCTTGATAGAGGGTGCGCACCGCCTGCGGGTCAATCTGCGGCGTGGTGTCCAGGCGCGAGAGACGCTGCAGGAACAGGTCGTACTGGCTGCTACGATGCTCGGCAGGAACGCCCTGCTTGAGCCAGCCGCTGACCTGCTGCCGGATATCCGCCACATCGTCAGCAGCAAAGCCGTCTACCAGTTCGCTGGCGAAACGTTGTTCGCCGCCGGTCAGGCTCCAGATAAAAGGTCGGTCGCGTGAGTCGTATTCTTCGATACCCGCTTCCTGCTCGATCACCTGCGGACCATTCAGACCCAGGCGAGCTTCCTGAGTGACCAGCAAGTAACTGCACAGGCCAGCGGCGATGGACATGCCGCCAAAACACCCGACACTGCCCGCCACGACACCAATCACTGGCTGGTACTGACGCAGGTCCACAATCGCGGCGTGAATCTCGGCAATCGCGGCCAGCCCCAGGTTGGCTTCCTGCAAACGCACGCCACCGGTTTCCAGTAACAGAATCGCAGCGGTCGGAATGCCGTTGCGGTTGTCTTCAGCAGCCAGCTCCAGTGCTCCGGCCATTTTTGCGCCGCCCACTTCGCCCATGCTGCCGCCCTGAAAAGCACCCTCGATGGCCGCAATCACCACGGGGCGGCCATCGACCGTACCTTTGGCGACCACCACACCATCGTCGGCCTGAGGCACGACACCCTGGCGCGCCAGCCAGGGCGACATGACGCGGGCAAACGGATCGAGCAGCTCGCGAAAGCTGCCCTCATCCAGCAAGGCTCGGGCGCGCTGACGGGCACCGAGTTCGATAAAGCTGTGCTGGCTCAGCAAACGGGCGGTATCAGTCATGGCCGATCTCCTCGAAACCCTGTTCCAGACGCAGGCGCACCACGCCCGGTGTCGCACCGAAATCATGAATGTCGATACTCAAGGCTGGCGGTGTCTGGCCCTCGAACATGCGCTCGAACAGATGCTGCCAACGCGCAGATGCACCATTGACCGAGGTCACCACCTGGATCGACAGCTTGCCCGGCAAGCCCGGCTCCAGCAGCACTTCCAGATCGCCCGACCCCACACAGCCCACCAACGCACGGCCTGTGGGCGGCTGTCCGGCAGGAAATTCAAAAGAAAGGGTTTCCATGATCAAAGACTCCTCGATGAATGGCCGAGCGCAGGCTCAAGGCTATCGATAAACAGGCAGGCGGCGAGCAGATCGGCTGCGCCTCCAGGAGAGGCATTCAGGCTCAGCAGTTGCTGATCCAGTTCTTGCAGATAGCGACGCCCTGCCAGGCTGGCACTGCCGCCAGCATCCAGCACCCGCTGCGCACCGCGCTGCATGGCTTCAAGCCCGGTCATTCCGGAACGGTGCAGCACACAGGTGTCCGCCAGTGTGGTCATGATCGCCAGCAAGGCATCCAGCCGGGAATTCTGCTCACCACAGCCAGCCGCCCGGCTGTGTTGCAGTTGTGGCAGGCCAAATCGGGTGATCGCCGGGAAGCCAAGCTGCGCCTGCTCCCGCGCCCCCATTGCGCCGTAACGCCGTGCGACCTCGCGGCCATTGCTGGGCTGAGCGACGGCATAACGATCCTCGATCAGTGCCAACTGCGCAGCCCGCAAACAGATAGCCGCTGGCTTACAGTTTTCCGGATCCAGCGCAGCAGCCGCCACCAGCAGACCCAAGGCCCAGATAGCACCGCGATGAGTGTTCACACCCGCCGTGGCGCGCAGCATGTCGCTTTCACCTTCGCGCCCGAGCCTACCCAAGGCCTCACGCAACGGTTGGCCTACTTCACCGAACTCCAGAGCGGCATCGGCCATTTGCTTGAAGGTTGGCCACAGCGACAAGGCCGACGCATGCATCAGGCCCAAGTGCAGATCGGTGTGCGCCCCGCTGCCGCGCCGGTCCACCAATGCAGGCTTGGGTGACAGGTCGGCTTCGTCTATCAGCGCTTCCACAGCCATATCGGCCAGGTGCTCGCCAAGGGTAAGGGGTGGCGAATCCAGTTTGAGTGCGCGCATCACCAGCTCCTGAATTTCGCAGGCGGGTTGTACAAGCCGCCAGACCACTGGACCAGCTCGGCAATGCTCTTGGCAGCCAGCAACTCACGGCTGGCATCGGTACGACGAATCCCCAGGTCCTCCGGCAAGGCAATCAGGCCTTCACGGCGCATGCGCGCAGTGTCCTTGGGGTTATGGCGCATGCCGATCACCGTCACGCCTGCCACGGCGGCAATCATCGCCTGACGCTCTTCAAGGCTGCGCGCCTTGTACAGATAAGCAATGCCTTCCTCAGTGAGCAGGTGAGTGACGTCATCGCCATAGATCATGATCGGCGCCAGTGGCATGCCGCTCTTCTTAGCCACTTCAACCGCGTCGAGGGTTTCGACGAAAGTGGGTTTGCCGCCCTCCTGGAACGTCTCGACCATCTGCACCACCAGCTTCTTGCCACGCTCCAGATAAGCCTCGGGAGCATCGCCACTCTGCTGGCGCATATCGAGCCAGGCCGCAGTTGCATGGCGACGGCCGCGAGGGTCATGGCCCATGTTGGGCGCACCACCGAAGCCTGCCAGCCGACCGCGAGTAACGGTCGAGGAATGCCCGTCGCCATCGACCTGCAAGGTCGCGCCGATAAACAGATCCACCGCGTACTGCCCGGCCAGTTGGCACAACTGACGATTGGAGCGCAGCGAGCCATCACGCCCGGTAAAGAACACATCGGGCCGGGCGGCGATGTAGTTTTCCATGCCCAGCTCGGTGCCGAAGCAATGCACACTTTCGACCCAGCCACTTTCAATGGCGGGGATCAGCGTCGGGTGCGGATTGAGTGTCCAGTTGCGGCAGATCTTGCCCTTGAGGCCCAGAGATTCGCCGTAGGTCGGCAGGATCAACTCAATGGCGGCGGTGTTGAACCCAATGCCATGGTTGAGCGACTGAACGTTGTGTTTTTCATAGATGCCGCGAATCGCCATCATCGCCATCAGCACATGCACCGGCTTGATATGGCGCGGGTCGCGGGTGAACAGCGGTTCGATATAGAACGGCTTGTCAGCCACCACCACGAAGTCGACCCAGGAGGCCGGGATATCAACACGGGGCAGTTCGCTGACGTCGTCCACCAACTGGTTGACCTGGACGATGACAATGCCGTCGCTGAAGGCTGCGGGTTCGATCAGGGCCGGAGTGTCTTCGGTGCTCGGGCCGGTGTAGATATTGCCAGCCCGGTCAGCCATGAAACCGGCGGCCAGCACGACGTTGGGGATCAGGTCCACCACCAGTCGCGAATAGAGTTCGATGTACGTGTGGATGGCACCGATTTCCAGCAGCCCGTCTTCAAGCAACTGGCTGATGCGCAGGCTTTGCGTTCCGGCGAAAGAGAAATCCAGCTTGCGGGCGATGCCCTGCTCGAAAAGATCCAGATGCTCGGCCCGACCGACACTGGGCATGATCATGTGCAGATCGTGCACCTTGGCCGGATCAACCTTGGCCAGTGCCCGGGAAAGAAAGTCTGCCTGCTTCTGGTTGTTGCCTTCCAGCACCACACGGTCCCCGGAAACCAGCAAGGCCTCCAGCGCCGCGACAATCTTGTCGGTCGGCAACACCACACCATCGGCGAGGGCTCGCACCTGTTCGAGCCGCCGCTGTTTCTCACTGCGACGACGCGACCAGCGCGGGTCGGGGTTCATTATTGTTGTCATGATCACTCCACGAATTCGCTGTCGTGGATCACCTTAGGAGCGAAGGGTGTGGAGCATCAATCAAGCAGGGAGTGGGATTGTTACGGTTGGAGTAATGAATGAGGATTTGGGCTGCTTTTCGCGAATGAATTCGCTCCTGCAGGCCCATAGTATTACCAAACGATATACCTGCACGCGCCCATTCAATGATGGACAAACTAAACTACATCCAATAAAGGGAGCACTATAAAAAGGAGCCAGACAATGAGCATGCCTTATGATCGAACCATACTATATAAAGCCACGCGCTTATACCTTCAATCCATTATCATCCTGTTGACATTCGTCACGGGCATCGCAGCCCATGCCGAAAACGACGCTATCTACGATGACAAAGAAGTATTAGTGCCTTCGGAATACCTCGATAGAAAGATCGACACTTCTCAACCCTCTACACAAGGTCTACTGAGCGAAGTCTTGCTGTGGCAATTACGGGCACAGGCAATATATGAAGGCGGAGAAGACACGTACAACATTCCCGTTCTCGAAGAACAAGAGAATGAAATGAGGCGCGTGGGAGGATGGCAGCATAGAAATATCTATATACCCACTCGTGTTTATCTGGCGGTCGGCGATGAGATAATTCTGGACGTCAAAGACTATCCCAGCCTGCTTACACGCTGTTCCGCTCACACATTCGCTAACTTCGACAAGCCATACGGATCCTCGGCCACGAACAGCATGACCTTGAGAAAAAACTCGACTCAGGTTTACAAAGCAACCATTCCCGGCATGCTGATGCTTGCCTGTGTGGACGTCGGCAAGAACATGAACAATTGGAGCAGTTGGGGCCAATTTGTCAACATCAGCACCTCCCAGCCCCATGCAAACACATCGCTCTATCTCTTCGGAGTAACACCACCGAGCGACTGGCCTGCGATCGCAAAAAAACCTGACCCCTCAGGCCAGGTCTACCTGTTCAACGGCAGAACCGTGATGAACTTCCCAGCATCCGTAGCCTTGCAGCATGCCGATAAAGATATAGATGCCATGATGAAGGAGCACCTGATCATTACAACCCGCTATGATCAATTCAATGGTTTTACATGGCAGACCGATACGCCACTCGATGCTGTAGCCTTATCAATGTATCAGGCAAGCTTCAACCTATGCTGTATGTCTCATTATTACAACGGACTGGTCGGAATAAATTTTGGTGGAAACCGGGTAACCAGTCAGTGGGGCGACTGGCATGAATATGGTCATCAGAACCAACTGGCCTGGAAATGGAACCACCTTACAGAAATCAGCAACAACTTGTTCTCGCTGGAAGCTTGCCGAATGTTAACAGGCAATAAAGTAGCCAATTTTGATCGGTGTCACTCACGTTTCGGCGCCTATATAACCTCGGACCCAGAAGCGGTGGGACGATTTCTGGCCATGGACGGTTTACCTGAAGTCCCCGATAACCCTGCTGATAAAACGTTACTGATGCTCGCGCAACTTTATATCTCCTTCCCGGACTGGCATGCACAGTTCGCCAAGGATTTCCGGATGGCTTATGCACGTGGCGACAATGCCGATGACTTCTCGACAGAGCAGAAAAAGATCGACTGGTTTGTGATTAATAGCAGCAGGATAGTGGGCAAGGATTTGCGTGACTTCTTTGATAAATGGGGACTGACTTACAGCCCAGCGGCACGACAAGCCATCGCAGATTTCAACCTTCCAGCGCCTATCAAACCGTCCGTGCAGCACTCATTAGAATGGGCAATCCCTGCAAAAACAATGATTCAAGGAACGATATCCGTACCCGATCTGAAAAGCTTCGTTGGTCTTGTTGCTTATGGCAAAGAGGAAGGCCCCACATCGCTGCAACCGGTTGAGGGTGACTATACGAAACTGACAACGTGGGTTGTGGGCACACGGCGACAGCCTTACCCCCTTATCTTGCGCGGTACCCTCAGGCACGGAGAATGCCCAGAAGAATATCCTATGCATGCGTTAAGAGCCTGTCCTGGCAATGACCATAACGTCTATTGGAAACTGAGCTATGTGCCTTTAGACAATTTACTTACGCTGCCCGACGACCATTACGAAGGTGTACTCAGGCTGGGTATAAGGGCGGGTTCCGATTATAACTGGGGAGGAACCTTGACTGTTCCGATCAAGTTCAACGTCTCGAAGAGTCAATAACCTGAGTTTCGCGAATGAATTCGCTACGTGGTAATGCCGATCCATTAAGGTCATCAATCACTTTGTGGGAGGCAGTTGCTGGCGACTTCATTCGGCCCATGGCTTTTGAAAGGCATTGCACCTTCCATGTACTTCTCACACATCGAACCGACCCGCCATCAGGCGGGTCGGCTTTGAGGTCGATGTGCTTACTGCCAGTTGGCTGCAATCACCGAGGACAACTGCTCCTTGTAATTATCCGGCAACGTCAATTGGCCAGCCGCAGGCGGCGAGAATGCAGCCATGGCGTCCACCAGGCCCTGCACCTTACTGTCGAGCAGTGTCTTGCCATTACTGGTCTTGAACTGCTCCACATGAGTCGCCGCCCCCGAGTACCAATCCCTGATGACCAGCGCATCGGAGGTTCCGATGATGCTGACTTCCAGGTTGTTGGACACCTTGCGGAACCAGAGCTGATCGGTCGCGATACCGTCCATGAATCTGGCAACGTCGGTGTTGCCGCTGGTCGAATCGTTCTCGACCAGCGTATCGACGCCATAGCCACGCCCCAGGATATAGGTATCGTTGCCCGCCCCACCGGTCAGGGTGTCGGCGCCGCCGCGTCCGTCCAGCGTGTCGTTGCCGGCACCACCGCTGAGGCTGTTTGCCGCCGCGTTACCGGTCAGCACGTTGGCCAGGGCGTTGCCCGTGCCGTTGAGGGCCGAACTGCCGGTCAGCGTCAGGTTCTCCAGGTTGTTGCCCAGCGTCCAGGTCACGCTGGCTTCGACCGTGTCGGTTCCTTCGTTGGCGTTCTCGGTAATGACATCGCTGGTATTGTCGACCACGTAGGTATCGTTTCCGGCACCGCCGATGAGCCTGTCGGCACCACCCAGACCATCGAGGCGGTCGTTGCCCGCGCCACCGGTCAGGGTGTTGACGGCACTGTTGCCGATGAGGATGTTGTCCAGCGCGTTGCCCGTACCGTTGAGCGCCGAGGTACCGGTCAGGGTCAGGTTTTCGAGATTGGCGCCCAAGGTCCAGGTCAGGCTGGACTCGACCGTGTCGGTGCCCTCTCCCGCATTTTCGGTCAGCACATCGGAGGTTGAATCCACCACATAGGTATCGTCGCCCGTGCCGCCGCGCATCGTGTCGTTGCCGGCACCGCCGTTGAGCCGGTCATTGCCCGCATTGCCGATCAGGGTGTCGTTGCCGGCGCCACCGTTGAGGGTGTCGTTGCCCGAGCGCCCGGTCAGGGTGTCCGCTCCTGAAGTACCGGTCAGCGTCAGGTTCTGCACCGTAACGACGATGTCCAGAACGTCGGACGCGGTCAGGCCGCTCCGGTCTCTGGCCATCACTCTGACGCTGGTGGTGCCGACAGCCGTGCCCGGTGCCGTCCCGGTGAACTGGCGGGTGGAGGCATTGAAGGTCAGCCAGGAAGGCAAGGCGCTGCCATCTGCCAGCGTGGCGCTGTAGGTCAGGCTGTCGCCGCTGTCCGGATCGCTGAAGGCTCCGGCAGGCACGGTATAGGCCAAGGCAGTGCCTTCGGCCACGCTCTGGTCCGCAAGGGCGCTGACCACCGTGGGGGCCCGGTTGGGTTGCGACACGGTCAGGGTTGCGTAGGTACCGGCGGCATAACCGTAGTTGTCCGTGCCCCACAGGATGAACTGCAGGCTTCCCACATCAGAGGCCGAAGGCGTGCCGGACAGTGTCCGGGTCCTGGCATCGAATTTCAGCCAGGCAGGCACGTCGGAGCCGTCGCGCATTTTCACACTGTAGGTGATCGAGTCCCAGACATCGGGATCGGTGATGGTGTTTTCCGCGATGGTGTAGCTGAAGGCGGTGCCCTGGCTCGCCGTCAAGGTCGGCACGTTGGCGTTGACCACCGGCGACTTGTTGTTGGCAGCGCGGCTCACGACCTCCTGCAATCGGGCCTGATCCCAGACCACACCGTTGGCAAACTCCACCCGCTCGATCTTCCGGTCATAGGTCACACCGTTACTGACCGTATTGGCCGCGTAGTAACCCGACAGGGCGATCTGGTCGCTGCTGCCCTTGATCCTCATGAACAGATGCTCGCCCTGCTGGAAGGCCAGCACGTCGTTATCGCTGATGCCCGCACCGAAACGCAGCGTATCGACCGCCGTGATGGCATCGATATTGTCGAGGGTGTCTTGTCCGTCACCCAGGTTGAACACATAGACATCGTTACCGGCACCGCCAGAAAGGAAGTCATTGCCCAGCAAGCCCGCCAGAACGTTATCCCCGGCATTGCCCCACAACCCGTTGGCCAGTTCGTTACCGGTCAGGACCAGATTGGCCGCCCCATCGGAGGCCATGCGTTCGATATTGGCACCGAGCGTATAGCTGACCGTGGTGCGAATGAAATCATCCCCTTCATTCGCCAGTTCGATCACCTGATCGTTGGCGTTATCGACCGCGTAATAGTCGTCGCCCGCACCGCCGAGCATGACATCCGCGCCCTGCCCACCGATCAGCGAATCGTTGCCGGTGCCGCCTTCCAGACGGTCGCTGCCGATACTGCCGTCGAGGTAGTCCGCACCGTCGCCGCCCACCAGCAGGTCATTGCCCGCCTGGCCCCAGATCTGGTCATCGCCGGCACCGCCATAGATGCGGTCATCCTGATTGCGGTAACCCATCAGCGTGTCGTTACCGATGGTTCCCACGGTAATGGCACGTGCCTCGACATCGTTGCCGCTGAGCACGGAGCCATCGGCGAACTCCAGGCGTTCCAGCTTGAAGTGTTCGCTCGGCTCCTGATACCAGTTCTGTACGGTAATGGCGTCAGTGCCGTTGCTGTGGCTGATGAGCAGGTCGTTGCCGGTCCGGGTGAAACTCAGGTTCTGGACGCTGATGCCTTCACCGAAACGCAAGGTGTCAAAGGACGGAGCGATGTTGCTGTAGGCCTGCCCGGCACGCCGCTCGACCAGCAAGTCGCGGCCATCGCCGAGATTGAAGAGGTAGGTATCGTCGCCGAAGGCGCCATAAAGACTGTCGTCCCCGGTGCCGCCGGAAAGAATGTTCGCGTTGCGAATCCACGGATTGCTGTAGGCCTCAAGAACGTCATTGCCCGCACCACCGGACAAGGTGTCGCTGCCCTGACCACGGAGGATGTCCTGGCCATCGCCACCCAGCAATTCGCCACTGCCTTCAAGCAGGTCGTCCCCGCTGCCGCCATCGAGCAGACCGTACCCCTGAAGGGTATCGTTGCCAGCACCGCCCGACAGAGTGTCCAGGCCGCTACCGCCGATCAGCAGATCGTCGCCATTGTCACCATTCAGGGTGTCGTTGCCTGAACTGCCATAGAGCGTGTCATTGCCGTCGCCGCCGTTCACCACGTCATTGCCGTCTCCGGCGTCGACGTAATCGTTGCCTGCGCCCGCCGCGATCACGTCATCGTCAGCATGGCCTAGAATGGCATCGTCTTTTTCGCTGCCTTCGATTGCCTTGAGGCGGATGGCCTCGACATCCCAGGTCGTAGCGTTGTCGAAGACGAACTGTGCGACCGCGGTCGCTCCAGGCTGGCCGGCCTGATAAGAGAACTGACCCTGGATGCGAAGCCGGTCGCCAGTGAGCGGGTTGACGACCAGAAGGTCCATGCCTTCGCGGCGTAGCAGCAGATCGGTCGGGGCTACACCGCTGAAATGCACGCTATCGCCGCCGACGCTGTTGAAAATGGTGTCGTCGCCCCAGCCAGCGGCGAATAAATACTGGTCATTGCCGTCGCCACCGTCCAGGTTGTCATTACCGCTGCCACCTGTGAGCACGTCGTCACCCAGGCCACCCAGCAGAATGTCGTTGCCGCTGCCACCCAGCAACGTGTCGTCGCCATCACCGCCATCGAGGTAATCGTTCCCCTCACCGCCATCGACGCGGTCGTTGCCGGCAAAGGCATACACCTCATCGTTGCCGCCGCGCGCTTCGATCTGATCGTCGCCGGAGTAGGCATAGATCAGGTCGGCGACTTCCGTGCCCTCCAGCGTCAGTTGATGCAGTTGTGTCGGGCTGATGACGGCCACCAACCCATCGCCATAGTGCAGGTGAATACCGCCGGACGGTATTTCGTTGCTGAAGAAGTCAGCGAGAGACAGCAAATCCTGTGGGCTGTCCGGGAAGGAGACATCCAGACTCGTGCCTTTGCGACGGAACACCAGGGTTTCCAGAGGCAAGTCGGACAGGTAAATGGTGACCACATTTTCGTAGGCATCCATGATGATGTCCTGACCACCACCGCGGGCAAACAGGTAGCTGTTGGTGCCGCTGCCGCCGTCGAGACGGTCGTTGCCCTCACCGCCCGCCAGGAAGTCGTCTCCGGCACCTCCGTACAGATTATCGTTGCCGGCTCCGCCCTGAAGCGTGTCGCGGCCAGCCCCGCCATCGAGAATGTCGTCTCCAGCCCCGCCGATCAGGGTGTCGTCACCGACGTCCCCATTTATCCAGTCGTTGCCGTCGCCACCATCCAGCAGGTCGTTACCTTCACCGCCGTACAGGTTGTCGTTGCCAGCCTCGCCGGACAGACTGTCGTTCCCGACACCGCCATCGAGATAGTCCTGCCCGTCACCACCGAACAGGGTGTCGTTGCCGCCGTACCCGGCGATAAAGTCGTCACCGCCCAGACCATTCAGTACATCATTCGTGGCGTAGCCCACCAGTTCATCGTTACCGGCGCTGGCCTCCAGTACCTTGCGCTTGATGTCGGCAATGCCCCAGAGCGTACCGTCCTGGAAGACGATTTCATCGACTGCCGTGCCATTGCCCGCTTCGGCGACGAAATAGCCGTTCAGACGAATGCTGTCATTGGCTGAGGTGGACAGCAGGAGGTCATCACCTGCCCGCCTGGCGATAACCGATGCAGGCGCGATACTGGCTCCAAACATCAGTCGGTCACGCTTGACCTCGGTCGCATCGGCAACGTTGTCGATGACATCATGGCCATAGCCTGCCTCGAATATGTAAGTGTCACTGCCGCGGCCTCCGATCAAGGTATCGTCGCCAATGCCGCCGGTCAGCACATCATCGCCGTCGTCCCCCATCAGCACATCACTGCCAGCCCCACCGGACAGTTGATCGTTACCACCCAGACCATGGATGTTGTCATTGCCGGCCAGCGCGTCGATGGTGTCGCTGGCAGCCGTGCCGAACACCAGATCATCCCCTTGAGTGAGGGCGTTGGCGGTCAACAGCGCCAGTATCTGTTGCTGATTCAGACTGGTTCCGTCAGCCAGGCGGATAAACTCGATGGCACCGAAATCCAGCGAACCATCAAAATTGAAGAAGTTATCGATCTGCAATGAACCTGCATCACTGCCATCGGCATTCCTGACATGAATCCAGACCGTCGTGACATTGCGCGAGAACACCAGATCGCTCTGGGCAATACCGTCGGCAAAGACGATCTGATCCAGGCCTCCCCGATCCAGAATGACGTCGTTGCCATGCCCACGGGCGAAGTGATAGCTGTCATCGCCCCCATTGCCATAAAGCCGATCATCTCCTCCAAGGCCGTAGAAGAGAGTGCCATAGCTCATGCCGTAGAGCGTATTGTTACCGGCTGTGCCTATGAAGCTGGAAAAATCAAAGAAGGCTGCCAAATCGGGGTTGAATGCCGCAATGGTTTCAAAAGCAGCATCGCGCTGGGTCCGGTAAGCAGGGGAATAGGTCCCAAGATCAGTAAGAACTTTAATGACGCCACGGATGCGATCATCCTGCCCGTTGGCAAGCAACACATTCAGCTTGTCCTTTAACGTATTCCAGTCGACAGAAATACTGTGGGCGTCAGAGCCGAAGGCCGTGCGGATAATGTCCAGCTCACTGGCATACTCGGTCTGTGCCAGAATCTGCGCCGCCGTGAAACGCTTGAACTCAAGATACTCGGCCACAAGGATGGGGGCGGCCTGGCCATGCGGATTAGGATCGCGCTCTCCCCAGCACCATAGTCCCATGTAGGCATGACCCACCAACTTCTCCAGAGTGACAAGCTGACGCGCATCCATCACATGCGAATAGATTTTCTGGGGGTCGCGGCTGTAAGGGTCGACATCTTCTGTCCCCGCCCAACGATAGATCAGGTTATCCAGTAACTGGTCGCGACTGTCCGCGTCGGTAGCGGATACGTACTGAGCGAGCAGCGTCTTCAGTTCAGGGTCGAGCACCATGGCCTGATGCAAATCTTGCACCTTGCCAAACCCCTTGGCGTTGGCCAGGAAATAGACATCGTCAGTGAGCGCGATGTCCCCGCTGTTGACGCGTTTGGAGGCGTCAACCTTGAACCAGACATCCGCCGCGGTCGACGCCATACCGTTGGCCAACACAATGGTGCTGACCTGACGATGCTCATGTCCGTGGGCATCGACATGGCTTGAGTCGGTGTAGCCTGTACTGATCGACACCACGCCAGCATCGGTCAGGCTTTGTAGCTCTCCGGCATCACTGGTGCCGTTGCCGTTGAGATCGCGCCAGACCTGCAGCGTGGCATAGGAGGCGTCCTGGGCATTGACCATGCCGTCGCCATTGCTGTCGTACTCGGCCAGCGCCTGATAACCATTCTGGGCCGTCTGGCCATTGTTCAGCAGGCTGTGGTTGCCGAACAACTCACTACCGTTGCTGATACGGCCGTCGCCATTGCGATCATGCACCAGCAGACCGTCGTCGGGGCTGACCCAGCCAGCCATCTCGCTCAGGCCGTCGCTATCGAGATCGAAATAGCTGGCACCGACCGCGAGCGTTTCAATGCCGTCGCCGTCAAGGTCGAGAACAATGGGGGAAGTACGACTTTCGGCATCGTCAGTCTCGGGAGCTTCTTCCTCTTCCTCCTCTTCGTCCTCCAGTTCCAGAGCAATGCCGAGGTCATAGTTCTGGAATGCATTGACGATCAGGCTGCCATTGATGGTCAGGGTGCCGTTCTTGAGCACATAGGTATTGCCGCCACCGTAATAGGTGTCTTCAGGATCGTCCTCTTTGCGTTTGCCGCCGGTGAGTCGCCGATTCTCCAGATAGACTGAGCCCTTGCCGTCCGAGTCGAAGATCACATCGTGAGACTGCGCCTTGTAGATATCAAAACCCGTGCCGCCGTTCAGCGTATCGGAGTCGGAACTGCCTCTGTCGCCGCTTTCACTGCCTTGCAGGATATCGTTGCCTTCTCCGCCTTCCAGCAGGTCGCTGCCATATCCGCCAATGAGTGTGTCGTTCCCGGCGCCGCCATCAATCGTATCGTCGCCTGCATTACCGGAAATGTAATCGTTACCGCCTTCGCCTCGCAGAACGTTACTTCCCGAGTTTCCCAGGATCCGGTTGTCGAGGTCATTGCCTGTTCCATCGACGCTGGCAGTCCCGGTCAGCTCCAGATTTTCAAACTCATCGGCCAGCTTGAACGCGATACTGGACTTGACGGTATCAGTGCCCTCACCCGCCTTCTCGACAACCGTGTCACCTTCGTCATCGACGACATAGGTATCGTTTCCCGATCCGCCGACCATACGATCGGCACCCTTGCGAGCATCGAGTTGATCGTTGCCGTCGCCACCATAAAGTTCATCGTTGGAGTAATTCGTACCATAAAGGGTGTCGTTGCCGTTCCCGGCAATGACCGCAGCACCTTTGTTGATAATCAACTCGGTGACGTTCTTCAGCGCATAAGGATCAATGACACCATTGTTGTTGGTGTCCCGACCGTCATAGACGACATAGCGCCCGTCACTGTCTTCATAGGTAATGATATCGTCAGCCACCAGCCGCCCAAGAAGAGCGGTGAACTGGGCGACAAACCAGGGAGCACCGGTACCCAGCAACAATTTATTTTCGAGGACAATCCGTTCTTTCTCACGACTGGCGGCCTCCAGCGAAGCCCAGTCGGCACTGGTCAGATTCAGTCTGTTGACGACGGTGCCGGTGAACTCTATCGGTACTGTCCGGCCAATACCGGAAGGGTCGATATCCTCTCGGGTCAAGTAGTTGGTCACTTGGGCAAGCGGCCCGCCGCCTACATAATCGAAGTTGTCGTTTGCAGGCTCGACATAAATATTGGAAATGGAACGTGAACCGTCCTCGCCGACATAAAACACGGCATCGGCATTGATTTGATAACCCCCGGTACCGAATACATAAGCACGTTCTGCATAATCGCTTTCATCGACTCCACGGGTATAGCCACTGACCGCCAGGATGCGTTCACCCTGCGCAATGCCATACAAGTCCAGAAGTTCAGCAGTGGTATAGACACCCGGCGGCAGTTTTTTATCGCCATAATCGTCACTGGCGAGGAACCTGCGAACAATCCTGAACTCTTCGATGCCCACGAAACGTCCCGCTCCGGTGGTCATGTACTCGTTCATATCGACGTAGACGGGATCGCCTTCGGCATCTTTGGGACGAATCAGCTTTTCGTCCTTGAGATTGCCAGGCGGCGTATCCTGATTGAAAAGGTATCTCGATACAATTTGTTGACTGGTCGGCATGCTCATCATTTATCCCCTGAGTTGATTCTTTTTATGTGGCGTGTTCCTGTTCCACTGTCGCTTTCTTCCGTCAGCACAGCTCCGCACCCCGATGAAACAGCCAGGGAAGTGTGAGTGGCAAACCCTCTGGAAATAGACGCCAAGGTACTGTTCCAGGCCAACTCTTTAATATGCTGGTAACGCTCTTCGGTTTGACTGTATTTGTCAGTCCCGCAGCATTCGATCGTGACGAAGGTAGAGGTCACCTTGTAGAAGTGACTTCTGAAGCCTCTTACCCTGTCGTACACACTCAACTGATCACGTAGCAGAGGTGAATCCTTGACCCGCACAACATCCCGGGAAAAGGTAAACGTCGACGAGCCACCCCGATGGTCGAAATAGCTCACCAACACAAACGGCGGGCGAGGATAATCCACTGCAACCTCTTCCCTGAGCGGCGCGATGGTTTTTATTTCAAAGTTTTCTACAAAAGACTTTCCATTGTTTTTTGCAGCCTGAATGATCCGGACAAGATCATACTTGCCATTGTCTTCAACAAGCCCTGTCTTTAAAAAATCATTACCGTCGTGTTTTTTGTAACTATAACTATTATCCACTTCCAGTCTGACCAGACTCTCCAGAAACCGCTGCCGATGCTCTTCATCACTGAGCATCCTTCCCTCTGCCAGGCAAAGAACAGCATCGCTCCAGACCCACTGATAAACAGAGAAACCGCCCGGTACTGCAACGAGCAGGCATACGACGGCCACGACGATGAATCTTAAGTCTTTCCACAGTGTTCTTTTGCGCGCAGCCATACCTGTATTTCCCGTTGAAAATCCACAGCCATGCCGGGGAAGAAGGATCCCTGGTCAATTCCGAATAGGTGTAGCGTTAGCTGGCTTATGCTGGCCTGCAGGAGCGGCGCTCACTCCTTGAGACTTCAAGTGCGTCGTAGGACGCTCTTGTACGGTATTCAACCCGCTCCCTGAGCCGTTCGGTTGCTTCGCGTTGCTTGTCCTGGCTGTCGGCGACAAACGCCTGAGCGGGCTGTTTGGCGTGTCGGCCTGCGGCTGAAAGCGCCTTGTTGCGTTGGGGCGTATCAAGGCCGAAGAAGTCTGCCAGATAGCCGTCCATCACGCCGGGTAATTCACGGTAATTCAGTGGCAGGCCATTGAGGGCACGGCAGTGTTCCAGGCCAAGCTCGAGCGTTCTGCCCAGTCGCTGGGCGATATAGTCTTCACGGGAATAATCCTGACTTTCACCATCCAGTGAGCTGCGGCCAATGAGATCGGGCACCATGTGCATGCCTGCACGGCGGATGTGGGAGACGGCAATTTCCAGCGGTTCCCGGTACACGAACATCCACGGCACTTGAGGAAAGCACTCGCGCAGCAGCGGCAGTTCGCCGATGTTCCACGCGTCCAGTTTGATCACCAGTTTCTGCTCGGTGCCGCGACGAGTCTGGCCATAAGCGGCGAGCAGCCCACGCAAGGCTGCCTTACGCACGGCGGGATCAAGCGCGCCTCGTAGCAGCGCATCGAGTGGCGGTGGTTCGGAAATCACTATCGCTTCATCGAGTTGGGCCAGCATCTGGCCGATCAGGGTCGAGCCGCAACGCGAGGCGTGATAAACGAACGCAGTGGGTTCAATGGCAGGCAGTTTCCATTCACACAGCACGGCAAGGGATGTTTCACGACGGAACGCCTGGTTGAAAGGCAGGCGCAGCGCTTCGTCCACGGCATCGCGAAAGAAAGGTTGATCGAGCTTGCGGTCACCAAACCAGCACCAGTCCACCCGCCATGCTTCAGCTTCCTGCCAGATGCGGATGGGCAGCCAGTCTTTCAGGCTGTCCATTGTCGGTTCCATTGATTGCGCCCCTGACGCATCGCGGCGCGTATGTCTTCACGACCGAAATGCAGGCCGCGCTCGGCACCCAGCGCCAGGGTACGGGTGATGAAAGCCTCGCTGTCCGGTTCGTCCTGCAAGATGCGACACAACCGGGAATCGCACTCCAGCAAGGCCCTGAACTGTGCAAAGGCTTCAACTGCACGGCCTTGGCCAGCAGGTGGGGTTGTGGATAAACCGGCTTCGATCTTCTGTTCAAGCCAGGCATTGGGGCGGCAGTCGAGCACCAGATGAACACGCTCTTGCTGCCCCCAGTTATCGACGCTGTGGGGGCGGGCCAGATCGAGAAACCAGCACTCGCCCGCATTCATCGGGATACGCTGGCGGTCCAGCATGAAGTCCACGTCCGGCGAGCTGAGCAAGGGGATGTGCAGACGACGATCAGCCTTTGGACCACCGAGGTCGTAGTCGCGGTGTTCGTGGATTCGGCTACCCGGCCCGAGACGCAGTAAGCGGGCGCTGCGAATATCCAGCGGCAGGTCGCGCAGGGCAGTAGCCCAACGGTCGTCGGTTCGCCATGGATCTCGGGAGATGGGTTCGCCTGCACCTGAGGACAATTCGGTCAGGGCATCAACAGCGGAAATCAGCGCGACACCGGACCACTGCCCTTCGTAGTAACCGGCATTGAAATGCGCGGCCCAGGCCGTATCGGCAATACGCGAGAGCGCCTGTAACAGCAGAGGCAAATCCACTGTTACAGGCAGGCGGGAAAAGGCCGGAAGCACGGATACGCTTACTTGGCCTGAACTTCAGCCGCTTTCACAGGCTCTGCGATATTACCCGCCGACCATTGGTTTTCACGGGAAGCCAGGGCACCTGCGATCACTTGAACATCGGTCGAAGGCAATTGCTCCGGCAGTGGATCAAGCCCGGCGCTGGCGAAGATCTGGCCATAGGCATTACGCAGGTCGGCGTAGGCCAGGTCACGGCGCAGGTCGGCTTGCAGGGTGTTGAGTTCGCCCTGGATCAGGTCCAGTTCACCAATGCCTGCGGCCTTGTAGCGGTTGCGCAGTTGACCGACGATTTCACCGTCGATGTTCGACAGTTGCTGGCTGGTCTTGAACTGACGCATGGCTTCGCGATAGTTGGCGTTGGCCACGTAAAGCTGGGCCAGCACGGCAATCGACATCGCCTGACGACGCGCGGCTGCGACTTCTTCACCGGCCTTGGCCACGTTGATGGCCGCAGGTGCGGAAATCACGTTGAACAGGTTCCAGGTGACCTTGACGCCCATGTCGGCCCATTTGTCATTGACCAGGAAGGAGTTGCTGTCGTAATGGCCGCCAGCAGAGAATTCCAGGCCCGGCAACAGGCGCAGCATGGCTTTGCGGGTTTCGGCAGAGCTGATACGGGTCTGGTAATCCTGCTCGCGCAGTTCCGGACGGGTAGCCAGGGCTTCGTGTTCCAGCACGCTCATGTCGACTTTCAGTTCCGGGATCGAGTAATCGTCCGGAGTCGCCAGGGTCAGCTCACTGCCAAGAGGCAGGTTGATCAGGGTTGCGAGTTCGGTCTTGGCCAGCGACAACGCCTTGCGCTGCTCTTCAAGCTGGCGGGTCGCCTGGATCAGCGAGCGCTGATAGCTCAGTGCCTGAACAGGATCGCCGACGCGCTGCGCGCTCATTTTCTGGCTGTTGCCCTGAGCCTGTTCGACGCGGGCCATCAGGCTGTCGATCTGCTTGAGCAAACGTTCGGCGGCCACTGCACGCCAATAGGCCGAGCGCACGTCCTGAACGATGGTGTTGACGACCTTGCGGCGGCGTTCCTGAACGATCAGGCGCTGGTCGCCCTGCTGCTTGGCGCTGATGTAGCTGACGCCGAAGTCGAGTACGTTCCAGACCATGGTGAGGTCGGCGACGCGGCGGCTGCGATCCTGGGAGGTCGAAGGTTCCAGGGACTGGGTGCCGGTCTCGACACTTTCACTGCTGGACGCGCTGACGTTGCTACGCCCGGCGTAACCTGCGGACAGGGCCATGCGTGGCAGCATGTCGAAGCTGGCAAGGTCCAGCTGACGCTTGGCCAGGGCTTCTTCCATGATTTTCAGGCGGGCTTCAAGGTTGTACTTGACCGCACGAGCCATGGCCTGGTGCAGGGTCAGAGGGCCGTTCAGTGGCTCCTGATCCTTGTACATCAGTTGCAGATCGCTTTGTGCGCGTTGCTCACTGACGCTACGGTCGATTGGCTTGCTGGTGACAGCACAACCACTGACGACCAGCGCCAGCAGGCTGACACTGAATAACTTCTTACTTCTTTTCATCCGTTCGACCGCCCCTGACTACCCATTCTTTTTTATAAGCGCCGGGATTTGCCGGCGCCTGACTCATACCTTGTCTCAGGCCTGCACTTCACTGATACCGGCTTTCCCCAAAGCCCATGCTAGTTCATGCAGCTGTTTCTGCTCGCCATCCTTGAGCAATTGCAACTGTTGCTCCAGTGTCAACGCGCCAAAGCTGCCGCGAATGCCTTGTGAGGAATCGCTCAGGCCACGGCTGCTACCGCTGTCAAAAGTACTTTGCGCCGAGGTGTCCGTGGAGGACTCGCGACTGAACAGCGTCGACAATGTGCTGCTGCCGAACACGCCACCTTCCCCGCTGCTAAAACCAAGGAAACCGCCAGTGGCCCCCGTACTGCCGCCCAACTCACTCGAGCTGAAAACCTGTGCAATGAAGCTTGGAGCCAACGCGCCATTGCTGATGAAAATGTTACCCAGAGGCGGAAGACCGTCGCCTGTGGTGCGCACTTCAAACAACGGCGCGAAACTCAGCGGCGAACCGAGATTGCCGGTCGGCGGGCCAAAGAGCGTCGGCTGCAATGGCAGGTTTGGCTGGCTGATCAGAGGGACCGAATCGCTAATGCGGAACTGCGGATCGCCACCTTGAGAAAGCGTGGTGACTGCGTAGCTGCTGGAGTTGGTGATACCGATACCGGTATTGCCTGCCAGGTCCGTCACATTACTGCTGTCGAGCGTGATGAAGTTGCTCGGAGCCTGCGTGTTGGCTGTCGGGGTCAGAGTCGCTGTCCAGGTCAGGCCACCATCATTGCTGGCCAGATTGGACAGGGTGCCGTTGGCGACGCTGAGGTCCGAAAGATCGAAGTTACTGACACGCTCACTGAACGTGAATGTCACCTGAGTGGTCTGCCCGGTGGTCAGGTTCGGGTTGGCAACCACAATGCTCGAAATGGTTGGAACCTGACCGTCAATGGCGTAATTGGCGGAGTTCTGGACGCCAGAACCCGCGTTACCCGACAGGTCCGTGACATTACTGCTGTCCATGACGATGAAGTTGGTCGCATCCGTGATATTCGCCGTTGGCGTCAGGATTGCGGTCCAGGTAATGCCGCCATCGCTGCTGACCAGGTTCGACAGAGTGCCGTTGGCGACGCTGAGGTCCGACAGATCGAAGTTAGTGACCGCCTCACTGAAAGTGATGGTCACTGGCGAGGTTTGACCGATCCCCAGTGTGCTGTTGGCTACCACAATGGTCGCGGTCGGGCGCGCCGTATCAATCGTGTAGTTGTTGGAGCTGGTAACGCCGCTGCCGATGTTGCCGGAAGCATTGGCAACGCCCGTGTTATCCAGCGTGATCAGGTTGGTGGTGTCGGTCACGTTCGCGGCTGGCGTCAGGGTTGCCGTCCAGGTGATACCGCCATCGCTGCTGCTGACCGCGCTCAAGGTGCCATTGGCAACTGTCAGGTCGGCATTGGTGAAACCACTTACAGCTTCGCTGAAGGTGATAGTCACCAGGGAGCTTTCACCGATAACCAGTGCGCTGTCTGCTACCACGATGGTTGCGGTCGGCTGCCGGGTGTCGATGGTGAAGTTGCCCGAATTGACGATACCTGTCCCGGCGTTGCCAGCCAGGTCCGTCACACCCGCGCTGTTCAGGCTGATCACGTTACTGGTGTCAGAGCTATTGGCAGTCGGTGTAAAGGTCGCCGTCCAGGTGATACCGCCATCGCTGCTGCTCACCGCGCTCAAGGTGCCATTGGGAACCGTCAGATCGGCGTTGGTGAAACCGGTGACCGCTTCGCTGAAGGTGATGGTCACCAGCGAGGTTTCGCCTGCTGCAAGAGAGCTGTCTGCCACAACGATACTCGCTGTGGGACGCTCGGAGTCGACAGCATAATTGCCCGAAGTCGTGAGGCCGGTACCCGCGTTGCCTGCCTGATCGGTCACACCCGTGTTATCCAGAGTGATGACATTGCTGGCACTGGTGATGTTGGCGGTAGGCGTCAGGGTTGCAGTCCAGGTCACACCGCCGTCGCTGCTGCTGACCGCGCTCAAGGTGCCATTGGACACGGTCAGGTCGGCGTTGGTGAAACCGGTCACAGCCTCGCTGAAGGTGATGGTCACCAACGAGGTTTCACCAATGGCCAGGGCGTTGTCGGCAACCACGATGGTTGAGGTCGGACGCACGGTGTCGATGGCGTAGTTGTTGGAGTCGGTCGTGCCGCTGCCGATGTTGCCGGAAGCATTGGCGACGCCCGTGTTATCCAGGGTGATCAGGTTGGTGGTGTCGGTCACGCTGGCGGTCGGCGTCAGGGTTGCCGTCCAGGTGATACCGCCATCGCTGCTGCTGACGGCGCTCAAGGTGCCGTTGGCTATGGTCAGGTCAGCATTGGTGAAACCGCTCACCGCTTCGCTGAAGGTAATGGTCACCAACGAAGTTTCACCGACTCGCAGCGCGTTGTCCGCTACCACGATGGTTGCAGTCGGGCGCGCAGTGTCGATGGCGTAGTTGTTGGAGTTGGTCGTGCCGGTCCCGGTGTTGCCAGCCAGATCAGTCACGCCGGTGTTATCCAGGGTGATCAGGTTGGTGCTATCGACAATGTTGTTGGTCGGCGTGAAAGTCGCTGTCCAGGTGATACCGCCATCGCTACTGCTGACGGTACTCAAGGTACCGTTGGCCACGCTCAGGTCGCCATTGGTGAAACCACTCACCGCTTCGCTGAAGGTGATGGTCACCAGCGAAGTTTCGCCAGCGATCAGCGTGCTGTCAGCCACAACGATACTCGCGGTCGGACGCGCAGAGTCGATGGCATAGTTGCTCGATGTCGTGATGCCGGTGCCCGTATTGCCTGCCTGATCGGTCACACCCGTGTTATCCAGAGTGATGACATTGCTGGCACTGGTGATGTTGGCGGTAGGCGTCAGGGTTGCAGTCCAGGTCACACCGCCGTCGCTGCTGCTGACCGCGCTCAAGGTGCCATTGGACACGGTCAGGTCGGCGTTGGTGAAACCGGTCACAGCCTCGCTGAAGGTGATGGTCACCAACGAGTTTTCACCAATGGCCAGGGCGTTGTCGGCAACCACGATGGCTGAGGTCGGACGCACGGTGTCGATGGCGTAGTTGTTCGAGATTGTGGTACCGGAACCCGAGTTACCGGATACGTTGGTGAACCCAGTGTTATCCAGCGTGATGAGGTTGGTGGCATCGCTCAGCCCCTGGTTCGGCGTAAAGGTCGCCGTCCAGGTGATACCGCCATCACTGCTGCTGACCGGGCTCAAGGTGCCATTGCTCACCGTCAGATCAGCGTTGGTAAAACCGTTCACCGCTTCGCTGAAGGTGATGGTGACCAGTGAAGTTTCGCCCACTCTCAACGCACTGTCCGCGACCACGATGGTTGCCGTGGGCTGCATGGTATCGATGGTGAAGTTGGGCGAGTTGGTTATACCGCTCCCGACGTTGCCGGCCAGGTCTGTCACGCCTGAGTTATCCAGGATGATCAGGTTGGTGGTGTCAGCGATATTGATATTCGGTGTGAAGGTCGCGGTCCAGGTAATGCCGCCATCGCTGCTGGTGAGGGTGCTCAAGGTGCCGTTAGGTACGATCAGGTCGCCATTGGTGAAGCCGGTCACCGCTTCGCTGAAAGTAATAGTGACCAACGAGGTTTCGCCGACCGAGAGGTTGCTGTCGGCCATTGTAATGGCCGAAGTCGGGCGCACAGTGTCGATCGCGTAGTTGCTCGAATTGGTGGTACCAACGCCCACGTTGCCAGCGATGTCGAACACCCCGGTATTGGTCAGAGTGATGACGTTGCTGGCATTGGTGACGCCTGCTACCGGAGTCAGTATCCCGGTCCAGGTGATACCGCCATCGCTGCTGCTGACCGCACTCAGCGAACCGTTGCTCACGGTCAGGTCGGCGTTGGTGAAGCCGCTCACCGCTTCACTGAAAGTAATGGTGACCAACGAGGTTTCGCCGATGGACAGGTTGTTATTGGCAACCACAATGGTCGCGGTCGGGCGCAAGGTATCGATGGCGTAATTGTTCGAGGTGAGGGTACCGAGGCCCGCGTTGCCAGAAGAGTTCGCGACACCGGACATATCCAGCGTGATCACGTTGGTGAGATCGGTCACGTTCGCGGCTGGCGTGAAGGTCGCGGTCCAGGTGATACCGCCATCACTGCTACTGACCGGGCTCAATGTGCCATTAGCCACAATCAGGTCAGCATTGCTGAAGCCGCTCACCGCTTCGCTGAAGGTGATGGTCACCGTTGGGGTTTCGCCGATCGACAAAGAACTGTCGGAGATAATGATCGTCCCGGTCGGACGCACAGTGTTGATGGTGAAATTGCCCGAGTTGGTGCTACCGACCCCGGCGTTGCCGGCCATATCTGTCACGCCAGTGTTATCCAGGGTGATCAGGTTGGTGGTGTCGGATACGTTGTTGGTCGGCGTGAAGGTCGCGGTCCAGGTAATACCGCCATCGCTGCTGCTGACGTTAGTCAAGGTACCGTTGGGCACGGTCAGGTCGGCATTGGTAAAACCGCTCACCGCTTCGCTGAAGGTGATGGTCACCAGCGAGGTTTCACCGGCGGTAATGTTGGCGTCGGCAACCTGAATGCTGGAGGTCGGGCGAATAGTATCGACGAGGTAGTTATTGGAAATGGTCGTGGCAAGCCCGGTATTACCTGCGGCATCCGTGACACCGGTATTGTCCAGGGTAATCAGGTTGCTGGTATCAGTGATGTTGTTGGTCGGCGTGAGGGTGGCGGTCCAGACAATGTTGTTGCTGGTGCTTACTGCACTCAGGGTACCGTTGGCGACAGTCAGGTCAGCGTTGCTAAAACCGCTGACCGCTTCACTGAAGGTAATCGTCACCGTCGACGTTTCACCGATAGTCAGTGAAGGGTCCGCAACGACGATAGTGGCGGTCGGGCGCGACGTATCGATTGCATAGTTGTTCGATGAAACCGTTCCAGTGCCTGAGTTGGCTGACAAGTCCTGCACACTGGACATGTTCAGACTGATCAGGTTGGTAGCACTGGTCAGGTTGTTGAACGGCGTCAGGGTTGCGGTCCAGGTAACGCCACCGTCACTGCTGCTTACTGCGGTCAGGGTACCGTTGGCAACCGACAAATCCGCATTGTTGAAACCCGTTACCGCTTCGCTGAAGGTGATGGTGACCAGCGAAGTTTCGCCCGCGATCAACGTGGTGTCCGACACAACGACGGTTGCGGTCGGAGCGACGGAGTCACTGACCACATAGTTGTTGGACGTCGCGGTCCCGGTCCCGATATTGCCCGCCGAGTCCTGCACGGCCGAACCGGCCAGGGTAATGGCGTTGCTCGAGTCCGAGACATTGCTGGATGCCGTCAGCGTGGCAGTCCATGTGATGTTGTTGGTGGTCGTGAGGTTGGTCAGGGTGCCGTTGGGAACGACAATCTCGGAAATATCCAGACCGAACACCGGCTCACTGAAGGTGAACGTCACGGCAGACGAACCACCTGACCCCAAAGACGGGTTGGCAATCACGATGCTGGAGATTGTGGGTGCCGAAATGTCAGCACTGTAGGTGATATTCAACCCTCCACCATCGTTGAAGATGTTATTGACCCCCGTTGGCGAGGTACCGTTTGTACCACCGCTGGTTGCCTGACCACCCGACCCGCTGATACCTACGTTGCCACTCAGGGACGAGTTGTTGCCTGCCGTGATATTGAGCGTGCCCCTGTTCCAGATGGCACCGATACCCCGGCCGCCGTTCCCGCCGATCGTACCGCCACCACCACCGCCGCCGCCTGCACCGATGTTGCTGCTGATGGTTGAGGTGCCGATGATCGCCAAGGTGCCAGTAGAGGCGTTATAGATACCGCCTACCGCCGAGCCGCCTCGGCCGCCAGTGGCATCAAAGCCCGAACCGCCACCGCCACCGCCGATAGTCCGCCCACCGGAAGTCGCCGTGCCGCCCGCGCCGCCATTGGTATAACCAGAGACACCAATACCACCAGCACCACCACCGCTCGCATTACCACCACGCCCCCCCATGTAAATCGTGTTGAAACCCGCACCGTTACCGCCGGTGTTGGCTGAGGGAGATGTAGGGAAATAGCTCCCGGCAGCGCCACCGGTAGCACCATTCTGACCACCAATACCACCACCGCCACCGCCACCACCACCGACGGTCGGGGTCAACACGCCACCGCCACCACCACCGCCTGCGGCAGAGTTGGCTGTCACGGTGACATTGCGCAACGTGAGGTTACCGGCGTTATTGATACCGCCGCCCACAGCGTCAGCCGCCGAAACCGTTGCACCACTATTGGCACCCGAAGTGCTGGCAACGCCGCGCGTAATGATCAGACCGTCAAAGGTGGCCGTCGTACCGGAGGTCACCCGGATCACACTGGTCCTGTTCTGGCCATCCAGCGTGACATCCGCCACGCCGTTGTTATCCAGGTCGCCATCGATGGTGATGTTTCTGTTGACCACCAACTGGGCGTCAAGCGCGACTGTCATGCTGCTGGAGAAGGTCACGATATCGCCGTTCTGGGCACTGGCCAGCGCTGCACGCAAGGTTCCTGCGCCGGTACTGCTGCTGGAGGTTACGGTGATGGTCGCAAGCCCCCACTGGTAAGAGTCCATCGCCTGCTGGGACAGAGCACCGATGCTTTCGATGCTGCCGGTCGCGATTTCCAGCGTCCAGTCGCCGCCCACGCCGGTGCGGTTGGTCGATGCAGCAATGTCGCGACCAGTGAGCTGTGCGAGCGAATCGACGAAGCTCAGACCCAGCTCGCCTTCGGCGGTATTACAGGCGTAAATCAGGATATCGCCGCCCGCGACCATGTCATTGCCGATCTCGGCCAGCAAGGCACTGCGTTGAGCAATGTTGTCGGCCGACAGATAGCTGTTGCCCAGCCACAGATCACCCGAGTTGCCGTGGGCGATGATCTGCACCGAACTCACGCCCTGATGGGACTCCAGATAGTCGGCGATCTGTTGCAGGCCGTCTTTGGTAGCGTCAAGCATGACCACCTGCGCGCCAGGCGCAACGCCTGTGAGCAGGCTGTCGGCGTCCTTGACCCGCGAGTCGACGAAGACCACGGTGCTGCCTGTTACGGTCGTTGAGGTGGTCGTGATATCAGCCGTCGCAGCCGATTGCGCATGGCTATCGCTGCTGCTGTCTTTGGCACTGGCCTGATCGGTAGTCTTGGCAGCCTCGGCAGTCGCCTGGCTGTCCGACTGCGCAGCATCGGCAACGGTGGCAGCCACTGCGCCATCGAACAGCATTCGCGGCTCAAGGAACATAATCATGGGGGAAGCGGGGGATTTAGCATCCACGGAGGTCCGCTGTACAGTCGGCGACTTTTTCTTATTCCACCACATGTTGCTCACCAGAGATCGAACGTTGTAACACTGATATGGAAAACCGCGATCAATGGGTCGCGGCGTCGGATTTCATGCGGATGACGTTGGCAGCGCTTGCCGAACCGTCATTCCAGAACGACAGCTTTGAATACTGCTCAAACAGATCAGGCGGCAGGATCGTGTGCCTGCTTTCAAAGGCGACCCTGGGTTTTACCTTGTGCAGACCGGAGACGCCCAAGGCGTCGTCGAACTGCGGCGCGTCATAGGAAAGGTTGTTGAAGTCGTGCTCGAACCACGGCTCGCCGATGAATTCATACACCAGACGCATGACCCGCTCTGGAGCCTGGGAAAGCAGGTCGTAGTCGATCAGCAGCAGGGAATCGGCATTTTCGCCGTAATAGGCTTCCTTGAGCGAAGCCCAGGCAAACCCCACCAGACGGTTGCGTTGCGCAAGGGTCTCGACCCGGCTGTAGACGGTGTTGCGCTCGGTATCATCGACAAACAGCTTGGTGTTCTCGAAGGGATTGTTGCGATACACGCGCTCGATGCTGTCCATGATCCAGGCCACATTGCGCACGCAGGCAATGACCTTGGACTTGGGGAACAGATCCATCAAGGCCGGGAGGCGCGAAGACCAGCCCCGGTTTGTATCGAAAACGATGGATTTGTCGGTCTTGTCGGCGTAATAGGACTCGAAAATACCGCGCAGCAGGCGTCGACGGGCGTTGATATCGATCATCGAAGCGAATTCGCTGCCCGCGCTGCATTGACCAAGAACGTTGGAAAACAACGAAGCAACCGGGCTGCTCATACCGGCATGAAAGCGGGGGTTTTGCAGAAGAATGGCTGACAGCAGGGTGGACCCCGAACGTGGCAGACCCGATATGAAGTGGAAATCGTGCATCCCGTGCCTACCTGTTCCTGTCCGTCTGGAAGCCAATGTCAGCCTAACGTAACAAAATGTACGCGAATAGTATTACTTCGACATTAGTTCCCCAAACTTGAGCCAACACAGTCACAAAATTCGAACCTTTTTGGGTAAGCCGTTGTACTCAAAAGCGTTCCACGCTCGATAGATGACAACTATCAGATGAACGGTCGGAAATCGGCCTGAATACCTGCCAGCTTTTTCCCAAAATCAGGAAGGAACGATTGCATAAACGTCATCTGCCAGCCCGATTGTTTCAATCGCGACATTGCGATGTAAAAGCGGAGCAATTCGCCAAACAGTGTCTACGCTTTCACATTGCCACTACCGAAGGCTGGTGCCTGAGTGGATCACGTGTGTCACCCCATAACATATGAAGGATGAGGGTTTATGGAAGTTTTTATGGGCTCGATCATGACGTTCGGCTTCCCCTTTGCACCCAATGGCTGGGCGCAATGTAACGGCCAGACGCTGAACATTAGCCAGTACAACGCCTTGTACGCGCTGCTGGGCGTCATCTATGGAGGCAATGCATCACAGAACTTCATGCTGCCCAACCTTCAAGGCAGGGTGCCAGTCAACCAGGGAACCGGTCTCAACCTGACCAACCGAGTGATCGGCACTGCATCGGGCGTTGAAAAGGTCACGGTCACCATCGCCAACATGCCGTCTCACGTACACCAGATGAGCGCCCTGACAGCGACAACCACCATCAATCTGGGCGCCAAGCCGAGCACCACTGGATCCATCGTGCCAACGGCCACCAACTGCTATGTCGGAGGCACAACAGCCGGCCCGACTTCCGCCAACATGTTTGCACCGGACCTGGGAACCGACGCGCCTATCGTGCAGAAAGGCGTCTCGACCGCCATCAGCGGCACCATGCAGCCAGTCGGAGGCAGCCAGCCTCTCGACAGCATGAACCCTTTCCTGGTCGTGAACTTCAGCATTGCACTGCAGGGCCTTTTCCCTAGCCGCAACTGATGCATCCGAGCCCAGGGAAGGGCTCTTCCCCACTTGCTGGAGTCGTTCCATGCTGCAAGACATTACTGTCGAACATTTTCGTACGCTGCTGGGCAGCACCTGCTCGCTGCAACTGGACGATGGCAGTCAATTGCCGATTGCCATCTCTTCCATCGATGAAAAACCTCTGGCACGCCTGTCCGACAATCAGCGCCTGCCCTTCAGCATCAGCCTCAACTCACTGGAACCCAGCGCCTTCGTCGATGGCCTGTGCGCTCTCGAACTGCCGGAACTGGGCAGACTGGAAGAGATCTTTGTTTCCCGAGTGCCGCCCATGGGACGCGATGCAAACCTGGCTTATTACTGCATCAGCTTCAACTGATCAGCCTGTCTTGGCCTGGCCCGGATACCAGACCAGACGCTCCGCCGCCACATCCCGCTCTTCGACCTGAAACCCCAGCGCCAGATAATGCTGGCGCGCATGGGGGTTATTGGCCCAGACCACCGTCGCAACCGGGCAACAGATCTTCTCGGCAGCTTGTTGCACACCTTGCAATACCGTACGCCCGTACCCCTTGCCCCGGGCTGCCGGAATGAACGCCAGATACAGCACACGGATTTCATTGGGACCAAAGTCCACCACCAGCGCACCGATCAGGGTGCCAAGCTTTTCAATCACGTAATGCATCGCATTGGGAAACTCACCGCCCAGGCCGGCTTCCTGCACACGAAATTGCTGGGCAATGACGTCCTCAACCAGATCACGCTCGCCATCGATCAGTTGCAAATCGGGCCTGGCCGAATGGTAGAGCGACTGAATGAACGGGCTGTCCGTATCACGTGAAGGCCTGACTTCAAGCCCGTCTGCATTGTTCAACATCAGTGTCGTCCTCTTTCCCTGGAAACCACTTTTTCAGAAACCGCTTTCACGAACCCCCAGGGCCGCCAACCTGCGCCAGGTTGCCCCCAAGAGCGATTCACTTCGGCCTTGCAACACCGCAACCCCGCGCAACGGCTGAGTGGGTGCTTCGATATCATCCAGCACTTTCAGACGCACACCGTATTGCGCCTGCACAGGCTCCGCACGCTGGTTCTCGTCACGACGCACGGCAATCGGCCCGTGGTGATCGGACGCCAGGGCTTCCTGATCCAGATAGGACACACCATTGGCATCCACATCCAGCAACTCGACCTGCAGCGACGGGCGCATCGGGTCGTCAGCGATGAAACGGCCCTTGTCGCCCGGAGCGATACGCCACAAGGCATCTTCAGCCAGATAACCCCGAATGCGCGTGCCGCCCTCGACGATACGGGCCAGTGGCGTCTGGGTCGAAACCCAACGGCCCGGAGCCAGTTGCGGCATGAGATCGCGAACCTGACCGGCCTTTGGAGCACGCACCAGCAAGCGCTCACGCTGGGCTGCCAGACCGCGATACTCCGCCACGGCGCTGGCCAGACGCTGCTCGATGATGCCCACATCCGCCACCGTCTCGCTGCGCCCGGCCTGACGACGTATCTGCAATTGCAGGATTTCGATTTCCCGACGCACGATGGCCTGGCGCGAATCGACGTCCGGCGACTCCAGTTCCACCAACACTGCGCCCTGCTCCACTGTCTGGCCGTCCTGCACGTTCACCTGCCTGACCCGTGCGGCGACCGGGGCATGCAGTGCCGTAACCCTCCCCGCTTCCAGCATGACCGGCAGCTCGACACTGCTATGCCAAGGCACCACCAGCAGCAATATCAGCGCCAGAAGCCCTGCGCCACTGAGCAACACACGCGGCGTATGGGCCTGCTCGCGATTCGCCCACCAGTGACGCGCTTCCTTGAAGATCGGCAGAAAGATGAACCAGCCCAGTTCCACCAACATCAGGAAGATCCCCAGCAACTTGAAAAACAGGTGATAGACCGCCAACGCGATCCCGAAAAACAGCACCGCACGCCACAGCCAGGACAGATACCCCCACCACAGCAGACGCCGCTGCATGGTTGGCGTCCAGGGTTCGGGCGCTGGCAGGCCGTAACCGAACAGGGCTTCGCGCAAGCGCCAGCGGCACAGAGCAAAGGCCCGGCCCTGAAGGTTATCCACTTCCCACAGGTCACTGATCAAAAAGTAACCATCGAAGCGCATGAACGGATTGAGATTGACCACCACCGTCGTCAGCCAGGTCGCACTGGCCAGCATGAACGCAGCCGTGCGTGCCGGCCCGTCAGGCAGCAGCGACCAGGCCAGCAAAGCGATACAGGCCAAGAGCATTTCGGCAAGGACACCACCTGCGCCGATCAGCAAACGGGCGCGCCGGTCATTCACTCGCCAGGCATCGCTGACGTCGGTGTAGAACAGCGGCAGCAGCACCATGAATGCAACGCCCATGCTCTGCACACGACACCCGGCACGCTTGGCCATGAAGGCATGGCCGAACTCATGACAGAGTTTGGCGAAAAACAGCGCCGCACCAAACGCCAACGCGCCGCCGAGGCTGAACAGATGCGGGAAGGTTCCAATGAATCGCTGCCAGTCACGTGCGACCAGAAACACCCCGAGCCCCAACGTGACCGGCAGGCCATAGCGCAGAAGTGAGGGGCCAAAACGCTTCAGCCAGGGCCAGGCCCTATTGAGAAAAGCATCCGGGCGCCACAGGGGAATGCGGAAGAACAGGTATTGATGCAACAACATCTGCCACAAGCCGTGACGCGAAGCAGCCGCCTTGTAGGCATAGCTGGCGCGCTGGTCCGGGTCGGTCGAAGCGATCAGGTCATGGCTGCGAAGAAAGATCAGCAGCTCTTGCACTTCGTCATCGCCCAGCGGCAGACCGGGCTCGAGGTTGGCGGCCTGGAGCACCCGCGCAGGATCACCCAGCGACCAATGCCGCAACAGGCGAATAGCCTGGGCACCCAGCTTGAAATAACGGCCACGTATGGGATCGGCCAGCGTCCAGCGCGGCGACCCGTCGAGTGCCGGGGCCACTGAAGTGAGTTGCAGATCCGCCCGCAGGCTGGGCAGCGCCATTTACAGACCTACGCTCTGACGCAGACCTGCCAGAGGCCGGCGCAACAGATACAACGCCAGGGGCGCTCGCTCGCCAAAAACCTTGGCGGTGCCACGCAGACCGATACGCGGCGGCGCGTCAAGGAAACTGGCATCCAGGCGATAGACCAGTTGCCCACCTGGAGTCGGCTGAGCCTCATATGCCGCACGCTCCAGGCGGGCGGAGTGACGATGCAAGGGATCGCTGTCCAGAAACAGAGCGATTTCCGCATCCGGTTCAAGCGCAATGGCATCACCCACTGCCAGTTCGATACGCAGCTCGGCCTGGGACGGATCAGCGATTTCCAGCAGGCGTTCGCCGGTCTGGACCGGTTTGCCTGTCCAGCGCTGAGCATCGGCAAAGACCGCGATACCGTCACGCTCGGCACGAACCTCGCTGCGCTTGAGCAATTCACGTGCGTAATCGCGCTCTGCGCGCTTCTGCTCGACGCGAGCGGCCAGCAAATCGACCTTCGAGTTTGACTCGGCATCGGCAAACGCCCGCTGCGAGTTGGCTTTCAGCTCGGCCTCGGCAACACCCAGGGTGCGCTCGGCCACGTCAGCCTGAGCCTTGAGCGTGGTGTTTTCAAAACGCACCAGCAGGTCGCCGGTCTTCACGGGCTGGTTGGGTTTGATCAGAAATTCGGCAATCACGCCGTCCAGCGGCGCAGCCACCACACGACCGGCCAATGGCACGACTTCAGCGGGCGCCAGAACCGACTGGCGAACCGGGATCAGCAGGCTCAGCAGCGCAAGAGCCACCAGCAGCACCTGACGCTTGCGACTCCAGCGCAGACGCCAGGGCTTGCGCGGATCCAACGCCAGCCACGCATGGCTGTAGGTATCACCCAGTTGCGAGAGCAGAACCTGCTCGGGCGCAGCCCAGGGTTTGTCGCGGGCCAGCCAAAGGCCGCCGAACACTTCGCCCTTGTGGTCCAGCAACGGCAGCCAGAACACATGGATGGCCGACAGGCTTTGCCAGTCTTCGCGTACCGAAGCGCTGAGCGACTCCATCGCCACAACACTGGCCGGCTTGGCCTTCTCCAGCTTGAACAACTGCGCGACCGCATGCTCGACGAACGCGACAAAGGGCGCATTGGGATCAATCACGCTGACGCCCGTCACCGCCCGCACCTTGCCGGCAATCACCAGCGCGGCATGGCGAAAGCCAAACAATGGCTGACCGTCATTCACAAGGCTGTAAGCCAGTTGATCGGTCGTGCGGGCTGCGCGGGTCAGGCGTTCAAGATCGAGGAACTGGGCAAAGACCCGCTCCACCACCCCAGGTACAGAAGCGTTCACTTAAGCTCCGGGAAACGTGCGGTTCCGCTCATGCCCGCCAACAGGCCCTCGGACTTTGGCAGACCGGCCACCAGCAGCAAGGTCTGGCTGCCTTCATCGATTCGCGCACCGAAGCGCTTGATAGTGGCGGTCAGTGGCTTGCCGGTTTCGTCAGGCACGAAACTGAACGTCTGCCCGGCCTTGAGCTTGCCCATCCAGCGGGATGGGACCAGAAGGTGAATTTCCAGCGTGCGGTTATCGACGATCTCCAGCAGCGGCGTGCCGGGGGAAACGCTTTCATAGCGCTGGACCTTGCGCTCCACGACCTGCCCGTCATACGGCGCAATCACGCTGCAACGTTTGACCTGAACCTGAAAGACACTGGATTGCGCCTGGGTTTCGGCGACACGGGCTTCTGCACGTGCGACCTCGAAACGCCCTACCGAATTGAGCGAAGCCAGTTGCCGATTGTGAGCCAGCTCTTCACTGGCGCCGCGACTGGCGGCCTGGGAGGCATTGAGCTGGGCCTGATAAGCCGAGCAGTCGAAGCGCGCCAGCATATCGCCCTTATTGAAAGTTTCACCTTCGCGCAGCGGCAGATCAACAATACGCCCGGCCAGCTCACTGGCAAGCACCGCCTGATCCTGCGCCCGCAACACCCCTCGCGCCTCAGTGGCAGAAGCAGGCTGGGCACCTGCAGATGCAGCGTTATCCAACAACGGATCAACCTCGGCCGGCGTTTGCGCCTGAGCGACACACACCACACCCATCAACCCGAAAAACAAACCTTGCAAATACCGCATACCGGAGACTCCTTGTCGGATGAAGTCAGTCTACGGCAGCAGTGATAAGCGTCAAGCCAATAGCCAGTATCTTTGCTGGGTGCCGGCTTCGACGTCTGGAATATTTTTGCTCACCCAGGCAGGAGCGAATTTATTCGCGAGAGGCCCGCATATCCGAAGAGAATCTATCGTCTTCAATGACGTCTCGCGGATAAATCCGCTCCTACTAAATCGGCTCAAGCCACCCAGCATCCACCACTCGCTGTTCAAGCGCCACTAGGTCGGGGATACGGGCCACGCTGTCTCCGGTCTGGACGGCGGCCAGTTCCAGTTCGGCGAGGGGCACGTCCACGTAGCTCAACTGGCTGTCGACCTTGAATGAGCGAGGAATACCCTGGGTCAGCAAGGCGATGAAGCGGACTTCATTGCGCCCACCCAAGGCGTTGAGGACGACGATGCGCGCACGGCCTCCAACGCGAGGTCGGCCGCCGCAGGCGGCTTCGAAGCTGATCAGGGGCAGTTTCAGGTCACGCCAGCTGATCGGCCCCAGATACCACTCGGGTGCGCCAGGTTCGGCGGTGCAGTCCTGGTAGTCGATCAGTTCCGCGACCGCGACATTGGGCAGCAGCAGGGAGCGGTCGCTCAAGGGCAGGAGCAGCCCGGTCAGGGTGGTGAGGCGGCTGCTCTGGAAGGTTCTTTCAGACATTGACCTGGCTCCAGTGGGCAATGCTCTGCAGCAGTACCGACTCTTGATACGGCTTGCTCAGGTAATCGTTGACGCCGATGGCCATGGCGCGGTCGCGGTGTTTCTGGCCAGAGCGGGAAGTGATCATGATGATGGGCAGGTCCTTGAGCTGTTCGTCGTGGCGAATCTGACTGGCAACCTCGAAGCCGTCCATGCGCGGCATTTCGATATCCAGCAACATCACATCCGGCGTGTGTTCCTGCAGCAGGCTCATGGCGTCGATACCGTCCTTGGCGGTCAGCACATGCATGCCGTGGCGCTCCAGCAAACGGCTGGTGACTTTGCGCACCGTCACCGAATCATCCACCACCATGATCAACAGAGGCCGGGTATGCTCGATTTCGCTGAAGGTTGGCGCGACCAGTCCTTGTGCCTGCTGCATCTGCGAGCGGCTTTGCAAGACACGGATCTGTGCCAGCAGATCAAGAATGAAAATCACCCGGCCATCGCCCAGGATGGTCGCGCCGGAAACCCCCTGAACCCTTGAAAATTGCAGCCCCAGGTTCTTGACCACGATTTCCCGGGAGCCTGCCAGCGCATCGACCTGCACCGCCAGCCATTGCTCTTGCAGATGCACCAGCAACACCGGCACAGACTGCAACTGACCGGCAAACCTGGGCTTGCCGCTATTAAGCAGTTCGCCCAGATAGCGCAGTTCATAACTGCGCCCGCCGTAGTGATAGCGCGGCGGGCTGCTCAGGTAACAGGCTTCCAGATCGCTGGACATGACCTGCACGATCCCGTCGACGGTATTGAGCGGCACCGCATACTGCTCTTCGGCGCACTGCACCATCAGGGCACGGTTCACCGACACCGAGAAAGGCAGGCGAATCCGGAAGCGGGTGCCCTGCCCTGGCACCGAGTCGATGACAATCGAGCCACCCAGTTGCTTGACCTCGGCATGCACCACATCCATCCCGACACCACGCCCGGAAATCTGGGTGATGATTTCGGTCGTGGAAAACCCGGCCTGAAGAATGAAAGGCAAGACTTCATCATCGGAGAGCTGCGCATCCTCCTGAATCATGCCGCGCTTGATTGCCTTGCGGCGCACGGCAGCGATATCGACACCGGAACCGTCATCGCTCAATTCAATGACGATATCGCCGCCTTCATGCATCAGGTTCAGCTGGATATGGCCCTGCTCCGGCTTGCCGGCAGCCAGGCGTCTTTCGGTACTTTCCAGACCATGATCCACCGCATTGCGCAGCATGTGTTCCAGCGGCGCAACCATGCGTTCGAGGATCGTGCGATCCATTTCGCCGTCGGCATTGCCCACGTCGAAACTGACTTTCTTGTGCAGTTGCGCAGCAACCTGACGCACCACCCGACGCAAGCGTGGCACAAGCCGCTCGAAAGGCACCATGCGGGTCCGCATCAGACCTTCCTGCAACTCCGTGTTGACCTTGGCCTGCTGCTGCAAGAGGGTTTTCGCATCACGTGCGCGACTGCCCAGAGTTTCCTTGAGGTCCATCAGGTCGGAGGCCGACTCGAACAAGGCTCGCGACAATTGCTGAAGCTGCGAATGCCGATCCATTTCCAGCGGATCGAACTCTTCATAACCCAGGCGCTCGGCCTGAACCTGATCGCGGCTGAGAATACGGCCCTGGGTTTCCATATCCAGACGGCGCAACTGGTCGCGCATACGCTCGATGGTGGTTTCCATCTCCACCAGCGTGATTTGCGTATCGATGATCTGCTGTTCGATACGCCCACGGAAAATCGAAGTTTCACCTGCCAGATTGACCAGTGTCTCCAGTTGTTCGGCGCCGACCTTGACCATTTCAGGGCCACTGCGCTCGGCTTCCGGCTCGGTATTGCCCGGCGTCGTAATCACAGACGCGGGCTCGGGCACCTCGACAATCGGCGTTTGAACCACAGGTTCAAGGCTGGCCAGTTTCCGAACGTTCTCAATCAACAAGGCAGCACTGGGCAAAGGCTTGTCCGCACGTACCGCATCGAGCATGTCGACCAGCAGGTCATGGCCGCTTTGCAGCAGGCTGATCATCAGCGGGCCCGGCTGCATATCGCCACGTGAAAGCCCTTCGTAAAGGGATTCAAGTTCGTGGGCCAGATCGCCAATAGGGGCAATTTCGACCATGCGCGCCCCACCCTTGAGGGTGTGCAGGTCACGCAGCAGGTTTTCCACTTCCAGCAGGTTCTGCGGATCGGCTTGCCAGCGCGCCAGGGCAGCGCCCGAGCTTTCGCTGAGGTCGTAGCCTTCTTCGAGGAAGATTTCCAGCAGTTCCGGGTCGCGCTCCGGGGCATCCTCAGTCTGGGGTTCAGCCGGTTCGCACACCTGATCGGCCTCGCTGTCTGCGGGAACGAAGGTGCCCTGGCGAAAACTGCCGATGGCTTCGATCAGTGGCGCAGGGTCAGTGAGCCGGTGATGGTCCTGCAGTTGCTCCAGCATGCGCGCCAGATGGTTGTGGCTGGCACGCAACAGACCGGCCAGTTCCGGTGAATAGCTGTAGCGCCGGTCGATCAGGCCTTCGTAAAGAACTTCCAGCTCATGACCCAACGCCGCCACCGGCACGATATCGGCCATCCGCGCACCGCCCTTGAGGGTGTGCAGATCGCGCTGCAAGGAGGGCAACGGCAATGGGCTTTCGGGATCTTCCAGCCAGCGCTGCAGTGAATGCCCGGCGCTGTCGAGGATATCGACGGCTTCTTCGAGAAAGATTTCGACGATCTCGTCGTCAAAATCCGCCACCTCGACACCTGACGCTTCACCGGCCAGTTGTGCGGTGGCTGCATCGAATTCCGTAATGCTCGGCGCTTGCACACCGTCACTCTTGATCAGCCCCATAGCGGACGGGTCCAGCGCTTCGTCGAGCAGTTCGTGCAAGGCGCGAATGCATTCGGGACGCGGGTCGACATTCTGACCGGCCGCAACCTGATCGAGCATGTTGATCAAGGCTTCATGGGCATTTTCGGCTTCGCTGAAAAAGCGCTCACTGACTGCAAGACTGCTTTCTTCCACGGCGCCATAAAGGTCCAGCAAGGCCTCGCACAGCTCATCGACCTGAGGCAGATCAGCCAGATGGGCGCCATGGCCAAGCGTGGTCAACTCATCGAGGAGCGCACTCAGTTCCTGCCGTTCTCCGGGGTGCTCACGCCAGCGCTGCAACAGGCTCTCGGCATCCAGAACAATGTCCATGCCTTCGGCCAGGAAGGTGGCGATCAGCTTGGGGTTGTGATTGATGCGCAAGCCGCTGTCCGACTCACGCAGCGCACTGGTCAGCCGCTCGTTGAGCAACGTATGAGCCGCCTCGATCAATCTGGCAGCCCCCGGAATCTCGGCCAGCGGCTTGCTCTCCAGTTGCTCAAGGCCCTTGCGCAACAGGGGCTCGGCATTGCGCAGCAACTTGAGTTCGGGCGCGCCGATGGCGATCAGGTTGGCCTTGTACTCACGCACCAGTTGATCCAGCGGGCTCGCCAGTTCGGCAATCGGCAAGACGCCGGCCATGTGTGCACTGCCCTTGAGGGTATGCAGCGAGCGCAGCAAGGCATCGGTGATGGAGGGCGAAGCGCTTTGCGCGGCCTGATCGAGAAAGCGATTGAGCGCCCCAAGATGCCCATAGGCTTCCTGACGGAAAATCTCCAGCAACTGCGGGTCGAGCGTTTCTGCGCCCTGGCGGGGCGTCGTGATGTACTGAGGGGGCTCAAGACCGTTGGCCAGCGCATGGGCGCGGGCGGCCAGAGTATCCACATCGTTGCGTTGGCGCTGCGCATCACTGGCAAAGTCGTCGATCACCGAAGGCAGCAAGGCAAGCACTTCAGTCAGCAATTGCTGCACTTCCAGGCCCGCAAGGACGTCGCCTTCAAGGACCCGGTTAAGCAGGTTCTCAACCGACCAGGCCAGTTCACTCAAGACCAGGGCGCGAACCATGCGCCCGCTGCCCTTGAGGGTATGGAACGCCCGGCGCACTTCGGTCAATGCGCTGCTATCGCCATTGCCGGGCGTGCCAAGCGATGCAAACCAGCGCGGCAGGTATTCACGCAGCGCATCCAGCACTTCCTCGGTTTCTTCAAGGAAGACTTCGCGCAACTCTTCATCCACGGCCTCCTCGCCCTCGGGCGGAGGCAGCAGGCTGGCGGGGATATGGCGAGCTGGCGGGTTGACGGCAGACACCGGGCTGGCCAGGACCTGAGCGATGGTTTGCGTCGGGCTGACCAGCACCTGCCGATCATCCAGTTCCAGCAATTCGTCCTGAGTGATGACTTCGTCCAGCAGCGGCACATCCAGCGTGTCCGGTGCTGGCGAGTAACCCAGCCGGGCGAGGCTTTGCTGGGCCAGGTCCAGAATCTGGTTACCCGGCGCCTCGTGATCCTCGCCCATGCGCTCCAGGTAATACTCGACTCCGGTCAGGGTATCGGCCAGGCAATCGAGCTGGGTCCACGAAGGACGGTTTTCGTCTACCAGCAATTGTTCGACGATGTATTCGTTGCAGGCGGCCAGCAGGCTCGCCGCCCTGGCCAGAGGGATCATCGCCAGCGCGCCACGCACCTGGATCAGCAAGGCACACAGCGGCTCAAGCCGCTGGCGATCCCACTCGCCATCGATGTAATCGAGCACCACATCCTTGGCCTGCTGCAGGACAATCCGCGCTTCGCGGATCACCAGTTGGTGAATCTGCATCAGGTCAGTGGTGGGCAGGCGGCTGTCTTCCTGGTTGGTCTGCTCGGTAGGGCCGATCATCCCGGCCAGTGTCGACTCGACGTACAGCAAGGCACCCGCCACATCCATCAGCGCGGCATCATTGGGTTCACGCTGCCCCTGAGCGAGCCCCTGAACCACCGCCAGTTGATCGATGATGACCTTGCGCGGCTGACCAAACCCCAACACCGCCAGGGTATCGGCAATCTGGCGCAACGGCGGCAGCAGCGGATTGAGCTCGCTGACGTGCTGGCGGTCACCGCGCACGAACACATCAAGCCGCTCCTTGACCCGCACCAGCCCTTCGCACAGCGCAACGATCACCGAACGCATGGCATCGCGATCCGGCCCGGCCATGCGGGCGCGCTCTTCATTGACCACGTCATTGCCGGGCAAGGCTTCCGCCAGGGCGTACTGATCCTTGAGGTCCTGCATCTTCGGCGCCTGGCTGTCGGACTTGGCGATGTAGAACAGCAGGCTTTTCAGCAACTCTTCAGGCGCTGGCTGGTTGATGCCGTCGATACCCTGCTCCAGCAGGCGCTTGAGTTCCTTGTCTGCGTCTTTGAGCAGACTGCGCAACGCCGGGCTGTTGGTGAAGTTGCCGTTGAGCATGGTTTCGACCAGCGCCGAAGCGATTCGCCACAGCGGCCCAAGCGGCGCGTCTTCACACAAAAGCTCCAGACGAGCGAACACTTTGGCCATAAAACCCAATTGAGCCTTTACATCCTGCTCACGCATCAAGCCCACCAGAGCCGCTTGCAGGGTATGGCGCAACTTGCGCAGCAACTCGGGCAATTCCGCTGTATTGCGCTGGGCCAGTGTCTCGGCATCGAGCGGCGGGACGACGACCAGTTGCGGGGCAAACAGACTGGTTTCAGAGAGCAGGCTTTCACCACGGGCGCTGCGCAGGTCGTTGAGCAGCGGCAAGACCACCAGCGGCAGGTCACGCCGGGCGGAATGAACCCGCTCCAGATAGACCGGCAACTGGGCCATGGCCTGATCCAGCAACTGCATGGACTCGGCCTGCTGACTGACCCGATGCTGTTGCAAGGCCAGAACCAGTTGTTCGATCTCCTCGGCGAGCAGGGCCGCGCCATAGAATTCGATCATTTGCAGGCTGCCGTGAACCTGATGCACAAGGTTCAGGCATTCATCCAGGGCAGCCGTGTTCGCTGGCTCGCTGGCGAATGCGTCCAGCGCCTGACGGGCCTGCCTGAGTGTTTCGGCTATCTCGCCCTTGAGCCATTCCAGAGCGACATAATCGCGGCGGTCAGCCATGAGTCCTGCCTCTTACCCGATCGAGACTGTTCATTTGCAGGGCATCATCCGATTTCTCTGGATGGCGGCAAGGTAAACCCTGACACCGAGCGGCGCATTTCACTGGCCATTTTCGCCAGGTTGCCGATGCTCTCTGCCGTCGCGGCAGTACCCGAAGTCGTTTGTGTCGAGGTTTGCTGGATCACGGTCATGGTCTGCGAAATCTGCCCGGCAGACGAGGCCTGCTGGCGAGCCGCGTCGGTGATACTTTCGATCAGTTCGGCCAACACCCTGGAAACACCTTCGATCTCTTCCAGCGCTACACCGGCATCCTGCGCCAGCCGTGCGCCGCGCACCACCTCGCTGGTGGTCTGTTCCATGGAAATGACCGCTTCATTGGTGTCGTTCTGGATGGCCCGCACCAGCATTTCGATCTGTTTGGTAGCGGACGACGAACGCTCGGCCAGACGCTGAACCTCGTCGGCAACCACCGCAAAGCCGCGCCCGGCATCACCCGCCATGGACGCCTGAATGGCAGCATTGAGGGCCAGGATATTGGTCTGGTCGGCAATGTCATCAATCAGGCTGACGATATCGCCAATTTCCTGCGAGGACTCGCCCAGGCGCTTGATGCGCTTGGAGGTGTCCTGAATCTGCTCGCGAATGTTGTCCATGCCATGGATGGTGTTGTGCACCACCTCGTTGCCCTTGTTGGCGATGGTGACCGAACGCTCTGCCACCGCCGAGGACTCCGACGCGTTGGCGGAAACCTGATCGATGGAAACCGCGATGTCGGTGATTGCCGCCGATGCGGCGCTGATCTGCAGCGCCTGATGCTCGGACGCTGCCGCCAGTTGCGTGGCGGTGGTCTGGGTATCCTGCACCGCTGCCGCGACCTGCTCGGCGGTGAGGTTGATGGTCACCACCAGTTCGCGCAATTGATCGATGGAATAGTTGATGGAGTCGGCAATCGCCCCGGTGAAGTCCTCGGTCACTGACGCAGTCACGGTCAGGTCGCCATCGGCCAGGTTCTCGATTTCATCCAGCAGCCGCATGATCGCGTTCTGGTTGCGCTCGTTCTTCTGGGCGGTTTCGCGCAACTGGCGATTGGTTTCGCGCACCATCACCAGACCGATCAGGATGATGGACATCAACGCCAGCAGGCCGAGCACGTACTCGCCGATGGAGTTGGCCGAACGGGTGGTCGCCAGGTTTTCCAGGCCACTGGCCAACACCGACGCTTTCTCCAGCAGGGTCTGCGAAGTGTTGAAAATATTGCCGGACGCTTCACGGACCTGAAACAGCTCGGAAGACGTTTCGAGGATTTCGTCGACCGAACCGGACACGAACTCGAACAATTCGGAGATTTCCGCCAGACGCGCACGGGCATCACGGTCCTCGACCTGAGCGATGCGCATGCTCGAATTACCTTCGAGCATGCCGTTGAGCACCCGTCCGAACTGGCTGGCATCACGGCCAAAGGCATCGGCGGCCTGCACGGCGGTTTCGTCACCGGACAGCACGATATTCACTGCACCGAGGATTCTTTCCGCCAAGAGGGCCTGACGTTGCGCCAGGA
Organism: Pseudomonas sp. Irchel 3A18; assembly: GCF_900187465.1. Taxonomy (NCBI): domain Bacteria; kingdom Pseudomonadati; phylum Pseudomonadota; class Gammaproteobacteria; order Pseudomonadales; family Pseudomonadaceae; genus Pseudomonas; species Pseudomonas sp. Irchel 3A18. The sequence continues at coordinate 100,906 of NZ_FYDI01000016.1, forward strand.
CGACCTGACTGGCCGGAGCATGGCTCTTGAGCAGGATTTCAACGACCTTTTCGTACTCGACCTGCAATTGCGGGATGGTTTCGGACAAGGTCGCGGCCACCTGATGCAAGGACAGCACCGTCTGTTCGCTGGCCAGAATCACATCGGCACTCTTGCGCAGGTTCTCCCAGTCGTTCTGCACCGCGCGCAACTCATCCCGCACGGCCGAAGGCGCAGCCGGCAGACCGGTGGACGGATCGCCTTTCTTGAGATAGCCCCAGCGCAGGTCGAAATCGTTGCGGGCATCGGTCAGTAACTTGAACGCCTGGGCCTTGCCGGCCGCAGCTTCGGTGGCGTTCTTGGCAATACGCTGGGACAACACCCGCAGCTCACCGGCATGGCCGATGTACTGTTTGTCGTAGTTCGACTGGGTATTGAGATATGTGAAGTTGGCGAACAACAAAATGATGAAAACGATGAGCGCGACGAACAACAGAATAATCTGCGCCCGGCTCTGTGCGCCTTCCAGTGACCTGCCTGTCTTACTCATTAATCAGGCCCCCGCCTGGACCAACCGCGATTCGTGAAACAAACACGCCCGACCAGATCGGGCGGACCGACCTGCCACTTACAATGCCACGTCCATGAAATCAGGAGATTGCGTCAGCGCCCAGGGGCTGAATACCAGCCAGGCCTGTTCACGCAGAAATTGCCCGCGCAGGAACGGCACCACGGCCATGTCCGGCGCAACAAGGGTTTCGGGCATCAGGCTCAACTGACTGAAATGTTGCATACCAAAGACTTCATCCACCACCAGCCCCGCAAACACATCCTGATGCTCAACGACCAGCACCCGCCGTTGCTTGCGAACCGTGGACAGTTCGTGGCCGAAGAAACCGCACAGGTCCATGAGCGGCAACAGCCGCCCGCGCAGATTGGCCATGCCGACCACCCATGGCTTTACGCCGGGCATCACGGCATAACGTGGCTCATGCAGGATTTCGGCGATTTCGCCCATGGGCGCCACGAAGCGTTGCTCGCCCATGCGAAAGCCGATGCCGCTCCAGTCCTGCTGGTGGGTTTCCTGCAACGGCAGACCTGCCGCCAGGGAGCGACACCGCTGATCGATATCGAGCAGCAGTTCAAAGGCAGTACGTGGCTCGACCATGGAAAGCCCGGCTATCAGCCGGCCAGCACCGCGTTCAGGGTTTTCATCAGGGTTTCTTCATCCACCGGCTTGGTCAGGTAATCCCTGGCGCCCTGGCGCTTGCCCCAGACCTTGTCGGTTTCCTGATCCTTGGTGGTGATCATGATCACCGGGATCATGTTGGTGTCGGCATCCTTGGTCAGCTGGCGCGTGGCCTGAAAACCGTTGAGCCCGGGCATGACGATATCCATCAGCACGGCATCGGGTTTTTCCTGACGGGCCAGCGCAACGCCATCGGCGCCATTTTCAGCCTTCAGCACCTCATGGCCGTGCTTTTCCAGCATGCCGGTGAGTTTGTACATTTCGGTCGGCGAATCATCGACGATCAATATTCGAGCCATGGTGTTCCCCATCAGGTGCGAAGCCGCGATCAGGCGCGGGCATCACGAAATTTGTTGTTCTACCGCAACGAAACCGGGCACGTGGGCCTTGATGGCGTTCAGTAGCTCTTCCTTGCTGAAAGGCTTGGTCAGAAACTGGTCGGAACCGACGATCCTGCCCTTGGCCTTGTCGAACAATCCATCCTTGGAAGAAAGCATGATGACTGGAGTCGACTTGAAAGCCCTGTTGTTCTTGATCAGTGCACAGGTCTGATAACCGTCCAGACGTGGCATCATGATATCGACGAATATGATTCGCGGATGATTATCGGCGATCTTTGCCAACGCATCGAAACCGTCTATTGCCGTGATGACTTCACAGCCGACGTTCTTTAGCAGCGTTTCGGCGGTACGGCGAACGGTCTTCGAGTCATCGATGACCATGACCTTCAATGCTGTGGCGTACTGTTCCATATCTGTTCTTCCGTCGCCGCAGCGATTTTCTGCGTGTTCTGCGTGGCACTGGCGCCGGATCGTGGCGTTTGGCAGACCCATGGCGCAGAAGAGCGGATGTCGAGCCTTTTTAGCACACTCTCCAGACTCAATCCATAAAGCGCTGCCCCTTGACCCGAAGCAATCGGAGCGCCACCCTGACGCCTATTTCAAGGTCATCATGACCGTTATCGATCAGAGGATATTACCCATGAGCGTTCGCTTAGGGATTGTCATGGACCCCATTGAGCGCATCTCCTATAAAAAGGACAGCTCGCTGGCCATGCTGCTTGCCGCGCAGGAACGTGGCTGGTCGCTGTTCTACATGGAGCAGAAGGACCTGTACCAGAACGCTGGCCAGGCTCGCGCCCGGATGAAACCGCTGAAGGTCTTCGCCGATCCGGCCCACTGGTTTGAACTGCAGGACGAAATCGACACCGGCCTTGACGATCTGGACGTGATCCTGATGCGCAAGGACCCGCCGTTCGACATGGAATTCGTCTACACCACGTACCTGCTGGAACAGGCAGAGCGTGCAGGCGTGCTGATCGTCAACAAACCCCAGAGTCTGCGTGACTGCAACGAAAAGCTGTTCGCCACGCTGTTCCCGCAATGCACCCCGCCAACGCTCGTCAGCCGTCGCCCGGACATTCTTCGTGAATTCGCCGCGCAGCACGGCGATGTGATCCTCAAGCCGCTGGACGGCATGGGCGGCGCGTCGATCTTCCGTCATCGCGCAGGCGACCCGAACCTGTCGGTGATCCTGGAAACCCTGACGGCCCACGGCACCCAGCAGATCATGGCCCAGGGTTATCTGCCAGCAATCAAGGACGGCGACAAACGCATCCTGATGGTCGACGGCGAACCCGTGCCTTACTGCCTGGCGCGTATCCCGGCAGCGGGCGAAACCCGTGGCAACCTGGCCGCTGGAGGTCGCGGCGAAGCTCGTCCGCTGACTGAAAAGGATCGCTGGATCGCTGAGCAGATCGGCCCGACCTTGCGCGAAAAAGGCCTTATTTTTGTCGGTCTGGATGTGATTGGTGAGCATCTCACCGAAATCAACGTCACCAGCCCGACCTGCATCCGCGAAATCGACAATGCCTTCGGCACCCACATCGGCGGCTTGCTGATGGACGTGATCGAGAAGAAACTTCAGGCTCGGTAAGCGGGGTTTTCGCGAATGAATTCGCGCCTACCGTAGGAGCGAATTCATTCGCGAAGCAATAATGATGAAACGGATTTTGAACGAGACACTGAGCCGCCAATGACATCCATGGCCAGAAACGACCTGCCCCTCGAACTTTCGACAGTTGGGGTGCGTCCAGCAGATCGCCTGGGCTTCACCATGATGATCGCCGCACTTATTCATGCCGCGGTGATTCTTGGCGTCGGCTTCACCTATGTAAAACCCGAACAGATCTCCCAGACGCTGGAAATCACTCTCGCCACGTTCAAAAGCGAGGAAAAGCCCAAGCAGGCGGACTTTCTGGCTCAGGACGATCAACAGGGCAGCGGCACCCTGGACAAGGCAGAAACCCTCAAGACCACGGAAATCGCGCCCTATCAGGACACCAAGGTCAACAAGGTGACGCCACCACCGGCCAACAAGCCTGTGGAAAAACAGGAAGCACCGAAAACCGCGGTAGCCACTGTCGCCCCTTCCCCGCAGCACACGGCCACCAAGCGCGAGGAAGTCAAACCCGAACCAGCCGCCAAGGAAGCGCCCTCCTTCGACAGCTCGCAGTTGAGCAATGAAATCGCCAGCCTGGAAGCCGAACTGTCGGCCGAACAGCAGCTTTATGCCAAGCGGCCGAAGATCCATCGCCTCAATGCGGCCTCGACCATGCGCGACAAGGGCGCCTGGTACAAGGATGACTGGCGCAAGAAAGTCGAGCGGGTCGGCAACCTGAACTACCCGGAAGAAGCGCGCCGCCAGCAGATCTACGGCAACCTGCGGCTATTGGTCTCGATCAATCACGATGGCTCGCTCTATGAAGTGCTGGTGCTGGAGTCCTCGGGCCACCCACTGCTGGATCAGGCCGCACAGCGAATTGTACGTCTGGCAGCGCCATTTTCGCCGTTCACCGGCGATCTGGCCGACATCGATCGGCTGGAAATCATCCGCACCTGGAAGTTTGCACGGGGTGACAAGCTGTCCAGTAACTGACCGTTTCTTCACAAATCGCAAGGCTGCCATAACTGACAGTTGTCAGGTCTGCCCGGCAGCGCCACACTAAGGCTCATGAAAAAACTATCCCCGAGCTATCTCAAGCATCAGTTCCTGATCGCCATGCCCCACATGCACGATCAGAACTTCGCGCAAACCTTGACGTATATCGTCGAGCACAACGCCAATGGTGCAATGGGTCTGGTGATAAACCGCCCGCAAAGCCTGAGTCTTGCCGATGTGCTTGAACAGTTACGCCCGGAGCTGCCCGCTCCCGTGCGCTGCCAGCACATCCCCATTCATTCCGGTGGCCCGGTACAGACCGACCGCGGGTTCGTGCTGCACCCAAGCGGCCAGATATTTCAGGCAACGGTCGAGCTGGGCGGCATTTCGTTGTCCACCTCACAGGACGTGCTGTTTTCCATCGCCGACGGCTACGGCCCTGATCAAAATGTGATCGCCCTGGGCTACGCCGGCTGGGACGCGGGTCAACTGGATGCCGAAATGGCCGCCAATGCCTGGCTGACCTGCCCTTTCGACCCGGCCATCCTGTTCGAGGTCGACAGCGAACTGCGGCTCGACGCTGCGGCAGCACGCCTGGGGATCAATCTGAATCTGCTCTCGACCCAGGCAGGTCACGCCTGATGGCTGCATTGCGCCTGCTCCTGGGTTTCGATTACGGCACCAAACAGATCGGCATTGCGGTCGGCCAGGCCATTACCGGTCAGGCCCGCGAGCTGTGCACGCTCAAGGCCCAGAACGGCGTCCCGGACTGGGACAAGGTTCAGGCGCTGATTACCGAGTGGAAACCCGATGCCATCGTGGTCGGCCTGCCGCTGAACATGGACGGTACGCCCAGTGAAATGAGCGCCCGGGCCGAAAAATTCTCGCGCAAGCTCAATGGCCGCTTCAACATTCCGGTCTACACCCACGACGAACGCCTGACCACCTTTGAAGCCAAGGGCGAACGCATGGCCCGTGGCGGTCAGCGTGGTAGCAGCTATCGCGACAATCCCGTGGATGCCATCGCCGCCGCGCTTTTGCTGCAAGGCTGGCTGGATGCCCATCCCGAGTTGTTGAATGCGTGACTTTTCGGGCCAGAACAGCTTCGAGATACCCGGATTTCAAGTTTCCGCCTGAGCAGCCTGCCCGATGGGCAGTGCCCGGCCCTTTGATCAAGGAGCAATCATGAGCTTGCCCAACCCCAGCGATCTGATTCGTCAGATGGCTACCGACCTGAGCGCTCACCTGAGCAAGCGCGGCATCAACGACCCTCGTTTCATCGGCATCCGCACCGGCGGTGTATGGGTCGCACAGGCGCTGCTCAAGGCCCTGGAAAACGACACGCCCCTCGGCACACTGGATGTGTCCTTCTATCGCGACGACTTCAGCCAGAACGGCCTTCATCCTCAGGTTCGCCCCTCAGAGCTGCCTTTCGAGATCGAAGGCCAGCACCTGGTCCTGATCGATGACGTGCTCATGAGCGGGCGCACCATTCGTGCAGCCCTCAACGAACTGTTCGATTACGGACGCCCGGCCAGTGTCACGCTGGTCTGCCTGCTGGATCTGGACGCCGGTGAACTGCCGATTCGCCCCAACGTGGTGGGCGCATCGCTGTCCCTGGCCCCCGACGAGCGCGTCAAGCTGACCGGCCCCGAGCCGCTGGCGCTCGAGCTTCAAGACCTTTCCACCGCTTCAGCCCTTTAAGAGTCCCTTGCGATGACGCCTCTCGACGCCAAGCGCCCGCTGCAACTCAACCATCAGGGTCAGCTGCGCCATTTTCTGTCTCTGGACGGCTTGCCCCGCGAGCTGCTCACCGAAATCCTCGACACGGCTGACTCCTTCCTTGAAGTCGGCGCCCGTGCGGTGAAGAAAGTCCCGCTGTTGCGTGGCAAGACCGTCTGCAACGTGTTCTTCGAGAACTCGACCCGCACGCGGACCACCTTTGAACTCGCCGCCCAGCGGCTGTCGGCGGACGTCATCACCCTCAACGTTTCGACGTCCTCCACCAGCAAGGGCGAGACGCTGTTCGACACCCTGCGCAACCTGGAAGCCATGGCTGCCGACATGTTTGTCGTCCGCCACGCCGACTCCGGCGCAGCCCACTTCATTGCCGAGCACGTATGCCCGGAAGTGGCGATCATCAACGGCGGCGACGGCCGTCACGCGCACCCGACCCAAGGCATGCTCGACATGCTGACGATCCGTCGTCACAAGGGCAGCTTCGAGAACCTGTCGGTGGCCATCGTCGGCGATATCCTGCACTCGCGAGTGGCGCGCTCCAACATGCTGGCCCTCAAGGCGCTGGGTTGCCCGGACATCCGTGTCATCGGGCCGAAAACCCTGTTGCCCATCGGCATCGAACAGTACGGGGTCAAGGTTTACACGGACCTGACCGAAGGCCTGAAGGGTGTGGACGTGGTCATCATGCTGCGCCTGCAACGCGAACGCATGACCGGCGGCCTGCTGCCCAGCGAAGGCGAGTTCTACCGCCTGTTTGGCCTGACCACTGCACGTCTGGCGGGCGCCAAGCCGGATGCCATCGTCATGCACCCAGGCCCGATCAACCGGGGCGTGGAAATCGAATCGGCCGTGGCCGACGGCGCGCACTCGGTCATTCTCAATCAAGTGACCTACGGGATCGCCGTGCGCATGGCCGTACTGTCCATGGCCATGAGCGGACAAACCGCACAACGACAATTCGAGCAGGAGAACGCCCTGTGAAGCTCAGCATTCTCGGCGCTCGCGTCATCGATCCGGTCAGTGGGCTGGATAAAGTCACGGACCTGCACCTTGAAGCGGGCAAGATCCTCGCCATCGGCGCTGCACCCGCAGGCTTCGAGCCCAGCCAGACCATCGACGCCAACGGCCTTGTCGCCGCACCCGGCCTCGTTGACCTCAATGTTTCCCTGCGCGAACCGGGTTACAGCCGCAAAGGCACCATCGCCAGCGAAACACGCGCCGCAACGGCAGGTGGCGTCACCAGCCTGTGCTGCCCGCCACGCACCAAGCCGGTACTCGACACCTCGGCGGTCGCCGAACTGATCCTGGACCGCGCCCGCGAGGCCGGATACAGCAAGGTCTTCCCTATCGGCGCCTTGAGCAAAGGGCTGGAAGGCGAGCAACTGGCAGAACTGATTGCCCTGCGCGACGCCGGTTGCGTGGCGTTCGGCAATGGCTTGAGCAGCTTCAGCAATACCCGCACCCTCTGCCGGGCGCTGGAATATGCGGCGACTTTCGACCTGACGGTGATTTTCAACTCTCAGGATCGTGACCTGGCTGAAGGCGGCCTGGCCCATGAAGGCCCGACTGCCAGCTTCCTTGGCTTGGCCGGCATCCCGGAAACAGCGGAAACCGTGGCACTGGCCCGGGACCTGCTGCTGGTGGAACAAAGCGGCGTGCGTGCGCACTTCAGCCAGTTGACCAGCGCCCGTGGCGCAGCCCTGATCGCCCAGGCGCAAGCCCGCGGCCTGCCGGTGACCGCCGATGTGGCCTTGTATCAGTTGATCCTGACCGACGAAGCCCTGATCGACTTCTCCAGCCTGTATCACGTCCAGCCGCCACTGCGCACCCGCGCCGACCGCGACGGCCTGCGTGAAGCCGTGAAATCCGGTGTGATCCAGGCCATCTCCAGCCATCACCAGCCACATGAACGTGATGCCAAGCTGGCACCGTTTGGCGCGACCGAGCCGGGCATCAGCAGTGTCGAGCTGTTGCTGCCACTGGCGATGACGCTGGTTGAAGATGGCTTGCTCGACCTGCCGACCCTGATCGCCCGCCTGAGCTCAGGCCCTGCAGCCGCCTTGCGCCTGCCAGCCGGGCAATTGAGCGCAGGCTCGGCGGCTGATCTGGTGCTGTTCGACCCGGCAGCCTCGACGGTTGCCGGCGAGAAGTGGCTGTCCAAAGGCGATAACTGCCCGTTCCTGGGGCATTGCCTGCCGGGTGCCGTGCGTTACACGCTGGTGGACGGGCGGATCAGTTATAGCGCCTGACCCAATGGAAGGGGAGCCGGTTTTGGAGATAACCGGTTTCCTCTCGCATTTTTGCCTACGCCGCATAATTCCGAAAAATTTTACAATCTTTTCCTCGCAGCCTCCGCAATCATCTCGTCCTCATCTGAAGCAAGCGCGATTAAAATATCCTTGGGCACTTTGGGGTTACAGGCAATTCTATGTCTGACAATGACCTCTTTATCGCTCGCTAATCGCTCAAAAATAGATCTATTTATACGTCGCTTCATTGCCACATCCCAACGAACATCAACATCATCACTAACCGAAAGTCTCTCCAACACATTCAATGAAATTGAAGCGTTTGCAGTGACGACACGAGAGAGCTCAGGATATTTTGAAAGCACGTCAAACCAAACCTCATCGGAGGCCGACTCATTAATCTTTTCATTTTCAATCTCATCCTCGCTTTCCGCGTAACGCTTGAACTCCTCAGCACTAGTAATCATCAATTTCCTCCTCGAGCGTCTCGGCACTTCATGCGTTTCATCGACATAACTTTTCCAGTGTCACCCTTGTGCTTACCTGTGATGAAATCACCATAGATATCAGCATCGTGCTGATGCACTAGATCGGTACGCTCCTGTGCCATCACCTTCCATGCAGAGCTACCATGCCCCTCTGTATCGGCAGACCACCACAACTCCGTTTTAGGATCGCGATAGTATTTAACGTATGTACCATTCAAATTGCCTTCGCATACTCGATCGAATCGATTAACCTCCCACTTTTTCCTGCATGGGCAATTCGAGTTTTGGTTAGGCTTACTTGAGGCTTGCTTTCTTCCCGCAGTACCAGATGCTTTAGCAAGACCCAACGGGTCAATCCACTCAACAGGGTTTGGAGCGTACGCAAAGAAGTTGATACCTCCGGCGAGTTCAATCGGATCCTTACTAACAAACCGCCCTACCCTCGGATCATAGTACCGGTATCGGTTGTAATGCAGCCCCGTCTCATGATCGTGGTACTGGCCCTGGAAGCGGATCGGGTTGGTCAGGCCGAGCTG
>NZ_FYDI01000001.1:0-345735 GCF_900187465.1 Pseudomonas sp. Irchel 3A18
CTGCCGAGGCCGTGACCACGCCACGCGCCAGTTCTTCAGGGCTCAGTTGCGCCAGCTTGTTGTAGGCCCCGCGAATCTTGAAGGAGAACACCGGTTGCAGGTCTTCGCGCTTGAGCAATATCTGGTTGGCCAGACGCTCGGAAAGCTGGCGGGCGCCCTGCAGCGGGGTTTCGACAGCGACGTCATAGACGCGGGAAGTGAGGATCTTGCGGGCGTAGTGGTTGAGTAGATCGGTCATCGCGTCAACCCCTTGGACAAGGGCAGGATGATCAGCTTCAAAAGCAGGCGAGGGGCGATAGAGCGTTGGATGATGATCATGTCTGACTCCTGGTGCTGAAAGTAGCCCGGGAGACAGAAAAAACCCGCCTCCAGGGCGGGTTTTTTGCAAACGTCGGCTAACCCGCCATGACTGGAATGACGGTAATAATAATCTGGCCGAAGTTTTGCTTGATTGAGTTCATGAGTCGGAGGTTATGGCGGGAGGTGCTGCCAAGTCAAGGGTGAATTGAGTGCGCTAAATTCCTCTGGGCAGTGCTCGTATTTTTATAAGGCGTAACATTTTTATTCACATTGGCACTTTACTGTGGTGGCTGTGGTCAGTTATTTCAGTGTTTCCACCCATGTAATCAATCACGCAAAAGGACTCAAACGATGGACGAGTATCAAGAAGAACTGCTGGAATCCCGCGCCTTTGAACTGGACCCGCTGGAGCCCTCCGACGACGCCACCGAACTGTGAAGGGCGTCAGGCGCTTTGACGCTGGCTGCGGCGAAACTCTCCCGGAGTCTGGCTGTTCCAGCGTTTGAAGGCGCGTTGAAAGGCTTCGGCCGAGGCAAAACCCAATAGGTACGCGATCTCGCCGAACGCCAGTTCAGTGTCGCGGATGTAAGTCATCGCCAGATCACGGCGAGTGTCATTGAGGATGGTGCGAAAGCGGGTGCCTTCATCGGCCAGTTTTCGGCGCAGTGTCCAGGTCGGCAGCTTGAGCCGTGCTGCGATTTCCTCCAGATCCGGTTCCCTTCCACCGTTCAATAACGGTCCCAACAACTGAATGATGCGCTCACGCAGGCTGCGGGTGCGGGTCAGCTGTTCCAGTTCCTTTTCACACAATTGCAGCAAGTGGTGCCATGTGCTCGGGCAATGGTCGGGATTGCGCAGCGCCAGGCTGGCTTGATCCAGACGCAATTGGTTGGTCGCCGCGCCAAAGATCACCGGGTTGTCGCTCATGACGCTGTAGTCGGCGGCATAGCCGGGCGTTTCGAATTCGATCTCGACCCGCTGAGCGCGCAAAGGGCTGGCGGCCAGGGCAGACAGGTTGCTTATCCAGGCACAGAGAATCGAGTCCACTACGAAGCGGTTATAGGCGTTGTAAGGGCTGATGGAGTAGAAGCGCAGCCAGGCACCTTCTGCATCTTCATGAAAGCTGGACTGACCGCGATAGTTGGAGCCATACAGCGCCTCGAAACGGCTCAGGACACGCGCCGCTTCCCGCACATTCGGTGCCTGGGCTGCCGTGACGCCCGCCAGCCCGAGCTGACTGAGGCGACTCAGTTGACCCATGCGCAAACCCAGTCCCGGTTGCCCGGTGAGCTGGATGGCCGCATACCCGAGGCGCATATAGCGCGGGATCGACAGGCGTGCGCCGGCTTCGCTCAGGCGCGCCGTGTCCAGTCCATATTGCTCCAGAAGCGGGGCCGGATCATGGCCGAAACTGCGCACGGCATCTCCCAGGCTCTGGATAAAGCCCACTGACAGATCCCCGAGGCGCAGCGTCAAGTCAGGCATGTTCAGAGCCAGATATTGATAAGGCGGGCACCGCTCATGGCGCTGTTTTCCACCTGTTGCTCGTCGATGATCTGCCCGTTGTCACTGGCAAAGCCTTGTCCGGAGCTGCCCTGATTCCAGAACTGCCCATGCAGGAACACGCTGATCCCGGCCCGGGCGTTACTGTCGGGTTTGCGACCGGTCAGGGTCAGTTGGTGCCAGGCCTCGCCTTCGCTGATCGTTCCGGGCTTGAGGTCGGTGTCAGGGTTTTCACTCTTGTCCCGCAAGCCGCGCCATGAACCGGCCCAACTGCTTTTGCCGGGCACGAAGGCAGGCACTGCAATCAGCTCGGCGCCACTTTCATTCAGGCGTGCGTAATTGGAGGGATACCAGCTGTCACTGCCGATCAGCACGGCCAGACGACCTGCCGGCGTGTCGATGACGCTCAGAGGCGCACGACTTTGTGTTTCGACGTAATCGTGCTGATAGTGGCTCGCAAACAATTGGCGTTGAGGCTGACCGAGCGGCAGGCCGTCGCTGCCAAAGACCAGGCTGCTGTTATACAGATCGCCACTGCCGATGCGCAGTTGACCCTCTTCGATACGGGGCTCCGGCAACACGATGCTGCCTGCCACCAGAGTGACGCCAAACTCCCTGGCCAGACCGCCGAACAGGGTTTGATAGTTCTGCGCCATGCTGCTGGCCTTCATGCGCAGATAGGTATCCTCCAGCCGGTTCTCGCCGGTGGCCTGGACGAAAGCCTTGATGAATTGCAGCGGGTTGCTCCAGGGCAGCCAGCTCATGGCGTCATCCCGGTCGCTTGCCTGGAAGAGTTCGTTCTTCTCCCCGGACACGAACAGCCAGGTGCCTACATGCTCCGGCAGAATCACAATGGTCCGGGCATTGATCAGGCCCAGCTCGCGTGCATGTTGCAGATACGCCGCCAGCTTGCGGTGCAGGCGTTGGGGATTCTGGTAGTCGGTGGGGAACAGCTCGGGTTCGATTCCCAGCAGATTGCCGCGCTCGCCCGGCTGGCCTTCGTTGATGGCCAGATGAATGCGCAGGTCGGACAGGTAATGTCCCTGCGGGCGTTGCTGGGTCCAGAGGCCATAACTGACCAGAGCTGCCATGCTCGCCAGGATGAGGCAGATGCCGAAGAATTTACGCATAAAAGGCTATCAAGGTCCGATCAAGACAGGACACTAGCCTGCCTGCACGTTTGGATCAATAACTTGTCACTTTCGGTCATTGAGCGAGACGAAGCGGCTCTTTACTGTTTATGTCATGAACGGGCCGCACAATGAGCCTGCACTACAACAAGAGGGCACAGAGATGCCTTCGTTTTACGTGATGAAACCGATGGAGCGCCCCATGACCGCCACGAGCTATCCGCACCTGCTGGCCCCGCTGGACCTGGGTTTCACGACCCTGCGCAACAGGACCCTGATGGGCTCCATGCATACCGGCCTTGAAGAAAGGCCCGGAGGTTTCGAGCGCATGGCGGCGTACTTTGCCGAGCGCGCCCGGGGTGGCGTAGGGCTGATGGTCACCGGTGGTATCGCGCCGAACAAGGAAGGCGGTGTTTACAAGGGCGCTGCAAAACTGACCACGCCTGAAGAGGCCGAGCAACATCGCGTCGTCACTGAGGCGGTGCATGAGGCCGGTGGCAAGATCTGCCTGCAGATCCTGCATGCCGGGCGTTACGCCTACAGCCCCGATCAGGTCGCTCCCAGCGCCATCCAGGCACCGATCAACCCGTTCACGCCGCGAGAGCTGGACGAGGAAGGCATCGAAAAGCAGATCCGTGATTTCGTCACCTGTTCGACCCTGGCCCAAAGCGCTGGCTACGACGGCGTTGAAGTCATGGGCTCCGAAGGCTATTTCATCAACCAGTTCCTGGTCGCGCAGACCAACCACCGCACCGACCGCTGGGGTGGCAGCTACGAAAACCGCATGCGCCTGCCGGTGGAAATCGTGCGCCGGGTGCGTGAAGCCGTCGGGCCTGAGTTCATCATCATTTTTCGCCTTTCGATGCTGGATCTGGTGGAAGGTGGCAGCACCTGGGAAGAAATCGTGACCCTGGCCAAGGCCATCGAGCAGGCCGGTGCGACCATCATCAACACCGGGATTGGCTGGCATGAAGCACGCATCCCGACCATCGCGACCAAAGTGCCGCGTGGTGCCTTCAGCAAGGTCACGGCCAAGCTGCGCGGTGCCGTGAAGATCCCGTTGATCACCACCAACCGCATCAATACGCCCGAAATCGCCGAGCAGATTCTGGCCGAAGGCGATGCCGACATGGTGTCCATGGCCCGACCGTTTCTGGCTGACCCGGAGTTCGTCAACAAGGCTGCCGCTGGCCGTGCCGAGGAGATCAATACCTGCATCGGCTGCAACCAGGCCTGCCTGGACCACACCTTTGGCGGCAAACTCACCAGTTGTCTGGTCAACCCGCGTGCCTGCCATGAAACCGAACTCAATTACCTGCCAGTGCGGCAGGTCAAGAAAGTCGCAGTGGTGGGCGCGGGGCCTGCTGGCCTTGCTGCTGCCAGCGTGGCGGCAGAGCGCGGGCATCAGGTGACGCTGTTCGACTCGGCCAGTGAAATCGGCGGCCAGTTCAACATCGCCAAGCGCATACCGGGCAAGGAAGAGTTCTATGAAACCTTGCGCTACTTCAAGCACAAACTGAAAAACACCGGTGTCGAGTTGCGTCTTGAGACACGTGTTGCCGTGCAGGATCTGCTGGATGGCGGTTTCGACGAAGTGCTGCTTGCCACCGGCATCGCGCCTCGTACGCCTGCCATTCCCGGCATCGATCACCCCAAGGTACTGAGCTATCTGGACGTGATCCTGCAACGCAAGCCGGTGGGCCATAGCGTGGCAGTGATCGGTGCGGGCGGGATCGGGTTCGATGTGTCGGAGTTTCTGGTTCATCAGGGCGTCTCCACCAGCCAGGATCGTGATGCCTTCTGGAAGGAGTGGGGCATCGACACCAGCCTGCAGGCGCGTGGCGGTGTGGCAGGCATCAAGGCCGAGGTCCACGCTCCGGCGCGTCAGGTTTTCCTGTTGCAGCGCAAGGACACCAAGGTCGGCGATGGCCTGGGCAAGACCACCGGCTGGATACACCGCACCGGCCTGAAAAACAAACAGGTGCAAATGCTCAACAGTGTGCAGTACCTGAAAATCGACGATGCCGGCCTGCATATCCGCATTGGCGAGGGCGAAGAAAAACTGCTGCCAGTGGACAACGTCGTCATCTGTGCCGGCCAGGACCCGTTGCGCGAGTTGTATGACGGATTGGTCGCGGCGGGGCAGAGCGTCCATCTGATCGGCGGCGCGGATGTCGCTGCCGAGCTGGATGCCAAGCGGGCGATCGATCAGGGATCGCGACTGGCTGCGGCCTTGTAATTTTGAACTGAGCCATTCTTTTTAGTTGAAAGGGCGCGCAAGCGCCTTTTCTTTTTGGTGCGAAAATACTGTCTTGGCTTCGGGTGTTTCCTACGGCCAGTTGCGGCGTGTCTGATTTTGATTTTTCAAAAAATCAAACTTTATATTTGTGGTTCTTGCTTGCAATAAATTGTATTGATCTTGTTTTGATGTTGCTTTACATTTTTCTTGTGTGGTGTTTAAACGGATTTTGTTTGGTGGTCTTTTCTCTATTGGTCTGTTTAATTTTAATAACTGCATGGATGCATTTTTATACGTGCCTGAAGTCCTGTGTTCAGGGAGCTGGCCCGTTGTTTTAAGGATAATTAATGCCAAGGAAACAAATAACACTGCCGCCTATTTATAGTGGGGCGCAGCCTCCGACTGTGGATTTTAGTCTTGGACGCTCAACGGGAGCGTCAGCGCCCGCGATACCTGAAGCTATGCGGTTTGGACTTTTCATGTATCACACCCTCCTGGATTGGGAGAAAAGCTTTCAAACCAGTCTGGCTTTGCTTGATTCAGCTCTTGGTCAAGAACTCAGTGTCGCTCGTGGGGGCATTATTCAAGACACAAATACGATCGAAGGGATTCAGCGTGAGTTGATTTTGCGCGGACAGCTTATGGAAAAAAGAGAGCTGAAATCCAACAGGTTTCTTCGGAGGCGGAGCGATTTTATGGGACTGATCCATTGTCGTTGAGTCATAAGCAGCAAATGGATGTAGTTATCCGTCTTATGAACGGTCACCCCCGTCCCAGAGAACTTCATTGGTTTGCCCAAACTTCTCATGAAGCAGATTATAAGCGCCGTTTTGCACAGGAGTCACATCGAGAAACGTGCGGGTTGTCGCTGCGGTATATGATTCTGTACAGAATGTTTACTCGGCCTCGACGCCGGATATACCGTCCAAGACCCTGATCTGGACGCCAATAGCCGATCCAGGCAACAGTTCTAATGCACTACCTGTCGATACACCTCAAGTGTCAGTGTATAGCGGTGCCACATTGATACCTGTTGCTGGCAGGATTGACACCTATCCGGAACTCGATGATGTCGAGATCGGTGATTATGTTTTTATATTTTCTGCTGATTCTGGACTGTCTGCACTTTACGTGGTTTTCCAGAGTCCTGGAAATATGCCAGAAGTCGTGAGCGGAGAGGGGCAGACTGTTGCAGGTCACTGGTTAGGATCACTGGCAGAGGGTGAAGGAGCTCCTATACCGAAGTAAGCAGTTCAGTAATTTTTCACGCTTTAGAGAGGCCTTCTGGAAGCTGGTAGCGGAGGATGAACTCCTCGTAAGTCAGTTTTCTTCGGAAAATAAGGTACTGATGCAGAAGGGCTATGCTCCATATACTCCGAAGAAGCAAAGTGTCGGTGAAAGGAAGGTGTTTGAGATTCATTATGTAGATTTTATATCTAACGGAGGCGCTGTTTATGATTTGGATAATATGCGTATTCTTACCCCCGCACGTTATATTAAATTGCATTCGGAGGTGAAACATGGCGGAGTTGAAAGGCACTTAGAGGATGACTCCGAATTGGAGTTTATCCGTTTTGTGAGTGACATTTGTGCAGTCAATGCGATGAGTGAGGCTGAGCATGGGCGATGGGTTATCCATTTTGAGAATGTTACCGAGCATCCCGACGGGAGTGATCTTATCTATTACCCGCAGCCAGATGCAGACTCTTCTCCAGAAGGCATCGTGAATACCATCAAGCAGTGGCGAGCCGAAAACGGCAAGCCTGGGTTCAAGGTCGAGTGATCGGGATGTCTGCAAGTTGCTGAGTGTGGGGACCAAGGCCCAGCGGTATACAAAAGCTGTACACTTCGTCCCGTCCCCTCATTTCTGGTCTTTTCATGCTGGCCTCTGCACTGACCTGGCATCCTGCCGCCCCGCTCGAACTCCTGAACCTGCCCTGGTTGAAACGGGCAGGTATCGAAGTCGCAATCCTGCGACTGGACCTGATCGATCCCCTGATCAGCGGCAACAAGTGGTTCAAGCTCACCGAGCATCTGGCCTGTGCGGTTCAGTTGGGCGCGGCGGGTGTCATCAGCCTGGGTGGCGCTCATTCCAATCATCTGCATGCGCTGGCTGCGGCGGGCAGGCGTTTCGGTTTTCCCACGGTGGGCCTGTTGCGCGGCCATGAGCAGCAGACGCCTACGGTGCTTGATCTGCAAGCCTTCGGGATGCAATTGCACTGGCTGGGCTATGCCGGTTACCGCGCACGGCATGACGAGGGGTTCTGGTCGCCATGGCAGGCGCAGTATCCCGAGCTGTATCCGATCCCCGAAGGTGGAGGAGGCATGCCCGGCGCGCTGGGCTGTGCCCGATTGCTGGGCTTGATAAAACAGCCGTTGCAGTCCTTGGGCTGGGAGGATTATCACGCCTGGTGGCTGGCGGCGGGTACCGGAACCACTCTGGCCGGGCTGGTGTTGGCGGAGGCGGGCGCTCACCCGGTATATGGTGCGCTGGCGGTTCCGGATGATCATGGCGTTGCCCGCAATGTGTCGGCCTTGGTGGGCGTGCCTTCGGGATATCAATTGCTGGATGCCAGTCGCGGCGGATTTGCCAGAACCGATGCGCATCTGCTGGCGTTTATCGCCGGCAGTGAAGCGCAAAGCGGTATTCCGCTGGAGCCGCTCTACACCGGTAAAGCGCTGCTGGCCCTGCACCATGAAGTGGCAGCCGGGCGCTTCATTCCGGGCACTCGCCTGATTTTCGTTCACACCGGCGGCCTGCAAGGTCGGCGGGCAATGATGTCCTGAGGCCGGGCGTCGTCCCTGACTATGTGGATGACACTTTCAGAGTAAAGCCTTCCATTCACTGTCCTGATAATCGGTCCATTCCCCCATCAATGGCCGAGGTCAGCATGACAACTACCGTCGTAGAGCAGGTCGATCCTGCGACTTTGAGAAAGGTCATAGTGGCGGCCGCGCTGGGTAACTTTGTCGAATGGTTCGACTTTGCGGTCTATGGATTTCTCGCGACCACCATCGCTTTGCAGTTCTTCCCCAGTACCGACACCAGTGCTGCGTTGCTGAAAACCTTCGCGGTCTTTGCCGTTGCCTTCGCCTTCCGGCCTCTGGGCGGGATTTTCTTTGGAATGCTCGGTGACAGGATCGGTCGCAAGCGTACGCTGGCCATCACCATTCTGTTGATGGCGGGTGCCACGACCCTGATTGGTCTGTTGCCCACGTATGCGGCCATTGGTGTGACCGCTCCCATTCTGCTGACCATCATTCGCTGCGCCCAGGGTTTTTCGGCGGGCGGTGAATATGCCGGTGCCTGTGCCTATCTGATGGAGCACGCTCCGCAGGATCAGCGTGCCTGGTACGGCAGTTTTCTGCCGGTTTCGACCTTCTCGGCCTTTGCTGCCGCCGCCGTGGTGGCCTATGCGCTGGAGGCGTCATTGTCGGCGGAAACCATGGGTAGTTGGGGCTGGCGCCTGCCGTTTCTGATTGCGGCACCCCTGGGACTGGTCGGTGTGTACCTGCGCTGGAGGCTGGACGAAACCCCGGCGTTCCAGGCGGTGGCACAGGAACATGCGGTGGCCCATTCGCCACTCAGGGAAACCCTGCGCAACCATGGCGGGGCCATTTGCTGCCTGGGGGCGTTCATTTCCCTGACGGCGCTGTCGTTCTATATGTTCACCACTTACTTCGCGACCTACCTGCAAGTGGCCGGTGGCTTGAGTCGGGCCACGGCGTTGCTGGTGTCGTTGATCGCCTTGTTGTTTGCCGCTGCGATCTGTCCGCTGGCCGGTGCTTATTCCGACCGGGTCGGGCGACGCGCCACTGTGGTTACGGCCTGTGTCTTGCTGATGCTGGTGGTGTTTCCGTCTTTCCTGATGGCCAGTTCGGGATCGTTCGCGGCTTCGATTTTCGGGGTAATGCTGTTGGCTGTCGGCGCGGTATTGTGTGGCGTGGTCACGGCGGCGCTGCTTTCGGAAACCTTCCCGACTCGTACCCGATACACGGCCTCGGCCATCACCTACAACATGGCCTACACCCTGTTCGGTGGTACCGCGCCGTTGGTGGCGACCTGGTTGATCAGCACCACTGGCAGTAACCTGTCGCCAGCCTTTTATCTGATTGCGGTGGCGGCTCTGGCATTGGTGGGTGGCCTGGCGTTACCAGAGACTTCGAAGATTTCCCTGCATGACGTGGCAGGGCATCGAGAAACGGGCGACCTGGTTCACGAATGAACTCACTGTTGTCTGGAGTTCACGAAGCTCATCGCAAAAGAGCAATAAAAAATGGCACGGATGCCCTGAAAAATGGCAAATTGGCGACCCCGTCTCGATATGACACATTTTGTAATATCAGAATGAGGGTATTCCAAAACCATTTTTACGGATGAAATGTATGGCGATCAGCGCTCAGCCCGGCACTCCCGCGGCTTCGACGACTCCGCAGAGCAGCCCACTGGTGATGCGCATTATCGGCGCGGTTGCCCTGGCGCATTTGATCAACGACTTGATCCAGGCCATCCTGCCGTCGATCTACCCAATGCTCAAGGCCAGCTATGACTTGAGCTTCACCCAGATCGGGCTCATTACCCTGACCTTTCAGATCACGGCCTCGCTGCTGCAACCCTGGGTCGGCTATTACACCGACCGGCATCCCAACCCGCTGGTCCTGCCACTGGGTTCGATCTGTACCTTGATCGGTATTGTGATGATGTCGATGGTGGGCAGTTTTCCGCTGATCCTGTTGGCATCGGCGCTTATCGGCATCGGTTCATCGACCTTTCACCCTGAAGCTTCGCGTATTGCACGGCTGGCTTCCGGTGGGCGTTTCGGGCTGGCGCAATCGACCTTCCAGGTCGGCGGCAATACCGGTTCGGCGTTCGGCCCGTTGCTGGCGGCTGCGATCATCATTCCGTTCGGTCAGGGCAATGTGGCCTGGATCGGCCTGTTTGCCCTGTTTTCTCTGGGCTTGCTGTACGCCATCAGCCGTTGGTATCGGGCGCACCTGAACCTGTTCAAACTCAAGGCCGGTCAGGCGGCGACACACGGCCTGTCGAGAGAGCGGGTGATTCTGTCTCTGGGCATTCTGGCGTTTCTGGTGTTTTCCAAGTTCTTCTACATGACCAGCCTCACCAGCTACTTCACGTTCTACCTGATCGAGAAGTTCGACCTGTCGGTGGCCAGCTCGCAACTGCATCTGTTCCTGTTCCTGGGCGCAGTGGCGGCGGGCACGTTCTTTGGCGGCCCGATTGGCGACAGGATTGGCCGCAAGAAAGTGATCTGGTTTTCGATTCTGGGCGCGGCACCTTTCACCCTGGCGCTGCCTTATGCCGATCTGTTCTGGACCAGCGTCCTGAGCGTCATTATCGGTTTCATCCTGGCGTCGGCGTTTTCCGCCATCGTTGTTTATGCGCAGGAGTTGGTGCCGGGCAATGTGGGCATGATCGCCGGTATCTTCTTTGGCCTGATGTTCGGCTTTGGCGGGATCGGCGCGGCGTTGCTGGGTTATCTGGCTGACAGCCACGGCATTCTGTACGTCTATAACCTGTGTTCGTACCTGCCGTTGCTCGGCATCCTGACCCTCTTCCTGCCCAAGACCAAGTGATCAGACCGGCGGTGTCGAAACGGCCACTGAACTGAGGGTGTTACTGGTGTCGGCCAGATTTGGCCACATGTCCGACACCAGAAACAGCCGCTCGGTTTCTTCCCACTCGCCCTGCGGGTTTTGATTCAGACGCACCAGCAGTTGCGCCGGAGCCAGCGGGTCGAGCCGGGTAAGCCAGTCCTGCAATTGCTCATGGCTCCAGGCCTGAGCGTAATGCGCCGGTGCCAGCCAGGCATGACGGGGCAAAGGTTGCCAGCGCCCCGTCGGACTTTGTTCGATGAACTCCTCCCAATCTCGTTGATGCAGCCAGCGCCCCTTGAGGTGCTGGCTATGGGCACCTGCGGGTGAGCGTGCCTGTCCCGGCCAGGGATAAAGCAGATAGCCACCCAGCCACAGCTCGGCAGTGAAGTCTTCGATACCCAGCGCCGACAGCGTAGCCCGGCTTTCCGGGCGTGCGGACATCGGCAGTTGATGCTGGCTCAGGTGGGTGAGCTTGCGGTCCAGCCGGTCATGGCACCCAGGGCCGAGCCATTGCGCCGCGTCGCTGCCGTCGCCGTCCTGCGGCCCGAGATAGAGTTTGATGGCCAGCTCCACGTGATGCACGCCATCGCGGTCGCGCAGCAGCATGTCCAGTTCGCCCAGGGTGTGACCTTCCAGACGAATCGGCAGGTTGGCGGCGATGATCTCTACACCCGGCGCATGATGCACCGCAAACTGCCAGAGCCGCTCGTAGTAAAGCCCCAGCCTGCGCGTCGCGCTGAGCGACAGCCAGTGTTCCAGCGGGGAACTGTCCCGATCCAGTTGATACAGGAAGTCTGCCAGTTGATCGGGGTGCTGTACCCAGTCGCTGCCGGTCAATGGATGACGTTGCGGCCATGGCGTTGCATCGAGCATGGGCGGCGCGAGGATGACCCAGGCCAGGTCGCGCACCTCTGGATGGCGCAACTGGCGAGGGAGGTCGATCAGGTCGGGAAATAGAGTCATGCACCGAGAATAGCCCCCATCCCCCCGTACAAGCGAATTCATTCGCGAAGTGAAGTGCGGCCAAGGCCCCGCGCACGGTTTTAGAGTGCATACATTGCCGCTACCAGGCCCTTTCGCCCATAATCCCTTTCTTTGAAGCCGTATCGAACCCGCAGCAGGAGCCCCATGGAGCAATTTCGCAATATCGGCATCATCGGTCGTCTGGGCAGTGTCCAGGTGCTCGATACCGTTCGCCGACTCAAGAGATTCCTGTTGGACCGGCATCTGCACGTCATTCTGGAAGACACCATCGCTGAAGTGCTGCCCGGCCACGGTCTGCAGACCTCGTCGCGCAAGATGCTCGGCGAAGTGTGCGACATGGTCATTGTGGTGGGCGGCGATGGCAGCCTGTTGGGCGCGGCGCGGGCGCTGGCCAAGCACAATGTTCCGGTACTGGGCATCAACCGTGGCAGCCTGGGCTTTCTCACCGATATCCGTCCTGACGAGTTGGAAGTCAAAGTCGCTGAAGTGCTGGAAGGCCACTATCTGGTGGAAAACCGCTTCCTGCTTCAGGCCGAAGTCCGTCGCCATGGCGAGGCGATTGGTCAGGGCGATGCACTCAACGACGTGGTGCTGCACCCTGGTAAGTCCACGCGGATGATCGAGTTCGAGATCTATATCGATGGCCAGTTCGTCTGCAGCCAGAAGGCTGACGGCCTGATCGTCGCCACGCCGACCGGCTCGACCGCCTACGCGCTGTCGGCAGGCGGGCCGATCATGCACCCCAAGCTCGACGCCATCGTCATCGTGCCCATGTACCCGCACACGCTGTCCGGTCGGCCGATAGTGGTCGACGGCAACAGCGAGCTGAAAATCGTGGTGTCCAAGGACATGACCATCTATCCCCAGGTGTCCTGTGATGGCCAGAACCATTTCACCTGCGCTCCGGGCGATACCATTACCGTCAGCAAGAAATCCCAGAAACTGCGCCTGATTCATCCGCTGGATCACAACTATTACGAAGTCTGCCGCACCAAGCTCGGCTGGGGCAGCAGACTCGGCGCCGGAGGAGACTGATGCTTGATCCTGCGCGTGGCTACGATCTGATCGGTGACGTGCACGGTTGTGCTCATACCCTTGAGCACTTGCTGGAGTTGCTCGGTTACCGTTTCCAGGCGGGCGTCTGGCGTCACCCTGAACGCAAGGTGATTTTCTTGGGCGATATCATTGACCGCGGCCCGCGGATTCGCGAAGCGCTGCATATCGTGCGCGATATGGTCCAGGCAGGTCAGGCTTATTGCATCATGGGCAACCATGAGTTCAATGCGCTGGGCTGGGTGACACCGGCCCTGCCCGAAGGCAGCCAGCGCTTCGTGCGTGAGCACACGCCGCGTCATGCGCGACTGATCGGCGAAACGCTGGCGCAGTTCGAGCAGTATCCGGCGGAGTGGAACGAATTTGTCCAGTGGTTCTACGAGCTGCCGCTGTACATCGATGCCGGCCGTTTCCGCGTGGTTCATGCCTGCTGGGACCCAAGCCTGATCGAGCCGCTGCGCGGCCTGCACGGCAATGGCTGCATCGACAAGCATTTCGTCCAGGCTTCGGCGGTGCCGGGCAGTTTTGCCAGTGGCGTTTTCAACCGTCTGTTGCGCGGCACTGACATGCGGCTGCCCCATGGCCTGACCCTGACCGGTGGCGATGGCCTGTCCCGTGCCTTCTTCCGCACCAAATTCTGGGAAGACGACCCACAGACTTATGGCGACGTGGTGTTCCAGCCCGACGCCTTGCCTGAAGGCGTGGCCAAGACGCCGTTGTCCACTTCGGAAAAGAACGCTCTGCTGCGCTATGGCATCGACGAGCCATTGCTGTTTGTTGGCCATTACTGGCGCAGCGGCATACCGGCTCCGATCCGTCCCAACCTGGCCTGCCTGGATTACAGTGCCGTGCTCTACGGCAAGCTGGTCGCGTACCGACTGGATCAGGAAACACAGATCGATCCAGGCAAATTCGTCTGGGTCGATGTGCAGCGTCCCGAGGTTTCACAATGAACCCCGTTGCCGTTCTGCGATTGCCCCTGAGCACCGATCTGACAGGCTTCATCAGCTTTCTTCAGCGTCTGGGCGTTCCTCATCGGGTCAGCGAAGAGGCAGGTGAGCAAGTGCTCTGGGTACCGGATGTCGGGCAACTGGCCGAAGAAGTGCGCGCGCTGTACGCACGCTTTCCGGAGGGTGACGACACTTATGAGTTACCACCGGGCGCCGCTTTGACCGAAGTGAAACGCCTCGGCTTCGCTCAACAGTTGCGCAACAGCCCGATGACCGCCCTGGTGCTGCTGGCGACCCTGATCGTCGCCGGTCTCACCTTGTTGGGGGATGACCTCGATACTGTGCGCTGGCTGACGTTCCTGGACTTTCAGGTCCAGGGCGAATACGCGATGTTCACGCCCCTTGCCGACAGTCTGGCAGCAGGGGAGTGGTGGCGGATCTTTACCCCGATGCTGATCCACTTCGGCATTCTGCATCTGTCCATGAACGGCCTGTGGTACTGGGAACTGGGACGACGTATCGAACTGCGCCAGGGGCGCTGGCACCTGCTGGGCCTGACGTTGCTGTTCGCCGCGTTCTCCAACTCTGTCCAATATGCTTTTGGTGGCCCGAGCCTGTTTGGCGGGTTGTCGGGTGTTCTGTACGGGTTATTGGGGCATTGCTGGATTTTCCAGTGGCTGGCGCCCAACCCGATCTATCGCATGCCTCGTGGCGTGCTGATCATGATGCTGGTCTGGCTGGTGCTCTGCCTGTCCGGGCTGGTGAGCCTGCTGGGTTTTGGAGATATCGCCAACGGTGCCCATGTCGGTGGCCTGATCGTTGGTTGTTTTACAGGTCTTGTGGGTGGTGCCATTGCCCGCCGCAGAGCCTAGAATTACCCCCTATTTTCTGGAGTACGGCATGTCCTCTTTTGTTGAAATGATTGAAAACATCACCCCGGACATCTATGAGAGCCTGAAGCTGGCCGTGGAAATCGGCAAGTGGTCCGATGGCCGCAAGCTGACTCAGGAGCAGCGTGAACTGTCCTTGCAGGCGTTGATCGCTTGGGAAGCGCAGAACCTGCCGGAAGACCAGCGCATCGGTTACATGGGGCCGCAGGAATGTGCGTCCAAGTCCGAGCCAGTGGCCAATATCCTGTTCAAGTCGGATGCCATCCATTGATCGAGATTGGTCGCGGAGCAGTCAACAAAATGTCGGCGCGTCAGGATGAGGCGTCGTTCGTGCAATACGGTTTTCGGCTGGGCGATGCGGAAATCCCGTTCAACCCGCTGATCGGCAAGACGGTGCGTCTGGAATACCTGGGTGCCATCCATTGCAGCCATTGCGGTCGCAAGACCAAATCCAGCTACAGCCAGGGCTATTGCTACCCGTGCATGCTCAAGCTGGCCCAGTGCGACGTGTGCATCATGAGCCCGGAGAAGTGCCATTACGAGCACGGCACCTGCCGGGACCCGTCCTGGGGCGAGCAGTTCTGCATGACCGACCACATTGTCTATCTCGCCAATTCATCGGGCGTGAAGGTCGGTATCACTCGGGCCACCCAGTTGCCGACCCGCTGGCTGGATCAGGGCGCAAGCCAGGCCTTGCCGATTTTGCGTGTGGCGACCCGGCAGCAGTCCGGTTTCGTCGAAGACCTGCTGCGCAGTCAGGTCGCGGACCGCACCAACTGGCGCGCCTTGCTCAAGGGCGATGCCCAGCCGGTGGATCTCAAGGCCATTCGCCAGGAACTGTTCGACAGTTGCGCTGCCGGACTACACGAGTTGCAAGGCCGCTTCGGCCTGCAGGCCATTCAGTTGCTGCATGAAGCCGAGCCTGTAGCGTTTCGTTATCCGGTCGAGGCGTATCCGACCAAGATCGTCAGCTTCAACCTGGACAAGAACCCGATTGCCGAGGGCACGCTGCTGGGGATCAAGGGCCAATACCTGATTTTCGATACCGGCGTGATCAATATTCGCAAATACACGGCCTATCAACTGGCCGTGCATCAGTAATAAGGACTCCAGTATGCGTACTGAACAACCGAAAATGATTTACCTGAAAGACTATCAGGCGCCTGAGTACCTCATTGACGAAACGCATCTGACATTCGAGTTGTTCGACGACCATTCTCTGGTGCACGCACAACTGGTCATGCGTCGTAACCCGGAACGTGGCGCTGGCTTGCCGCCGCTGGTGCTGGACGGTCAGCTTCTGGAACTCGTGTCGCTGCAACTGGACGATGTCGAGCTGAGTCCTGCCGATTACGAGCTGACGCCCGACCACCTGACATTGCATCCCAAGGCTGAGCGTTTCACGGTCGACAGCACCGTGCGCATTCACCCGGAAACCAACACCGCGCTGGAAGGCTTGTACAAGTCCAGCGGCATGTTCTGCACCCAGTGCGAGGCCGAAGGTTTCCGCAAGATCACCTATTACCTCGACCGCCCGGACGTGATGAGCAAGTTCACCACGACCCTGAGCGCCGACAAGCATGATTTCCCGGTGCTGCTGTCCAACGGCAACCCGATTGCCAGCGGCCAGGAAGACGATGGCCGCCACTGGGCCACCTGGGAAGACCCGTTCATGAAACCGGCGTACCTGTTTGCGCTGGTGGCCGGTGACCTGTGGTGTGTCGAAGACACCTTCACCACCATGAGCGAACGTGTCGTGACCCTGCGCATCTACGTCGAGCCGGAAAACATCGACAAGTGCCAGCACGCCATGGACAGCCTCAAGAAGTCCATGCGCTGGGACGAAGAAACCTACGGTCGCGAATACGACCTGGACATCTTCATGATCGTGGCCGTGAACGACTTCAACATGGGCGCCATGGAGAACAAGGGCCTCAATATCTTCAACTCCAGCGCCGTGCTGGCCCGTGCCGAAACCGCCACCGATGCCGCTCACCAGCGGGTCGAGGCGATTGTGGCCCACGAATACTTCCACAACTGGTCGGGTAACCGCGTGACCTGTCGCGACTGGTTCCAGTTGTCGCTCAAGGAAGGCTTCACGGTCTTCCGTGACTCCGGCTTCTCGGCGGACATGAACTCGGCCACGGTCAAGCGCATCCAGGATGTCGCTTACCTGCGCACTCACCAGTTCGCCGAAGATGCCGGCCCCATGGCCCATGCCGTGCGCCCGGACAGCTTTATCGAGATTTCCAACTTCTACACCCTGACCGTCTACGAAAAGGGCTCCGAAGTCGTGGGCATGATCCACACCCTGCTGGGCGCCGAAGGCTTCCGCAAGGGCAGCGACCTGTACTTCGAGCGCCACGACGGCCAGGCCGTGACCTGTGACGACTTCGTCAAGGCCATGGAAGACGCCAATGGCGTTGACCTGACCCAGTTCAAGCGCTGGTACAGCCAGGCCGGTACACCTCGTCTGGCGGTCAGCGAGTCTTACGACAGTGCGGCGCGCACCTACAGCCTGACTTTCCGTCAGAGCTGCCCGCAGACGCCGGACAAACAGGAAAAGCTGCCGTTCGTGATTCCGGTCGCGCTGGGTCTGCTGGACAAGCAGGGTGGCGAGATTGCCTTGCGCCTGTCCGGCGAAGCCGCCGCCAGCGGGACGTCCCGCGTGCTGTCGGTGACTGAAGCCGAGCAGACCTTCACCTTTGTCGATATCGCTGAAAAGCCGCTGCCGTCCCTGCTGCGTGGTTTCTCCGCACCGGTCAAGCTCAGCTTCCCTTACGACCGCGACCAGTTGATGTTCCTGATGCAGCACGACAGCGATGGCTTCAATCGCTGGGAGGCTGGTCAGCAACTGTCGGTGCAAGTGCTGCAAGAGTTGATCGCTCAGCATCAGCAAGGTCAGCCACTGGTCATGGACCAGCGTCTGGTGACGGCATTGGGCACCGTACTGGCGGACGAGCAGCTGGATCAGGCCATGGTCGCCGAGATGCTGTCGCTGCCGGGCGAGGCGTACCTCACTGAAATCAGCGAAGTGGCGGATGTCGATGCCATCCATGGGGCCCGCGAGTTTGCGCGTCAGCAGATTGCCGACAGTCTGTTCGATGCGCTGTGGGCTCGTTATCAGGCCAATCGCAGCCTGTCGAAAACCACGCCTTACATCGCCGAAGCCGAGCATTTCGCCCGTCGCAGCCTGCAGAACATTGCGCTGTCGTACCTGATGCTCAGCGCCAGGCCGCAGGTGCTGGAAGCTGCCATCGAGCAGTTCGATGCCGCCGACAACATGACCGAACGTCTCACAGCGCTGGCGGTGCTGGTCAATTCGCCATTTACCGAAGAGCGCGCCAAGGCTCTGGCCGTGTTTGCCGAAAACTTCAAAGGCAATCCGCTGGTCATGGACCAGTGGTTCAGCGTCCAGGCGGGCAGCACCCAGCCCGGTGGCCTGCAACGGGTCAAGGAGCTGATGCAGCATCCGGCGTTCAACATCAAGAACCCGAACAAGGTTCGAGCCCTGATCGGTGCCTTCGCCGGCCAGAACCTGATCAACTTCCATGCGGCAGATGGCTCCGGCTATCGCTTCCTGGCGGATCTGGTGATCGAGCTCAATGGCTTCAACCCGCAGATCGCTTCTCGCCAACTGGCACCGTTGACCCGCTGGCGCAAGTACGACAGCGCCCGTCAGGCGTTGATGAAGGCCGAGCTTGAGCGCATTCGCAGCTCCGGCGAGCTGTCGTCGGACGTGTTCGAAGTGGTGAGCAAAAGCCTGGCGGTGTAAGGCCTGACGCGGCATTGAGTACGCTGTGGAAAAGGTGCTGTTCGCGGTTGCGGACAGCACCTTTTTTACGTCTGGAATCGCCTGGTTTCTGATTCGAAAAAATATCACATGTGAGGCGTATCTATCCGTCAGGGCATCTGCTAAGTTGCGGACCTGATCCAAGGCGAAATGACAGGGTAATGCTGATCAGTTGGTGGCCAGGTTGCAATCCGTGGGAGGGGCCTTGGCCGCGACAGCCAGCTTTCAGGCGCTGAAAATGTATTGCCTGCAAGCAAGTCGTCGCGGCCAAGGCCCCTCCCACAAGTGACATATTCCTTGACTGATCGGCATTAACATCACAGGGGAACGCCAGTGCCTCGTAAAACCAAAGGCGACAGTTCAGTACTCCCGGCCAAGGTGTCAAAGAGTTCTACCGATTACATGCGTGAAATGCGTCTGCGACTCAAGGAAGCGGGTCTGGTCAAGCGTGAGTTCTGGATCCGCCCTGAAAACGTCGATGCATTGCGCGGCATCGAAAAAGCGCTAAGGCAGCCCTTTCTGGGCGACAGAATCAAATTGGAGGATTTCATGACCGAGAACACCCACTGGACCATCAGCTCCCTGCAGAAGTCTCTGGCCGAGCTGGATCTGGTCACTCAAGGTGAAATTGAGCTGGCCGTGACCGAAGGTGCCGAGGCCGGCATCCGGTTGACCATGAAAGGCTATGGCGACCTGCCGATCTACATTGCGGTGGCGGGCGACCAGATCCTGGCCGATGCCACGCTGATCGAAGTGAGCAACATCAAGGATGTGGCCGCTTTCAACAATGTCGTCCTGCGCAGCCGCGACCTGTTTCCCCTGTCGTCGGTGGGTATCGAAACCCTGGCTGACGACCAGGAAGTCTATTGCCTGTTTGGCGCACTGAGCGCCGCATCGTCCCTAACGGTGATTGTTCAGGAAATCTTTACCCTCGCGGACAACGTGATCCGTGCGGCCGAAGCTTTCGACGACCATTTCATCCGCTGAATAGTCCTGTCAGGAGGAAAGAATTCATGACCACAAGTATCTGGAAAAAACTGGTGACTGCCGTTCGTGGCGGTGCTTCCGAAGTCGGCGAGTCGATTGTCGATGCCAATGCCATCCGCATTCTGGACCAGGAAATCCGCGACGCCGACAGTGCACTGGTCAAGGCCCGCGACGGCCTGATCACCATCAAGGCCAAGCACAAGCTGTCCGCTCAGCGTCTTGAAGAGCACGCCACCAGCATTGCCAACTGGGAAAACCGTGCCCTGCAGGCACTGAACAAGGGGGAAGAATCCCTGGCCGTCGAGTGCGCGGCAAAGGTCGCAGAGATCGAAGCCCTGCGCGATCAGGAGCAGGAGCTGGCCGATCAGTTCAACAAGCAGGTCAATCTGTTGCAGGATCAGGTGCTCAAGGCCGAATCCCGCATCAAGGGCCTCAAGCAGCAGGTCGAAATGGCCAAGGCTCGTGAAACCGTGCAAAAGGCGCGGGTTGCCACGGCCTCGGCGACCGGTGGTGCCAGCGGCTCGGTAGAAAATGCGGTGAGTTCTCTGGCGCGTCTGAAGCAGCGTCAGGATGAACAGGACGCCAAGCTGGAAGCGGCTGAAGAAATGGCCAGCCAGTCCAGCGGCAGCGACCTTGAGCGTCGCCTGCAGGACGCTGGCATCGGCGCCAAGAATGGCGGTGCCGAAGATGTGCTGGCGCGCCTGAAGGCCCGTAACCAGACACCCGCCCAGTAAGCTGTCTGGAAGGGATGGCTGCAAAGGCCATCCCGTGCGGGGGCGGGGCTGTACGGAAGTGAACGCTGACTCAAGGATTTGAACGGATGACCCTGTTTCTGTTGCTTCGGCGTCACGCCTCGGTATTCTTCGACCGGTTCGGCTGGGCTGGTATCGGTATATTGCTGGCCGTGCATTATTCCGTTTCATGGGTGTTGCTGACCCTGGCCGGCGAGGAGCATCTGCTTCAGGGCGTCGATTTCACCTATTTCTACCTGACCACCGCGACCACGGTCGGCTATGGCGATCTGTCGCCCAAATCCGGCTGGGGCAAGGTCATCACCACCACCTGGATCATGCTGGGCGGTATCGCCTTGCTGACCGCCGTGATCGGCAAGGCATCGACTTCGGTCGGCGATATCTGGAGAAGAAACATGAAGGGACAGGGCGATTGCTCTGCACTCAAGGGCCATACGGTTCTGGTGGGCTGGGATGGCGAGTCCAGTGAACGCATCGTCGAACTGCTCGATCAGGACGCCTCGACCAGCCGTGGCGGACTGGTGATCTGCGACTCGATCATTGCGGAAAACCCCATGCCGGGCCGGGCATCCTTTATCAAGGGGGATTCCCTGGATTCGCCTGCGCTGTTGATCCGTGCCGGTGTCATCGGTGCCCAGCGGATTCTGGTGCATACCCAGTCCGACAGCCTGACCCTGGCCATTGTGCTGACGCTCAAGAGCCTTGGGCCATCGGGCCATGTCGTGGCTCACTTCAATAATTCCGAGCGGGCGGCGCTGGCCAGAACCTACGCCCCCGAACTGGAATGCACGTCAGACATGGCTATCGAAATGCTGGTCCGTTCCTCTCAGGACCCGGGCTCCAGCAGCGTGATCAACGAGTTGCTGTGCATCGGCCAGGGCGCCACGCAATTCCGCCATGTGCTGCCTGCCGATTTCACGTCCTCCTGCGGCGAGCTCTATGTGCGCCTGCGCCAGGAATTCAATGCCACGCTGATCGGCTATCGCTCGTCTGCCAGCGGGCAGTTCGAGATCAATCCTGCCAATGATGTGTCCATTCGCGGCGGGGAAATTTTCTACATCGCTTCCAGCCGATTGCAGGGAGATGCGCTATGAGTTGGTTCAAACGTGCCATGGGACTGGAGGCGCCCAAGTCGTCCGGTAACGCCAGCGGCCCGACCAGCCCTCTTGGCCTGACTTCGGGGCGCATGCTGTGCCTGGATTCGTCGCTGAAAATGCTGCTCGACGGTCATTCCGAAGTGGTCCTGCCAGGCGACGAAAAGGTCTGGGCCGTGGGCCGTATCGATCTTGGCCAGTCGATGTCCATCCATCGTTTCTATCTGGATAACGAGGATTATTTTCTGCAGGTGGTCAGCAACGGCCCCAATCCTGAAGATATTCAAGACATCATTCTCTTCGGCTATTACAGTGCCTCGCCCATTGCCAGCAAGGACGAGTTACTGCGCCTGACCGGCCCGTCCTCGAAGATCGGCCTGCCGACCTATGAGCACGATGGCGAAGTGTTCGAGCGCCAGTGGGGCACCGAAACCGGTCAGACCGAGCTGACGCCCATGGACGAAGATGTGAGCAGCCCTGACGGCGGCTATCGCATCCGGCACCTGAGCATGCTGTACGCCCGGGAAACGGGCTTGATCAATCGTCGGGAATTTCTGCTGTTTTCGGTAGAAGAAGACGAAGAGGGTGCCATCACCCTGACAACGGCGGTTGGCGTAACGCTGCAATCCACTGATATCAACGTTCTATGACAAGGAAATCCCCATGATCGACGCGCTGCGTATGTCGCTCAACGCCACTGCCGTGTTTGGTTTCATCATGTACATCCTGGTGGCGGCGATTCTGTTCGCCCTGTTCCAGTTCATCTACAGCAGGGTCACGCCTCACAAGGAATTTGCCCTGATCCGCGAGAACAACAGCGCGGCAGCCTTGGCACTGGGCGGCTCGCTGATCGGTTTTGCGCTGCCGGCCAGCAACATCATCACGTACAGCGTCGGCATTCTGGACGTGATCGTCTGGGTGGTGATTGCCGCTGTGGTGCAACTGCTGGCGTTTGGAGTCACCAGTCTGGTGCTCAAGGGCCTTTCGGCGCGCATTGTCAGAGGCGAGACGGCAGCGGCCATCTACTCCGCCAGTGTTGCCATTAGCGTCGGTCTGCTCAACGCGGCCTGCATGACCCCTTCGGTCTGACAGCGGCGACGGTCAAGGAGACTTACGATGAGACGCAGTCCAGCAAAACTAGTGCTTGCCAGCACGCTTCCCCTCGCTCTTTCCGGATGTGGCTCGCCGGACGATACCTCGAATTTCACGGCCCAGGCCAACTTCAAGTCCGTTCAGGAGTGTGTCGAGTCCAAAGTGCCCGTCGATGTGTGCTCGGATGCCTATATGCAGGCCTTGTCCGATCATCGGCGCATTGCACCCACTTACGATGACAAGGCTTCCTGCGATGCCGACTTTGTGCCGGATTACTGTCAGGTCACATCCGACGGCAAGTACATGCCGAAAATGGGCGGCTTCGAGCTGGGTTTCTCCGGCAATGTTCCCAAGGACGCCCTGGACAGGGCCAATCAGGAAGTTGCCCAGTCAGCGCCTGCCGGCATGAGTGGCACCAGTGGCCTGTTGACCGGGTTGCTGATCGGGAATCTGCTCAGCAACGGTTTTGGCAACCAGCGCTATTACTCGCAGCCCGTTTATCAGACTCGCGATGATCGTGGCGGGTATTACACCTCTTCCTTGCCCGGCCAGATAGACCGGGGCAAAACCTTCAGCCGATCGACCCAGGCCAGATCCAGCCCGGACAATAGCTACAGCAAGAACACGCTGGGACGCAGTCTTGGCAGTTCCGGCTCCGGCTCGTCGGTGTCTTCGACGATTTCGCGTGGCGGCTTCGGCAGTCAGGCTTCGGCGCGCAGTGGCTGGGGCGGGAAGAGCAGCGGCGGCAGCAGTTTCGGCGGTTGAGGAAAGCGGCCCATGAAAAAGATCAGCATCCAGGAACGCCCGGACTGGCGAGCCACCGCAGAGCGTGAGGGGTTCGACTTCCACACCATCGACGGCGAACGCTACTGGGACGAGCGCGGGTATTACCTGTTCACCGAGCAGCAGATCACCCGCGATCTTGAAGCGCCGACCCAGGAACTTCACCAGATGTGCCTGGATGCTGTGTCGCGGGTCGTGGACAGCGAAGAACTGCTGGAGCAACTGGCGATTCCCGAGGCGTTCTTCGATCTGATCCGCAGTTCATGGAAGCAGGGGCACCCGCATCTCTACGGGCGTTTCGACTTTGCCTACGACGGCACCGGGCCGGCGAAGATGTACGAAATCAATGCCGATACGCCTACCAGCCTGATGGAAGCCGGGGCATTTCAACTGCTCTGGCTCGAAGAGCAGATGGCCCGGGGCGTGCTGCCGGCTCATGCCACCCAGTTCAACTCCATCGCTGAAGATGTTGTGCGGGCCTTCGCGGAGTTTCCGCGCACCAGCCCGTTCTACTTTTCATCGATGTCCGGTTCGGTGGAAGACCGCGGTACCACGGATTTTCTGCGCCGGATGGCGGCTCATGTCGGCATCGATGCGCGGCATATCGATATCGAAGACATCGGGCTTAACGGCGAAGGGCGTTTCGTCGATATGGAAGGGCGCTGGATCGAGCGGCTGTTCAAGCTGCATGCCTGGGAGCATATCTTTCACGAACCGTTCGGCCAGCACGTGGCGGCCAGTGGCACCCAGTTCGTCGAGCCCGCCTGGAAGGCGATCCTGAGCAACAAGGGCATATTGCCGCTGTTGTGGCAGTTCAACGAAGGCCATCCGAACCTGCTGCCTGCCCATATCGACCGCAACCCCGAAAAGCCTGTCCCCAAAGGCTGGGTCCGCAAGCCGTATTTCTCCCGTGAGGGCGCCAATATCGAAATGCGCACGCCGAGCGATCAGGTGATTGCCGTCGACGGGCCTTACACCGATGCGCCTTACATCCTGCAAGCCTATTCGCCACTGCCGAAATTCGACGACAGCTACACCCTGATCGGCTCCTGGGTGATCGGTGACCTGGCTTCGGGAATCGGCATTCGCGAAGACGAGAGCCTGATTACCAAGGACACCAGCCGGTTTTTGCCCCATGTCGTGATCGATTGATGCCTATTCAAGGCACAAACAACACGTGTGGGAGGCAGCTTGCTGGCGAAGAGGCCTGAAAACTGGCAGAGATTCTGCGGCTGTACGTGAAAGTCGCCAGCAAGCTGCCTCCCACAGAGTCTGCACAATACAGTCCAATTGCGCAGTGCTTAACAAAAGATAACGAGTTGTCGATTGTCACGGATTTGAAAAGCCGACTAGGATGTGACTGCTTCCAAAAGGGTAAGGCTAGAGCGTTCCGGCCTACAGAAAACACCTGATAACAATAACGGGAGAAGTCCATGAGTGAGCCCTTCATCCGGCGCACCCGATCATCCGCGGGCCTGTCCCTGGCGCTTTGCATTGCGCTTCTGACATCAGCAACTGTTTCACAGGCCGCTTCCGATCCTGCAAAACCTTCCGCAGACGCTACCTATTCCATCGAATCCGCCAAGGCCGCACGTGGTCTGTTGCTGGACGTGGCCCATGCCGGTCCGCGGTTGGTGGTGGTTGGCGATCACGGCCATATTCTCTATTCCGACGATCAGGGCAAGAGCTGGGTGCAGGCTAAAGTGCCGACCCGCCAATTGCTGACGGCGGTGTACTTTGTCGATGAACAGCACGGCTGGGCTGTCGGCCATGATGCCCAGGTACTTGCCACCACCGATGGCGGCAAGACCTGGAGCAAGCAGTTCGAGGACCTCAAGCGCGAGGCGCCTTTGCTGGATGTCTGGTTCAAGGACCTGAATAACGGTTTTGCCGTAGGGGCCTATGGCGCATTGTTGACCACCACCGATGGCGGCAAGCAGTGGGAAGATGTCAGCGACCGGCTCGATAACGAAGATCAGTTTCATCTCAACAGCATCGCTCAGGTCAAGGACGCCGGCCTGTTCATTGTCGGTGAAGCGGGCAGCATGTTCCGTTCCGGCGATGACGGCCAGAGCTGGGAAAAGCTCGAAGGCCCTTATCAAGGCTCATTGTTCGGTGTGACCGGCACTGCCCAGCCCTCGACGCTATTGGCCTATGGCCTGCGGGGCAATCTGTTCCGCTCCACCGATTTTGGCGATACGTGGGAAACCATCTCCCTGAATGCAGCCCGCGGGCCGCTGGAGTTCGGTCTGGCCAATGCCACCTTGCTGGCCGATGGTTCGCTGATTCTGGTGGGCAATGGCGGCAGCGTCATGCGCAGCACCGATGATGGCCAGACTTTCGAGATATTCAACCGCCCCGACCGTATTTCACTGGCCGGCGTGACCACCAATGACCGAGGCAATCTGATTCTGGTAGGGCAGGGAGGCGTGCGCGTCGCCTCGCCTACGGGTGCCGAGACGACCCAACAATAAGAACCTTCAGGGCGGGGACATTCAGGCATGACCAACCTTCATCACGAACAGCAGCATAAAGGCGAAAAGGCAACTTTCCTTGAACGCCTGATCTTCAACAATCGCCCGACAGTGATCCTGCTGTGTCTGCTGACCAGCATCTTTCTGTTCTGGCAGGCCCTGCAGGTCCGGCCGTCCACCAGTTTCGAGAAAATGATCCCGCTGGATCATCCGTTCATCCAGAACATGATGGCGCACCGCAATGACCTGGCGAATCTGGGCAATACCGTGCGCATTTCCGTCGAAGCACTGGATGGCGACATCTTTTCCAAGGGCTACATGGAAACCCTGCGCGAGATCAACGACGAGGTGTTCTACATCTCAGGCGTGGACCGCTCGGGCCTCAAGTCGCTGTGGAGCCCCAGCGTCCGCTGGACCGAAGTGACCGAAGAAGGCTTTGCCGGTGGCGAAGTCATTCCCCAGAGCTATGACGGCTCGGACAAGAGCCTCGATCAGTTGCGCAACAACGTGCTCAAGTCCGGGCAGGTAGGGCGTCTGGTCGCCAACGACTTCAAGTCCAGCATCATCGATGTGCCGCTGATGGAGTCCTACCCCGACCCGGCGGATCAGGGCAAGTTGCTTGCACTGGATTACCAGCAGTTCTCCCATCAGCTCGAAGAAAAGATCCGCGACAAGTATCAGGCCCAGAACCCGAACATCAAGATCCACATCGTCGGCTTTGCCAAGAAGGTCGGTGACCTGATCGACGGGCTGTTCATGGTGGTGATGTTCTTCGGCATCGCCTTTGTCATTACTCTGGTCTTGCTGATCTGGTTCACGCGCTGCATCCGCAGCACCATCGCGGTATTGAGCACCACGCTGATTGCCGTGATCTGGCAGCTCGGGTTGATGCATGTGGTGGGCTTCGGCATCGACCCGTATTCCATGCTGGTGCCGTTCCTGATTTTTGCCATCGGTATTTCCCATGGCGTGCAGAAGATCAACGGTATCGCGCTGCAATCCAGCGATGCGGACAATGCCCTGACCGCTGCGCGCCGGACTTTCCGCCAGTTGTTCCTGCCAGGGATGATTGCGATTCTGGCCGATGCCGTGGGCTTCATTACCTTGCTGATCATCGATATCGGCGTGATCCGCGAACTGGCCATCGGTGCTTCCATCGGTGTGGCGGTGATCGTGTTCACCAACCTGATTCTGTTGCCTGTGGCGATTTCCTATGTCGGCATCAGCAAGCGGGCAGTGGTGCGCAGCAAGCAGGATGCGGTGTCCGAGCATCCGTTCTGGCGCCTGCTGTCGAACTTCGCGAGCCCGAAAGTCGCTCCGGTTTCCATCGTCCTGGCGCTGCTGGCCTTCGGTGGCGGCCTCTGGTACAGCCAGAACCTGAAGATCGGCGACCTGGATCAGGGCGCTCCCGAGCTGCGCCCCGACTCGCGCTACAACCAGGACAACAATTTCATCATCAGCCACTACTCCACCAGTTCCGACGTGCTGGTGGTGATGGTCAAGACGCCACGTGAAGGCTGCTCGGCCTATCCGACCATGTCGGCCATCAATGAGCTGGCGTGGAAGATGGAGAACACACCGGGTGTGCAATCGGCCATTTCTCTGGTGACTGTTTCCAAGCAAGTCATCAAGGGCATGAACGAAGGCAACCTGAAGTGGGAATCCCTGTCGCGCAACAAGGACGTGCTCAACAGCTCCATCGCCCGTGCCGACGGCCTGTACAACAACGATTGCTCACTGGCACCGCTGCTGGTGTTCCTCAACGATCACAAGGCCGAAACCCTGGACCGCGCCGTCCATGCGGTGCAGGACTTCGCCAGGGAGAACAACACGCCGGACCTGCAATTCCTGCTGGCAGCCGGTAACGCCGGGATCGAGGCCGCGACCAACGAAGTGATCAAGCAGTCCGAGCTGATTATCCTGATCCTGGTTTATATCTGTGTCGCGGCCATGTGCATGATCACCTTCCGCTCCTGGGCGGCGACGCTGTGTATCGTTCTGCCACTGGTACTCACCTCGGTGCTGGGCAATGCGCTGATGGCGTTCATGGGGATTGGCGTGAAGGTCGCGACCTTGCCGGTGGTGGCGCTGGGTGTGGGGATCGGTGTCGATTACGGCATTTATATCTACAGCCGCCTGGAGAGTTTCCTGCGTGCAGGCTTGCCATTGCAGGAAGCCTATTACGAAACCCTCAAGTCCACAGGCAAGGCCGTGCTGTTCACAGGCCTGTGCCTGGCGATTGGGGTCTGCACCTGGATCTTCTCGGCGATCAAGTTCCAGGCGGACATGGGCCTGATGCTGACCTTCATGTTGCTGTGGAACATGTTCGGCGCGCTCTGGCTGCTGCCAGCGCTGGCGCGGTTCCTGATCAAACCGGAGAAAATGGCCGGGAAGGTGGGGAATTCGCTTTTTTCACATTGAGCCTTTTCGCGAATAAATTCGCTCCCACAGGATGGGAGCGAATTTATTCGGGAACCCCCAACACCACACTCAATGCATTCCTCGCATCATCCAGCTGCACCAGCGTTGCATGCCGGGCGCCGAGGGCGTCGCGGTTCTGGATGGCGGTGAGAATCGCCTTGTGTCGCGGCAGCGCCAGTTCATGCAGGTTGGGGCGTTTGTTGGAGTGTTTGAGGGCTTCACGCAATGCCAGCGACAGCATGTTGCACAGATGGGCCAGCAGATCGTTGTGGGTCGCATCGGCGATGCGGCTGTGGAAGTCCAGGTCCGGCTGCAGCAAGGCTTCAGGCGTCGGGGCATCTTCCATGCGCTGGTAGGCTTCGCCGATGGAAGCAATTTCCTCATCGGTGGCATGTTGCGCAGCCAAAGCTGCCACTGCGGGTTCGATCACTGCCCGTACGTTGGTCAGCAGATTGAAGAACTCGTTCTGCGGTGAACTCTGCATGACCCAATGCAACACATCCGGGTCGAGCAGGTGCCATTCGCGACGTGCCTTGACCACCGTCCCGACCCGCGGGCGTGAATACACCAGCCCTTTGGCGACCAATACCCGTGTGGCTTCACGCAACACCGGACGGCTGACGGCGTACTCCTCGCAGAGCAGGGCTTCGGCAGGCAGCTTGTCATCAGGTTTGAAACGGCCGGAAACGATCTGCATGCCCAGTTCCTGGACAATACGCGAGTGCATGCTTTTACGGTCGGAGGGCTTTCGGTAATCCATGGGAGCGCAAATCGATCCTGGCAGTGATGCCGCGCATCATAACATTGCACAACATCGAGGGCGGGAGCCGTACCTATGGCTTCCCGCCATTATCGTCACTTAATGTGAGTGACGGGGCACTTCGGCACCTCGGCAACCGACCAGAAAATCAAAATCGCAACCCTGATCGGCCTGCATTACCCGGTCGACATAGAGTTGGCGATAGCCGCCAGCCAGCAGTTGCTGAGGTGCCTGCCAGTCGGCCAGTCGTGCTTGCAGTTCTGCATCCGGAATATCCAGATGCAGTCGCCCGTTGGCACAGTCGAGTTCGATCCAGTCGCCTTCCTGCACCACCGCCAACGGTCCGCCTGCTGCCGCTTCCGGTGCCACATGCAACACCACCGTGCCGTAGGCAGTGCCGCTCATGCGTGCATCGGAAATCCGCACCATGTCTGTCACGCCCTGGGCCAGCAGTTTGGCTGGCAAGCCCATGTTGCCCACTTCTGCCATGCCCGGATAACCCTTGGGGCCGCAGTTCTTGAGGACCATCACCGAGCTGGCATCAATGTCCAGATCCAGATCGTTGATGCGCGACTTGTACATCTCGAAATTCTCGAACACCACGGCCCGGCCACGATGCTGCATCAGCGCAGGCGTGGCCGCCGAAGGCTTGAGCACCGCACCCAGCGGCGCGAGGTTGCCGCGCAGGACGCAGATGCCGCCATCGGCGCGAATAGGGTTATCCAGTGCGCGGATGACTTGGTCTTCGCCATAGATCGGCGCATTGCGGGTGTTTTCGCCGATGCTCTTGCCATTGACGGTCAATGCATCGGGGTTGGGCAGCAGGCTGGCTTCGTTCATGCGCCGCAATACGGCGGGCAGGCCGCCCGAATAGTAGAACTCTTCCATCAGAAAGCGCCCGGACGGCTGAAGGTCGACGATGGTCGGCATGCCGCGACCGATGCGGGTCCAGTCATCGAGTTCCAGGTCCACACCGATGCGACCGGCGATGGCTTTGAGGTGGATGACGGCGTTGGTCGAGCCGCCAATGGCGGCATTGACCCGGATCGCGTTCTCGAACGCCGCTTTAGTGAGGATCTTCGACAGGCGCAGGTCTTCGCGAACCATGTCCACGGCGCGCATGCCGGACATATGCGCCAGCACGTAACGGCGTGAGTCCACGGCCGGAATGGCGGCGTTGTGGGGCAGGGAAGTGCCAAGCGCTTCGGCCATGCAAGCCATGGTCGAGGCCGTGCCCATGGTGTTGCAGGTGCCTGCCGAGCGGGACATGCCGGCTTCTGCGGACAGGAACTCGTCCAGGCCGATCTGTCCGGCCTTATAGGACTCATGCATTTGCCAGACGATGGTCCCGGCACCGATGTCCTTGCCTTGATGCTTGCCATTAAGCATCGGTCCGCCGGTGACGACGATGGCGGGTACGTCGCAACTGGCGGCACCCATCAGCAGGGCGGGCGTAGTCTTGTCGCAGCCGGTCAGCAGCACCACGCCATCGATGGGGTTGCCGCGAATCGCTTCTTCGACATCCATGCTGGCCAGGTTGCGGGTAAACATCGCGGTAGGGCGCAGGTTGGATTCGCCGTTGGAGAACACCGGGAATTCAACAGGCCAGCCACCTGCCTCGATCACGCCGCGTTTGACGTGCTCGGCAATCGTGCGGAAGTGAGCGTTGCAGGGTGTCAGCTCCGACCAGGTGTTGCAGATGCCGATAATGGGTTTGCCCTGAAACTGATGATCGGCAATGCCCTGATTCTTCATCCAGCTGCGGTACATGAAGCCGTTCTTGTCGGCGGTACCAAACCATTGGGCAGAACGCAGGGTCGGTTTTTTATCGGAATCAGACATGGTCGGCTCTCTTATTGTAAGACTTAATTGCTTTTGTTTCGGCTAAGGTAAGCCTAAATATCCATCATTGGAAGAGTTGTCAGCCTAAATAGTAATACTATATAGTCGAGCGGTAATCGAGGTTCCATAACAAAAACAAAATGGAGACCGACCCCCATGAGCCAGGAAACCGGGCTTATACGTCGCATCACCCTGAAGTTGATTCCCTTCCTGATCCTGCTGTACCTGATCGCCTATGTGGACCGCTCGGCCGTGGGCTTTGCCAAGCTGCACATGGGCGCGGACATCGGCATCGGCGATGCCGCCTACGGGCTGGGCGCCGGCCTGTTCTTCATCGGCTACTTTCTGTTCGAGATCCCCAGCAACCTGATGCTGGAACGTTTCGGGGCACGGCGCTGGTTCGCCCGGATCATGATCACCTGGGGCGCGATCACTATCGGCATGGCTTTCGTGCAAGGGCCTTACAGCTTCTATGTGATGCGCTTCTTGCTGGGCGTGGCGGAAGCGGGGTTCTTTCCCGGCGTGCTGTACTACATCACCCAATGGTTTCCGGTGCGCCATCGGGGCAAGATCCTCGGCTTCTTCATCCTCTCGCAACCCATTGCCATGATGATCACCGGGCCGGTGTCCGGCGGGTTGCTGGGCATGGATGGCATTCTCGGGCTGCATGGCTGGCAGTGGCTGTTCATCGTCATCGGGGCTCCGGCGATCCTGCTGACCTGGCCGGTCCTGCGCTGGCTGCCGGATGGTCCGCAGCAGGTTTCCTGGATGAGCCAGACCGAGAAGGACTGGCTGACCGGTGAGCTGAACAACGACCTGCAAACCTATGGCCAGACCCGCCATGGCAATCCATTGCACGCCCTCAAGGACAAGCGGGTGTTGCTGCTGGCGCTGTTCTATCTGCCGGTAACCCTGAGCATCTATGGTCTTGGCCTGTGGCTGCCAACCCTGATCAAGCAGTTCGGTGGCAGCGACCTGACCACCGGTTTCGTTTCCTCGGTGCCTTACATCTTCGGAATCATTGGCCTGCTGATCGTGCCCCGCAGTTCCGACCGTCTCAACGACCGTTACGGACACCTGGCCGTACTCTATGTGCTGGGCGCCATCGGCCTGTTCTGCAGTGCCTGGCTGACCTTGCCGGCAGCGCAACTGGCAGCGTTGTGTCTGGTGGCGTTCTCGCTGTTTTCCTGCACGGCGGTCTTCTGGACCCTGCCGGGCCGTTTCTTTGCCGGTGCCAGTGCGGCTGCCGGTATTGCGTTGATCAACTCGGTGGGCAATCTGGGCGGCTACATCGGCCCGTTCGTCATCGGGACCCTGAAAGAACTCACCGGCAGCCTGGCCTCGGGTCTGTACTTCCTGTCAGGCGTCATGGTGTTCGGGCTGGTGCTGACCGGCATTGTCTATCGCGTACTGGAGCGCAGGCACGTGTTGCCTGAGTCCGAGTTCTCGGCAAGCGCTTCCACCCATCGTTGAAAGGAGAGTTTCATGCGGCTGATACAGTTCGAGTTGAGTCATGGCCAGCGCCGGGTCGGTCTGGTGGACGGTGACCGGGTACGTGAAGTGCCGGGTGTCGACAGTGTTCGCGAGCTGGCCTTGAAGGCTATCGAAGCGGGTTCCAGTCTGGCGCATCAGGTGGATCTGCTGGGGCTTGGCACCGACCATGATTATGCGCAACTGCTGCGCGAAGTCCGGGTTTTGCCGCCGCTGGACCATCCCGATCCTGCACACATGCTGGTCAGCGGCACGGG
Source organism: Pseudomonas sp. Irchel 3A18 (assembly GCF_900187465.1). Taxonomy (NCBI): domain Bacteria; kingdom Pseudomonadati; phylum Pseudomonadota; class Gammaproteobacteria; order Pseudomonadales; family Pseudomonadaceae; genus Pseudomonas; species Pseudomonas sp. Irchel 3A18. Next base: position 32,412 of record NZ_FYDI01000001.1, read on the forward strand.
CCTTACCCATCTGGGCAGCGCTTCGGCCCGGGACAAGATGCATCAGCAGGCCGGTGACGAGGCCTCGATGACCGACACCATGCGCATCTTCAAATGGGGTCTGGAAGGTGGCAAGCCCCAGGCCGGTCAGGCGGGTGTGCAGCCGGAGTGGTTCTACAAGGGTGATGGCAGCATCGTGGTGCGTCCGGGAGCCGCCTTTACGCTGCCGCCGTTTGCCGAAGATGGTGGCGAGGAGCCGGAGTTGAGCGGCCTGTATGTGATCGGCCACGACCGCAAGCCGTATCGGCTGGGCTTTGCCATTGGCAACGAGTTTTCCGACCACGTGATGGAGCGGCGCAATTATCTGTACCTGGCTCACTCCAAGCTGCGGGCCTGCTCATTCGGCCCGGAATTGCGGGTAGGTGATCTGCCCCAGCATCTGGTGGGAACCAGCCGTATCCTGCGCGACGGGGAGGTGGTCTGGGAGAAGGAATTCCTCAGTGGCGAGGCCAATATGTGTCACAGCCTGGAAAACCTTGAATACCACCACTTCAAGTACAGCCAGTTCCTGCGTCCGGGGGATGTGCATATCCACTTCTTCGGCACCGCGACCCTGTCTTTTGCCGACGGTATTCGCACTCAGCGAGGGGATCGTTTCGAGATCAGTCAGCCAGAGTTCGGGCAGCCGCTGGTCAACTGGTTGACGGCAAGCGAGCCGGTCTTCGAGCCCGGGGGTATCGGCAAACTCTGATCAGGCCTTTTGCGGGTACGCAATTTCCACCTGAATCGACTTGCGGGCCTTGAACGGCGCCAGCAGGGATTCATCGTCCACCGGGTTGGTGATCAGCGTCCACGGCTGGCGCAGCGGCGTCCAGTGCTGCTGGCGGGCGCGGCCCAGCTTGGTGGAGTCGGCCAATACAAAGATCTGTGCGGCACGGGCCAGCATGTTCTCCTTGAGATAGGCCTGCTCGGCGCTGGCTTCGCACAATCCCAGATCCGCCACCACACCATCGGCGCTGACAAACAGTTTGTCGGCGCTCAGGTGTTCCAGCGCAGCCTGGGCGGCCACACCGTAGGTCGACATGCTGGACGGGCGCAGTGTGCCGCCCAGCACCGTGACCCGACCTTCGGGAATCAGCGCCAGATCCCCCAGAGCCGTCAGGTTGTTGGTGATGACATGCAGGCCGCGTCGCTGATTGAGGACGTGGGCCAGCGCGCTGGTGCTGGTGCCGCCCTCCAGGAACAACGTGTCGTGATCGTTGATGTGGGCCAGCGCCGCCAGGGCGATGTCCATCTTCTCCTGGCTGTGCTGACGGCTGCGTTCTTCAATCGTGGTTTCCGGTTCGCGCTGGCCGATATGGGCTGCACCGCCATAGGTGCGCACGATCAGGCCGTCTTCGGCCAGGGCTGTCAGGTCGCGGCGCACGGTGGCTTCCGAAACGCCGAGCTGGGCGCACAGTTCATCGACGTTGGATTTTCCGGAGAGAACCAGTTCGAGTATCGATTGGCGACGATTGGCGACTTTCATTCAGGCTCTTCTAGCGCAGGAAAACGAGGTGCAACCTTACAACGACGCACCGCCGCATACCACCAGGCTTTGACCGGTGATTGCACCGGCGTCCGGGCCGAGCAGAAACGCGGTCAGGCCGGCAATCTCGTGGGGCTGCACAAAGCGACCCAGCGGCGGTTTGTTGGGGGGCGTTGCGCTACGTGCCGGGTCCAGCAGCATAGGGGTTTCGGTGGCGCCTGGGGCAATGAGGTTGACGGTAATGCCCCGTGGCGCCAGCTCGATGGCCCATGAACGGACCATGCCTTGCAGCGCGGCCTTGGTGGCGGCGTACTGGCTGCGACCGGCAGCGCCCTGCATGGTGCGACTGCCGATCATCACCAGCCGGGCACCGGATTTAAGGCGAGGGTAGAGGGCGTTGACCATATGGCTGGCGGCGGCCACATGCAGATGCCACATCGCCTGGCCGTCGGCATCGTTGAGTTGTCCCAGCGGTGCGGTGCGCATGAAGCCTGCGGCGTGTACCAGGGCATCGATTTTCACGGTCTGTTCCAGTGCCCGGTCCAGAGCGCTGAAATCATTGAGGTCGCATTCGATCCAGGTGAAGTTCGGGTGTTGAAGGTCGGGTGCGCGGCGGCTGAGGCCCGTGACATGCAGGCCTTGCTCAAGCAGGCGCACGACAATGGCCTGACCGATGCCGGAGCTGGCACCGGTCACAAGTACGGATTCGATTGAAGGCATGTTGAGGGTTTCCGAAAAGGCGCCAGCCCGAAGACCGGCGCAGGGCTTTCAGCGAATGGCATGGAGCGGCAGATGCACGTGTTTGATCTTCTGCCGGAAGTAAGTGAACGCGACATGCAGGCTACCATCGGCGGCCTGGATGATGCTGGGGTAGGAGAACTCGCGGTTGAGTTTTTCCTGTGAGTTGTTGGTCAGGCAGAAGCCGTCACCCAGTTCGATATCCAGGCGTGTCGGCCAGCTGTGACCGCCATCGCGGGAGACGGCCAGGCTCATCGGCGCACGGGGAATGCCCCAGATGGCGGACTTGCCATCGCTGCGGGCACCCGGCGTGACACGGTCGTCGCCTTCGTCCTCGATCTCGTCGTACAGCGAAGCACGGCGCTGGCTGTGGCCTTCGGCGCTGACCGGGTTGTAGACCAGCGCCAGCTCATCGGTGGCCAGCCGAACGAACTGGATCGAAGAGTTGTTGTTGGGCAGTTCGGTCGGAGCCGGCACGCTCCAGGTGCGGCCACGGTCATTGGAGCGGGTGCTGTAGATGAAGTCCGCCCAGCGGCTGCGAAACAGCCCGAGCAGCGTGCCGTCCGGCAACTGATGGACATTCATGTGCACGCAGCCGGTGCTGTCCGGCACGTCATGGCGCGACCAGGTGACGCCCTGATCGCTGGAAATCATCACGGCGCTGACGTCATGGTTGCCGACCCACTTTTCACCCGGCCCCGTGATGCAGTACCAGACCGGCAGGACCCAGTCGCCGTTGTCCAGCACGGCAGGTGGCTGGCGAACGAAAGTACCGGCTTCGTCGAACAGGGTTTCGATGGCTCCCCAGGTCTTGCCCTGGTCCAGCGACAGGCGACGGCGGATGATCGCCGTCTCCTGATTGCCGGAAACCTGTGCTGTCCAGATCAGCCACAGCGGCCCGTCGGGCGCCTGGAACAGGATCGGGTTCTGCTCGGAGCGGGTCGAATCCTCGGACAGCTTTTGCGGTTCGCTCCACACGCCGGTCTGCGGGTCGCGGCGTGACAGCAGGACGAAGATGTCGGCCATGCCTTCCTGAGTGCCGGCAAACCAGGTGCACAGCAGCGTGCCGTCGGCCAGTTCATGCAGGTTGGCGGCATGGTTCTGGGCGTAGGGCGTTGGCAGGAAGGCGTCCTGGCGAATGTCAGTGGTTGGCATTGGGAACCTCGGCGTCTTGGCGTTTGGCCTGGGCGGATTTGGGCAGCATATGCTCGATGGCAATCACGATGGCCGGTGTCACCAGCGCGATGTACATGTTGTCGATGCCATAAGGGTTGTTCAACAGATACCAGATGCTGGTGGTGATGGAGGATGCGATCAGTCCCAGTGTCGCGCCTCGGCCCGAACCGAAGAACGGCAGGTAGATGGCAACCATCGCGACCACGGCAATCGACAGGCGCAGGGCGCGGGTGAAGAACGACAGGTTCAGGATTTCCGGTACGAAGAACACGAAGAACAGCGGTACGAAACCGATCACCAGAGCGATCAGGCGGGTGGTCTTGAACTCCTGATCCACCGACGGTTTACGCCACGGCACGTAGAAGTCGCGCACCACCAGCGAAGCGATGGCCAGTGCCACGGTGCTGACGCTGACGAAGATCGACGCCACCAGAGAGATGGTGACCACGCCCGCAACCACGGGGCTCATGGATTGCAGGAACACCGGCAGGGCGTAGAGGCTGCTCATGTCCGGGTGCAGGTATTTGGAGGCGACACCGATAAAGCCCAGGGCCAGTGCGATCGGGATACACAGCAGCGATGCATAGAAAGTCGAACGGCGTGCTGCATTCGGGCTCTGGGTTGAAGAAATCGCCTGGATGATGAACTGGGTCGAGAAGATCGCGCCGACAGTGCCGATGATCCACGCCATGATTTTCGAACCGCCGATGGTGCCGTCCCAGGTGAAGTAGTGTTCCGGCATGTTCTGGATCACCGGCGTGAAGCCGCCGGTCATCTTCAGGGCCACGCCCAGCACGATCATGACCCCGATGTATTTCACCGCGGTGTGCAGGATGCTCATGTACGCCACGCTCTTCAGGCCACCGAACACGTAGTAGAGCGTGCTGATGATTGCAGTGATGAACGCGGCAGTGGTCAGGTTGATCTTGAGCACCGTGGCAATGGCCGCCGCACCGCTGACATAGTTGCCGACGTTCACCAGCAGCAAGGCGTAGATCATGATGATCGACACCGCGAGCTTGGTGGATGTGCCGTATTTCTTGGCAATGAAGCCGGAGATGGTGAACTCCCCGGAGCTGTACAGTTTGCGGGCCATCAACAGGCCGAACAGCGGGAAGCCGATGGCGGCGGCAATTACCGACCAGGAAGCGGCGAAGCCACTTTCAAAGGCTGCCTGTGCAGTACCGACTGTGGATTTGGCACCGATGAATTCGGACATCATCAGGATGCCGACGATGATGGCGGGCATGGTCCTGGCAGCGACCATGTATTGCTCGCTGGTCTTGCTGCGCATGCGCATGCTCATCCAGGTGGTGATTGCGATGTAGACGATCACCATGCCGACGATGATCGTGGTGTCTTGTGCGTTGAAGGTATCCATCGGTATCGCTCCATTATTGTTTTTTTGGCGCGTTATGGGTGCCGCACGTCTTTGCCGGGGGTGTTCTGGGAGGTGGGTTCAGACGGCGATGGAATTGCGGGTGTCGCGTTTACGGGTAGCCAGTTCCACGGCCTGGCGCAGGGCTTCGATCAGGCTGCGTTCATCGGCGATGCCTTTGCCGGCAATGTCGAATGCGGTGCCGTGATCCACAGAGGTACGAATCACCGGCAGGCCGATGGTGACGTTGACTCCGGCTTCCAGGCCCATGACCTTGACCGGGCCATGGCCTTGGTCGTGGTACATGGCGACCACGGCATCGAAGTCGCCACGACCGGCCCGGAAGAACAGCGTGTCGGCCGGCAGCGGGCCTTCGACACGCCAGCCGCGTGCGCGCAATTCGTCGATGGCGGGCTGGATCTTGGTGGCTTCTTCGCCATAGCCGAACAGACCGTTTTCACCGGCATGGGGGTTGATTCCGCACACCGCGATCAGCGGGTTTTCGATACCGGCACGCACCAGGGTTTCCCGGGCGCGCTCGATGGTGCGCTTCACCAGACCCGGTTCGATCCGGGCGATGGCGTCGATGATGCCGATGTGGGTGGTGACATGGATGACCCGCAGAATCGGCGTCATCAGCATCATCGACACTTCTTCCACGCCCAGCAGGTGCGCGAGCATTTCAGTGTGGCCGGGGAAGATATGCCCGCCTGCATGCAGCGCTTCCTTGTTCAGTGGCGCGGTGCAGATCGCATCCAGTTCACCGGCTTCGGTGAGTTGCACGGTGCGTTCGATGTAGCGAAAGGCAGCGTCACCGGCAATGGGCGACAACTTGCCATAAGGCAGGTCGGCAGGGATGAGGCCCAGATCGATGCAGTCCACCTCGCCCTGGGCGAAGCGCGCCTGTGCCGGGCTGGCAATGCTGTTGACGCGCAGGTTGCTGCCGACGATGCGGTTGGCGTCTTCAAGGCGTTTGGCGTCGCCGATGACCAACGGCCGACAGGTTTCGTACACCGAAGCGTGGGTCAGGGTTTTCATGATGATTTCAGGACCCACCCCGGCGGCGTCGCCCATGGTGATACCAATGACAGGACGTTCAGACATAGGGAGCTTCCTCTTTGAAAGTGGTGCCGGTCGCAGCCGGTTCATGCAATTGTCGCCAGGCCGCGAGAAAGGTGTCGGGGTCACCAAAGCCGCCAGCCTTGGTCACCACATTGAGGTGGCGGGAGCCGAGTCGGGCCTGGGACAGCACCACGCCTGTGGCGAGTTCGCCCTGCAGGGTCATGTGCTCGATACCTGCCTCGATCAGAATCGCCCGTGCGGTTTCACCGCCGGTAGCGATCAGCGAACCGGCATGGGGCAGGGCCGGTGCCAGCCATCGGGCCAGTGCGTTGCTCAGGTCGGCCGCTTGTGCCGGGTCGCGATGTTGCTGATCCAGTCGCACCAGCACGTCATGCCCTGCGCTCAACTGGTCTTCCAGTTGCTGGCGCAGTGCATCGCGTTCGACCTGTGCATGGCTGTCCAGCAAGGTGGCTGGAGCAATGGTCAGGCTGTATTGCGGGCTGTATTGCGCCAGGGTGTCGGCCTGTACCTGAGAGTGCCGGGACATGCTGCCGACCACGGTCAGTACGGGAGAGCGGGGCGTTACCTGGACGGTTCGGGCGGCTGGCAGCCCCAATGCCTGAGGCAGATGCCGGGCAAGGCCTGCCGAACCGACCCAGAACAATTGCTGATGCCACTGGGCCGAAGCCTGGGCCAGTTTCTGCAGATCGCTGTCCAGCTCGGCATCGCAGACCAGCGCCTGCACGCCGTTTTCCAGGGCTGTGCGCAGGGTCTGTTTCAGAGTCGCGCCATCGCGCAGATCGTCCAGCCCCAGCCATTGCGTACGCAAACCCTGCTTGAGCAGCAGCTCCAGCAGGTTGCTGGTGCCTTGCAGGTTCTCGTTGCGCCACACATCGCTCTGATCCACCGGCACGCCATCGATCAATTGCACGCCCTGGCTGGTGGTGCGCTTCATGTCCGGGAAAGCCGGAGCCACCAGGGCCATACCGCGTACTGATTGCAGCGCGTCGATTTCGCTGGCGACATTGCCGCGCAGGGTGGAGTCGATTTTCTTGTACAGCGCCATGGCCGTGGCATGTTGCTGGCGCAGGACCACCCGGTGTTGTTCGGCGGCCTGCTGGGGAGGCATGCGACGGGAGTCAACATCTATGGCGACGACGTCCGCTGCCAGCGAGCCCGCAGTGGTCAGCACCACGCGAGTCTCGATACGCGCTGCAAAATCCGCTGCACAGTCGGCGGCTCCCGACAGATCGTCAGCGAGTATCAGCAGGCCGGGAAAGTCGGCGCGAATCATGGCAGCAGGCACCGGTACAACTGCTGGATGTCGTCCAGGCTCAAGACCTTGGGATTGTTGGTCATCAGGCGGGTGACTTTGGAGGCCGCTACTGCCATGTCCGGCAAATGCTCTTCAGCCACGCCGAAATCACGCAGGTTCTGGGGAATGTTCAGCACTTGGGTCCACTGGCGAATCTGCTCGATCAACTTGTGGGCTGCGGCTTCGTTGCTGTCGTCATGGCTGGCCAGACCGCATGTCAGCGCGGCGCGCTTGAGGCGTTCGGCGCAACTGTCCAGGTTGAAGGCCATGACATGGGGTAGCAGCATGGCGTTGGCCACGCCATGGGTGACGTGGAACTTGCCGCCCAGTGGATACGCCAGCGCATGCACGGCTGCGGTTCCGGCGGCGGTCAGGGCCAGGCCGCCATACATCGAGCCCAGCAGCATATCGCCGCGTGCCCGTATCGATTCCGGTTGCTGATAGGACTCGACAATGCTCCCCGCAATCAGGCGCATGGATTCCAGCGCAAAGGCATCGCTGATGGGGTTGGCCTTGGTGGAAATGAAGGATTCCAGCGAGTGGGTGAAGGCATCCATCCCGGTGGCGGCGGTGATCGGGCGTGGCAGGCTCAGGGTCAAGAGCGGGTCGAGCACCACCAGCGTCGGCAGCAGATGGCGGCTCACTACGCCGATCTTCAATTCTTCATCGGGCAAGGTGACGATGGCGTTGGGCGTGACTTCCGAGCCTGTACCCGACGTGGTCGGCACCAGCACCATGGGTTTGCCGGGGTGCGTGACCTTGTCGATGCCCAGCAGATCCTTGAGCGGTGTGTCGTTGGTCAGCATCACGGCGAACAGCTTGGCCGCATCCAGCACGCTGCCACCACCAATGGCGATCAGTGCATCGGGGGCGTGCGGTGCAACGTCTTCCCGAAACACGCGCTCGATGTTTTCCAGCGTCGGTTCGATCTCGACGTTATCGAGCATATGCACGGCGATGTTGCGGGCCTTGATTTGCTCGGTGATGCGCTGGGTCACGCCCAGGTTGTGCATGGCATTCTGGGTGACCAGCACCACGGTTTTGACCGGGACGTCGAGCAGCGGCAGCTTTTCAGTGAGCAGATCGAGGCTGCCGGGGCCGTGAACCACATGCTTTACGGTCTGGAAGTGATAAGTGGCGGACATGGGATTACCTCCGGCTTAGCGGTAGACGGCCAGCAGGCCTTGGAGTTTTTCCAGTGCGGCGGCATCCAGCGGCTGGACCGGCGAGCGGCAGGGGCCGACGGGCACATTGAGCAGTTGGGTCGCGGTTTTCAGCACCACAGGCATGGTGCCCAGCGCGAACGCATCGCGAAGTGGACGAAGGGCTTCCTGGGCGGCGCGGGCGGCTTCGTGATTACCCGACTGGAAGTTGTTCCAGATCGACATGACCACATCCGGTACCGCGTTGGCGGTGGCAGCGATAGCACCATCGCCACCGGCCAGCAGGTTCCAGTAGATCAACGAGTCGGTGCCCGCAAACACGGCGAAGTCGTCGCTGCGGTATTTCATCATCTGAACCAGTGCATCGAAGTTGCCGGCGCTGTCCTTGATGCCTTTGATTTTCGGGTGCTGGCTGAGGGTGGCCACGGCACCGATACCGATGGACATGCCGGTCTTGGCCGGAATGTTGTACATCATCAGCGGCAACTCGGAGGCATCGGCAATGGCGGTGTAGTGCTTGATGAGTTCGGACTGGCTGATGGCATTGAAGTACGGCGTGATGATGGACAGGGCGTCTGCGCCCACATCGATCATTTTTTTGTTCAGTTCGATCACTTCATGGGTAGCAAAGGCACCGGTGCCTACGACTACAGGCACACGCCCGGCTGCCGCTTCAACGGTAATACGGGCGATTTTCAGTTTTTCGGATTCGGAGAGAGTGAAGAACTCGCCATTGGTGCCCAGCACGAAAAGCCCATGTACACCGGCTTGCAGAAGGTTTTCGATCAGGCCGCGAAGGGCTTGCTCATCGAGTTGCTGATCATCGGTAAAGGGCGTGACCAGAGCTGGAATGATGCCGCGAAATTGCATGGCCATAGTCTCGTTTTATTGTTAGTGGCTCGATAGTGATTGAATCAATCATTTGTGGCAAGAGGTTTTGATCGTTTTTTTCAAAATGCGGGGTATGGAGAGGGGAGGAGAGAGGGCAGATGGCGTGCAGGCGATTGAGCAATCGCCTGCACGCAGAGGCTTAGCGAATCAGGCCGCTGGTTTTGATTTTTTCGATCAGGGCAATGCCGCGTTTCAGGATTTCGTTCTCGCCGGGGTCTCCCACACCAGCATCCAGGAGTTCCTGGAGACTCGTGAGGTTATAGCTGAAGAGTTGTGTGGGGGACTTGTTAGTGTTAAGAAACTGGGTGATTGGCTTATTGTCTTTTGTATATTCTGAAGTGAGCCAGTCTGCAGCAGTAGGAGAATTTCCTTTTTCGTTATAGAAATTCTGCATCCATCTCGCATGCGCTGTAGGATTGTTCTCTTTTGTAATATTTTTAAGATAGACAACAGGCTTTTGAATGATGGGCATCATGGTGGTCATACGTTGTACGGAACCATTCTTACCCTGCTTGAGTGTGTTGTTATCAATGTTCGGGTCCATATGTCCAACGACAACAGGTGTATTGACGCTCAACGTGGTAATTAAACCCGAGCACATATGGCAAGGTTCCAGCGTTGAATAAATACGTACATCTTTGGGTAGTTGGGTTGTATTATTCTGGGTCAAATAGGCGAGGATCATTGAGGTTTCGGCATGGAAGCAGCCATTCAGGCCGTTAATGTTGACTCCCCAGCCAAGAATGAGGTCTGTGTTGCTCACCATAATGGCGGCAACGTTATGGCCGTGCGGTAGTGGAGACTTCAGATCGCCTTTCTTTTTCCTCTGAGCCGGCAGGGCTGCTCCAGCCAATGCATAAGCGATTTTCATCCATAGCCGATCCTTGTTGTTTTGCTCTGTAACGACGCTGCCTGTCTGGATCGGTATGCTGGTAGCTATGCGCGTGAGCAGAGTGGTTTCATCGCCTTCTTTCACTCGCGTATTATAAATATCGATACATCCTTTGCTGCTAGCTCTGATTTCTTTTGCCTTATCGCTAAGCGTTGCATGTTCCAATAGAGCATGCCATTGATCAAGCAGTGGTTGCGTCGCAGGGAATGTATTGAGCGTGTTCAGATCTCTGCCATATAGAGAGGAAGAAATGACGAAGGCTGCTGTCTTTTCCAATGCCTTAGGGGCGTCAATCGTTTTTTCTTTGATCGCAATACTCCATGGAATAAAGTTTATTGCATAAATAATCTTTCGCAATCCTTTATGCCAGGCTAGACCTTGGCACATATCTGTCGGCGTGTAGGTGGCGAAAATTGTGCCTTTGGGAGATGAATGATTGTGCAGCATGTTTACAATCGGCTCTTCATATCCCTTGTCACCTTTGACTCCTTTGGCAATGATCTTTTCTTTCGATACCAGATAGGCAAGATCCTTTCCTGTCTGGGCTTTTTCCCTCAATGCCAACAGCAAAATGTAACGAGACACATCCATTCAAGCTCTCCAGATCATGAGATGAGCACACCGGACGAAACTGTTTGATTCTACATAGCCATTAGTTCTTGGGTGGATCGGGGCTGAAAATAAAAAGCCAGACACGAGGTCTGGCTTTTGGTATTGCGGCCAGGGATTACGCAGCGGCTGCCGCCTTGGTCGCTGACTGACGGCTGATTCGCAGGGCTACCAGGCTGCCGACGATGGTCAGGCCTGCCAGGGAGTACAGCGCCATGGTGGTGGAGCCGGTCTGGTCCTTGATCCAGCCCACCAGATACGGGCTGAGAAAGCCCGCCATCTGGCCGATGGAGTTGATCAGTGCCAGCCCGGCTACGGCGACGCTGGCGTTGAGCAGGGCGGTGGGCAGTGGCCAGAACATCGGCAGGCCGGTGAGGGCGCCCATGGTGGCGATGGTCAGGCCAAGAATCGCGATGACTGGCACGGTGGCGAAGTTGGCGGCGATGATCAGGCCCAGGGCGCCCATCAGCATCGGCACGACCAGGTGCCAGCGTCGTTCATTGCGCAGATCCGCCGAGCGGCCCACCAGAATCATGAACACGCCGGCCATGAGATAAGGCACGGCGCTGATCCAGCCGATCACCAGTGCATCGCTGAAGCCCAGGTTCTTGATGATCGACGGCAGCCAGAAGTTGATCGCGTACACGCCGCTCTGGATGCAGAAGTAGATAAAGCCCAGCACCCAGATGAACGGCATGGTCAGTACCGAAAGAGGGGAGGCCTTTTCACTGATCACCGGGCGGCTGAGTTCATCGGTGGTGATGTCGGCCTTGACCCGCTGACGTTGCTCGGGTGTCAGCCAGGGTGCATCTTCGACCTTGTCGCACAGCAACCGGAACGCCAACAGGCCCAGCACGACCGTTGGCAGGCCCTGAATCAGGAACATCCACTGCCAGCCCGCCATGCCGCCTTGACCCGCGGCGAAGTGGTTGAGAATCCAGCCGGAGAACGGGCCGCCCAGCAGGCCGGATACCGGAATGGCGGACATGAACAGTGCCATGATCCGACCGCGTCGCTGGTTGGGGTACCAGCGCGAGAGATAGAGCACGATGCCGGGGAAGAAGCCGGCTTCGGCCATGCCGGTCAGGAAGCGCAGTACATAAAACTCCATCGGAGTGGTGACGAACAGCAGGCAGGTGGAGAACGTGCCCCAGGTGATCATCATCAGGCCGATCCAGCGCCGTGGCCCGAAACGGTTGAGCGCCAGGTTGCTGGGCAGGCCACACAGTACGTAGCCAATGAAGAAGATCCCGGCTCCCAGGCCGTAGACGGTTTCGCTGAAGTTCAGGGCATCGAGCATCTGCAGCTTGGCAAAGCCGACGTTGACCCGATCCAGGTAGTTGAACAGGTAGCAGATAAAGATAAAGGGTATGAGGCGCAGGGTGATGCGACGGTAGACATGATTGCCTTCGACGTCGCCAGCATCCCGAATCGATGGGTTGGGCATGGCGGTGAATCCTCGGAGCTTGTTGTTTTTATACTGCGTACAGCTGATCCCGATCTTATGGGGCTGACAACAAAAACTCTTTGGCGATTTGCACTGCCATGCCGGGTGGTTGTTGTGAAATTGCACAACGCAGGAGCGAATTCATTATTCGATTGCTTCGTAAGGCAATCCCACATAGTTTTCGGCGATGGTCCTTCGGCCTGACTCCGAGCCCACGTAGTAATCCAGCTCAGTCTGCTGAAGCCGCTGGCTGAAATCATCGGTGCCGGGAAAACTGTGCAGGATTGAGGTCATCCACCAGGAAAATCGCTCGGCTTTCCAGACCCGGCGCAGGCAGATCTGTGAATATTTTTCCAGCAGGTCGGTGCGACCTTCCTTGTAGACCTTGAGCAGGATCCGGTACAGCGTGTTGACATCACTGGCGGCCAGGTTCAGGCCTTTGGCACCGGTCGGCGGGACGATATGGGCGGCGTCGCCCAGCAGGAAGAGGCGACCGTACTGCATGGGTTCCACGACAAAACTGCGCAGCGGTGCGATGCTTTTTTCAATGGAAGGACCGGTGACCAGCCGCTCGGCCAGGTGATCGGGAAGCCGGGTTTTCAATTCGTCCCAGAAGCGCTCATCCGACCAGTCCTCGACCTTTTCATCTGCGCTGACCTGCACGTAATACCGGGTGCGAGTGGCCGAACGCATGCTGCACAGGGCAAAGCCGCGTGGATGGTTGGCGTACACCAGTTCTTCGTTGACCGGTGGCGTATCGGCCAGTACGCCGAGCCAGCCAAAGGGATAGACGCGCTCGAAGACTTTCAGGCTGTCAGCGGGAATGGATTGCCGGGAAACCCCATGGAATCCGTCGCAGCCTGCAATGTAATCGCAGTCCAGACGCTGCGTCTGGCCGTTCTGGCTGAAGGTCACGTAAGGTCGGTCGGTTTTCAGGTCGTGGAGCTGGACGTCTTCAGCGTCATAGAGGGTCATGGCACCGGCTTGCGAGCGAGCCTGCATCAGTTCGCGGGTGACTTCGGTCTGGCCGTAGACCATGACGGTCTTGCCATCGGCCAGGGCCTTGAGGTCGATACGCTCGCAACGCCCATCGAAAGCCAGCTCGAAACCATCATGAATCAGCCCCTGGGCATCCATGCGTTCACCAGCGCCGGCTTCGCGCAGCAGATCGACCATGCCTTGCTCCAGCACCCCGGCGCGGATACGGGAAAGGATGTAGTCGGGATTCTTGCGTTCGATGATGACGTTATCGATACCGGCACGTTGCAGCAGTTGGCCCAGCAGCAGCCCGGACGGGCCTGAGCCGATGATTGCGACTTGGGTTTTCATTATTGTTTTCCTGTCATGTGTCCCTGCCAGTCGATGACCGGCGGGATGTCTTTGTTTTTGTCTCCTGTATTTTTAATGGATGCTCATGGCATAAGAAGGCACTATTCAGCGCATTATCTGGACTTTTCAAGGATTACCCACAGGAGCCGGTCATGCCCAGAACAGCGCTTGCCGCGATTCCGGTTTTCAAGCTCTATGGCGAGACGGCTGCCTGGCCCACGCCGGATCTGATCCATTGCGAGTCGATTCCCGAACGCAGCAGGATCCATGAATGGGAGATCAAGCCCCATCGACACAGTGATCTGGTGCAGTTGCTGTATGTGCAATCGGGACGGGCAGTGTTGAAGGTGGAGGAGGCGGTCCATGAGGTCGACACGCCCTCGTTGCTGGTGGTCCCGGCGCTGAGCGTCCACACCTTCAAGTTCAGCGAAGACATTCAGGGCCATATCCTCAGCCTGGCCAGGCCTTTGGTGGAGCAACTGGAGGCGGCACTGGACGATCCGGTGTCGGGTTCGGCTCACTGCCATTCGCTTGGGGCTGACAGTCATTACGTGGACACCCTGTTCAGCGCGATTGCGGCAGAGTACCGACAGCATCGTCCCGGACGTGACCTGATGCTGCAGTCATTGATCAATGTGCTGATGGTCTGGCTGAGTCGGCGCAGCAACGAGCACGCGCTTCAGGATATTCAGGTGCCTGATCGCGGGCGCGAGCATTTGCAGGCGTTCATGCATCAACTGGAATCGAGTTTTCGCGAGCATTGGTCGATTGAGCGACATGCGCAGAAAATGGGCATCAGCGCCGCACATCTCAATGCCCTCTGTCGCCGCCTGTGCGACCAGTCGGCCTTGCAGATCATCAACCAGCGATTGCTGCTGGAGGCCAGGCGCAGCCTGGTTTACACCACCATGACCATCAATCAGGTGTCCGACAGCCTGGGGTTCTCAGAGCCTGCTTATTTCTCGCGTTTCTTCAAGCGTGCGACGGGGCTGTCGCCCAGGCAGTTTCGTATTCAGCGTTAAAAAAAACGGGGCGCTTTGCAGCCACCCCGTCTGAACTCAGGTGACTACCTGATAGCACGGCACATAGGCTGCGCCGCCGGGCAGTTTCATACGATGCTGTTCGACGAATGCCTGCAACAGCTTGTCCAGCGGCTTCATGATCGCCGGGTCGCCATGGATCTGATAAGGACCATGTTCCTCGATCAGGCGAATACCCTTGTCCTTCACGTTGCCCGCCACGATACCGGAGAACGCACGACGCAGATTGGCCGCCAGTTCATGAGGTGGAATCTCATGGTTCAGTTGCAGTTTCGCCATGTTCTCGTGGGTCGGATCGAAGGGGTGCTGGAAGCTTTCTTCGATCTTGAGCAGCCAGTTGAAGTGGAAAGCATCGTTGCGCTCGCGGCGGAACTGTTTGACTTCCTTCAGGCTGCGGGTCATCACCCGGGCAACTTCTGCCGGATCATCGACGATGATCTGGTAGTGCTTCTGCGCGGCTTCACCCAGGGTGGCGCCGACGAAAGCGTGCAGTTGTTGCAGGTAAGGCTCGGTGTTTTTCGGGCCGGTGAGGATCACCGGGAACGGCACATCCCTGTTGTCCGGATGCATCAGGATGCCCAGCAGATACAGGAACTCTTCAGCCGTGCCAGCGCCGCCCGGGAAGATGATGATGCCGTGGCCGACACGCACGAAGGCTTCCAGGCGTTTTTCGATATCCGGCAGGATCACCAGTTCGTTGACGATGGGGTTCGGCGCTTCGGCAGCGATGATCCCGGGCTCGGTCAGGCCCAGGTAGCGACCGCCATTGATACGCTGTTTGGCGTGGGCAATGGTGGCACCTTTCATCGGGCCTTTCATCACGCCCGGACCGCAGCCGGTGCAGATGTCCAGGCTGCGAAGGCCCAGTTCGTGGCCGACTTTCTTGGTGTATTTGTATTCTTCGGTGTTGATCGAGTGACCACCCCAGCACACCACCATCTTCGGCTCTACGCCGGCGCGCAGGGTGCGGGCGTTGCGCAGCAGGTGGAAGACGTAGTCGGTGATGCCATGGGAGTCGCTCAGGTCGATGCGCTGGCTGTCCAGTTCGCTCTCGGTGTAGACAATGTCGCGCAGGGCGCTGAACAGCATTTCGCGAGTGCTGGCTATCATTTCGCCGTCGACGAAGGCGTCCGCGGGTGCGTTGAGCAGTTCCAGGCGAACTCCGCGGTCCTGCTGATGAATGCGAACCTCGAAGTTCTCGTAGGCTTCAAGAATTGTCTTGGCGTTATCGACATGGGCGCCGGTATTGAGAATGGCCAGGGCGCACTGGCGAAAAAGTGTGTAAGTACTGCCTGAACCTGCCGCGCTGAGTTGCTGCACTTCACGTTGGGAGAGGGTTTCGAGGCTGCCTTTGGGGCTGACCGAGGCGTTAATCACTTGTCTTGGGATCATTCTATTTTCCATTAGAGCGATGCATCCGCAGTTGCATCAGGATGGTGAGCATCGATGACGTTCACGCCTGCCCGCATTGTCTACGGCACATGGACGGGAAAGCAAACGCTGTGCACCACAGTCACTGTCTTGAGCATAGTCGCACGGCTGAAACCGTTTGAAATCAGGCAATAACGGGCCTTTTGCCATATGGCTGAATTTTGACGCATGAGGGGCCGATAGTGAACCTGACCCCGTTCAGAGGGTCTGTTAGCTGATGGACTCACTCGACGGACCACAAGGTCAGGAGCCTCAGGGTCTTAATTTCTTATTTCAGACAAAGATAATCATTGCCATGTCTCGTCATCTTTCCGCACTCGTATCTCGTGCACCTGTCCTCTTCAACGCTTCCCGTCGCGCTCTGGGTGCCGGTCTTTTCGGCACGCTGCTGACAGTTTTGACTCCTTATGCCCACGCGGCGGAAAACGATCGCTGGGTCAGCGACAACCTCAGCACATACGTGCGCAGCGGTCCAACCGATGGACACCGCATCGTCGGTACCCTGAAGTCCGGGCAAAAGGTCGATCTGCTTTCGACCCAGGGCAACTACAGCCAGGTCAGGGGCGAGGGCGGCAGCACCGTCTGGATTCTCAGCAGCGATCTGCAGGATGTTGCCGGGCCAGCTGAAAGGGTCCCGCAGTTGACCGAGAAGGTGGAAGAACTGACCGGGCAACTGGCCAATATCGACAACACCTGGAAGACCCGGGTTCAGGGTATGCAGGAAACACTGGATACGCGCAAGAAACTGATCGATGAGCTGGAAGCCCGTACCCTGGCGCTCAATACAGAGCTGACCGACACCCAGTCCGAACTGCGCAACACCCAGGCCCGATTGGGTGACGAAAACAAGCAGGTCATGATGCGTTACATGGTCTATGGCGGCAGCATTGCCGGTATCGGCCTGCTGGTTGGCCTGATCCTTCCTTCCCTGACCCGCAGCCGCAAGCGCAACGACGGCTGGGTCTGATGTGAAATCTGGGAGGAGCAATTAGCCGCCGCGCTGTCGCGCTCTAATGGCGTCTCGCGAATAAATTCGCGCTCATCAAAAAAGACGCAAGACCATGAATTAGAACGTATTTTATGTAGGGTAGAAACGTTATCCGGCGTACATATCCATTATTGATATGTGCTGCTCCTACTGGTTCCGCCGTAAAGGCGCAAGGCGGCCTCAAGCCGAACCATGAATCTGGAAACACCTGCTCCTGTTTACTGCGCGACAGCGCGGTGCCGAGGCGGCGGGTGATCTCCTACGACTATCTCGTTTGCCCAAGACTATTCAGTTTTTCAACCTTCGGTCGAGAAACTGAATAGTCTTGCCAGTTTTCTGGCAGATAGCGGAAAGAATTCCGCAAGTGGAAAACTGTTTAATGGCAACTAGCCATTAGTTATCATGTACGACCTGAAAGTTGGCTGATAAGCCTGATGTAAAGCGTTTTCAGGTTATTGGAAGCACATTTTCACCCTCTGCAAGACAGGAATCTGGATGCTGGCGTACAACCAAAAGAACTTTCTTATCGTCGACGATTTTTCCGATTTTCGGAGTTCGGTAAGATCGATGCTGCGTGAGCTGGGCGTCAAGGAAGTGGATACTGCCGACACCGGCGAGCAGGCCCTGCGCATGTGCTCGCAAAAGCGCTATGACTTCGTCTTGCATGATTTCAACCTGGGTGATGGCCGCAAGAACGGTCAGCAGGTGCTCGAAGACCTGATGGTCGAAAGGCTGTTGAGTTATGAAAGCGTCTTTATCATGGTGACAGCCGAGAACAGCCAGGCCATGGTCATGAGCGCTCTTGAATGGGAGCCCGATGGCTACCTGACCAAACCTTTCAACCGTGCAGGCCTTGCCCAGCGTCTTGAAAAGCTGGTGCAGCGCAAGACCCTGCTCAAGCCGATCCTGCAAGCGCTCGACCGTCGCAAGCCCGCCGAAGTCCTTGCGGCCTGCAATACCCTGATTCAGCAGGACCCACGCTTTGCGCCCCTGTGCCTGCGCTACAAGGCCGACGCCCTGCGCGACCTTAACCAGAATGAACCTCTGGAAAGCTTTCTCAAGACCATTCTGGCCGACCGGGCTACGCCCTGGGCTTACGGCGCGTTGGGCAATCTGTTGCTCAAGCGTGGCAAGGTGACCGAGGCGCAGGAGGTTTTCGAGCAGGCCATCAAGGCTTTCCCCACCATGCCCGCGCTGTTTGACGGCTTGGCCGAAGTGCTGGTAGCCCGTGGCGATGCCAAACGCGCCCAGAGTGTGCTGGAAAACGCCGTGCGCCTTTCGCCTCTGGCGGTGCGTCGGCAAAAGCTGCTGGGCAAGCTGGCGCTGGGCAACGAAGATTTCGAGAGCGCATCGAAGGCTTATCGCCAGGCTGTTTCCCAGGGGCAGCATTCGCGCTTCAAGGACCCTGAAACCAATCTCGGTCTGGCTCATGCCCTGATCAGCAAGGGCGGCGATCAGGGGCTGGATGCGCGTACCCGTGTCGAGATCAACAACGCCCTGGGCGATGTGGCCAAGGAGCACGGTGAAGACGAAGGCCTGCAAGTGCGTACCCGCTTGATGAAAGCGGCCAGCCTGCAGCATTCGGACCCTGAAATGGCTGCCAAGCTGACTGAACAGGCCATGTCGCGCCTGGACAACCTGGGCCAATTCCTCAGTGCAGAAGCGGCGCTGGTGGTTGCCACCCAGCTCAAGCAACTGGGCCAGGAAGATGCGGGCGCAGGTGTGCTCAAGAACTGTGCAGAAATCTACGGCGATGACCCGGCTGTCATGAAAAGCATCGCCACCATGACTGATGATCCTGCGATTCTGGGAGCCAACAAGGCGGCCATCGATCTCAATATCCAGGGTGTGCGCAGCTACAAGGCCGGTAATCTCACCGAAGCACAGGACATGTTCCGCCGTGCCCTGGCCTTGCAGCCCAAGAACATCAGTATTGCGCTGAACATGGCGCAGTCCTTGCTGCATCCGGGACAGAACCTGGGCGAAGCAGGGCGTGAAGAGTGTCGTGCCACACTGAAAATGGTCGGCAAGATGCCCGATAGCGACCCACGGTACGACCGTTACCAGAAACTCAAGGAAAGGGCGTTTGGCGCATGAGTGACAAAGAGAACGGACTCGATTTCTCCATGGTGATCGCTTCCACTGTCCATGACATGAAGAACTCACTGGCGACCCTGACTCAGGCCCACAGCGAGTGGCTTGCGCAACTTCCCGGCGAGCAGCGCAGTGCGCCTGAAAACGGCGTGATCGATTACGAGTTCGCCAACCTCAACGGCATGCTGGTACAGCTGCTCGGCATCTACAAGCTGGGTGTCAATCAGCTTCCGTTGCGTCCCGATTATCACGAGCTGGATGATTTCATCGAGGCGCAACTGGCGCATCACCAGGAAGTGCTGGGCAGCCGTGGCATCACTGCCCACTATGTCGTGGATGCCTTGAGCCCGCTGGGCTTCTTCGACCGCGAACTGATCGGTTCGGTGGTGGCCAATATCATCGTCAACGCCATTCGATTTGCCCGTGAGGAAATCGTGATCAGCGCAAGCGAAGAGGACGGCCAGTTGAAGATCGTCATCAATGACGATGGCCCGGGCTATCCGGCGCACATGATCGAGAATCAGGACGATTATGTTCAGGGCATCAACCAGAGCACCGGCAGCACCGGGCTTGGCCTGTACTTCGCCGCACATATCGCTCGCCTGCATGAGCGCAATGGTGTGCGGGGGCGTATCGAGATTGCCAATGGTGGTGTGCTGGGTGGCGGCAAGTTCAGCCTTTACCTGCCTTGAGTCCTTCTTCAGGGACGGTTGGGGTTCACCTTCAGCCGCGCCTTGCGCCTCTCTGGACGTCGCTGCTATATTTTTGACGCGCTGTGCAATTTAACTGGCATATGGATAAATTCCGTGAAGTTGACAGAAGATAATCAGCAGGTTTCGGGGCAGGCGTCGGCAATAAAACTGTTGGTTGTTTCCGATAATCCGCCCCTTTCTGCGGCGTTGATAGAGTGCCTTGAAACGCTGGATAAACGTTTAACTGTCACGCTGGACTTGCGCTATACCTCCTATAACAAAGCGCCCCAGAATATGGTTGAACTGGGGGCTCGCGAGATCAATGTAAAAGACGACACGGTCGTAGACTTCATCATCAGTCATTACGATCTGGTGCTGAGTGTTCATTGCAAACAGCTGTTCCCTAAGCGCCTGGTAGAAGGCGTGCGCTGTATCAACTTCCACCCGGGGTTCAACCCCTTCAACCGTGGCTGGTATCCTCAGGCGTTTTCAATACTCAACGGCCTGCCGGTGGGCGCAACGATTCATGTCATGGATAAAGAAATCGACCATGGCCATATCATTGCCCAGAAGCCGGTAACGATAGGGGCAGGTGAAACGTCGCTTGAGGTTTACAATAACGTCATCGAGGCTGAAAAGGAGTTGATGCGCGAGTACTTGCCGCGAATCCTGCAAGGCCGCTACGAAGTCTTCAAACCGCTGTCCGAAGGTAATTACAACGGTATCAAGGACTATAATGAACTGTGTGAGTTGAACCTGGATGAAGTGGGCTCTTTGCGGGATCACATTAATCTGTTGCGTGCGACCTCACATGGCAACTTCAAGAATGCTTATTTCCATGATGAGCTGGGTGAGAAGTATTTCATCAGGGTTGTATTGGATAAAGCCTGATAAAGGCATCACGTCCTTGTGATGCCTCCATAATTGGCCTTATTGAGGCCTTGCCCAGACAGCCTGCCAGTCCCGCAGATTCGTCGTATCCAGCATCCAGTTCTCCCTCACTTCGCGCCTTAACTCATCCCCGAGACGGGCACATTCATCGGGTTGATTGATGTGTGCCTCGATAGCCGCAATCCAGGCCGGGGTTTCATTGCTGACAGCCGTTACCGGCAGGCTGCCTTCGGTACACAGAGTATCGCTGCAGATCACCGGGTAGCCGCAAGCCCCGAACTCCAGCAGGGAAACCGGGCTCTTGCTCTGAGTGCTCAGGCTCGACTGAGCCGGAACCAGCACAAGGTCCAAATTCAGGCTGGCCAGCAGTTCAGGGTACAGAACGCCTTCCACCGGAGAGCGCAGTTCATGGATGTACGGGCGCAACCAGCGCGAGCATGGGCCCATGATCACCCATTCCACCTTGTCGGCGAGAGCCTCGATCACGCCGGACAGGATCAGCAGGTCGGCCTGTTGATCGGCCGTGCCGACCCAGCCAATGCGAGGCTTGTCACGGGTTTTGCGCTGGCTTTGCACATTCAGCCAGATATCGGGCGACAACCTGGTCGGGATCACTTGAATGTTCGGGTGCGCATCCCGGACAAGATCCGCCAGAGCCTGTGTCGGCACGGTGACGGCGTCCACCAGTTCCAGCGCACTGCGCAACGAGTACGCCGATTCAAGGCCTTCCGGGTAGTGGGGCAGATCAAAGGTCACCCAGGCATTGGTGTGTTCCTTGATGGCGCCGATGGCTTCTATCTGCGCTGGCGTGATCGAGCCTTGCAACACAACAGTGTCCGGGCTCAGGCGGGCGATTTCTGGCAGCGAGAGAGGGCTGTTGCTCAGAACGCCGTCCACGGCCAGGGCAGTACCCAGCATTTGCAGTGGCTGGGCGACGCGAGTGCCTGCATGGGCATCATCCGGTTGTACCAGCACCACAGGCAGTGGGCGATGGATCAGCGGACGCCATGCCAGTTGCGGGTTGCCTTGGCTGACAAAGCTGCCTGCCTGCAAGGTGAGGTTGGTGTTATAGGCCGGGTCCCAGGCCATGTAATGCAGCCAGCGGTGATGCAGCGCTCGCCGGGCGAAGTCCATGGCTTGGGCATCGATGGCTTGAGGGGCCGAGCGCAGCTGGATGATGGTATGAGGCGTCCAGACCACCAGATGCTGGGCATCGCGGACCCTGAGGCAGAGATCGACATCGCTGAAGTACTGGTAGAACAGATGCTCTTCCAGACCCTGTATATCGTCGAACAGTGACTTGCGAATCATCAGGCATGCGCCGCTGACCGCGCTGTAGTTCTGCTCGGTTTCCAGGCGCTGCGCAAAGGATGCCGAGGCTGCGGGTTCGCCGCCCGTGACCGGTTGTGCGGTGTCCTGAAGGCCGACAATGATACCTGCGTTGGCGAGGCTGCCGTCTGCGGCAAGAATTTTTGCGCCGACCACGCCGACTTCAGGCCGTTGCGCCTGATTGAGCAGGTTGTGCAGCCAGTCCTTGTGCAGGATGGCTGCATTGTCGGCCAGGAGCAGCAGGTATTGGCCTTGTGCCTGTTGAGCGGCGCTATTGAGTAGGGCGGACGGGTTCAGGGTCTGCTGGTGACGCACGACGCGGATCTTGTCCGATTGCAGCGAATCGATGTTTGCCAGCCATTCAATGCTTTGCGCTGACTGGCTGTTATTGTCGCTGATCAGGATTTCATAGTTCGGATAGGCCGTGTTTTCCAGAACGCTCTCTACGCACGGCAACAAGGTTTCCAACTGATCATTGGAGCTGACAATGATGGAAACCAGCGGCTGCTCGGCGTGGCCATAGGTGATCCGGTAATGGCCTGACTCGGTAGTCTGGATTTCACTGTCGCCATAGCCACGAGCGAACAGGTGGCGCTGCAGCGTGCGGATCTCGTCGTTGTTGTACTGAGGCCGGGCCTGTGGCGCGAGCACCAGCGGTTCGGTCGCATGGGCAAACTCGGTAAAGTCCGGGTGCTCGATCATGCGCAGGATCAGATCCAGCTCTATGGCTTGTGCATGATCGGGATTGAAACCGCCCACCAGCAGGGTTTTCTCTCTGCTGAACAGCCAGTTGCGGCTGGTTGCCGAAGGGCTGGCCAGCAGGTAGTCGAGGCTGAATTCAGGTCGCAGGCCCAGGCTGGCGCCGTCCTGATTTTCGAGTGCGATTTCATCGCCGAACAGGGCGCAGGCGTGTGGCGCGTCAATCAGTTTCAGTGCCGCGCTCAACAGGCCGCTTTGCGTGAACGTAGTCCCCGCGTCGACCAGTACCCACCAGTCGTGTTCGTTTTCTGCCATCAGGTCATTGATGACGATGGCGCGATCCTGCTCAGTGGCGCTCAACCAGGGCAACTGGGCTTGTAGCGGTGTCTGATTCGACGTGTCGTAATCGGCGAGGATGAACACCTTGAGCTTGTCCAGCAGTTGCGGGTCGCTGGCCAGACTCTGCACGGTGGCGAGGACGCTTTCGGGCTGCTGATTGAAGTCCGACACGACAATGGCAATCGTCGGGCCGCCACCATGATCCTGCAGGTGCTGCCTGATCAGGGTCTGTTGCGGGACCGTAGGCCTGCGGGTACCCAGCCAGCTGGCGACCTGCTGGTTGCGGCGCTGGTTCTCCGGGCGCCGGTCGAAATAGGCAACCAGGTCAAGTTCCTGGATATTGTCACGCTGCGACAGCGGAGCGATCTTGACGGTGCGGTTCTGCTCTTCCGGGCGTACCCAGCCAAGCTCACGGGTGATGCGGTGATAATCGGCGCGACGTTGTCTCGGGAGTTCAGGGTTAGTGCGGCAGACTTCGCTGCTCTGCTGATCGGAAACCCGGAAGTACGAAAGCGGACGTGCAAGCATCGCCAGATTGCCCTGGCGAAGCAGCTTCACAAACAGCGCAACGTCCGCCAGGCCCCAGATGAATATGCCTTTGAGCGACATGATTTCATTGCCGAACACCAGCGCATCTTCGCGACGGAACATGACGGAGCTGGGTTCGCCAATGAAGTTGATCGGGTACTGGGCAATGAACGACACCAGTTCCGGGCCATTGATCACGACATTGCGCCCGAACGGGTTGCGGGTGGCCATGTTGTCCTGCATGAACTGGCCTTTGTCGTCTACCAGTTTGCGGGTGGCGCAGACCATCTTGATGTCGGGGCTGTCGTGCAGAACATCGAAGAGCAGGCGTACGCAGTCGGGGACCAGAATGTCGTCGTCGTACAGAAACTTGATGAACTGACCACGGGCCAGGCTGATGGCGCGGGCACCGTTGTGCTCTTCGCCCAGGCCAACCGGGTTTCTCTCGTAGCGGATGGGCCAGCGGCTGCCCGGGCTGAGTTTGTCGACGATGTTCTTGATGGCCTCGGTCGGGCAATCGTCGCAGATGACGATTTCAACGTCGTCGTGGTTCTGGCTGATCGCGCTGGCAAGCGCGGTCTCGAAGAAAGTGGCCTTGTAAGCCGGGATGACAATACTGACCAGACGTGAAGAACTCATCGCAATACCACGTGTGAAGAGAGTAGGGAGGACCAGCCGTTCAACGGGGTCGGTGCAAGTGGGCAAGGTTCGCTCAGCACTTGCGGCCTATGTACAGAACCGATTGCTCGGTAATGCCGTGCTGTTTGAATACCCCGTCACCGAAGGCTTGGGTGCCCAGGGCATCGATCTGGAATCCGGCTGTTTCCAGGCGGGTCACGAAGTCATGTTTGGCGTACATGCGCACATGATCGTCCTGGCCAAAACGCGCCCAGCGCTCATCCACGTTTTCTTCGTCCGGATCTTCGTCGGTTGTGGTGGCGGTCAGCAGCAAAGGCACCATCAGAATCGCCGAGCCGCCCTTGGCCAGCACGCGGTACAGCTCGGACATGGCTTTGGCATCGTCACGTACGTGTTCGAGTACATGGGAGCAGACGATGAAATCGAATGACTCATTGGGATAGATGTTCATGTCCATGATGTCGACCTTGTCATCTGCCATGGGCGAAAACAGGTCTGCCGAGCGATACCGGGCATTGGGCAGGCTGCGCAGGAATCTGGACAGGACCGGGGCTGGCGCGATGTCCAGGATGCGCAGTTCCTTGCCTTGCGGGTTGTTCAGCATATGCATGGAAAACAATGCATAGAGCCGGTCGCGATCCGAGGCCGCGCATTCAGGGCAACTGTACTGGCTGACATTGAGTGTTTCGTAGTCCTCCATCGAGTAGTGGACATTCAAACGATGGGCGGCTTCCAGATAGGTTCGACCCAGGGGATAGAAGTTCGGAAAACGGCAGGAGCAGACCGGGCACGTTCGCATGTTCAGTTCTCATTACTTGCAGTGACAATCACATCGATGATGCTATTGAAGGCTTCATCGGTGAGGCTGTCGAAAATGGGCAGACAAAGGATCTGGTTGGACAGGTCGGTTGCGATAGGCAAGCGATCGGGCTTGGCTGAGTCCAGGCCTCTGTACATCGGGAAGGTGGAAATCAGTGGGTAGAAATAGCGGCGTGCGAGGATGTTGTTGTCGCGCATGCGTTGATAAAGGTCATCGCGGGAAACGGCAAACTCTTTTCTGACCAGCACCGGGAAGTACGAGTAATTGTGCTTCTCGGTGCTCTGCCAGACGATGTCGATACCGGGCACCGAGGCCAGTGCAGCGCGATAGCGTTCGTCGATGCGCTGGCGCTTCAGCAGCGCCTGGTCGATATGTTTCAGCTGCAAAAGGCCGAATGCGGCATTCACTTCGCTCATCTTGCCGTTGATGCCAGGCGCGACCACGGTGACTTCATCGGCAAAGCCGAAGTTCTTCAGGTAGTCGATGCGTTGTTTGGTTTTCGCATCCGGGCTGACGATGGCGCCGCCCTCGAAGGTGTTGAACACCTTGGTGGCGTGAAAACTCAGTACCGACAGGTCGCCGTGGTTGAGCAGGCTCTCGCCACGGAACTGCACGCCGAAGGCATGGGCCGCGTCGTAGATGACTTTCAGGCCGTAACGGTCGGCAATCTGCTGGATGCGGTCCACATCGCAAGGGATTCCGTAGCAATGCACGGGCATGATTGCCGTGGTCGCCGGGGTAATGGCTTCTTCGATACGGTCGGGGTCCAGGCTGTAGGTGTTGGGGTCGATATCGACGAACACCGGAGTCAGGCCATTCCAGAGCAGGGAGTGAGCGGTGGCGACGAAGGAGTAGGGCGTGGTGATGACTTCGCCCTTGATCCGCAGGGCCTGGATAGCGGTCATCAGTGCCAGGGTGCCATTGGAAAACAGCGACAGATGCTGGACGCCCAGATACTCGGCCAGCTCTTTTTCAAGCTGCTGGTGAAACGGGCCGCCGTTGGTGAGTTGGTGGCTTTGCCAGATCTGTTCGAGGTAGGGAATGAATTCCTCAAGAGGCGGTAACAGGGGACGAGTTACGGGAATCGGTGCGCTCATGGAGAGTTCTCTACTCGTGTCGCAGATGATTGCTGCTCGACAGGACATTTCTTGACGCCTTCCCTGTTCACGAGAATGGCTTTGACATAAAAATGGCAGCCGAACTGTTTTGCCGATGGTAAAAGCAAAAAACCGGCCAAGAGTGCCGTGCCGCGTTTCTGGTGCTCCGGGTTGTGATCCTGTCGATGAAGGCTTGATATTGAGAACGCCCGATGCGTATTTTGTAGTGATTGCCGCCTGGCAGCCCCATGACAATCAAAGGACTGAGCAATGACCTGCAGTGACCCCCATTCCCTTGCGCAACGGTTGGTGGGCATCGATGAGGTGGAGTGTGTGACACCGGATCTGAATGGCGTGCCACGAGGCAAGGTGATGACCGCTGCCGGTTTCCTTGAGGGGCGCCGCCTGCAACTGGCCAGTGGTGTATTGCTGCAATGCATCATGGGAGGCTATCCACCCGCGCGCTTTTACAGCAGTGATGATGGCGACCTTGCTCTGGTCGCTGATCCGCAACAGATCCATCGCCTGCCCTGGAGCGAGCAGCCGCGTGCGTTGGCGATCTGTGACGCCGATAACCTGAGTGGTGAAGGTTGCGAGTTGTCGACGCGTGTGCAGTTGAAGGCCGTCATTGCTCGCTATGCCGAGCGCGGTCTGGCGCCGGTGGTGGCGACCGAACTCGAATTCTTTGTCTTTGCTCCCAACCCTGATCCCGCTCTGGCTTTTGTGCCGCCGCTGGGGCTGGATGGTCGGCGTGAAGAAGGTTTTTCGGCCTTCAGTATCAGTTCCAATAATGGCCTGCGCCCGTTCTTCAAGGAGGTCTACCGATGCATGGCGGAACTGGGACTGCCACGTGACACGGTCATGCATGAGATGGGCGTCAGCCAGTTCGAGATCAATCTGTGGCATGGCGACCCTTTGCTGCTGGCCGACCAGACCTTCCTGTTCAAGCACCTGCTCAAGGAGGTCGGGCTCAAGCACGGTCTGAACGTGGTGTGCATGGCCAAGCCGTTGGCGCAGACGGCGGGCAGTTCGATGCATATTCACCAGAGTGTGGTGGAGTCGGCGTCGGGGCGTAATGTATTCAGTGATGAAAGCGGCCAGCCGACAGAGGTTTTCCGGCATTTCATTGGTGGGCAGCAGGCTTGCCTTGTCGATTTCACCGCGTTGTTTGCGCCTCATGTGAACTCTTACCAACGGCTGTTTCATCCTTATGCCTCGCCCAACAATGCGTGCTGGTCCTACGATAATCGCAGCGCTGGGCTACGTATTCCGGCGAGTGCGGCCCAGGCCAGAAGAGTGGAAAATCGTCTGCCGGGTGCCGACGCCAATCCTTATCTGGCCATTGCGGCAAGCCTGGCGGCAGGTCTGTATGGCATCGAACACAGACTGGAGTCCACAGCGCCGATCCAGGGTGAAATTGTGGTGCCGCAAGAATTGGCATTGCCTTGTACCTTGCATGCTGCTCTGGAGCGTCTGAAGCGCAGTCCGTTGGCCAAGGAACTGTTTGGTCAGGTGTTTATCGAAGGCTACATCGCCTCGAAGACCATGGAGCTGACCAGTTTTCTTGATGAAATAACCCCCTGGGAGCGGCGTGTGCTGGGTGCCCAGGTCTAAGAACCGTTGTTTTGGCGTCGCCTGTACGGGCGACTCTTTATTTTTGGAATGTCCATGCGTCAAATCTGGAAGTCTTTTCGGGGTCTGTATTTCGCTTCGCTGATGATGTTGATCGGCTCGGGTCTTTTAAGCACCTACCTGGCCTTGCGGCTGGCGGCCGATGAGGTCGACGGTCTGTGGATCGGTGCGATGATGGCCGCCAACTATTTCGGGTTGGTGCTGGGTGGCAAGGTGGGTCATCGCCTGATCGGCCGGGTAGGGCACATCCGTGCCTATGCGACCTGCGCCGGGATCGTGGGCGCTGCGGTGCTGGGGCTTGGGTTGATCAACTGGCTGCCGGCCTGGCTGTTCCTGCGCATGATCGTCGGGTTGGGGATGATGTGTCAGTACATGGTGGTCGAAAGCTGGCTCAACGAGCAGGCGGCGGCACGCCAGCGAGGCATGGTCTTCAGCGGCTACATGATTGCGTCGTACCTGGGGCTTGTCTTGGGACAACTGATTCTGGTGGTTCACCCAGGGCTCGGGCCTGAGCTGCTGATGCTGATCGCCATGTGTTTTGCCCTCTGTCTGGTGCCGGTGGCCATGACCCGCAGCATTCACCCGGCGCCGTTGCGTCCTGCTCCGCTGGAACCGCGCTTTTTCATCAGCCGCGTGCCGCAGTCGTTGACCACCGTGCTGGCGTCCGGGCTTATCGTCGGTGCCTTCTATGGTCTGGCGCCGCTGTATGCCGCCCAGCAAGGTCTGTCGACCGAGCATGTGGGCATGTTCATGGGCTTCTGCATTCTTGCCGGCCTGCTGGTGCAATGGCCGCTGGGCCTGTTGTCCGATCGTTATGACCGGGCGCACCTGATGCGCGCTTTTGCAGGTGTTCTGGTGCTGGCCTCCTTGCCGCTTGCCGTTTTGCCGAGCATGCCGCTGGAAATGCTGTTTATAGTGGGTTTCGTCGCTTCTCTGGTGCAGTTCAGCCTGTATCCACTGGCGGTGGCCTTTGCCAATGACCACGTTGAAGGTGAGCGGCGGGTATCGCTGACAGCAATGCTGCTGATGACTTTCGGGATTGGCGCCAGTATCGGCCCGCTGGTAGCTGGCGCCCTGATGAAACAGTTCGGCAGCAACATGCTTTATGCGTTTGTGTGTTTCATATCACTGGTGCTGGCGCTGCTGACACGTCCTAAAGCGGTTACCCATCAGCATCAGGTGGATGACGCGCCGTTGCATCACGTGGCAATGCCGGACAGCATGTCCAGTTCGCCACTGGTGGTCGCGCTTGACCCGCGTGTCGACGAGCAGGTGGTTCAGGAGCAGATGCAGGCCACGGTTGAGCCGGAGCCGGAGTCAGAGCCGAAAGCCAGTGCTGAATCGTCGGTGAGGCTTGAAGACGAGGAAATCAATCGGCCTTGATGGGAGGGCGGAACTGCAAGCCAGAAGCCGCAAGTCAAAAGCTTGTAGCTTGAAACTTGCAGCTTTCAGCCACCTCTATCAAAAATCGTCGTCTTTATCGAACCGACGTGCTTCGCGTTGCAGTTGATAAACGAAGCGCTCCACCTGGCGCTGTACCAGGCCGCTCATGTTGTGGAAGCGTACGCCTGCGAAGGTGGTGTGGAATCTTTCTTCAAAGTGCAGGTAGCGCAGTTCCACCGGTGCGGTCATCGCGCCGAAAGGCAGCTTGGCGATGAAGCGTTCGTACACTTGGCCCAGTTGCATGCGCTCGGACACATCGCCCTCGAAGCGCAGCTTGCAGCCGGTTGCCGAGATATCCAGGAGTTTGCCGACCAGAGGGGATTTGAGTCTGTCGCCACCGATTTCAATGTCGACCAGTTGTGCGAGCTTGAGGGCTGCACGGAAGGCGTTGCGACGCTGGTGGTAGATCACTTCGGTGGGCAGGGGGCCGCGGTAGAGGCGCTGGCCATCCACGTCGACGATGGTCATCTGCTCCGAGTTTTCCCAGGCGATGCGCACACCGTCGTGGAAGCCTTCGACCCTGAACGATTCGCCATTGGCCAGGAATCGTTCACCGTCGCGTGGAATCATTTCATCGAGGGCCATGACGTTACTGTCACGATCAACCTCGATCAGGTAGCTCTGGAAGCGTTGGGCGCGCTCATGAAAGGTAATGATCAGTGGATCATTATGTTCATGTAGTAACCGCAGGTTGGCGGCAATTTCCAAAGGTGTATTGAGGACCTTCGGGGGCTGCGGAGCATCATCCGCGCTTGAGCCATTCACGTTTTAACTTCTCCAGGCAAAATACTACGGCAACGCAACAACAGGCATTCTGCCACTACGCACTAAACCTTGAAACAGGAAGTTACGCCTGACTGAGAGGACGTGGCCTTGCTCTTCCTGCGGTCGATCCACGGCTGTCATACAGCGTCGGGGTATCGGCACCCTTCAAGATGCGGAGCTGGTGAGCGGTTGTCACCTGCTGCAACTGGATAAGACTACCATTTTGCTCGTTGATAGCCTGGCACTCAGCGATCAATGCGCTCAGTTCATCGCTCGCGGCGATAAGCTGTTCGCCCACATCCGAATGGCTGGCCAGCTCCTGGAGACCTTTGCGGTTCGCAGGTAGCCCAAGGCCGGCAAGTAACTGGCTGCGCCTGCGGCCATGTTGCTCGAGGAGAATCACCAGCGCCTGTTTCTGCGCCAGGATATGTTCCATCTCGCCCATGTCGCGACCGTGCAGAACCAGTGACTCGGCATGCAGCAACTCAAGCAGTTGCCGGGTTGGAACCATGCCGTCGGTGATCATCTGAAGCAAAGTAGTATCTTGCATCGCATGCTCTGGTTTTCAAGCGTCCAGATTATCCACCGCAAGCACAGGGCTTAGCGTTGGGTTTCGAAGTTGAGCAGTTTGCTGGCTACGCGGTTGCTGTCCACTGTGTAGGTGCCGTCTGCAATCGCCTGCTTCAACTCGGCGACGCGAGCGCTGTTGACGGTTGGCAGGTCGCCCAACTTATCAGTGATCTTCTGCAACTGCTGAGCCTCACTGCTCAAATGAACGGATTCTCCGGTGCCTTTGACGTTTGCAGCCGTTGCTGCAGATTCGGGTGCGCCGGTTTTACCGCTTTCCTTTGTAGTCCCGGTGCGCGAAACGCTACCGGCAGACTGTGAATTTCCAAGGCGACTGAAATCGATGACCATGATTGAAAAAACCTCTTGGGTGTTTGGACGCTTGCCTTGTTTTCGGCCCAACCCAAAAAAACTTTAGGCTTTGTGTGAAAAGCATATGGAACGGGCTTTCCACCGCGGGAATATGCACCGCAGTCTAGGAAAAACGCGCGTTCGACGCCAGCCTCAATCGATCTACATTGCGACTTCCACCTGCCCGGGGCCGATAATATTGGCCTTGATGACGCGATTGGAATTCAGGTTTTTCACCCGTATCTGCTCGTTGAAACCGCCATCGGACAGCGCCTCGCCGGGCATACGCACCGCCAGCGAGCCGCTGCGGGCGGTAATGACCACCTGGTCGCCCTTGCGAACCATCTGTGGCTGTTCCAGAAATACTGGTGACATGACCTGGTCGATGACCGTTGGTCGGATTACCTTTTGCCCGACTGCCTGATCCAGTGAAGAGAGGAAACCCAGGCCCAGGCTGCCGATGTCCCTTTCCCTCAACATGACATCGTCCTGCGACACAATACTGTCGCGTTTCAGGGGACGTACCGACACCACCACATTGCGAAACAGCTTCACTTCCGCCGGCACAAACACAGTCCATGGGGATGAGCCTTCACAGCGTACACGTACGCTCACTCTGCCCAATGGCTTGGCGCTTTCCAGTTTTGCTGTCAAATCCTTGTCACAGGAGCCCATGCGCATTCTGGGGTCCAACTGCCTCACCTGAATTTCAAAACGGCCTTCAATCTGGTTGCTCGCTAAATAGTCTTCTACTGTGAACTCAAGAAACCCCTGTGTGACGCCGATAAGCTGTTCAGGCAGTGTGAAATTCTCGGCGCGGCCGTAGTTTGCAGTGCTTGAAAGGCACAGGAGAGCGATCACGCAGAGCAGTCTGCGGGTTTCCAGTTTCAGGTGTCGAAAAATTGTCGTCTTTGTGTTCATGGCGTATAAAAAGCAAGGCTCGTGCCGCTTGCCAAATCTGGTGCGTGGCGAACGGTGGCTTTTGTTAAGGGGGTCGGGCATGGCGGGTGTAATGGATTCGGTGAACCAGCGAACTCAGCTGGTCGGTCAGAATCGCCTTGAGCTGCTGTTGTTCCGTCTTGACGGCAAGCAGCTCTATGGGATCAACGTATTCAAGGTTAAAGAAGTACTGCAATGCCCGAAACTGACTGTCATGCCCAAGTCCAGCCGGATTGTGCGTGGTGTGGCCAACATTCGCGGTGGCACGATCCCGATCATGGATCTGGCAATGGCGACGGGCTCGACCGGAATGATTTCGCTGGTTAATTCCTTCGTCATCATTACTGAGTACAACACCAAGGTTCAGGGTTTTCTGGTGCATTCGGTCGAACGCATCGTGAACATGAACTGGGAAGAGATTCATCCGCCACCCAAGGGCACCGGGCGCGACCACTATCTGACGGCCGTGACTCGTGTCGACAATCAGTTGGTGGAAATCATCGACGTCGAGAAGATTCTCGCCGAGGTGGCGCCGATTACCGAGGGTGTTTCCCACGGCGTTATCGACGAAGAGACTCACAGCAAGGCCGTTTCGTTGCGGGTGCTGACGGTCGATGACTCGTCGGTTGCACGCAAGCAGGTGAGTCGCTGCCTGGAAACGGTCGGTGTCGAGGTGGTTGCCTTGAACGACGGTCGTCAGGCGCTGGATTACCTGAAGGCAATGGTTGAAGAGGGCAAGAAACCTGAAGAAGAGTTTCTGATGATGATCTCCGACATTGAAATGCCGGAGATGGATGGCTATACCCTTACAACAGCCATACGCAATGATCCACGAATGCAGAAGTTACACATCACCTTGCATACTTCGCTTTCCGGGGTATTCAATCAGGCGATGGTAAAGAAAGTGGGTGCTGACGATTTTCTCGCGAAATTTCGACCTGATGACCTGGCGGCCAGGGTCGTGGCGCGGATCAAGGCGGCAGATAATAGCTAGGGGCGTCGCCCTTGGTGGTTCACATGATTTTGAGAGGCGGCACCTTGTCTACAGGTAATTTGGATTTTGAACAGTTCCGGGTCTTTCTGGAAAAAGCCTGTGGCATCTTGCTGGGGGAAAACAAGCAGTACCTGGTCTCCAGCCGTCTCAACAAGCTGATGGAGCAGCAGGGGCTCAAATCGTTGGGCGAACTGGTACAGCGTATCCAGTCCCAGCCTCGCAGTGGTTTGCGTGAGCAGGTGGTCGATGCGATGACAACCAACGAAACCCTGTGGTTTCGTGATACCTATCCCTTTGAGGTGCTGAAGAACAAGGTGCTGCCCGAGCAGATCAAGGCCAGCCCCGGTCAGCGTTTGCGCATCTGGTCGGCCGCCTGTTCATCCGGCCAGGAACCGTATTCGCTGTCGATGTCCATCGACGAGTTCGAGCGCAGCAATCCGGGCCAGCTCAAGGCGGGTGCGCAGATCGTTGCTACCGACTTGTCCGGCTTGATGCTCACCAACTGCAAGACCGGTGAGTACGACAGCCTGGCAATTGGCCGCGGCCTGTCGCCGGATCGCCTGCAGCGCTACTTCGACGTGAAAAGTCCGGGTCGCTGGGTAGTGAAGGCTCCGATCAAGAGCCGTGTCGAATTTCGTTCATTCAACCTGCTCGACAGCTACGCCAGCCTGGGCAAGTTCGACATCGTGTTCTGCCGCAACGTGTTGATCTACTTCTCGGCTGAAGTGAAGAAAGACATCCTGCTGCGCATCCACGGTACGCTCAAACCGGGTGGCTACCTGTTCCTGGGTGCCTCCGAAGCGCTTAACGGCTTGCCGGATCATTATCAGATGGTTCAGTGCAGTCCGGGGATTATCTACAAGGCCAAGTGATGGTCGGGTTTTGCATGGGCATGAAAGAGACCTTCGGGTCTCTTTTTTTGTGGGCGTAATGTTGTGAAGACTGATTGATATGCTTGAGCAGGTTTTCTGGGAGGCAACAAGCGAAGAGTCTCATGAGACTTGCAGAGTCACCGATAATTGAATGTCGATGATTCCGCAAGTTTCTGGTCGGGATTAATTATCCCAGTTCACGATGACTTGTGCCGGGCCACCCGATACTGGAGAGAAGGTGCCTGAGCGATAGATCTGGTGATACAGGAAGAATGCCTGATTAGGCGCTCTGTTGTTGAACGCCTGTGTCACTCCGCTTCTCATGGAAGTCACGTTGATGCAGGCGTTGGTGCTGCCCTGGCACAGATAGGCAGTGAAAGTTGCATTTGCGGGGATGGTGCCGATCGAGTAGTTCCAACTGATAGAGGTGATCCTGCCGCTGGCGGGAGGTGCGCCCAGAATCGGAAAGTTAGTGGTGTTCCAGAGGTTGGAAGAGTAGGTGGGGCTAACGACTGCGTTTCCAGAATAGGCGCCGCCTGCCGCAACGGCGTTACCGGCAACTGTTGCCATCGCCAGTGCTGCCAAACATCCTAAAATACCTTTTCTTTTCATCTTTAATAATCCCTATATTCCATATTGTATGACAAGCCACCTCCCGTAGTGAACGGGAAGGCTCGCACTTTATACCTTCTCATTTTCACTGAAACAAGGAGGTTGTATAAAAAAACAATATTAAGGGTGCTTAAGGTTTTATAGCATTCTTCGTGCCGAAATAGTTGCGTCATGTGGTGGTGGGGCGGGTTGACTTGGCTTTGGAAGTGTCTATCTTGGAAGGCTTTCATGCAGGTGCTTTGTTTTCATGAGGTTATGGAAGTTTTGATATAAAGACCCTGCTGAAAGTGTTGGTTGTAATTGAAATTTCTTGTCACATTTTGATTTTCCTTATCGTGTTGTTAGTAAGTCTGTTCAGGATGTGGGAGGCGGGTGTTGAATTCTTTTTTTTTGAAAATACTCCAACCTTCTCTGTTGAAGTGCTATAAGGGCGGGCGAATACGAGGTCATGGAGAAGGCTGTACGCAATGGAAGGGCAAGTCACTCAGGAGCAATGCAGAAGCGCCACGCCGCTACCTTGCACAAACCTGATTCAACTGGATCGTATCTGCCATTCCTATCAGGCAGGCGCGGTATCTCACTCGGTCCTGCGCGATGTCTCTCTTTCTATCGAGCGCGGGCAGAGCTGCGCCATCGTCGGAAGCTCTGGCTCAGGCAAGAGCACGCTGCTTAATATCCTGGGTCTCCTTGATCGTCCAACCTCTGGCGGTCTGTTTCTTGATGGTCTGGATATGGGGAGTGCCTCGGCAGAGCAGCGAGCCAGGGTTCGCAATCAGCTTATCGGGTTTGTCTTTCAAAGCTTCAATTTGCTGCCGCGCCTCAATGCCCTTGATAACGTAGCCTTGCCGTTGCTGTATCGCGGTTATTCCCGTCATGCCGCGCGAGTGGCGGCGCAGCGTGAAATAGAGCGTGTTGGCCTGGCCGACAGGGCTCACCATCGGCCTGCCGAACTGTCGGGCGGGCAGCGTCAGAGGGTTGCGATTGCTCGCGCTCTGGTCGGGCAGCCTGCTTTGATTCTTGCCGACGAGCCCACCGGAAACCTCGACAGCACGACTGCCGCCGAGATTCTTGCCTTGCTGCTTTCCCTGAATCGGGAGCAGGGCGTCACGCTGATCGTGGTGACTCACGATAACGCCATGGCCCGGCATATGCAGCGATGCCTGAATGTCAAAGACGGCTGCCTTGAAGAGTCTGTGTCGTCTGTCGGGATTGCACATGCCTGAGAATACGTCTGTACGTTACGGCCCATCGCTTGGGCAGATCTTCATGGAGCCCTTGAACAGCTTGCGTCTTTTGGGTCGCAGGTCGTTGCTTGCCTTGCTGGGGATCGCTGTGGGGTGTGCCTCTGTGGTCGCCTTGCTGAATATCGGTCAGAACGCAGCCAATGAGGCAATCAGTGCATTCAAGGGGCTCGGCAGCGATATGCTGGTCGTCAGCTTTGCGGCAATGCCAGGGGTCAAGATGCGTCCGGCTCCCGCTACGCTGGATAGCCAGGCTGTCATTGATGCAGTCCCCGGGATCCTTGATATCGCGCCCCTCATCGTGCTGTCGACCAGGGCTCGTTTTGATGGCCGGGCACACAATGCAAGTGTGGTGGGCACATCCAGTGATTTGTTGGCGGTCCTTGGGCTTCGGGTGACTCAAGGCCGATTTCTTTCCCGCCATGACGCTCGAAGTACTTATGCCGTGCTGGGGGCGCAAGTGGCCAGGGATCTGGGAATCCAGAATATTCAGGATGTAGCGGGCAAGCGTATACAGGTCGACAGTTACCTCTTTGAGGTGGTCGGGATACTGGCCGAGCACGGACAGAATCCGCTGATTCCTGTCGCTGTGGATCAGGCTATTGTCGTGCCGATCGAGGGCATGCGGCGTATCAGCTCAAAACCTGAAATCAGCAATATCGTCGCCAGGGGTAGAGGGAGTGAAACCCTTGAGAAGGATGGAAATGCCCTGACTGATTTTTTACGGCCATTAGCGCCGGGCCGAGATGTTCAGGTGCAGATTCCCCAGCAGTTGATTGACGGCATGGCTCAACAGTCCCGCACTTTTTCCTACCTGCTGGCAGGTCTTGGCGGTATTTCCCTGCTGGTCGGTGGCGTGGGGGTCATGAATGTGATGGTCATGAATGTGTCAGAGCGTCGCCGGGAAATCGGTGTTCGCATGGCGCTGGGTGCAAGGCCGCTGGATATCGGGCGGTTGTTTTTGCTGGAGGCTGCTGTGTTGTCCGTCGCTGGTGCATCGGTGGGTGCGTGTATCGGTTTGCTGGCGGCATGGCTATTTTCGGTGCTGTCGGGCTGGAGCTTTACGTTGTCTATTCCTTCTCTTCCTCTGGGTATTACCAGTTCGCTGCTTGTGGGGCTTTTCTTTGGTTTGAACCCGGCCCTCATGGCCGCCCGGCTTGAGCCGGTACAGGCGTTGCGCGATGACTGATCGTTATCGTTTCGCGGCAGTGCTCTGTCTGGTTTTTTATGCAGTACAGCCTTCACTTGCTGCGCCTCTGGCCCCTGATGCTCCAAGCATGCCGGGCAGGACTGTTTCCCTGAATGAGCAGACCATCGAGCTTACCTTGGCGGATGCCGTATTTTTGGGGCTGCGCGCAAACCGTTCCATCCGCAGTGCTTATCTGGAGCGCATTGCACAGAAGTTCGACTTGCGGGTTGCTCAGGATCGTTTTACACCCAAGCTGGTTCTTAGCAGTCGTTATCTGGCTAACCGCAGTCAGAGTGATAGCTATCGCCAGACCCAGGTCATCCCGCAAACCACGATGCTGAGCGAGTACGGTACCCAGCTCAGTCTGGCCTGGACTAACCAGCTGACGCTGGCCGACAGTACGGGTCGCAGTCGTAATGATGGTGCCACCCTGACGGTCATTCAGCCTTTGTTGCGCGGTGCCGGGAAAGAGATCGCCACCGCTCCCGTGCGTCTGGCTGTGCTTTCAGAAAAGGTCAATCGCCTGGCTCTGAAGTCGACGGTTTCGGACACCATTACCCAGATCATCACGGGGTATCGTGAGTTGTTGCGCGCTCAGGAGCAGGTTCGTATCGCGCGCGATGCCCTGGAGCGCTCACGTCAGTTGCTTGACGCGAACAGGGCCATGATTTCTGCGGGGCAGATGGCTGAGTTCGATATTGTTCAGACCGAGGCCGATGTCGCCAATCAGGAACTGGCCATAGAAGAGGCTTCCAACCAGCTCGATGCCAGCCGTCTTGAGTTGCTGCGTCTTCTGGCTCTGGATCTCGGGACGCGAGTGCGGGCGGCGGAAGTGCTCGATGCTCGGCGCATAGAGGTTGGCCTGACCCAGGCGCTTGCCACGGCGCAAGAGCGGCAGCCTGCTTATCTCACCCGGTTGATCGCCACCAAGCAGGCAGAAATCAACCTTGCTGTTGCCCGCAATGATCGACTGTGGGATGTGTCGTTGATCGGTGGGGCCACTCAGATTCGGGATCGCACTCAGAATGACTTCGGTCCGGGTACGACGCGCACCTGGGAAGGCTATGCCGGTATTCAGGTCGACATTCCGATTGGTGATTTAAGTCGTCGACAAGCCGAAGTGCGGGCAAGGGTCGATGTGGAGAATCAGGATCTGCTTCTGGCTGAGGCCAATCAGTCCCTGGCCCGTGATGTTGGCGACGGGGTGCGCGATCTGGGGACGCGCTGGCGGCAGTATGAAATTTCCCAGCGCGCTCGAGAGCTCTCGTTACGCAAGCTGAATATCGAGCGGGAAAAGTTACAGGCCGGTCGTTCCAGTAACTTCCAGGTCTTGAGTTTCGAGTCGGATCTGCGCAATGCGGAGAATGCTCGCCTTAATGCACTGATTGCCTACCTTAATGCCCAGACTGAACTGGATCAGAGGCTGGGTACGACCCTGGAGAGCTGGGAGATTGATCTCAATGACTAAGTATCTGGCGCGCTTACGCACCTTTCGCGTCGGTGGTCGGGCTGTTATTGCCGGGGTGGTTGCCGCAGGACTTTTTGCGGGCATTGTCTATGGCTATCAAGCGCGGCTTGAGCCGATATCTCCGGGTGTCAGCTGGATTCCTGTGCAGCCGCAATTGCTGGAAAACCAGTTGGGCCTGGTCGGGCGAATCGAAGCGTCCAGTCGATCAACCATGGCAGCTCCGTTTGAGGGTGTCGTGCAGGAGGTTGCCGTTGTCGAGGGGCAGCAGGTCGAGCGCGGCAAGCATTTGCTGACGCTGGACACGACACAACTGGATATTCAACTGCGTGAGGCACTTGCCGCCCAATTGAAGCTTCAGCGGTCAGTAAAGGATATGCAGAACTGGGCGCAGGGTGAAGAGATGGCGCGGGCGCGGCGTACCGTGACCACCGCGCAATATGGCTTGAGCGATACCGAGCGAAAACTGGCTGATACTCGCCGGTTGTTTGAACGCGGTATTGTGGCTCGCATGGATGTGGAAGCGCTTGAGCAGCAAGCCAGAATGCAGCAGCTTGATATGGTCGCCTC
This sequence comes from Pseudomonas sp. Irchel 3A18, assembly GCF_900187465.1. Classification (NCBI taxonomy): domain Bacteria; kingdom Pseudomonadati; phylum Pseudomonadota; class Gammaproteobacteria; order Pseudomonadales; family Pseudomonadaceae; genus Pseudomonas; species Pseudomonas sp. Irchel 3A18. The sequence goes on from NZ_FYDI01000001.1 coordinate 71,146, forward strand.
TCAATCGGAGTTGCGCACCGTGATGGAGAAGGGGAAAGGTGAAAACCGGCAGATAGCTGAAATGGAGCTGGCCAATGCCCAGTCGCGCTATCAGGCTTTGCAGGCGCTGCATGCCCGACGCGAGATCGTGGCACCGTTTGCCGGTATTGTGTTGCGTCCCCAAAGGCCTGAAGGCGGCACGTCGCCTTTGGTCCAGCAAGGAATGCGCATGGCTCAAGGTGTGCCGCTTTTTGAGCTGGCCAGTCTGGAACAGATCAGGGCGGTGGCTCGTGTCGAAGAGGCGGATCTGCATCAATTGTCCGAGGGTATGCCGGTGCAGGTCACGGGCGAAGGTTTTGATGGTATTACCCTTGAGGGGGCCATTTCTTCCATTGCAGCCCAGGGTGTGGCCTCCGATATGTTTGGTGGCGGTACGACTTACGAGGTTGTGATCAATATCGCGCCCTTGACCGCGGCTCAGCAATCGAAGGTGCGTCTTGGCATGAGTGCGCGTCTGGCTATCGTGACTTACCGCGCTGAAAACGGTTTTGTGCTTCCGGCTGAGGCCTTGCACCAGGACGCTGAAGGTAGAACTTTCGTGGTTTATCGAAAAGACATGGCCGATGTATCACAACAGGTCATGGTCAGTGTCGGTCGTGCGATGCCTCAGGGTGTTGAGGTTTCGGGGCTCAAGCCCGGTTATGTCGAGCTGGCTGCCTCGGCGCAGTGATAGCTTGCCTCCAGCGGTCATGGCAAAAAAACGGCACATCCCTTGCCGCTTTACCCTCTCATAGCGGAAATGCCTTGCCGCTTTTCTGGCATTGCCGCCCTGGCAGTCGCTACAAGCCCCGTAAACATTGGCTTTATGGATTTGGCACGCTGATTGCTTTCTCAGTGATACGAGAATCAGGTCAACCGGCAAAGGTTTCCCGAAATGAGCATCAGCTTCGATAAAGCATTAGGCATACACGAAAAGGCCCTCAACTTCCGGGCTCAGCGTGCAGAGGTGTTGGCCAACAACATTTCCAACGCCGATACCCCGAATTTCAAGGCCCGTGATCTGGACTTTTCCTCGGTGCTGGCCGCCGAAAACGAGAAGGCTCAGAACGGTCGTTTTGCGCTGAACATGACCAATAACCGTCATATCGAAGCTGAAGGCATGGGCAATGGCGACGGTACGTTGATGTACCGCACCCCGTCTCAGCCTTCGCTGGACCAGAACACCGTCGATTCGCAAGTCGAGCAGGCCAGCTACACCGATAACGCCATGGGTTTCCAGGCCAGCTTCACCCTGCTCAACAGCAAGTTCAAAGGGCTGATTTCAGCCCTGCGCGGAGAATAATCCATGTCACTAGCCAATGTGTTCAACATTGCCGGTAGCGCCATGAGTGCCCAGACCACGCGTCTGAACACCACGGCCAGTAACATCGCTAACGCCGAGACTGTTTCATCGAGCATGGATCAGACTTACCGCGCCCGTCACCCGGTATTTGCGACCGTGTTGCAGGGTCAGCAGTCCAACGGTGGCTCGCTGTTTCAGGATCAGGGCGATGCCGGTCAGGGCGTTCAGGTCAGCGGCATCATTGAAGACAGTTCCAACCTTGAGGCGCGTTTCGAGCCTAATCATCCTGCCGCTGACAAGAACGGGTATGTCTATTACCCCAACGTCAATGTCGTGGAAGAAATGGCCGACATGATTTCCGCCAGCCGTTCGTTCCAGACGAACGCCGAAATCATGAACACCGCAAAATCCATGATGCAGAAGGTTCTGACCCTCGGTCAGTGATAAAGGGCGAAATTTATGGCCGTTGAAAACGATCTGTCGACGAATTTTATAAGCTCGCTGCAGAACCCCAAAGCCAGTGCCAGCAGTTCGGGCGAAGCGCTGGGCAAGGATGCGTTCCTGCAACTGCTCGTCACCCAGATGAAAAACCAGAACCCGCTGGATCCGCAGGACAACACGCAATTCGTTGCGCAGTTGGCGCAGTTCAGCAGTCTGGAAAGCATGCAGAACCTGACTTCGACCGTTGACTCGATTGCGACCAGCTACAAGTCTTCGCAAGCGTTGCAGGCTTCTTCGCTGGTGGGGCGTTCGGTGATTGTCGAGACCGGGACTGCTCAGGTGGATACCACCAAGGGCTTGTCCGGTTCGGTTGTCGTTCCGTCTTCGACCTCGGCGACGACGGTCAAGGTCTACGATGCCAGCAACAATCTGGTGGATACCATCGACCTGGGCTCCAAGAGCGCAGGCAATGCAAGTTTCACCTGGGATGGCCTCAACAGCGAAGGCGCTGCCATGCCTTCGGGGACTTACAGCTTTATTGCAAGTGGCACTATCAACGGCACAAACAATGGTCTCTCGACTTACCTTCCAGCAACAGTCAATAGCGTTACTACGGCTGTGAGTGGCGGGGAAATGACGCTAAACCTGGCTGGCGGCAATTCGATCGCTTTGTCCAAAGTGCAATCAATCGGAATATAGAGCCGACTAGACGGCGTAGGAGTGGTACATGTCATTCAATATCGGCCTTAGTGGGCTCTATGCAGCAAACAAAAGTCTCGACGTTACCGGCAACAACATTGCCAACGTTGCGACCACTGGTTTCAAACAGTCGCGTATCGAATTCGCTGACCAGTATGCTCAGTCGATTCGTGGTACTTCCGGCGGTACCAGCATTGGTAGCGGTGTGACCACGGCTGCGGTTTCCCAGCAGTTTGCCCAGGGTGGCCTGACCACCGGGACTGGCAACAGTCTGGACCTGGCAATCAACGGTAATGGCTTCTTCATGCTCAGCAACAGCGGCGAGACGCTCTATACCCGTGCCGGTGCATTCCGTACCGACAAGGATGGCTTTGTCGTCAATAGCTCGGGCATGAACCTTCAGGGTTACAACGTTGATGCGAACGGTAATGTTGCCGTGGGCGTCTCGGGTAACCTGCGAGTTGACAGTTCAAACCAGGCGGCGAATCCGACCAGTATCATCACCAACGTGGCCAACCTCAATTCGACGTCGACAGTTCCGACGATCACGCCGTTCGATGCGACGAATACCAATAGCTATAACTTCACCTATAGCACCAAGGTCTTCGACTCTCAGGGTAACGAGCACTCTCTGGAAACGTATCTGGCTAAAACGGGCACCAATACCTGGGCTATGTATTCGCTGATCGACGGTCGCAGTATCAGCAATCCGGCCAGTACCACGGCTGACCGTAACAACCTGACTTTCGATACCTCCGGCAACATGGTCATCAATACTTCGGCGACCCCGTCGGTCCCGTCGGCCAGTACCAACGTGGCAGTCAATGCCGACGGTACTTTTCAGGTCAACAACTGGGTTCCTGCCATGCAGACCGGTACTGGCACCTCTGTGACCTGGGTTGCCAACGGTGCTGTCGGTGTCACTTCGGGCATCAGGCTGGACATGACCCAGGCTACCCAGACTGCTTCCGTGTCGGGTCCTATCACTCAGACCCAGAATGGTTATGCTGCCGGTCAGATCAAGGATATGAGCGTGGATGCCAGTGGCAACCTGTTCGCTTCCTACACCAACGGTCAGTCGAAGGTAATTGGCCAGGTTTCTCTGACGACATTCGCCAACGTGCAGGGTCTTTCTCCAGCGGGTGGCACCAACTGGCGCGAAACCTTCGCTTCCGGTCTGCCGGTGACCGGTGTTCCGCAGTCGGGAACCCTGGGCTACATCACGGGCCAGGCGCTGGAAGATTCCAACGTTGATCTGACGCTGGAGCTGGTCAACCTGATCAAGGCGCAAAGCAACTATCAGGCGAATGCGAAAACCATTTCGACTGAAAGCACCATCATGCAGACCACTATTCAGATGACCTGATAACCGGCTTTGATGAAGTGTTGAAGAAAGCCCCTTTGCCAAGGGGCTTTCTTGTTTCTGGAAGCTTGAAAGCCGCTGTGATGAAGTAATGCCTATCAGTTAAGGCATAAGCAAAACGTGTGGAAGGCAGCTTGCTGGCGAAAAGGCCTGAAAACCGGCAGATATTCTGCGTCTGTACGCTGAAGTTGCCAGCAAACTAAGTGATTCATTGACCTTAACTGATCGGTATGGCTGTGGTGAAGTCTGCTCAGGCCGAGCAATCCGATTTGATGAACCAGCCATTCAGTCGTTTCCATCCCGGTCCCGGACTGGTCTGGGCGCAGACAATCCTGCTGTCACCCTGCCATTTGTAATAGCGGGCGGGAGCGGCCTGGGCGAAGAGGGCGCTGGTCATCAGCAGTGTTGCGATGAGGGCGAGAAGTTGCGCTCGGAAGTGCATGCCGATTCTCGTTGTGTGGAGTTTCGGCAAGGTTATCACCCTCATCAGGCGGATCGCTCAGGGTAAGCGAAGTTTTTTTGGCGGTGTGCCATGCCGGTTTGCGCGGTGGCGGCAATCTACCGCCGCTCTTGCAGGATGGGGTTTTACCTGTTGCCCTTCATGCTCCGGTTTTTACAGGAGAATCAGGCCTTTGTATCCATTCTGAAAAGTTGGTTCAAAAATTGCTTTCTCCCATTCAGAACAGCTACAGGCGGCAAGCGTCTGTCGGAGGAGGAAGACTGTGGACAAGTTGCTTTATGTCGCAATGAGCGGGGCGTCTGAAAACGCCCAGGCGCAAAAGGTGCATGCCAACAACCTGGCTAACGTATCGACCAATGGCTTCATGCGCGACCTGCAACAGGCCCGTTCGATGCCGGTATTTGGTGAGGTCATGCCTTCGCGTGCCTATGCGATGGGTGAGCGTCCGGGTACTGACTTCTCCGGTGGCGCACTGATCCAGACCGGTCGCGAGCTGGACGTTGCCGTCAAGGGTGATGGCTGGATTGCGGTCCAGACTGCTGATGGTGGTGAGGCCTATACCCGCAGTGCCGGCATGAATATCGATGCCCTGGGTGTGTTGCGCAACGGCAGCGGTTTGCCGGTCATGGGCAACGGTGGGCCGATTGCCGTGCCGCCTGAGCAACAGATCGAGATCGGTGCCGACGGCACGATCAGTATTCGCTCCATGGGTGAAAGCCCGCAGGTGATGGCGCAGGTTGACCGAATCAAACTGGTCAATCCTGATATGAGCACCATGGAGAAAGGCCCGGACGGCCTGATTCATACCAAGAGCGGTCAGGCTGCGCCAATGGATGCCAATGTGCGTGTCGAGTCCGGTTTTCTGCAGGCGAGCAACGTCAATGCTGTGGAGGAAATGACCTCGGTGCTGGCCCTGGCCCGGCAGTTTGAATTGCACGTCAAGATGATGAAAACAGCTGAAGAAGATGACCAGGCGATGGCTCGCGTCTTGCAACTTGGCTAACCATTGACAGCTTGCGCCGACAAACCGGCGCTTGAGGAGAATACGAATGCTTCCTGCACTATACGTTGCGAAAACCGGCCTCGCTGCTCAGGACACCAACCTGACCACCATCTCCAACAACCTGGCGAACGTTTCGACCACAGGTTTCAAGAGTGATCGTGCCGAATTCCAGGACTTGCTCTATCAGATCAAGCGCCAGCCGGGTGCTCAGTCGACTCAGGACAGCGAACTGCCGTCCGGTCTGCAACTGGGTACAGGTGTGCGCATCGTCGGTACGCAAAAGAACTTCACCGCCGGTAGCCTGCAGACCACAGAGAACCCTCTGGACCTGGCCGTCAATGGTCGTGGTTTCTTCCAGATTTCGCAGCCTGACGGCACCATTGCCTACACCCGCGACGGTACTTTCCACCTGGACTCCACTGGCCAGATCGTGACGGCCAATGGTTATGCCCTTGAGCCTGCGATTGTCGTTCCTCAGAACGCCCAGACATTCACTGTCGGTCAGGACGGTACTGTTTCGATCACCGTAGCGGGCGCCACTGCCACGCCGCAGGTCATCGGCAATATCCAGACCGCCGAGTTCATCAACCCGGCCGGCCTGCAGGCCATTGGCGGCAACCTGTACCTGGAAACCGGTTCCAGCGGCGCTCCTCAAGTGGGTACTCCTGGCTTGAACGGCTTGGGTACCACCCTGCAGAACACCCTGGAAAACTCCAACGTGAGCACGGTTGAAGAGCTGGTCAACATGATCACCACCCAGCGTGCCTACGAGATGAACTCCAAAGTGATCTCGACTGCCGACCAGATGTTGCAGAACCTGACTCAGAATCTGTAAGACCCTGATGTATCTGCTCAAAACCGACATGGCGTCTGATGGGCGCCTGCTACACCGCGAGGTTTCAAGTGTCATGAAACGCCTTAGTGTTCTGCGTTTTTCAGTGTTGATCGCACCCTTGAGTGCGATTGTCTTGCTGTCAGGCTGTGTGGCGCCTTCTGCCAAGCCGAATGACCCTTATTACGCGCCGGTGTTGCCGCGTACGCCCATGTCTGCCGCTGCAAACAATGGTGCGATCTATCAGGCCGGTTTCGAGCAGAACCTGTATGGCGACCGCAAAGCCTTTCGTGTGGGTGACATCATCACCATCACGCTTTCCGAGCGAATGGCTTCCAGCAAGGCTGCAAGCTCTGCCATTACCAAGGACAGCACTGCCAACCTGGGTCTGACTTCGTTGTTCGGTTCCGGGTTGACGACCAATAACCCGATCGGTAGTAACGACCTGAGTCTCAATGCCGGCTACACGGGCGCACGTTCTACCGCAGGTCAGGGGCAGGCCGCCCAGAGCAACAGCCTGACCGGTTCGGTGACGGTGACGGTGGCTGATGTCATGCCCAACGGCATTCTGGCGGTGCGTGGCGAAAAGTGGCTGACCCTCAATACCGGTGATGAGCTGGTCCGTATTGCCGGTCTGATTCGTGCCGACGACATTGCCACCGATAACACTGTGTCGTCCACGCGAGTGGCTGATGCGCGTATCACGTATTCAGGTACTGGTGCATTTGCCGACTCCAACCAGCCAGGCTGGTTCGACCGGTTCTTCCTCAGCCCGTTGTTCCCTTTCTGATAGCGGGATAGACATGATCAAGTTCAAGCAACTGATTGCGGCAACCCTGCTGCTGTCCACTGCCTTCGGTGTTCAGGCCGAGCGCCTGAAGGACATCGCCAGTATCTCGGGCGTACGGGCCAACCAATTGATCGGTTATGGCCTGGTCGTCGGCCTCAATGGCACGGGTGACCAGACCACTCAGACGCCGTTCACCCTGCAGACCTTCAACAACATGCTGTCGCAGTTCGGTATCAAGGTGCCGAGCGGTTCTGGCACCGTGCAGTTGAAAAACGTTGCTGCGGTAGCGGTCTATGCGGACCTGCCACCCTTCGCCAAGCCAGGTCAGGTGGTGGATATCAGTGTGTCGTCCATCGGTAACTCCAAAAGCCTGCGCGGCGGCAGCCTGTTGATGACTCCGCTCAAAGGTGTCGATGGCAACGTCTACGCCATTGCCCAGGGCAATCTGGTGGTCGGTGGTTTCGATGCTGAAGGTCGTGACGGCTCGAAGATTACCGTCAACGTTCCGTCGTCCGGTCGTATTCCGGGCGGTGCTTCGGTCGAACGTGCCGTGCCGAGCGGTTTCAATCAGGGCAACAGCCTGACACTTAACCTCAACCGCTCCGACTTCACCACGGCTAAACGCATCGTGGACAAGATCAACGACATGCTTGGCCCTGGCGTTGCCCAGGCGCTGGACGGTGGTTCGGTGCGTGTGACTGCGCCTCTGGATCCGGGTCAGCGTGTGGATTACCTGTCGATTCTGGAAAACCTGGAGATCGATCCGGGTCAGACTGCCGCCAAGGTCATCATCAACTCGCGGACCGGCACTATCGTGATCGGTCAGAACGTCAAGGTGTCGCCAGCCGCCGTGACTCACGGCAGTCTGACCGTGACCATCACTGAAGATCCGATCGTCAGCCAGCCGGGCGCGCTTTCCAACGGGCAGACGGCTGTGGTGCCGCGCTCAAGGCTCAACGCCCAGCAGGAAATGCACCCGATGTTCAAGTTCGGCCCGGGTACCACGCTGGATGAAATCGTTCGTGCGGTCAACCAGGTGGGCGCTGCCCCAGGCGACTTGATGGCCATTCTTGAAGCATTGAAGCAGGCCGGCGCGTTGCAAGCCGACCTGATCGTGATCTGAGGAATCGAGCATGGATATGCCCAAGAGCGGAATTTCCACGACGGTCGATTCGGGTGCCTATACCGATGTCAATCGTCTGGCCGCTTTGAAGAATGGCGACAAGGACAGCCCGGAAAACCTGAAGAAGGTGGCCCGGGAGTTCGAGTCGCTGTTCGTCAGCCAGATGCTCAAGGCCATGCGTTCGGCCAACGAAGTGCTGGCCAAGGACAATCCGCTGAATACTGCGGCAACACGGCAGTATCAGGACATGTATGACCAGCAGTTGGCCGTTACCCTGTCGACCCGTGCCAATGGTATTGGGCTGCAGGATGTGCTGATGCGCCAGCTGTCCAAGGACAAGGGCGTCAATCACGCGGCTGCGGCGAGTAGTATTCAGGCTGCTGCGACGGATTCCTCCAAGGCGGGATTGGCCGCCAGCGTCTATCAGCGTCCGTTGTGGGCGACTCGCTCGGCAGCGGCAGACAACAAGGCGGGGGCTGCTGGCTCTGTCGAAGGGCGTAATGACATGGCGCTGCTCAATTCGCGTCGCCTGGCATTGCCGACCAAGCTTACCGATCGTCTGCTGTTGGGGATTGTGCCCTCGACAGCAACCGCCAGCACCAATGCCAATAGCCCGATGGCTGCGCAGCGTGCGACACCGACCGGTAGCAATGGTGACTGGACGCTGGATCCCAATCTTGCCGAGCCGCAATACGTTCGCACCATGGCCCAGCCGCCGTTGGCGCCGGCCAAGCGTGCTTTCGGCAACTCCGACCAGTTTGTGGCGACAATGTTGCCTCTGGCCAAGGAGGCGGCAGCGCGCATTGGCGTCGATCCCGTCATGCTGGTGGCCCAGGCTGCGCTGGAAACCGGCTGGGGTAAATCCATCATGCGTCAGCAGGATGGCAGTAGCAGCCACAACCTGTTTGGCATCAAGGCAACCGGTAGCTGGCAAGGGGCGCAGGCCCGTGCGATCACCAGCGAGTTCCGTGACGGCAAGATGGTCAAGGAGACGGCGGACTTCCGTTCCTACGATTCCTACGCCGACAGCTTCCATGACTTGGTCAGCCTGTTGCAGAACAACAATCGGTATAAAGAAGTCGTCAACTCCGCCGATAACTCTGAACAGTATGTAAAAGAATTGCAGAAGGCCGGTTACGCCACGGACCCGGCCTACGCAAGCAAGATTTCGCAGATTGCGAAACAGATGAAGAGTTACCAGAACTACGCCGCTGCAACGGGCTCTTCCACGACTTTATAAGGTTTGAATCATGTCGCTGATTTCAATTGGGCTCTCGGGTATTACTGCCAGCAGTGCCGCGATCAATACCATCGGTAACAACACGGCCAACGTGGACACTGCCGGGTATTCGCGTCAGCAGGTAATGACCACGGCTTCGGCGCAGATCAACATCGGCCTGGGAGTCGGCTACATCGGTACCGGCACCACGCTGTCCGATGTGCGTCGTATCTACAACAGCTATCTTGATGCCCAATTGCAAACCAGTACGGCACTCAGCGCCGACGCTGTGGCTTACTCCGGTCAGGCGAGCAAGACCGATACCTTGCTGTCGGACAACACCACCGGTGTTGCGGCACAGATGTCGAAGTTCTTTACCGACCTGCAATCGGTTGCCTCCAATGCGACCCAGTCGGCCGAGCGTTCGACTTTCCTGACCCAGGCCAGCGCGTTGAGCGCACGGTTCAACTCGATTGCTGCGCAGTTGTCGTCGCAGAACGATAACGTCAACGCACAACTGACTACATTGACCGCTCAGGTCAACGAGCTGACGAGCACGATTGCCAGCCTGAACAAGCAGATCACTGCAGCCTCTGCCGGCAATACCACACCCAATACCTTGCTTGATACGCGCAACGAAACCGTGCGCAAGCTCAACGAGCTGATCGGTGTGAAAGTGCTTGAAAGCAGTAATGGCAACTATGATGTCATGACGGGTACCGGACAGTCTCTGGTGAGCGGTTCCATGGCTGCGACTCTCTCGGCTGGCCCAAGCAAGACCGACCCTCTCCAGTACAACCTGCAGATCAAGATCGGCCAGACCACCACCGATGTGACCTCGGTAGTGACAGGCGGCTCCATCGGTGGTCTGTTGCGTTATCGCTCGGAAGTGTTGACGCCTGCATCTAACGAGTTGGGTCGTGTGGCGCTGGTTCTGGCCGATCAGGTCAACAGCCAGATGAGCCAGGGTATCGACAGCAAGGGCAATTTCGGTTCGAGCCTGTTCACCAACATCAACAGCGCCGATCTGATCACCCAGCGCAGCATCGGCAAGGTGGGTAACAGTGCGGGTTCGGGCAACCTGGATGTCACGATCAAGGACACCAGCAAACTGACGGCTGACGATTACGAAGTCACCTTCAGCGATGCCAACAACTTCACGGTGCGTCGCCTGCCCAATGGCGAAAGCGTCGGTACCGGTTCGTTGACGGATAACCCGCCGACCCAGTTCGAGGGCTTCACTGTCAGCCTCAACGGCAACACGCTGGCCGCGGGTGACTCCTTCAAAGTCAGCCCGACGCGCAACGGTGCTTCGGGTATCGCCGTTGCCCTGACCGACGCCAAGGACATTGCCGCAGCCGCGCCCCTGACCGCCAAGGCGGGTGTCAGCAACTCCGGCACCGGTGGCTTTACTCAGCCGGTTCTCAACACCAAGGCCGACATCTACGATTCGACCCAGACCGCCGACCTGCGCAACGCGCTGCAGAGCACCACGCCCATGAAGCTGGTGATGGGGGCGGTCAGCAGCACTGGCGTGCAAAGCTACACGCTGGTGGATTCCACCGGTGCAGCCGTGCTCGACCAGAATGGCAATGCCGTGGGCGGTTCGATCGTTCAAGGGCAGAGCAACACCATCAAGCTCAGCGTGGGCTACGCCGATACCCGTACCACGCCAAGCACCCAGACCGCATTCGAGATCGAGATGACCCTCTCGGGTTCGCCGATCGTCAATGACACTTTCAGCATCGATCTGACCGGTGCCGGTTCTTCCGACAACCGTAACGCCCTGGCCGGTGTGGCTTTGCAGACCGCCAAGAGCGTTGACGTGACCGGTGGCAGTGTCGGCACCAGCCTGTCTGGCGCTTATGGTGACCTGGTCGCCAAGATCGGTACTCGCGCCAGTCAGGGCAAGAGCGATGTGACGGCTACCGATGCCGTTCTGGCCCAGGCCAAGTCGGCGCGTGATTCGGTATCGGGCGTGTCGCTGGACGAAGAAGCGGCCAACCTGATCAAGTATCAGCAGTACTACACCGCCTCTTCGCAGATCATCAAGGCGGCACAAACCATTTTCAGCACGCTGATCAACAGTCTTTAAGGAGTCGTGAACCATGCGTATCTCAACTGCCCAGTTCTACGAAGCCACGACTTCAAACTATCAGCGCAATTATTCAAACATGATCAAGACTGGCGACGAAGTCTCCAGCGGGATCAAGCTCAATACCGCCAGTGATGACCCGGTGGGTGCCGCTCGCGTCCTGCAACTGGCGCAGCAGAACTCCATGCTGACTCAGTACTCATCGAACATCGGTACGATCAATACCAACACCACCAACTCCGAAACCGCGCTGACCAGCATCATCGATGCCATGCAGACTGCCCAGGAGTTGATCGTCAAGGCGGGTAACGGTTCGTATACCGACAAGGACCGTATCTCCACGGCAGATGAACTCAAGCAGTTGCAAAGCCAGATCCTGGGCCTGATGAACAGCCAGGACTCCAACGGTCAGTACATGTTCTCGGGCTCGAAATCCTCGATTCCTCCGTACTCGCAGAATGCCGACGGCACCTACAGCTACAACGGTGACCAGACCCACGTGAACCTCGCGGTGGGTGACGGTCTGGTGCTGGCAAGCAACACCACCGGTTTCGAGGCATTCGAGCAGGCAATCAACACCTCTCGTACTTCGGCGACATTGACCTCGCCGGCGGTTGAAGATGGCAAGGTATCGCTGACCGGTGGCCTGGTGAAGTCCAGCAACGCCTATAACAACAACTATCAGGCAGGCGAGCCTTACACGCTGACCTTCCTGAGCAGCACCCAGTTCAAGATCACGGATGGTTCGGGCAATGATGTGACCGCCGATGCTTCGACGGCGGGTAATTTCACCCACGACAGCTTCAATGATCAGTCCTTTACCTTCCGTGGCGTCGAGCTGACCATGAACGTCAACCTGACGGCGGCGGAAAGGGCAACGACTGCGGCTGCGGACGCGGTCCTGACCAACCGTACCTATCAGTTGGCTTCGACGCCGGACAGCGTCACCACCTCCCGTAGCCCAGGCAACCCTTCGACTGCGAACATCAGCAGTTCGGTCGTAGGGACCAGCGCTGCGGACCTGACCGCGTTCAACAATACATTCCCTACCACGGGCGCGATTCTCAGGTTTACCAGTGCCACGAATTACGAACTGTATGCCTCGCCCATCACCAGCAGCAGTACGCCGGTGTCCACAGGCACACTGAGCGGGACAACTGCCAATGCTGCGGGCGTCAACTTCACCATCAGCGGCACGCCGGCCAGTGGCGACCAGTTCGTGGTGCAGTCTTCCACCCATCAGACCGAAAACGTGCTGAACACTCTGTCGGCAGCGATCAAGGCATTGACCACACCTGCCGATGGCGATCTGGTTGCTTCGCAGAAGCTCGATGCGGCATTGTCCTCGGCGCTGGGTAACATCATCAGCAGCAGAGAGCAGGCTTCCACTGCGCGTTCGGCGGGTGGTGCGCGTCAGGTCGCTGCCACTGCGCAAGGCGTGACCAACGACTTGCTCAAGGGCAACAATGAGGTTGAGCAGGGTACGTTCGTCAACTCCGACATGGTTGAAGCCACCACCCGACTGACGTTGCAGAAGACCATGCTGGACGCATCCCAGGCAGTTTTTGTCCAACTGTCCAAGTTGAACCTGTTCAGCCAGATCTGATTCCTGGCATTGAGCATCCGCCGTCTTTTTTCAGCGGTGAGGGAAGCCATTCGACTGGCTGGTTTCCCGCCGCTCATGAGTTTGCACTGTGAATCCAGCTCCCCTTGTCAGTATCGTCATCCCCGCCCTCAATCCACGGTTCTTCCGCGAAGCGCTGCAAAGTGCTCTGGCCCAGAGCTATGAGCATCTTGAGATCATCGTTTGCGACGACTGTCAGACCGGTGAAATCAAAGAGATCTTCGACGAGCTGGTGCCCTCACCGGATGGCATTGCACGCTACGTAGGCAATCCTTATCGCCTGGGTTTTCAGGGCAATATGCTCAAGTGCCTTGATGAGTCGAAGGGTGAGTACATCAAGTTCCTGTGTGATGACGATCGCCTGTATCGGTATTGCATCGCCCGCCAGGCTCAGGCACTGAATATGTGTCCTGATGTCCAGTTGGTCGTCGGCAAGCGACATCTGGTCGATGTCGATGACTATGTGCTGCCGACCCGCATGGAGAACGTTGGTCTTGTTCCCTACGATGCCCTGTTCAAGGGTGAGGACATGCTGGCGATTTTCGAGCGTACCTCACGCAATACGCTGGGTTGTTTCAGCAGCGCCATGATGCGCAGAGCCGATGTTCTGGAGTATTTGCCATCATTGGCGCAACCGGGGCAGGGCTTTGTTGCACTGCTCGACTTCGCATTGTTCAACTGCCTGTTGCGACGCGGCAACCTGATTGCGCTGAACAGTATTGAAAGTCTCGAACGCTTGCATCCAGCCCGCCTCAGCAGCCAGCCGGACATGTACCACATTGCAACTGCGGAATGGGGTTGGCTGAACGAGATGCTCAAGGCGCGTAGCGGCGAGCAGGCACCGGCCAAGGGCTGGGTCCGCTTCATGGCCTTGCACAAGGCACTGGAGTCGCCAAGGGAGTGGGATGAGGTTGACATGAACGGGATCATGGCCAGCAGGCAAGGCATCATGCGCAGCCGGGTTGGCAGTGACAGTGAAAGCTACGCCGAACTCTATGCCCAGTGGTTGTCATGCCGTCTCTTCACCGAGCCTCAGAAAAAGCTTCTGGAGCAGCGTATCGCGCACTGGGCCTGGAACCCACGCATTGTGCCGGTGGTGATCGATGCGCAGAATGATCCCGATGCACTGGAAATGACCCTCAAAAGCATTGCCGATCAGGATTACCCGGCCGAGTCCGTTGTGGTCTTGACCCATGCGGCCAGCCTCGAGGATCAGCAGGTATTGCGTTTTCCGCTGCAGGCCGACTGGTCGCAGCAATTGAACGATGTATTGCCGCTGCTGGAGCACGCCGACTGGGTCTACCTGCTGCGTGCCGGTGACCGTCTGACCCAGCCTGCACTGCTGATTCTGGCCGAGCGTGTCGCCCAGATTTCCGGTCTGTTGTGTGTCTACAGTGATGAAGGCGCAATCGTTGATGACGAGTCGCAGGAGCCGGTGTTCAAGCCTGACTTCAACCTTGATCTGATGCGGGGCTACCCCTATGTGGGTCGGGCATTGGCGTTCGAGCGCCGCAACCTGCTGACAATGGGCGGTTTTGACCCGGCCCATGGCGAGTTGGCGCCCCATGATGTGGTCTGGCGTCTGGTGGAAAGTGCCGGCCCGCAAACCATCGAACACATTGCTGAAATCCAGGTCGAGTCCAGCCTGTCGTTTGCTCAATGGCTCTCACTGCCTGAAGTGATCGAGCGTAGCGAGCCTCTGGTGTCGACTCATCTGCAGCGTATCGGCCTGGAGCATGTTATCCATCATGACCAGTTGCCGCTGCTCAACCGTATCGAGTATCTGCATGCGTCCAGTCCTCTGGTCTCGATCATCATCAGTACCCGTGATCAATTGGCTGATCTGGAGCGCTGCCTCGACAGCTTGCTTAGCAAAACTCGATATCCCCATTACGAAGTATTGATTGTCGACAAGGCCAGCGAGAGTGCCGAGGCCCGGGCCTGGTTTGCTGCCATGGGTGAGCTGGGCAGCGAGAAACTGCGGATTTTCGTTTCTCCCGATGCCGATAACGAAGCGGCCACACAGAACTTTGCGGCTTCCCATGCCCGCGGCCAGTATCTGGTTACCCTCAGCCCTCACGCGCTGATTCATCAGGCCGAGTGGCTTGATGAGTTGCTTAATCATGCCCAGCGTCCGGAGGTCGGTATTGTCGGCTCGCGGATCCTCAATCCGCAGGGCAATATTCTGTACGCTGGAATGGTGCTGGGAATGGAAGGGCTGGCAGGCAAGCCGTTCGTCAATTCTCCGGCAGGCGCGAGTGGCTACATGCAGCGGCTACAGTTGACGCAAAACTGGAGCGCTGTCAGTGGTAACTGTCTGATGGTGCGCAAAGAGGTATTTGAAAGTGTTGGCGGGATGGACTCGGCCTCGTTCTCCTTGGGGCTGCATGATCTGGACCTGTGCATGCGCGTCGGCGGCGAGGGTTATCTGATTGTCGGAACGTCATGTTCCTCTGTGGTACTGGCCGAGCCTGCCGCTGCTAAGCGTTCGGAGTCTTCTCGCGAGAAGCTTGATAACGAGCAGAAGTCCTTTTACCTGAAATGGCTGCCGAAAATGGCCAGGGATCCGGCCTATAACCCGAACATGAGCCTTGGCGAGGTCTCCTCGTTCAATCTGGAGCCCGGGTTGCAGTCTGGCTGGAACCCGTTCTGCACGCGACATCTGCCTTCCATTCTGGGCATGGCTGTCAATTCGTCGGCCGTGGGGCATTATCGGGTCAGCCAGCCTTTGCTCGAACTGGTGTCTGCCGGGCGGGTACTCGGGAGAATGACCTACGAGTCGCCTTCGATCATCGAAATCGAGCGTCAGTCCCCGGATGTCATCGTCTTCCAGGGGCGTTACACCGAGGCCAAGGTGCCGGATATTGCCCTGGTGAAGAATTACTCCAGTGCGATGCGTATTTTCGAGCTGGATGACTACATTGCTGATGTTCCGGAGAAGAACGAGCATCGCCGCAATATGCCGGATAACATTGAGACCATGTTGCGCCGGGGTATCGGGCTCTGTGACCGGGTCGTGGTGTCGACCCATCCACTGGCCCAGGCCTTGTCCGGCATGCACAGCGATATTCGCGTGGTGCCCAACATGCTGGCACCCCATTTGTGGAGCAATCTCAGGAGTTTGCGTCGCAGCTCCGGCAAGCCGCGGGTCGGCTGGGGCGGCGGAACCAGTCACCGGGGTGATCTGGAGCTGATTGTCGATGTGATACGCGAGCTGGCCGATGAAGTCGAATGGGTCTTCTTCGGCATGTGTCCCGATTTGCTCAGGCCTTACATCCATGAATTCCATTCGGCTGTAAGCCTGAGCACATACCCGGCAAAACTGGCGAGCCTGAACCTGGATCTGGCACTGGCGCCGCTGGAGTTCCATATCTTCAACGACTGCAAGAGCAACCTGCGTCTGCTGGAGTACGGGGCTTGCGGCTACCCGGTGATCTGCTCGGATACCGAGGCCTATCGCGGGCATCTGCCAGCCACTCGGGTCCACACCAACAGCTCCGAAGAGTGGTTGCAGGCGATCCGCATGCACCTGTCCGACCCCAATGCCAGCTATCGCATGGGTGACGAGCTGCGGGAAACCGTACTGCGCGATTTCATGCTGCGCGGCGAAAACCTGCAGTACTGGGCCAACGGCTGGTTGCCGGATTGATCCGCACAAAATGAATATTCTCCAGCGCAGGACTTGTGCTGGAGATGCTATGTTTTTGCTCTTGCTTCAACAGCGGGCCGAGCAGTCCCCTCTGTTGAGAGAGTCATCGGTTCGCTATGGGAAAGACTATGCAAAGCAATTTCGGGAATGAAGCTATGCCGTTGAATCAGCGTCTGACATTGGTATTGCTGGCTCAGGATCAGCCGGATTTCCTGCGCCGAGCCTTGAAGTACTACAGCGACTATCCCTGCGCCCTTGTGGTTGTGGATGCATCACGGGCGCCCGATACCGAAATCGCCAGGACCCCGGGTCTTGAGTACTGGCACGATGCGGCACTCGCCCAGGCCGGTTTGAGTGCCCGGATTGCCGAAGGCATCAAGCGTGTCGCCACGCCTTTTGTTACGTACCTGGATGCCAGCAGTTTCCTGTTGCCGGGCGCACTGACCGACGCCTTGCGTTTTCTTGAAGAGAATGAACAGTACGGTGCGAGCCAGGGCTACAGCCTGAGCTATCAGGCCCACGTCGGTCAGGTGGATTATTTGCGTCGCGACCGCAAGGTCGTCGAGGATCACTCATCGGATCAGGCGAGCGAGCGTCTTGTCGGTTTCCTGGGGCAGGGTATTTCCCTGCTCAACGCCGTTACCCGAACCGAACTGGCTCGGCAGTGGTTCGCTGCGGTTCCTGAAAATACCGCCCTGCATTGGCAGGAAATCGGCTACATGGCTTACCTGGCAGCGGCTGCCAAACTGCGCATTCTGCCCGTTCCCTATGGGCTGCACTTCATTGAAAGTGAAGAGGTACTGTCGAGTCATAATGCTGCAATCAATTCTGCGCTTACGCATATCGATCCCAAGGCCAGGGCCGGGCGTGAAGAGTTTGCTCGGACGCTGGTGTCTGCCCTGGGCTCGGCTGCTGTTGCGGGTGAAGAGGGTGAAAAGCTGATCATGGCCGGGTTCGAGGCCATGGGCGAGTCCCTGGGCACTCAGAGCTTTCAAGGCAAGGAAAAGATTGTCAGTGCGGTCTGGAGCGTTGCTTTCGAGCACTCCGAGCCACGTTTCGAGCCTCGACAGTTCGTTGAAATGCCGTTTTACAACCAGCCCTTCTTCGACGAGCTTGCCCGTATCGAATTTCTGATCCATATCCTGCCAGCTGGTTGCCAGCAACTGGACGGTCTGGAGGCCGCGCTGCTCAAGCAGAACGAATTGCTACGCCCACAAACCAACCCTGATGCCGAAACGCTGGTCAGCCGGCTCTGGCAGGCTTATGGCACCTATGCCTTCAACCATGGCGTGGTACAGCAACTGGCTCAGGAACTGAGCAAGTCTGCAGACGATGAGGAGGAGGCCGAGCGGATCGTGGCCTGGGGCAAGCGCCTGCAGGCTGTTTCCGGCAATGACAACGGCAAGCTGCTCGACGGCATGGCGTCTGGTCGCCTGCTCAAGTGGCTGGATGCGCGCAGCCCGAGCCCTGTAGAGCTGAAGAAGCTCAATGCCCGACTGGAGAAAAAGCCGGCGGGTTCGCAGATCGGCATTTTGCTGCTTGATCTTGACGCCGATATTTTCAAATTGCAGGCCACTTTCGATAGCTTGATCAATGGTCATTATCGAGCGTTCAAGGTCATTGTTTTCACCACGGGTGAACTGCCGGCGACCACCACCTTGCAAAATACCCTGCATTTCGTGAAAGTCACCGAGAGCAACTACGTCGACAAGATCAATCAGGTCGTCAAACAGTCCTCCAGTGACTGGTTGATGCTGGCTCGCGCCGGTGAAGCGTTCACCCAAAGCGGTTTGCTCCAGGCCAGCATCGAGTTGATCGACGCATCCCAATGCCGGGCGGTGGCGGTAGATGAAATCCATCGTCAGCCTAACGGTACGCTGGCACCTCTGTTCCGTCCGGGCTTCAACCTGGATCTGCTGCAAAGCCTGCCTGCGCTGATGGCGCCTCACTGGCTGATCCGCCGTGACTTGCTGGTCGAGTCGGGTGGTTATTCCCGTGAGTTCCCGAAAGCGCTGGAGTTCGATCTGCTGCTGCGCCTGATCGAGCAGGGTGGTATGAGCGGGTTGGCGCACTTGAGTGAACCGGTTCTGATCTGTGACGCGCCCGAGCTTGTGGAGAATGAAGACGAGAAAAAGGTGCTGACTCGCCATATTGGCAAGCGCGGCTATCAGGCTGAAGTCAGTTCGATACTGCCGGGCACCTACAAGATCGACTACCGCCACACTCATCGGCCGATGGTGTCGATCCTGCTGCAAAGCCAGGATAACCTGCCGGAGCTGCAACGCTGCCTGCAAAGCATTCTGCAGCGCACCCGTTATCAGCGTTTTGAAGTGCTGATTGCCGATAACAACAGCCGTTCGCCTGAGCTGTCGACCTGGCTCGATCAGCAAGAGAAGTTGTCCAACCGGGTTCGTGTGTTCAG
Organism: Pseudomonas sp. Irchel 3A18; assembly: GCF_900187465.1. Lineage (NCBI taxonomy): Bacteria > Pseudomonadati > Pseudomonadota > Gammaproteobacteria > Pseudomonadales > Pseudomonadaceae > Pseudomonas > Pseudomonas sp. Irchel 3A18. The sequence continues at coordinate 90,187 of NZ_FYDI01000001.1, forward strand.
GTCTGACCAGCGTTTGAGCCCGGCGGTCTTGAATAACCTCGTCAGCCAGGAAGCCAAGGGTGAGTACCTGATTCTGCTGGATGCCCAGAGCCAGATCGTCAACGTTGGCTGGATCGAGTCGCTGCTCAACCAGGCCCAGCGTCCGGAAGTCGGTATCGTTGGCGTCAGGCTGGTGGATCGCGAAGGTACCGTGACGCAGGCGGGCCTGATTCTGGGCCTCAATGGCGGTGTCGGTTCAGGTTTCGTGGGTGAGTCGAAGAAATCCAGAGGCTACATGCACCGCTTGGTGGTCGAGCAGAATTACTCGGCCGTATCCTCGGCTTGCCTGATGATCGAGAAGTCGTTGTTTGACTCGGTAGGCGGTTTGGATGAAGGTGATTTTGCCGAGGCCCTGGCCGATGTCGATTTGTGCCTCAAGGCTTCCCAGGCCGGTTATCTGACGGTCTGGACGCCCCATGTCCAGGTCGTGCATTCCGGCGTGGTGAATGCTCCTGACGAGGCGCTGGCGGCCCTGATCGACAAATGGTCGGCACAGTTCGCACAGGATGAGGCTTACAGTCGCAATCTTGACCTCAATGGCCCGGGCTTCACGCTGGCTGCGCGTTAATCCTGCCTGATCAGGTGATCCGTCTGTAACGCAGGCGGATCACACTTCCCTGGCAAGGTCAGGGAAGACGCTTTTTTGTGTTTTTCCATGCTCCACAAATCGTAAAGCACGCATCTCGGAGTGACCTGCGGGTCATAAAGTGCATCTCCACTGTATCGTGTTACAGGGAGCGACGTGCGTTCGACTTGCGTAAGCATGCACCGCCCCCTGAAAATGCCCGCAAATTGCCTCTATTCGGTAGCGCCCTGATTTCTTTGGGACGAATATTTACCTGTTTACTAATCGGGAAGCCATGATGATTGGCATAAAAAGCATAGCGAGTTACGTGCCCACAGATGGCGTGGATAACTACGCTCAAGGTGCCAGATTCGGCAAGGATGAAGAGTTCATCTTTGGGAAAATCGGCTCCACCTTTCTCCCACGCAAGGATGACGTTCAGGAAACGTCGGATCTGTGCGTGGAAGCGGTCAATAAACTGCTGGCCAACAATCCTCAGCTGACGCGCGAAAGCATCGATGTGCTCATCGTTGTCACGCAGAACGGTGACGAAGAAGGGCTTCCGCATACCGCTGCCATCGTGCAGGACAAGCTGGGCCTGCCGACCAGTGTCGCTGCGTTCGATATCTCCCTGGGTTGCTCCGGTTATGTCTACGGCATCTATGCGATCAAGGGCTTCATGGAAGCTGCGGGCCTGAAGAATGGCCTGCTGGTGACTGCCGACCCTTACTCGAAGATCGTCGACCCTGAAGATCGCAACACCACCATGCTGTTTGGTGATGCCGCCACTGCGACCTGGATGGGCGAAGATGCTCCGTGGCAGTTGGGCAAGGCCAAGTTCGGTACTGACGGTTCCGGTGCGCCGCACCTGAAGGTCAGCAACGGCGTGTTCTTCATGAATGGCCGTCAGGTCTTCAACTTCGCATTGCTTAAAGTGCCTGCGCACCTGCATGAGCTGCTTGGGGATTCCGGCCTGCAGCCTGACGATATCGATGCCTTCTGTATTCATCAGGGAAGTGCAGCCATCGTTGATGCCGTGGCGCGTCGTTTTGAAGACAAGCCCGAGAAGTTTCTCAAGGACATGGTCGAAACCGGCAATACGGTGTCTTCGAGCATTCCGCTGCTGATTGAAAAACATGTGCTCGACTCTTCCTGGAAGCGCGTTGCACTGAGTGGTTTTGGTGTCGGACTGTCCTGGGGATCGGCGATCATCTACAGGGCCTGATCCCGGCCTGTTCAAAAAAGCGCTTGCGGGGCATCCCTCAAGCGCTTTTTTCATGAGAAAGAGCGGTTGCGTAATAGCAGCAGTTTTGAGTTTCTGCTTTTTCCATCCTTGCAAGTTCCTTTATGCAAAGCCGTTTACGGGTGTTATTTCCTCGTGAGTAGGGCGCCAAGCCCTTGTTTTGTAAGGGCTGGCAGATTGCTGGCAAAAATTTTCAAAAAAATGCTCAAGCAACCTGCCACCGCGACGATAACTATTACGAAGGTTCTCTAGGCACACCCGGCGCTTGCAGGGGCCGGAAGCCACGTAGTACCCAACCAACGAGGAATTCATCATGGCTTTAACAGTAAACACCAACGTTGCATCGTTGAACGTTCAGAAGAACCTGGGTCGCGCCTCTGACGCACTGTCGACTTCGATGACTCGTCTGTCTTCCGGTCTGAAAATCAACAGCGCCAAAGACGACGCTGCCGGTCTGCAAATCTCCACTCGTATCAACTCGCAGATCAAAGGCCAGACCATGGCCATCAAGAACGCCTACGACGGTATGTCCCTGGCTCAGACCGCTGAAGGTGCTCTGCAAGAGTCCACCAACATTCTGCAGCGTATGCGTGAACTGGCTGTCCAGTCGCGAAACGACAGCAACAGCGCTACTGACCGTGACGCTCTGAACAAAGAATTCACCGCGATGAGTGAAGAGCTGACTCGTATCGCAAACAGCACCAACCTGAACGGCAAGAACCTGATCGACGGTACTGCCAGCACCATGACCTTCCAGGTTGGCTCCAACACTGGCGCTTCGAACCAGATCACTCTGACTCTGAGCTCCAGCTTCGACGCTGACACTCTGGGTGTTGGTTCGGCTATCAGCATCGCCGGTTCCGACAGCGCCGATGCAGAGACCAAATTCTCTGCTGCAATGGACGCTATCGACTCCGCTCTGTCGACCATCAACTCAACTCGTGCTGACCTCGGTGCTGCACAAAACCGTCTGACCAGCACCATCTCCAACCTGCAGAACATCAACGAAAACGCCAGTGCTGCACTGGGTCGTGTACAAGATACCGACTTCGCTGCTGAAACTGCACAGCTGACCAAGCAACAGACCCTGCAACAGGCTTCCACCTCTGTTCTGGCTCAGGCTAACCAGCTGCCTTCCGCTGTACTGAAACTGCTTCAGTAATATCGGGATGAGTTTGGCGGGGGAGTGCGTAACAGTGCTCTCTCGCTTTTTTACTTTCGGAGGTGATGGTCATGGATATGAGTGTAAAGCTGAACCTGTCTTATCCACCCGCTCAATCGGCAAGTCCTGCTGTGGCAGTGGATAAGCCTGTTGATACGCCTTCCGTCGAGCGAGTGGCTCCGACGTCTGAAAGTAAGAGTTCTGATTTGCACAAGGACGACTCACAGGAAGAGGAGAAGGTTAAGGCTGCCGCGGAAGACATTCAGAAGTTCTTTCAGTCGGTCAGACGTAACCTCGAATTTTCGATTGACGAAGATTCTGGAAAAGTCATTGTCAAAGTGATTGCAAGTGACTCCGGTGAGGTGGTCCGACAGATTCCCAATGCGGAAATCCTGAAACTGGCCGATAGCTTGAGCGACGCGCACAGCTTGTTGTTCCACGCCAAGGCCTGACTACTGGCACGAAACTTGTTGCAGATTTTCCGATTCCTTGAAAGGGTCAAAAGATCGGCGACATTCTTGAGGGGTAAGCATCATGGCTACAATTACAGCAAGTACAGGCATCAACTCTGGTCTGAATATCAAAGAGATCGTTGATGGTCTGGTTGGGGTCGAGAAGGCTGCCAAGCAAAACCAGATCACCCGGCAGACCAGTGTCAATAATGCGGCTTCTGGTGGCGTCGATCAGCTCACTGCTGCATTGAGTGCCTTTCAGACGGCGATGACCGCTCTCAAGAGCACCACAACACCTGCCTTTCAGGGTTTTGCCGCCACTTCAGCCAATGAGTCTGTGGTCAAGGCAACCGCGGGTAATACAGCGGTCAGTGGTACTTATTCTCTTAACGTGAGCCAGTTGGCGACCAGTTCCAAGGTTGCGACGGCTGCACTCAATTCGTCTCAAACCAGTGCTATTCCGAGTGGTACCCTGAAAATCACTCAAAATGGCACTATTCACGAAGTCAAGATTACTTCGACTTCTACGCTGCAGCAGGTGCGTGACACGATCAACTCCACGCTCCAGGGTAAAGGTATCTCGGCGAACATCATTACCGACAGCAATGGCTCGCGGTTGGTGTACAGCTCGACGACTACCGGCAAGGGCAGTGATATTTCGGTTGATGGCGGTACAGAGCTCAGCATGCTGAGTGTCGATGGCACCAAGTTGATGAGCACCACCAGCACCTCGACCGATGCCAATGGCAATCCTATTCCAGGCGCCGGCGCGATTTCGGACTTGGCTCTGGATGCCGAGTTCACCATCGATGGGCTGAAGATCACCAGTTCGACCAATACGGTCAGCAACGCTGTATCCGGTCTGACGTTCGAGCTGGTGGCCAAGAGTGTCGACGCTAACGCGAACACGGCCATCACGGTCGGGACCAACACCGAGGGTTTGAAAACCTCGTTGCAGACCTTTGTCGATTCCTACAACACCTTGGCCAAGCTTGTAACGACGCTGACCAAAGGCACTGTATCTGCTGATGGGAAAAGCTTCACGGCAGCTGCCATGACGGGGGATTCGACGCCTCGTGCCTTGCTCGCGGTTGTTCGTAACCAGATTGCTACGGCGACCTCCAGCAGCGGTCTGGGTTCTCTGGCTCAGTTGGGTATCACGACCCAGCAAAACGACGGTACGCTGTCGTTGAATACCACTGAATTTACCGCAGCCCTGAATGACAAGAAGTTTGGTGGTGAGATTCAGCAGTTGTTTACCGGTAGTGGTGGCTTGATCGAGCGTATGGAAAAAGCCCTCGAACCCTACACGAGGTCGGGAGGGGTTCTTGCTTCCAAGAAAAACATGCTGACTCAGGTTCAGACTCGACTCACTGCTGAGCAAGAGGCTCTTAATCGTCGTATTGATACGCTGACTGATACGCTGACCAAAAAGTACAACGCGATGGACCTGGCGGTAGGTAAGCTCAAGGCAACGGCCAGCAGTATCACCTCGATTTTCGAGGCGATGAATGCACAGAAAAACGCTTCGTAAATTAAAGATGATGCCAAGAACCCGACCCCGTGTCGGGTTTTTGCTTTTGGGCTAAAGTTTTTTGACCGTACGTCGATAGCTTGGGTATACGTAATCTGGATCTGCTACGAGGCCCCCCATGAACCCGATGTTAGCACTGCGTCAGTATCAGAAGATTGGCTCCCAGGCACAGACCTCTGAAGCCAGCCCTCACCGTCTGGTTCAGATGTTGATGGAGGGTGGCCTTGACCGCATCGCCCAGGCCAAAGGCGCCATGGCGCGCAAGGATATCCCCAACAAATGCGTTTTTATCGGCAAGGCCATCGGCATTGTGGGTGGGCTGCGTGAAGGGCTGGATCTGGAAAACGACCCGACGCTGGTTCGCCAGGACAGTCTTTATCACTACATGATGAAGCGTCTGGCTGAAGCCAATGCCAAGAACGATGAAAAGATGCTCGATGAAGTTGCCGGCCTGCTGATCACAGTCAAGGAAGGCTGGGATGCAATCGGCGCCGTACAACAATAAGTTCGCTGTCTTCTGGAGAAAAACACCATGAGTGCTGCGCTCAAGCGTATCGAAGAAACCCGTGAAGCGTTGGTCGGGGCTCTGGCCGAGCGTGACTGGGATGCAATCGTCAAACTTGATCTGGCATGCCGTGAGTGTGTTGAGGCTGTTGTCAGCGAAGCGCCTGCTGATGAGCCGGGGCTGCGCAGCAATCTGGAAGAGCTGCTGGGCGTATATCGACAATTGATTGACGTTGCTACAGATGAGCGTCAGGCAATCGCCGACGAAATGACACAAATCCGCAATGCCAAAAACGCCGCGAAGGTATACCATCTGTTTGGCTAGCTATTATTTGTCGGTTTGATTGTTCGACAATAGTTTCGCCATAAATTTGACTGTATATGTTTTTTTGACTTAACTAGTGATGTTCACTATTTTCTGGCGTCTCATCGGATATAACGGCTGAGATGCCAAGCTGCCCACGATCTCGGGCATTGAGTTGACTAGGGAAGTTGCTATTGCATGTGGCGTGAAATCAAGATTCTGCTAATCGATGACGATAGCCAGCGCCGCCGGGATCTGGCGGTTATCCTGAATTTTCTGGGCGAAGAAAATTTATCCTGTTCCAGCCAGGACTGGCAGCAGGTTGTCGGTTCATTGGCCTCTACGCGCGAAGTTCTCTGCGTACTCGTGGGAAGCGTGAGCGCTCCAGGTAGCCTGCAAGGACTCCTTAAGACAGTCGCTGCATGGGATGAGTTCCTTCCGGTCCTGTTGATGGGCGAAAATTCTGCCGTCGACCTTCCTGAAGACCTGCGTCGGCGCGTGCTTTCTACCCTTGAAATGCCTCCCAGCTACAGCAAATTGCTGGATGCCCTGCACCGTGCCCAGGTTTATCGTGAAATGTACGATCAGGCCCGCGAGCGTGGTCGGCATCGCGAACCCAATCTGTTCCGCAGTCTGGTAGGCACCAGTCGTGCCATTCAGCACGTGCGGCAAATGATGCAACAGGTTGCTGATACCGATGCAAGCGTACTGATTCTGGGTGAGTCGGGTACGGGCAAGGAGGTGGTCGCTCGCAACCTGCACTATCACTCCAAGCGTCGCGACGCGCCTTTTGTTCCGGTCAACTGCGGTGCGATTCCGGCCGAATTGCTCGAAAGCGAATTGTTCGGTCACGAGAAGGGTGCCTTTACCGGTGCTATCACCAGCCGTGCCGGCCGCTTCGAGCTGGCCAATGGCGGTACTCTGTTTCTGGATGAAATCGGTGACATGCCGTTGCCGATGCAGGTTAAGCTGCTGCGCGTTCTGCAGGAGCGTACCTTTGAGCGGGTTGGCAGCAACAAGACTCAAAGCATCGATGTGCGCATCATTGCCGCGACCCACAAGAATCTCGAGAACATGATCGAGATCGGCAGTTTCCGTGAAGACCTCTATTATCGTCTGAACGTTTTTCCGATCGAGATGGCTCCGTTGCGTGAGCGCGTCGAAGATATTCCGTTGCTGATGAACGAGCTTATCTCGCGCATGGAGCACGAAAAGCGCGGTTCGATCCGTTTCAATTCGGCTGCCATCATGTCGCTGTGCCGTCATGCCTGGCCGGGTAACGTCCGTGAGCTTGCCAACCTGGTGGAGCGCATGGCGATCATGCATCCCTATGGCGTGATCGGTGTGGCAGAGCTGCCGAAGAAATTCCGCTACGTCGATGATGAAGACGAGCAGATGGTCGACAGCCTGCGCAGCGATCTGGAAGAGCGCGTGGCTATCAATGCCCACACGCCGAACTTCGCTTCCGGTGCTGTACTTCCTCCGGAAGGTCTGGACCTCAAGGATTACCTGGGTGGTCTGGAACAGGGCTTGATTCAGCAGGCGCTGGATGACGCAAACGGTATCGTGGCGCGTGCTGCGGAGCGTCTGCGGATCCGTCGTACAACGCTTGTAGAAAAGATGCGCAAGTACGGCATGAGTCGCCGGGAAGGTGACGATCAGGCGGATGATTGACGCCTGTTCCTTGTGCGAAAAATCAAACCTCTGAATTTTCAGAGGTTTTTTTTCGGCACGAGGATTGCTAAGTCACTCTCAACATACCGTTTAATGACGGTTCGCCACGCGAGAGATGATTTATGTCCAAGGCCGCCCACATGTCCCCTGACTTGCCCAGCCAAGCTAAACCCTCCCTGGAACTGGAAAGTCGCCAGGGGCTTGAACAGGCCTTCTCGTTGTTTAACCAGATGTCGTCTCAGTTGGCTGATTCCTACGGCATGCTGGAGACTCGCGTCGCCGAGTTGAAAGGCGAGCTGGCAGAGGCGGGTGTCCAGCGCATGCAGGAGCTGGCAGAGAAGGAGCGTCTGGCCAATCGTCTGCAGAACCTTGTGGATCTGCTGCCCGGTGGCGTGATTGTCATCGATGGCATGGGCGTGGTGCGCGAGGCCAACCCGACCGCCATCGAGTTGTTGGGGCAACCATTGCTGGGCGTGTTGTGGCGCCATGTCATCAGTCGCTGCTTCGCTCCTCGCGAGGATGACGGGCATGAAGTGTCCCTGCGCGACGGACGCCGGCTGTCCATTGCCACTCGCTCGCTGGATGCGGAGCCTGGGCAACTGGTGCTGCTCAATGACCTGACCGAAACCCGTCGCCTCCAGGAGCAACTGGCTCGCCATGAGCGTTTGTCTTCCCTGGGGCGCATGGTCGCTTCTCTGGCGCACCAGATTCGTACGCCCTTGTCGGCTGCCATGATCTACGCCAGTCATCTGACCGAGCAGGAATTGCCGGTGGAAACCCAGCAGCGTTTTGCGGCGCGCCTCAAGGAGCGCCTGCATGAGCTTGAGCATCAAGTGCGCGACATGCTGGTCTTTGCCCGCGGCGAATTGCCGTTGACCGACCGACTGACGCCGGGGGATTTGTTCCGGGCCTTGCAGTCGGCAGCCCAGACTCATGTGCAGGATGTGGCGGTTCGCTGGCAGTGCGATTCGATCGATGGCGAGCTGCTGTGCAACCGCGACACGCTGGTGGGGGCGCTGCTCAATCTGGTGGAAAACGCGGTGCAGGCCAGTGTCGGAAAAACCCGTCTGAAAATTCATGCCTACAGTCGTGGCAATGCGCTGCGCCTGTGCTTCAGTGATAACGGCAGTGGTATGGACAAGGCGGCGCTGGCGCGTATCGGAGAGCCTTTTTTCACCACCAAGACCACCGGCACCGGCCTTGGTCTGGCGGTGGTCACGGCAGTGACCCGTGCTCATCAGGGTGGCGTGCAGTACCGCTCGACTGTCAATCGCGGGACGTGTGCAATCGTCACTTTGCCGTTGATTCCGGTTTCCGCTTTAGTGAGTAGCCACTGATGTCGATCAAGGTGCTGTTGGTCGAGGACGACCGTTCGTTGCGTGAGGCGCTGGGCGAGACTCTTGAGCTGGCCGGTTACGATTATCGTGCCGTCGGGTCGGCTGAGGATGCCTTGCTTGCGGTGGATCAGGAGTCCTTCAGCCTGGTCATCAGCGACGTAAACATGCCGGGCATGGATGGTCATCAGTTGCTGGCGCTGTTGCGCAGTCGCCATCCGCAATTGCCGGTTCTGCTGATGACGGCCCATGGTGCCGTCGAGCGAGCCGTGGATGCCATGCGTCAGGGCGCGGCGGATTATCTGGTCAAGCCTTTTGAGCCCAAGGCCTTGCTGGCGTTGGTGGCCCGGCATGCGCTGGGGCGTCTTGGGCCGGCTGAAAACGATGGGCCGATTGCTGTGGAGCCCGCCAGTATCCAGTTGCTGAACCTGGCCAGCCGGGTGGCGAAGAGCGATTCCACCGTACTTATTTCCGGTGAGTCTGGAACGGGCAAAGAAGTATTGGCGCGATTCATTCATCAAAACTCGCCACGTGCCGATAAGCCTTTTATAGCGATCAATTGCGCGGCCATTCCGGACAACATGCTGGAAGCGACACTGTTCGGTCATGAAAAGGGGTCGTTTACCGGTGCCATTGCGGCGCAGGCGGGCAAGTTCGAGCAGGCTGATGGCGGCACTATTCTGCTCGACGAAATTTCCGAAATGCCCATGGGCTTGCAGGCCAAGCTGCTGCGAGTGCTCCAGGAGCGTGAGGTTGAGCGGGTGGGAGCCCGTAAGCCTATCAACCTGGATATCCGGGTCCTGGCGACTACCAACCGTGATCTGGCGGGTGAAGTGGCGGCGGGGCGGTTTCGTGAGGATCTGTTTTATCGGCTATCGGTTTTTCCGTTGGCATGGCAAGCGTTGCGTCAAAGGACCGCCGATATTCTGCCGCTTGCCGAGCGTCTGTTGGCCAAGCACGTCAATAAAATGAAGCATGCGCCTGTGCGGTTGTCTGCCCAGGCGCAGGCGTGTCTGGTGGCGTATTCATGGCCGGGCAATGTGCGTGAACTGGACAATGCCGTGCAGCGGGCCTTGATATTGCAGCAGGGCGGCGTGATCGAGGCCGAAGACTTCTGCCTGGCGGGACCTGTTACCGGGGCCTCGCCCTCTGTGGCTTCGGTGCCGTTGGCGCCTGTGGTGGCGGTGGACAATGTGCCAGCCGCTGCTGCTGCCGAGTCGGCCGGTGCCTTGGGGGATGACCTGCGGCGTCGTGAGTTTCAAGTGATCATCGATACCCTGCGTACTGAACGTGGGCGTCGCAAGGAAGCTGCCGAGCGACTGGGCATCAGCCCCAGGACGCTGCGCTACAAACTGGCACAAATGCGTGATGCGGGCATGGATGTCGAGGGTTACCTGTTCGCGACCTGAGCTTTTCCGGCGGGTCGGGAAGGGGTGATCTGTTCTTATGGCTTTGTCGTATGAATGGTGTAATTCAATGGCATATTGATGTCATTGTGCGAGACAAGGGGTTAGCCCAGAAGGTCTGGGTCGCGGGTGAGAGCAGAGCTAAACGTGATGTCGTTATCTATTTGGCACTCTTGTTGCTATGTCTTCACTATCCGCTGAATCAGTGTCAAAAAATTGCGGGCCTTACGAGAGAAAATGTCCATGAGCCAAGGTGTTGAATTTAATCGCTTGATGTTGGATATGCGGGCCATGCAGATGGATGCCATGGCGGCGTCCAAACCAGTGACCGCTACGCCGGAAGTCGGCACCAGCAGCTTTGCCGATATGCTTGGCCAGGCCGTCAACAAGGTTTCCGAAACCCAACAGGCCGCAGGTCAGTTGGCGAACGCATTTGAAATCGGCAAGAGTGGTGTCGATTTGACTGACGTCATGATTTCCTCACAAAAAGCCAGCGTCTCGTTTCAGGCTTTGACCCAGGTTCGCAACAAGCTGGTTCAAGCCTATCAAGACATCATGCAGATGCCGGTTTAAGGGACGTACTGAGTCATGGCCGAAGCAACAGCCGAAACCGTTCCGGCAAGAGCGGGCTCTCCCGACAAGAAACCCTTGTTTGGTCTGTCTTTTCTGGAAAACCTTTCTGAAATGACCATGCTGCGTCAGATCGGCCTCATGGTCGGTCTGGCTGCCAGCGTGGCCATTGGCTTTGCCGTGGTGCTCTGGTCCCAGCAACCCGATTACCGGCCGCTTTACGGCAGCCTGGCGGGAATGGACAGCAAGCAGATCATGGAAACCCTGACTGCGGCGAACATCTCCTATACCGTCGAGCCCAACTCCGGCGCTTTGCTGGTGAAGGCCGATGACGTGCAGCGTGCGCGTATCCAGCTGGCTCAGGCCGGCGTGGTCCAGAACGACTCCAACATCGGTTTCGAAATTCTCGACAAGGACCAGGGCCTGGGTACCAGCCAGTTCATGGAGGCCACGCGCTACCGCCGTGGTCTGGAAGGCGAACTGGCACGTACCATCTCGTCCCTGAATAACGTCAAGGCTGCCCGCGTGCACCTGGCGATTCCGAAAAGCTCGGTGTTTGTCCGTGACGATCGCAAGCCAAGTGCTTCGGTTCTGGTCGAGTTGTATGCCGGTCGTACGCTTGAGCCAAGCCAGGTCGTGGCCATCGTCAATCTGGTCGCTACCAGCGTTCCCGAACTGAGCAAATCGCAGATCACGGTTGTGGATCAGAAGGGCCACCTGCTGTCCGATCAGGCCGAAAACTCCGAACTGACCATGGCTGGCAAGCAGTTCGACTACAGCCGCCGCATGGAAGGCATGCTGACCCAGCGTGTGCAGAACATCCTGCAACCTATCCTGGGCAGCGACCGCTACAAGGCCGAAGTCTCGGCAGTTGTGGATTTCAGTGCCGTCGAATCGACAGCCGAAAGCTTCAACCCTGACCAGCCTGCCTTGCGCAGTGAGCAGTCGGTCAACGAACAGCGCTCCAGCAGCTCCGGCCCGCAAGGTGTTCCGGGTGCCTTGAGCAACCAGCCGCCAGGTCCTGCGACTGCGCCTCAGACGACCGGTGCGGGTGCAGCAGGTGCCGCAGCCGCTATCGCTCCAGGCCAGCCACTGCTTGATGCCAACGGTCAGCAGATCATGGACCCGGCCACCGGCCAGCCCGCTCTGGCGCCGTATCCGGCTGACAAGCGTGTGCAGTCGACCAAGAACTTTGAACTGGATCGTTCCATCAGCCACACCAAGCAACAGCAGGGTCGCCTGACTCGTCTGTCGGTGGCGGTTGTGGTTGATGACATGGTCAAGACCAACCCGGCCAACGGCGAAGTGACCCGTGCGCCATGGAGCGCCACTGACCTGGCCCGCTTCACGCGTCTGGTTCAGGATGCGGTCGGCTTCGATGCCAGTCGTGGTGACAGTGTCAGCGTGATCAACGTACCGTTCTCCAGCGAGCGCGGTGAAGTGATTCCGGAAATTCCGTTCTACTCGCAGCCATGGTTCTGGGACATCCTCAAGCAGGCCGTGGGCGTGATCTTCATCCTGATTCTGGTGTTCGGTGTTCTGCGCCCTGTGCTGAACAACATCACCAGCGGCAAGGGCAAGGAACTGGGCGGGTTCGGCGACTCGGAGCTGGGTGGTTTCGGCGGCATGGGCGGCAGCGGTATGGATGGCGATCTGTCCAATGACCGGGTCAGCCTGGGTGGTCCGCAGAGTATCCTGCTGCCTAGCCCGACCGAGGGTTATGACGCACAGTTGAATGCAATCAAGAGTTTGGTGGCCGAAGATCCGGGTCGTGTGGCCCAGGTCGTGAAAGAGTGGATTAACACTGATGAATGATCGAGCCGTCGTAGCCAAACTGACCAAAGTGGAGAAAGCCGCCGTGCTGCTGCTTTCTCTCGGTGAGACCGATGCGGCTCAGGTGCTTCGGCACATGGGCCCCAAGGAAGTACAGAAAGTGGGCGTGGCCATGGCTCAGATGCGAAACGTGCATCGTGAGCAGGTCGAAGAGGTCATGAGCGAGTTTGTCGATATCGTCGGCGATCAGACCAGCCTTGGCGTCGGTTCCGATGGCTATATCCGCAAGATGCTGACCCAGGCTCTGGGCGAAGACAAGGCCAACGGCCTGATCGACCGTATCTTGCTGGGCGGCAACACCAGCGGCCTGGACAGCCTCAAGTGGATGGAGCCGCGTGCGGTCGCCGATGTGATCCGCTTCGAGCACCCGCAGATTCAGGCAATCGTGGTGGCTTATCTGGACGCCGATCAGGCGGGCGAGGTGCTTGGGCATTTCGACCACAAGGTGCGCCTGGACATCATCCTCAGGGTTTCATCGCTCAATACCGTACAGCCTGCAGCTCTCAAGGAGCTGAACCAGATTCTCGAGAAGCAGTTCTCCGGCAATGCCAACACCTCGCGTACTACCCTGGGTGGTATCAAGCGCGCTGCTGACATCATGAACTTCCTCGACAGCTCCATCGAAGGCACGCTCATGGACTCGATCCGCGAGGTCGACGAAGACCTGTCGGTGCAGATCGAAGACCTCATGTTTGTCTTCAACAACCTGTCCGACGTGGACGACCGCGGTATCCAGGCGCTGTTGCGAGAAGTGTCTTCGGACGTGCTGGTGCTGGCGCTCAAGGGGTCGGACGAGGCGATCAAGGAAAAAATCTTCAAGAACATGTCCAAGCGTGCTGCCGAACTGTTGCGCGACGACCTGGAAGCCAAGGGTCCGGTGCGTGTCAGCGACGTGGAAACCGCACAGAAAGAAATCCTCACTATCGCACGTCGTATGGCCGAGGCCGGCGAGATCGTGCTCGGTGGCAAAGGTGGCGAGGAAATGATCTAAGGATTGCGTTGACCCATGCCCAGCTCCAGTAAAGACCCGGTTAGTGATCTCATTCGCGCCAAGGATATCGTTGGCTTCGACATGTGGTCACTGCCAAGCTTTGATCCGCACAAAGAGCCAGAACCGGAACCCGAACCGGAGTTAGTGGAAGAAGCGCCGGCCGAAATGGAAGAAGTTCCATTGGAGGAGGTGCAGCCCCTGACCCTGGAGGAGCTGGAAACCATTCGTCAGGAAGCCTGGAACGAAGGTTTTGCTACGGGCGAAAAAGAAGGTTTCCACAGCACCCAGCTCAAGGTCCGGCAGGAAGCGGAAGTGGCTCTGACGGCCAAGCTCGCCAGTCTCGAACAGTTGATGCTCAATCTGCTGGAGCCGGTGGCCGAGCAGGACACGCAGATCGAAAAGGCGGTTATCCATCTGGTGGAGCACATTGCCCGCCAGGTCATCCAGCGCGAGCTGCAGACCGATTCTCAGCAGATCGCCCATGTCCTGCGCGATGCCCTGAAACTGCTGCCCATGGGTGCCCAGAACCTGCGCATCTTTATCAATCCCCAGGACTTCGGGCTGGTCAAGGCGCTGCGTGAGCGCCATGAAGAAAGCTGGAAGATTCTCGAGGACGACAGCCTGTTGCCGGGCGGCTGCCGGATCGAAACCGAGCACAGCCGTATCGATGCCAGTGTCGAGACGCGGATTTCCCTGGCCATTTCCAAAATGTACGATCAGTTGCATGAGCAGGTTACTCATCCTGGTGCTGCCGATCTGAATATCGAACTGACCGGCGTCTCTGCCAGTGCAGTCGATATAGAGAAAAACGATGCGCCTTGATCGCACCAGCTTCAGCAAGCGACTGGGGTCGTATGCCGACTCCATCACCTTGCCTGCCCAGCCGGTAGTGGAGGGGCGCCTGTTGCGCATGGTCGGCCTGACCCTTGAAGCCGAGGGCTTGCGTGCGGCCATGGGCAGCCGCTGTGTGGTGATCAACGATGACAGTCACCATCCGGTCGAAGTCGACGCTGAAGTGATGGGGTTTTCGGGCAACAAGGTTTTCCTGATGCCAGTGGGCAGCGTTGCAGGCATTGCGCCAGGGGCGCGGGTCGTGCCGCTTGCCGATACCGGGCGTCTGCCCATGGGCATGAGCATGCTCGGGCGAGTACTCGACGGAGCCGGTCGACCGCTGGACGGGCGTCCGCCCATCAAGGCAGAAGACTGGGTACCCATGGATGGCCCGGCCATCAACCCGCTCAAGCGCGACCCCATCAGCCAGCCGCTGGATGTGGGTATTCGTTGCATCAACGGTTTATTGACGGTCGGTCGCGGCCAGCGTCTCGGGCTGTTCGCCGGTACCGGCGTGGGCAAGAGTGTGCTGCTGGGCATGATGACGCGCTTTACCGAGGCGGACATCATCATCGTCGGCCTGATCGGTGAGCGGGGCCGTGAGGTGAAGGAGTTCATCGAGCACATCCTGGGTGAGGAAGGGCTCAAGCGTTCGGTGGTGGTCGCTTCGCCTGCTGACGATGCGCCGCTCATGCGACTGCGCGCCGCCATGTACTGCACGCGCATTGCCGAGTATTTCCGTGACCGGGGCAAGAATGTCCTGTTGCTGATGGACTCCCTGACCCGTTTTGCCCAGGCCCAGCGGGAAATTGCCCTGGCCATTGGTGAGCCGCCTGCAACCAAGGGTTATCCGCCTTCGGTATTTGCCCGTTTGCCCAAGCTGGTGGAGCGCGCCGGTAATGCCGAAGCCGGTGGTGGCTCCATCACGGCGTTCTATACCGTGCTGTCCGAAGGGGATGATCAGCAGGATCCGATTGCCGACTCCGCCCGAGGCGTGCTGGACGGCCACATCGTGCTGTCACGGCGTCTGGCCGAAGAAGGGCATTACCCGGCTATCGATATTGAAGCGTCCATCAGCCGGGTCATGCCGGCAGTTGTCAGCCCTGAACACATGGGGCGTGCGCAGTTCTTCAAACAGTTGTGGTCCCGTTATCAGCAGAGCCGCGATCTGATCAGCGTGGGTGCCTATGTGGCGGGTGGCGACCGGGAAACCGACACGGCCATTGCCTTGCAACCGGCATTGGCGCGCTATCTGCGTCAGGGTTTGCGCGATAACGAAAGCATGCAGGCCAGCAGTGAAGCGCTGGCTGCAGTGTTTGCCCCGGCTCCTGGCGGCTGATAGGTCATGGCCCAGAGTCGTGCGGCGCGCCTGGCGCCGGTGGTCGAAATGGCGGAGGCCGCCGAGCGTACGGCAGCCCAGCGTCTGGGGCACTTTCAGGGGCAGGTCAATCTGGCCTACAGCAAGCTTGAAGAGCTTGAGCGCTTTCGCTTGAGCTATCAGGAACAATGGATCAGTCAGGGTAGCCATGGTGTATCCGGGCAATGGCTGACCAACTATCAGCGCTTCCTCAATCAGTTGGAAACTGCCGTCGGCCAGCAGAACAAGAGTCTGGAGTGGCACAAGGTCAATCTCGAAAAGGCTCGTGGCGC
This sequence comes from Pseudomonas sp. Irchel 3A18, assembly GCF_900187465.1. Lineage (NCBI taxonomy): Bacteria > Pseudomonadati > Pseudomonadota > Gammaproteobacteria > Pseudomonadales > Pseudomonadaceae > Pseudomonas > Pseudomonas sp. Irchel 3A18. The sequence goes on from NZ_FYDI01000001.1 coordinate 106,279, forward strand.
CTGGCAGGAATGTTATGCGCGGGTCGAAGGTCTGCGCAAACTGGTGCAGCGTTATATCGACGAAGCGCGCCAGCTTGAAGACAAGCGCGAGCAGAAGCTGCTCGATGAATTGTCCCAGCGCCTGCCTCGTCGTGAGCAGGATTGATATGTCTATTCTCTCGTCTACGCTTGCGGTGTGATGACGTACTTCAGGAGTCCTTATGGCGAAGATCACCTCCGAGCTTTCCCAGGACGGTCAGCAACTGACCGTGTTTATCGAGGGGCGCTTCGATTTTTCCACTCACCAGGATTTTCGCGGAGCTTATGAAGACCACTCTGCAAATCTGAAGTACGTGGTGGATCTGGCCCGTACTCATTATCTGGACAGCTCGGCCCTGGGGATGCTTTTGCTGCTGCGCGATCATGCCGGTGGTGATGACGTGGTGGTTGAGCTGGTCAATTGCACGCCGGATGTCATCAAGATCCTCACCATTTCCAATTTCTCGAAACTGTTCCAGTTGAGCTGACGCCCTTGTCCTCGGCAGCCAAGGGGTTGTGCATACTGATCGCGGACGACAGTGCCAGCGACCGTTTGCTGTTGTCGACCATCATCGGGCGCCAGGGCCATCGAGTCCTGAGTGCTGCCAACGGCATCGAAGCGCTGACGATCTTCGAGGCAGAGCGGCCGCACCTGGTCCTCATGGATGCGCTGATGCCGGTCATGGACGGTTTCGAGGCCGCGCGTCGTATCAAGAGCCTGTCCGGCGAGTCGCTGGTGCCGATCATCTTTCTGACTTCTCTCACCGAAGGCGAAGCCCTGGCGCGCTGCCTGGATGCCGGTGGCGATGACTTCATTTCCAAGCCCTATAACCCGCTGGTCCTGGCAGCCAAGATCAATGCCATGAACCGGCTGAGGCTGTTGCAGGAAACCGTGTTGCACCAGCGCGACCTGATCGCCAGGCACCACGACTACCTGCTCAACGAACAGCGCGTCGCCAAGGCGGTATTCGATCAGGTGGCACATTCGGGGTGTCTGGGTGCGGACAATATCCGCTATCTGCAATCGCCTTACGCGCTGTTCAATGGCGACCTGATGCTCGCTGCCTACACGCCGGCCGGGAATATGCATGTATTGCTCGGTGATTTCACCGGCCATGGCCTGCCTGCGGCAGTGGGGGCGATGCCCTTGGCCGAAGTGTTTTACGGCATGACCGCCAAGGGCTACGGCGTGTCTGAAACGCTTCGGGAAATGAATGCCAAGCTCAAGCGCATCCTGCCGGTGGACATGTTCTGCTGTGCAGCGCTGCTCTCGGTCGATCTCAAGCAACAACAAGTCGAGATATGGAATGGCGGGTTGCCGGATGCTTATCTGTTGCGAGTAGCCGATGGCAGTCACTTGCCGATGGTGTCGCGGCATTTGCCGCTTGGGATACTGAGTGCCAGTTCTTTCGATGACCGGACGGAGGTTTATCCGCTGTCGACGGGGGATCGCATTTTTTTGCTGTCCGATGGCGTGCTGGATACCAGCAACAATCGCGAAGAGTTGTTTGGTGTGCAGCGCCTGCGAGAAGTCCTGACGGCAAACCGTCAGCCGTCCTTGTTGATTGAGGAGATTCTTCAGGCGCTGAACGATTTTGGCGGGCGTGCCCGTGATGACGTCAGCATGCTGGAAATCAGTGTCATCGATGAAGCGCAGGACACGCCGGCGGTATTGAATTATTCCGAGAGTGCGGCGTCGAGCCCTCTGGACTGGTCGGTCAGCTTCGAGTTTCGGGCTTCGACTCTGCGCCGATTCAACCCTTTGCCCTATCTGATGCAGTTATTGCTTGAGGTGCCAGCGCTTCAGGCGCAGAGTGCTGCGCTGCATAGCGTTCTCACCGAGCTGTACAGCAATGCGCTGGAGCATGGTGTGCTGGGGCTCGATTCTGCACTCAAGCAGGATGCCAGTGGATTTGCCCGCTATTATAAGGAGCGGACTGACCGGCTTGAGGCGTTGCAGTCGGGTTTTGTCCGCTTGCATCTGAAGGTGGAGCCTGTGGAGCAGGGTGGTCGGCTGACGATCCGTGTCGAAGACAGTGGCCAGGGCTTCGATGTGCAGCAGATGCTTGCCATGCCTTCCTCGCTTGAGGGGTTGCATGGCCGTGGTCTGAAGTTGATTCGTGAATTGAGCCAGCAGGCGCAATGGTCTAAGGATGGCCGGGTTGCTTGCGTGGAATTTTTCTGGAGAGCAGTGGCATAATCCGCCTCCGGAGTCTTGATCAAGGAGTGAGCAAGTGTCGATTCATCTGGATTACAGTGTTTTAAGTGTTCTGCAGGAAGTCATGGAAGACGAATACCCAACGTTGCTCGACGTTTTCCTCAAGGATTCCGAGCAGCGAGTGACGCAATTGCGCCGCGCTATCGATACCGAACTGCTGGACATGCAGGAGCTGAGCCTCACGGCCCATAGCTTCAAGGGCAGCAGCAGCAACATGGGTGCAGTGGTCCTCTCGGACTTGTGCCGCCAGCTTGAAGAGCGTGCTCGCCAGCAGCAGCGGGCAGGCCTTGAAGAGCTGATTGGCCTGATCGACAGCGAGTATCTGACCATCCGCCGGCTATTCGACGCCGAGCGCCAATTGTTCATCGGTCAGACCTGATTCCTCTCTCATTTTCTTTCTCCTGAAAGCTGGCCCGCATCTTGCTTTTGTTTATGGAACCAGCTGCTCATGTGCGGAGATTGAAATGCCCCTTGCCCCAAATGTGCTTCTTCAGGCCAATGCGACTGCGACGTCAAAGTCCAGCGCTGCCAACAATGCGATCAAGGCTGCAGACAGCGGCAAGGGCGACGGCTCCAGCTTTTCCAATGTCTATGCCAAGCAGGCCAGGGACAAGGTTGCTGATCGCAACGACACTGCGGTCAAGCCTGCGCGTGACAAGTCTGTGCCTGAAAAGGACAAGACCGAGGCCAGTACAAGCACTGCCGCCGATGACTCGACCGTTGCCGAAAGCGGCAATGGCTTGCCTGCCGACCCGGCCAGCGCCAGTACTGACGACAAGTCCGCTGCCGAGGGTGAAACAGTCGCCGAAGTCGTGACGCCACCGGTCACCGACCCTGCGCTTGATCCGGCATTGCAACTGGCAGCGGCCCAGACGCCTGCAGCGCTGGCGGCCTCGGCGGCTAAGACCGACAGCGATGCGGCCAAGGCCTTGCCGGTCCTGGCGGCACTGCCCACCGCAGCGCCTGTTGAGGACTCCTTTGATCCCGAGGCTGACCCGCTGGATGGCTTGCATGCCGTACAACTGGCGCTGGAAAACGCCAACGCCAAGGCGCATGCCTCGCAACAGGCGAATGCATCGGGTCGGGCAGCCAACAATGCCGATAATGATCAGAGTCAAAATGTCGCCAATAACCTGGCGGCCTTGAGCGAGCAGTTGCCCTCGGACGAAAGCAGCACCGAAAGCAGCGACAAGTCGTTCAGCAATCTGATCAGCGATGGCCTCAAAGACACCAAGAGCGTTACGGGCGATACCCGGGTCGATAACTTCGCCGAGCGTCTGGCTGCCCTGAGCCAGGCGGCACAACCCGCCAAGACAGCCGCCGCACCCACACCGCTGATCAACCAGCCACTGGCCATGAACCAGAGTGGCTGGAGCGAAGGGATTGTGGATCGTGTGATGTACCTGTCGAGCCAGAACCTGAAGTCGGCTGAAATCAAACTGGAACCTGCCGAGCTTGGCCGTCTGGACATTCGCGTCAATATGGCGCCGGACCAACAGACCCAGGTGACCTTCATGAGTGCCCACCTGGGTGTGCGTGAAGCGCTGGAAAACCAGATGTCGCGTCTGCGTGAGTCGTTTGTTCAGCAGGGGCTCGGTCAGGTTGATGTCAACGTGTCCGACCAGTCTCAGCAACAGGCCCAGCAGCAGGCGCAGGAACAGGCCAGCCGGGCACAGCGCGCTGGTCGTGGCGGTGGCTCGGGTTCTGGTGATGGCGTGGATGACACTGCTGTCGCCGATGCCGCTGCTCCGGTCAGCCAGCCAGCGGCCCGGGTGATCGGCACCAGCGAGATCGATTTCTACGCCTGATTGATCTTTTCGCGAATGAATTCGCTCCTACACCCGTAGGAGCGAATTCATTCGCGATAAACCTCCGCATATGTAACGAATTCATTCACGCTCCCGCCTTCCTCTCCGCAACTCTGGCATAACACTTGCTCTGCCTCTCTCACGCATTAGCGAACCCCTTGAATAGTGACGGATTATTGGCATGGCGAAGAGCGAAGAAGTTAAAGACCCCGCTTCCAAAGGTAAACTCAAGCTCATCATCGTCGCAGTCGTGGCTTTATTGCTCGCTGTAGGCCTTTCGGTAGGTGCGACCTGGTTCATCATGCACAAGTCTGCGAGTGCGCCTGATCCGGCTGCAGTGGCAGCGGCGGCCAACGTCAAGCCAGTGGCAGTCTTTGAGCCCCTGACGCCTGCGTTCGTGGTGAACTTCAACTCCAATGGTCGTCAGCGCTACATGCAGGTCAGCATCACCATGCTGGCGCGCAACGCTGCGGACATGGAGGCCTTGAAGGTGCATATGCCGGTGATTCGCAACAATCTGGTGATGCTGTTCGCGGCTATTCCTTTCGAGTCGCTGGCCACGCCAATCGGCCAGGAAATGCTGCGTCAGAAAGCGACCGCCAGCATTCAGGAAGTGGCGCAGAAAGAACTCGGCAAGACTGTGATCGAACAGTTGCTCTTCACTAACTTCGTATTGCAGTAGGACTCTGACATGGCCGTTCAAGACCTGCTGTCCCAGGACGAGATCGATGCGCTGCTGCACGGCGTTGACGATGGGATGGTCCAGACCGAAAGTAACAGTGAGCCTGGCAGCATCAAGAGTTACGACCTGACCAGCCAGGACCGGATCGTGCGGGGTCGGATGCCGACCCTGGAAATGATCAACGAACGTTTTGCCCGCTATACCCGCATCAGCATGTTCAACCTGCTGCGTCGCTCTGCGGACGTAGCGGTGGGTGGTGTCCAGGTCATGAAGTTTGGCGAATACGTACACTCGCTGTACGTACCGACCAGCCTCAACCTGGCCAAGATCAAGCCATTGCGCGGTACGGCCCTGTTCATCCTTGATGCCAAGCTGGTGTTCAAGCTGGTGGACAACTTCTTTGGCGGGGACGGTCGTCACGCCAAGATCGAAGGGCGTGAATTCACGCCGACCGAGCTGCGCGTCGTGCGCATCGTTCTGGATCAGGCGTTCATCGACCTCAAGGAAGCCTGGCAGGCGATCATGGAAGTGAACTTCGAGTACATCAACTCGGAAGTGAACCCGGCCATGGCCAACATCGTAGGTCCGAGCGAGGCGGTGGTGATTTCCACGTTCCACATCGAACTCGATGGCGGTGGTGGTGACCTGCACGTGACCATGCCGTACTCGATGATCGAGCCGATCCGCGAAATGCTCGACGCCGGTTTCCAGTCGGATCTCGACGATCAGGACGAGCGCTGGATCAAGGCACTCAAGGAAGACGTTCTCGACGTCAACGTTCCGCTGAGCACAACCATTGTCCAGCGTCAGTTGCCGCTGCGCGACATCCTGCACATGCAGCCTGGCGATGTGATTCCGGTGGAGTTGCCCGAGACGCTGGTCATGCGTGCCAACGGCGTACCTTCTTTCAAGGTCAAGCTCGGCTCGCACAAGGGCAATCTCGCCCTGCAAGTAATCGAACCCATAGAGCGGCGTTGATCTTTAAGGTCGATGCCGAAAATTGTTGCGTAACTGAATCAATGCCCGCAGAGGACAACCGATGGCTGATGAAAACGAAATGACGTCTGCTGAAGATCAGGCGTTGGCCGATGAGTGGGCTGCGGCCCTGGGTGAAGCTGGTGAGGGTGGTCAGGCCGATATCGACGCATTGCTGGCGGCCGATGAAGGTAATTCTTCGTCGCGCATGGCGATGGAAGAGTTTGGCAGTGTTCCCAAGAACAATGCACCTGTGACGCTGGACGGTCCCAACCTGGATGTGATTCTGGACATTCCGGTGTCGATCTCCATGGAAGTGGGCAGCACCGATATCAACATCCGTAACCTGCTGCAGCTCAACCAGGGTTCGGTGATCGAGCTGGACCGTCTGGCTGGCGAGCCGCTGGACGTGTTGGTCAACGGCACGCTGATCGCTCATGGCGAAGTGGTCGTGGTCAACGAGAAGTTCGGCATCCGTCTGACGGATGTCATCAGTCCGAGCGAACGCATCAAGAAGTTGCGCTAAGTGAGGCGCTTGCTGGGTGTGCTGCTGACGCTGCCTTCGCTGGCGTGGGCAACGGAACCTGTGGCGCAGGCTGCTGCAGCTGCTCCGCAGGTGGCCAACACGGCTTCAGGCGGGATGGGCGGGCAAGTGCTGCAGTTGCTGCTCGGCCTGCTGGTGGTGGTCGGCCTGATTTTCGTGCTGGCCTGGGTCATGCGCCGGGTACAGAGTGTCGGGCCGAACGGTGGCCAGGTCATCGAGCTGCTGGGTTCGCGGGCGCTCGGGACACGTGATCGCCTGTTGCTGGTTCAGGTGGGTAACGAGCAGATTCTGCTGGGTGTCACGCCGGGTCACATCACGCCGCTGCATGTGCTCAAGGAGCCGGTGCAGGTTCCCGTGCGCGAGCAGGCAACCCCTGAGTTCGCCCAGCGCCTTCTGGAGTTGATGGGCAAGGATAAGGACAAGAAGTGATGGGTGCCTTGCGTTTCCTGATATTGCTGCTGTTGGTCGTGGCAGCACCTGTCGCGTTCGCTGCCGATCCGTTGTCGATACCGGCGATCACGCTGTCCAACAACCCGGCGGGTCAGCAGGAATATTCGGTCAGCCTGCAGATCCTGCTGATCATGACGGCGCTGAGTTTCATTCCGGCGTTCGTCATGCTGATGACCAGCTTTACGCGAATCATCATCGTTTTCTCGATCCTGCGTCAGGCCCTTGGCTTGCAGCAGACGCCATCGAACCAGATTCTGACCGGCATGGCGCTGTTTCTGACCATGTTCATCATGGCGCCGGTGTTCGATCGGGTGAATCAGGATGCCTTGCAGCCTTATCTGGCGGAAAAACTCAGCGCACAGGATGCGGTGGCCAAGGCTCAGGTGCCGATCAAGGACTTCATGCTGGCCCAGACCCGCACCAGCGACCTGGACCTGTTCATGCGCCTGTCCAAACGTACCGATATTCAGACGCCTGACGCTGCACCCTTGACCATTCTGGTTCCGGCCTTCGTGATCTCCGAACTCAAGACGGCATTCCAGATCGGTTTCATGATCTTCATCCCGTTCCTGATCATCGACCTGGTGGTCGCCAGTGTGCTGATGGCCATGGGTATGATGATGCTGTCACCGCTGATCATTTCCTTGCCGTTCAAGATCATGTTGTTCGTGCTGGTGGATGGCTGGGCGTTGATTGTCGGAACCCTGGCGGGAAGTTTTGGTGGTGTATGAGTCGTTTTGACGAGGAGTCTGCCCGATGACGCCGGAAGTAGCGGTCGACCTGTTTCGTGAAGCGTTGTGGCTGACCACCGTGCTGGTGGCGATTCTCGTGGTGCCGAGCCTGATCTGCGGCCTGCTGGTCGCCATGTTTCAGGCGGCTACCCAGATCAACGAACAGACCCTGAGTTTTCTTCCGCGTCTGATCGTGATGCTCCTGACCCTGATTGTCGTGGGTCCCTGGCTGCTGAAAATATTCATGGAATACATCCTGTCGCTGTACGGCAGTATTCCGACCTTGATCGGCTAACGGCTCATGCAGCCTTTGCTTGCGCTGACCGATACCCAGATCAGTACCTGGGTCGCCAGCTTCATGTTGCCATTGTTCCGGATCGTCGCTGTCCTGATGACCATGCCGATCATTGGTACGACGCTGGTGCCGCGTCGCGTGCGCCTGTATTTTGCCGTGGCGGTCACAGTGGTGGTTGCTCCTGTGCTGCCCGCCATGCCGCCTGTCGAAGCCCTTGATCTCAGTGCGCTGCTGTTGATCGGTGAGCAAATCCTCATCGGTGCGGGCATGGGGCTTTCGCTGCAGTTGTTCTTCCATATCTTCGTGGTGGCGGGTCAGATCATTGCCACCCAGATGGGTATGGGCTTTGCCTCGATGGTCGACCCCACCAACGGCGTGTCGTCGGCGGTTATCGGTCAGTTTTTCACCATGCTGGTCACGCTGCTGTTTCTGGCAATGAATGGCCATCTGGTGGTGCTGGAAATTCTGGTCGAGAGCTTCACCACCATGCCGGTAGGCAGTGGCCTGCAAGTCAGTAATTTCTGGGAGCTGGCTACGGGGCTTGGTTGGGTGATGAGTTCAGGGATGAGGCTGGTGCTGCCGGCCATTACCGCGCTGCTGATCATCAACATCGCTTTTGGCGTCATGACGCGTGCGGCGCCGCAGCTCAATATCTTCTCCATCGGTTTTCCCCTGACCCTGGTGCTTGGCATGGTCATCCTGTGGATGAGCATGGCCGACATTCTCAATCAGTACCAACCCATGGCCGTTCAGGCCTTGCAGTCCCTGCGTGATCTGGTGAGGGCCCGCTGACATGGCTGAGAACGAGAATGGCCAGGACAAGACAGAGGAACCCACGGAGAAAAAGGTCCGGGACTCCCGGGCCGAAGGGCAGATTGCCCGCTCCAAGGAACTGACGACCCTCGTTGTGATGCTGATGGGGGCGGGCGGCCTGCTGATGTTCGGCGGGGGGATTGCGCGCATGATGATTGATTTGATGCGCAATAACTTCACGATCAGTCGTGAAACCCTGATGGACACCACCTACATGGGCAAGCTGCTGCTCAGTTCTGGCGAGCATGCGCTGATTGTGGTGTTGCCGTTTCTGATTGCCATGCTGGTGGCTGCGCTGGTGGGGCCGATCATGCTGGGTGGGTGGCTGTTCGCGACCAAATCCCTGGCCCCCAAATTCAACCGCATGAACCCGGCCTCGGGGCTCAAACGCATGTTTTCTCCCCATGCGCTGGTGGAACTGCTCAAGTCGCTCGCCAAGTTCCTGATCATTCTGGCGGTGGCGCTGGTGGTCTTGAGCAAGGAGCGCAACGACCTGGTTTCCATTGCTCATGAGCCGCTGGAGCAGGCCATGATCCACAGCTTGCAGGTGGTCGGCTGGAGCAGCTTCTGGATGGCGTGCGGGTTGTTCTTCATTGCCGCGCTCGATGTGCCTTTCCAGATGTATGAAGCCCACAAGAAGCTGCTGATGACCAAGCAGGAAGTGCGTGACGAGCACAAGAACAGCGAAGGCAGCCCCGAGGTCAAGCAGCGGATTCGTCAGTTGCAGCGCGAGATGTCCCATCGCCGGATGATGGCGGCCATTCCGGAGGCCGATGTCATCATCACCAACCCGACGCACTTTGCCGTGGCGCTCAAGTACGATCCCGAGAAGGGCGGGGCGCCGATGCTGCTGGCCAAGGGGGCTGATCTTGTCGCCCTAAAGATTCGCGAGATTGGCGCCCACAACCAGATCCTGATCCTGGAATCGGCCGCCCTGGCCCGTTCCATCTACTACAGCACCGAGCTTGAGCAGGAGATCCCGGCCGGGCTTTACCTGGCTGTGGCCCAGGTGCTGGCCTACGTCTATCAGATCCGCCAGTACCACTCTGGCCGAGGCAAACGCCCGGATCCATTGGGTGTGCTGCCCATCCCGCCAGACTTGCAACGCGATTCCTGATCGCTAATGAATTCGCTTACGAGCTGTATAGGGGCGAATTCATTCGTGAAAACCCCCGTATCCACCAAGCAAAGCCACAAGTTGCTATCAGCTTGTGGCTTTGTGCTGGCTACTCGCTGCTAAAGTTGGACAGCTTTTTGCAATAAGTCGATTCAGGTCGCCTTGGGCGTCAAAGTTTTGATTTAGTGCGCAGGTAAAGAACAGTGGATCGCTCTCAGATTATCAGTAGCGCACGTAGCAATCTTGCCGGTTTTGGTCGTGGCCAGCTGGGTGTCCCGCTGTTGTTGTTGATCATGATGGCAATGATGATGTTGCCTATCCCGCCTTTCCTGCTGGACGTGTTCTTCACCTTCAACATCGCACTGTCCATCGTCGTGCTGCTGGTCTGCGTCTATGCCTTGCGGCCGCTGGACTTCTCGGTTTTCCCCACCATCCTGCTGGTGGCCACGCTGTTGCGCCTGGCGCTGAACGTGGCGTCCACCCGTGTGGTCATGCTTCACGGTCAGGATGGTCACGCGGCTGCGGGCAAGGTGATCCAGGCCTTTGGTGAAGTGGTAATCGGCGGTAACTACGTGGTTGGTATCGTGGTGTTCGCGATCCTGATGATCATCAACTTCGTGGTAATCACCAAGGGTGCCGGGCGTATCTCCGAAGTAAGCGCACGATTCACCCTCGATGCGATGCCGGGCAAGCAGATGGCGATCGACGCCGACCTCAACGCCGGCCTGATCGATCAGCCAGAAGCAAAACGCCGTCGTGCCGAAGTGGCTCAGGAAGCCGAGTTCTACGGTTCCATGGACGGTGCCAGTAAATTTGTGCGCGGTGATGCGATTGCGGGCCTGCTGATTCTGTTCATCAACCTGATCGGCGGCATGCTGGTCGGTATTCTGCAGCACAACATGACCTTCGCTGATGCGGGTCGTGTGTACACGCTCCTGACCATCGGTGACGGTTTGGTGGCGCAATTGCCATCACTGCTGTTGTCCACTGCGGCAGCGATCATGGTGACCCGTGCTTCCGGTTCGGAAGAAATGGGCAAGATGATCAACCGCCAGATGTTCACCTCGCACAAGGCCCTGGCCGTATCGGCTGCGATCATGATCGTTATGGGTCTGGTCCCGGGCATGCCGCACTTCTCCTTCATCAGCCTGGGGCTGGTGGCGGGCGGTGCAGCCTACTGGCTGTGGAAGAAGCAGAACATGGCAAAGGTCGAGGCACTGGCCGAAGTTCAGCGTCAACAGGAACTGCTGCCATCGCCGACCCGCGTTCAGGACTCCAAAGAGCTGGGCTGGGATGACGTGACGCCGATCGACATCATCGGTCTGGAAGTGGGCTATCGCCTGATTCCGCTGGTGGATCGCAATCAGGGGGGGCAATTGCTGGCGCGTATCAAGGGTGTGCGCAAGAAGCTGTCCCAGGAGCTGGGCTTCCTGATGCCGACCGTACATATCCGCGACAACCTGGATCTGGCGCCCAGCGCCTATCGCTTGACGCTCATGGGCGTGATTCTGGCCGAAGCCGAAATCTACCCGGATCGCGAACTGGCGATCAACCCTGGGCAGGTGTTTGGCACGCTCAACGGCATTACTGCCAGAGATCCGGCATTCGGTCTTGAGGCGGTGTGGATCGAAATCAGCCAGCGCAGCCAGGCTCAGTCATTGGGTTACACGGTGGTGGATGCCAGTACTGTAGTGGCAACTCACTTGAACCAGATCCTCTACAAGCACTCCCATGAGCTCATCGGGCATGAGGAAGTGCAGCAATTGATGCAATTGCTGGCCAAAAGCTCACCCAAACTCGCTGAAGAGCTGGTGCCAGGCGTTCTTTCGCTGTCGGCGTTGCTCAATGTGCTGCAAGCCCTGCTGGCTGAACACGTGCCTGTTCGCGATATCCGCAGCATTGCCGAAGCCATCGCTAACAACGCTGGCAAGAGTCAAGATACCGCCGCTTTGGTGGCTGCCGTACGGGTCGGTCTGAGCCGTGCAATCGTGCAAAGCATTGTGGGGATTGAGCCGGAGCTGCCTGTCATCACGCTGGAACCAAGGTTGGAACAAATATTGCTCAATAGTTTGCAGAAGGCTGGTCAGGGTCAGGAAGAAGGCGTTCTTCTTGAGCCGAGCATGGCTGAGAAGCTCCAGCGTTCTTTGATTGAGGCTGCCCAGCGTCAGGAGATGCAAGGGGCGCCGATAATTCTGTTGGTAGCGGGCCCCATCCGGGCCATGCTGTCACGATTTGGACGATTGGCTGTACCGAACATGCATGTTCTGGCGTATCAGGAAATTCCTGACAATAAGCAAGTCACCATCGTAGCGACTGTCGGGCCTAACGGCTGAGGTAGTGAGTCATGCAAGTTAAGCGTTTTTTCGCCGCCGATATGCGTCAAGCCATGAAACTGGTTCGTGATGAGCTGGGCGCCGAAGCGGCCATCATTGGCAACCGCCGCATCGCCGGTGGCGTCGAGCTGACTGCCGCTCTGGATTACAAGCTGTCCGCACTGGCGCCTCGCGTGCCGAACATGGAGCTTGAGGACGAGCTGCGCAAGACTCAGTCGCGCATCGTTTCCGCTCAGGCCGAACTGGACAATCGCGGTGACAGCGATCCTTCGATCAATCGCCAGTTGTTTTCCGGCATGCCGCTCAGTGGCCTCGATAAACATATCGAGCCGACCCTCGAAGAGCCGCCACGCCCGTTTGCTCATGCACACATACCTGCCGCCGCAGAGCCAGCAGTCGGGCAGCGCGCCTACGACTCCATGCGTCATGAGTTGAATGGCCTGCGCGAGCTGCTGGAAGTCCAGCTTGGTTCCCTGGCCTGGAACCAGCTGCAAGGCAGCCGTCCGCAGCAGGCCAGCCTGTGGCGTCGTCTGCAGCGCGTCGGCTTGTCCGGCCCGCTGTCACGCGACCTGCTGGCGATGATCCCTGAAATCGACGAGCCTCGTCAGGCCTGGCGCATGCTGCTGGCGCACCTGGCGCGCATGATTGCCGTGCCTGATGTCGAGCCTCTCGAAGAGGGTGGCGTGATCGCCATGGTCGGCCCTGCCGGCATGGGCAAGACCACGACCCTCGCCAAGCTGGCAGCCCGTTATGTGCTCAAGTACGGCCCGCAGAACATTGCACTGGTCAGCATGGACAGTTTCCGTATCGGCGCTCAGGAGCAGCTCAAGACTCTGGGCCGTATCCTCAATGTGCCGGTGACCCATGTCGATCCTGGCCAGTCCCTGGCTCAGGCCCTGGACCCGCTGCTACGCAAGCGTGTGGTGCTGATCGATACCGCTGGCCTGCAGGCCAGTGATCCGGCCCTGCGCATGCAGCTCGAAAGTCTGGCAGGTCGCGGCATCCGTGCACGCAACTACCTGGTGCTGGCGACGACCAGCCAGAAGCAGGTACTGACGGCGGCCTATCACAGTTACAAACGTTGCGGTCTGGCAGGTTGCATCCTGACCAAACTTGATGAAACCGCAAGCCTCGGCGAAGTGTTGAGCCTTGCAATCGGCCATGAGTTACCCGTTGCTTACTTGACGGATGGGCCGCGTATTCCTGATGACCTGCATCTGCCGCGCCGTCACCAGTTGGTGAGTCGTGCAGTGAGTGTGCAAATGCAGGATGAGCCGAGCGAGGAAGCGATGGCTGATATGTTTGCCGACCTCTATCACACCCCTGGCAAGAGAGTGGGTTAAGTGATGGGTATTACTGGAATGTCCCTGCATCAATGGTCTGCCAGGCATTGTTCGTTCGCGAACATGCAGCCCGTAATGTGGTTTCGGTCTACGCAAGACAAGGTAAAGAAATAACATGGGCAGCATGCATCCCGTACAGGTTATCGCAGTGACCGGTGGCAAAGGTGGCGTCGGTAAGACTAACGTGTCAGTGAATCTCTCACTGGCTCTGGCCGAGCTCGGTCGGCGCGTCATGCTGCTGGATGCCGACCTTGGCCTGGCCAACGTCGATGTTCTGCTGGGGCTGACACCCAAACGCACGCTGGCGGATGTCATCGAGGGTCGTTGTGACTTGCGCGATGTCCTGTTGCAGGGCCCGGGCGGTGTTCGCATCGTGCCTGCGGCTTCCGGCACCCAGAGCATGGTTCACCTGTCGCCAGCCCAGCATGCCGGTCTGATCCAGGCCTTCAGCGAGATTGGCGACAACCTCGACGTGCTGGTGATCGACACGGCTGCCGGTATCGGCGAATCGGTAGTCAGCTTCGTGCGCGCTGCGCAGGAAGTGCTGCTGGTGGTCTGCGACGAACCCACCTCGATCACTGACGCCTACGCACTTATCAAATTGCTCAACCGCGACTACGGCATGAACCGTTTTCGCGTTCTGGCCAACATGGCCCAGAGCCCTCAGGAAGGGCGCAACCTGTTCGCCAAACTGACGAAAGTGACTGACCGTTTCCTGGATGTGGCCCTGCAGTACGTCGGTGCCGTGCCTTACGACGAATGTGTTCGCAAGGCGGTACAGAAGCAGCGCGCTGTCTACGAGGCGTTTCCACGCTCCAAATGTGCGCTGGCTTTCAAGGCCATTGCCCAGAAGGTTGACACCTGGCCGTTGCCGGCCAACCCGCGTGGTCATCTGGAGTTCTTCGTCGAACGACTTGTCCACCAGACCAGTGCGGGGCCTGTTCAATGACAGCGAGCGGCTTTCAAATGTACAGCAAGGCTTCCAGAAATTCGCAATACGAACTCATCGAGCGTTACGCGCCGCTGGTCAAGCGTATTGCCTACCACTTGCTGGCGCGTCTGCCTGCCAGTGTTCAGGTGGAAGACCTGATCCAGGCCGGCATGATCGGTCTGCTGGAAGTGTCTACCAAATATGACTCCACCAAGGGTGCGAGTTTTGAAACCTATGCCGGTATCCGTATTCGTGGCGCCATGCTCGATGAAGTGCGCAAGGGTGACTGGGCTCCACGCTCGGTACACCGTAATACGCGCATGGTCAGTGACGCAATTCGCGCAATTGAAGCAAAAACCGGTCGTGACGCTAAAGATCACGAGGTTGCTGCCGAACTCCAGTTAAGTCTCGATGATTATTATGGGATTTTGAATGATACCTTAGGCAGCCGCCTCTTCAGCTTCGACGACCTCTTGCAGGACGGCGATCATGAAGGGCTGCATGAGGATGGTGCAAGCGGCTCGCTCGAACCGTCGCGAGACCTGGAAGATGAGCGTTTCCAGGCAGCGCTGGCAGATGCAATTGCCAATTTGCCGGAGCGTGAGCGGCTGGTATTGGCGCTGTACTACGACGAAGAACTGAACCTCAAGGAAATCGGTGAAGTGCTTGGGGTCAGCGAGTCGCGGGTCAGTCAGTTACACAGCCAGTGCGCAGCTCGTTTGCGGGGGCGTTTGGGGGAGTGGCGAGCGCGTTGATGGCAATTTGTGACTTATCCAGGTCACAGGTTGTCGCAAGCCGGCTGTGCAGAGCGTTACGTGGTATCAGGATAGACAGGGCAGGAGCCTGTTCAGACAGAGCCTATGGCCTGCAGGTTCAGGTTGGTGCTCTGTTGTTTTGCCAAGCCCGTCGTCGTTTCGTACAGCCGGGGGTGTGCTGTGCCAGTATTGAGTGAACAGCGTGTTCAGGTGCTGAATGCGTTAAAGACTGCTTGGAGGTCGAATTGGACAAGAACATGAAAATCCTCATCGTTGATGACTTTTCAACGATGCGGCGGATCATAAAAAACCTGTTGCGTGACCTGGGGTTCACCAACACATCCGAAGCGGACGACGGCATCACTGCCTTGCCGATGCTTCAAAGTGGTTCCTTTGACTTTCTGGTGACTGACTGGAACATGCCTGGCATGACCGGTATCGATCTGTTGCGTCAGGTTCGCCTGGATGATCGTCTCAAAAGCCTGCCCGTGCTGATGGTGACTGCTGAAGCCAAGCGTGAGCAGATTATCGAAGCTGCCCAGGCCGGTGTGAACGGTTACGTCGTCAAGCCGTTCACAGCCCAAGTGCTGCAAGAGAAGATCGAAAAGATCTTTGAACGCGTCAACAGCTGATGCATGCCGCGAGGGCGCTATGGACAACAACGATTCACTGGGTGACTTCGAGTCAACCCTGAAGAAACACGCGCAGGAGCTGGTTGCCAGCCTTGAAAAAGGCCGCTTCGGTGATGCCGTGCAATTGATCCATGAGCTCAACCAGGCTCGTGACCGTGGCCTGTATCAGGAAGTCGGCAAGCTGACTCGCGAACTGCATAGTGCGATCGTCAATTTTCATATTGACCCGAACATGCCGCAAGCCGAAGAAGTGTCCCAGATCACTGATGCCGCCGATCGTCTGTCGTATGTTGTGAGACTGACCGAGAATGCGGCCAACCGCACGATGGATCTGGTCGAGCAGAGCACGCCGCTGATGAACGGCTTGAGTGATGATGCCAAGTCGCTGAGCGCTGACTGGGGTCGTTTCATGCGTCGCGAGATCGGCGCTGAAGAGTTTCGCGACCTGGCCAAGCGTGTTGACGGTTTTCTGTCACGTACAGAGACAGAAGCGCATACCGTTGCCAGCCATCTCAATGACATTCTGCTGGCCCAGGATTATCAGGATCTGACC
Organism: Pseudomonas sp. Irchel 3A18; assembly: GCF_900187465.1. Classification (NCBI taxonomy): domain Bacteria; kingdom Pseudomonadati; phylum Pseudomonadota; class Gammaproteobacteria; order Pseudomonadales; family Pseudomonadaceae; genus Pseudomonas; species Pseudomonas sp. Irchel 3A18. The sequence continues at coordinate 122,477 of NZ_FYDI01000001.1, forward strand.
GGTCAGGTGATCAAGCGCGTTACGCAGCTGGTCACTGAAGTCGAAAGCAATCTGCTCAAACTGGTCCTCATGGCCAGTCATGTCGACCGCTTTGCGGGTATCGAACATGACGAAAAAGCGATCCTTGCTGAAAAAGATCCTAAAAAACATATCACGCAGGGTGAAGGTCCGCAGATTCATGCCGATAAACGTGAAGACGTCGTATCCGGACAGGATGATGTAGACGATCTGCTATCGAGCCTTGGCTTCTAGGTCTGTTGACGGTTAATTTTAGGGAGCACCCCAATGAGCTTCGGCGCCGATGAAGAGATCCTTCAGGATTTTCTGGTAGAGGCCGGCGAAATTCTGGAGCAGTTGTCTGAACAGTTGGTCGAGCTGGAAAGCCGACCAGATGATGCGGATCTGCTCAATGCAATTTTTCGCGGTTTTCACACTGTAAAAGGGGGCGCCGGCTTCCTCCAGCTCCATGAGCTGGTGGAGTGCTGCCACATCGCCGAAAACGTGTTCGACATCCTTCGCAAGGGGGAGCGCCGCGTTGACGCCGAATTGATGGACGTGGTCCTTGAAGCTCTGGATACAGTCAACAGCATGTTCGGTCAGGTGCGCGAGCGGACCGACCTTACGCCTGCGACTCCAGAACTGCTGGCTGCGCTGTCGCGTCTTGCCGAGCCCGAGTCGGCTCAGCAGGCTGAGGCCGCTGCACCGCCACCACCTCCTGTTGTCGAGGCGGCTCCTGTAGAGCCCGCTGCAAGCGACGACATCACTGACGCCGAGTTCGAGCATCTGCTCGATACCATGAGCGCGGCCAAGGCCGATGCAGCGCCTGCTGCGGCGGCACAGGCTCCTGCGGCGGCCAGCGATGAAATCACCGATCAGGAATTCGAATCGCTGCTCGACCAGTTGCATGGCAAGGGCCAGTTTGCGCCTGATGCCGTCGCGGCTCCTGCGCCTGCTCCCGTAGCGGCTGCTCCGAGCAGTGGCGCTGCACCTGCCAGCGATGAAATCACTGACGACGAATTTGAAGCCTTGCTCGATCAGTTGCATGGCAAGGGCTCGTTCGATGCCAGTGTCGTTGCAGCTCCGGTTGCAGCAGCGGCTGCCCCGGCACCTGCCAAGGCTGCCGCGCCTGCTGCCAAGGCGGCCAGTGATGAAATCACCGATCACGAGTTCGAGAGCCTGCTGGATGAGCTGCATGGCAAAGGCAAGTTCGAGCCTCAAGCCGTTGCCGCCAATGTGGCAGCAGCTGCGCCTCCACCGCCACCTGCAGCAGTAGCCAAACCGGCTGCCGCTGCGGCACCTGCGGCCAAACCGGCAGCGCCTGCTGCGGCCCCGGCCCCGGCTCGCGCACCTGCTGCTGGCGGCGCGGGTGAAAAGCCTGTGGCCTCTGAAGCGGAAACTACCGTACGGGTCGATACTGCGCGTCTGGACGAGATCATGAACATGGTCGGCGAACTGGTGCTGGTGCGTAACCGTCTGGTTCGCCTGGGTCTCAACAGTGGCGATGAAGCCATGTCCAAGGCCGTATCGAACCTGGATGTGGTCACCGCCGACCTGCAGACCGCGGTGATGAAGACCCGGATGCAGCCGATCAAGAAAGTCTTCGGCCGCTTCCCGCGACTGGTTCGCGACCTGGCGCGTCAGCTCAAGAAGGAAATCAACCTGGAGCTGGTCGGTGAAGAAACCGACCTGGACAAGAACCTCGTAGAGGCGCTTGCCGACCCGTTGGTCCACTTGGTGCGCAACGCGGTAGACCACGGTATCGAAATGCCTGAAGAACGTGAAGCTTCTGGCAAGTCACGTGGCGGGCGAGTGGTTCTTTCCGCCGAGCAGGAGGGTGACCATATCCTGCTGTCGATTTCCGATGACGGCAAAGGCATGGATCCCAACGTTCTGCGTGCTATCGCTGTGAAGCGTGGCGTGATGGACAAGGATGCTGCCGACCGCCTGAGCGATACCGATTGCTACAACCTGATCTTCGCACCGGGCTTCTCGACCAAATCCGAGATTTCCGACATCTCCGGACGCGGCGTGGGCATGGACGTGGTGAAAACCAAGATTGCCCAGCTCAACGGTACGATCAACATCTACTCCACCAAGGGCCAGGGCTCCAAGATTGTCATCAAGGTGCCTCTGACTCTGGCAATCATGCCGACCCTGATGGTCATGTTGGGCAACCAGGCTTTTGCCTTCCCGTTGGTCAACGTGAACGAAATCTTCCATCTGGACCTGTCGACCACCAACGTCGTCGATGGCCAGGAAGTCGTGATCGTTCGTGACAAGGCCCTGCCACTGTTCTATCTCAAGCGCTGGCTGATCAGTTCTGCCGCCCATGAAGAACAGCATGAAGGCCATGTGGTGATCCTTTCGGTGGGTACCCAGCGTATCGGCTTCGTGGTCGATCAGCTGGTCGGTCAGGAAGAAGTGGTTATCAAACCGCTGGGCAAGATGTTGCAAGGCACGCCGGGTATGTCGGGCGCCACCATTACCGGTGACGGTCGCATCGCCTTGATTCTGGATGTACCGAGCATGCTCAAGCGTTACGCCGCACGGCGTATTTGATTCTGGGGTCGCGGGCAGCGCAAGCTGCCTGCTGCGCCTATTGGAGTGTTTATGGCAGTCAAGGTCCTGGTGGTGGATGATTCCGGTTTCTTCCGCCGCCGCGTATCGGAAATTCTTTCTTCGGACCCCAACATCCAGGTCGTCGGTACGGCGACAAATGGCAAGGAAGCCATCGAACAGGCTCTGGCGCTCAAGCCCGATGTGATCACCATGGACTACGAAATGCCGATGATGGATGGCATTACGTCGGTTCGACACATCATGCAGCGCATCCCGACTCCGGTCCTGATGTTCTCTTCACTGACCCATGAAGGTGCCCGCGTTACGCTGGATGCCCTGGACGCCGGTGCAGTGGACTTCCTGCCCAAGAATTTTGAAGACATTTCGCGTAACCCGACGAAGGTCAAGCAACTGCTGTGCGAGAAGATCAACAGCATCGCGCGCAGCAATCGTCGTTTCAGTGGCGTGAGTTCGCCGGCCACTGCATCGGCATCGGCATCGGCTGCGCCAGCACCGGCTCCGGCCTCTGCACCAGCCCGTACGACCGTGCCGCCAGCCCGCACCGTGCCGCCGCGCACGGCGCCCGCGCCAGCAGCCCATGCGCCGGCTCATCACGCACCGGCTCCCCATGCTCACTCGGGCGCGCCCAAGCGCAAGGCCTACAAGCTGGTGGCCATCGGCACGTCTACGGGTGGTCCGGTGGCATTGCAGCGGGTCCTGACCCAGTTGCCTGCCAATTTTCCGGCACCTCTGGTCCTGATCCAGCACATGCCCGCAGCGTTCACCAAGGCATTTGCCGAGCGTCTGGACAAGCTGTGCAAGATCAGCGTCAAGGAAGCGGAGGATGGCGACATCCTGCGTCCGGGTCTGGCGTTGCTGGCACCGGGCGGCAAGCAGATGATGGTGGATGGTCGTGGCGCGGTGAAAATCCTGCCGGGTGACGAGCGCCTCAATTACAAACCCTGTGTGGACATCACCTTCGGTTCGGCTTCCAAGTCCTATGGCGACAAGGTGCTGGCTGTGGTGTTGACCGGCATGGGCGCCGACGGCCGTGAAGGTGCGCGCCTGCTCAAGCAGGGTGGCAGCAGCGTCTGGGCGCAGGACGAGGCGAGCTGTGTGATCTACGGCATGCCGATGGCCATTGTCAAAGCCGATCTGGCGGATGCGATCTACAGCCTTGACGATATCGGTCGGCATCTGGTCGAGGCCTGTATCTGATGGATGTACTGAGCCTTATCGGTCTTATCCTGGCGTTCGTTGCCATTATTGGTGGCAACTTCCTGGAAGGCGGGCACCTGAGTGCTCTGCTCAACGGCCCGGCCGCCTTGATCGTGGTGGGCGGTACGCTGGGCGCTTCGCTGTTGCAGTCGTCGATGGGCGCTTTCAAGCGTGCGATGCAAATCGTTGGCTGGATTCTGTTCCCGCCACGTATCGATCTGGCGGGCGGTGTCGATCGGGTGATTGGCTGGAGCCTGACCGCTCGCAAGGAAGGTCTGCTGGGACTGGAAACGGTTGCCGATACCGAACCCGACAATTATTCCCGCAAGGGTCTGCAGTTGCTGGTGGACGGTGCCGAGCCCGAGGCGATTCGCAGTATTCTGGAAGTGGATCTCATCACTCAGGAAACCCGCGACATCCAGGCGGCCAAGGTATTTGAAAGCATGGGCGGCTATGCGCCGACCGTGGGTATCATCGGTGCGGTCATGGGCCTGATCCATGTGATGGGCAACCTGGCCGATCCAAGCCAGCTGGGCAGCGGGATCGCGGTGGCTTTCGTGGCGACCATTTACGGTGTTGCCATGGCCAACCTGATTCTCTTGCCGGTGGCCAACAAGCTCAAGGCCATTGCTCATCGTCAGGCCCGTTATCGGGAAATGCTGCTCGAAGGTCTGCTTTCCATTGCCGAGGGTGAAAACCCGCGCTCCATCGAACTCAAGCTGCAAGGCTTCATGGAGTAATGCCGCATGGCTCGCCGTCGTCCACCCGAAGAGCACGAGAATCATGAACGTTGGCTGGTTTCCTATGCCGACTTCATTACGCTGCTGTTTGCCTTTTTCGTGGTGATGTACTCGATTTCGTCTATCAACGAAGGCAAGTACAAGATTCTGTCCCAGGCGCTGGTCGGCGTATTCAATGACGCCGAGCGCACCATGAAGCCCATTCCCATCGGCGAGCAGCGCCCGGTGAGCGTCACGCCTGCCCAGCCGTTGATCAAGGAAAGCGAGCAGACCGATGCCGGTATCGGCCAGAAGTCTGACGATCCGCTGCAGACCATCGCCGACAATGTGCGCGATGCCTTTGGTGACCTGATCAAGTCCGACCAGATGACCGTGCGCGGCAACGAACTGTGGATCGAGATCGAACTCAACTCCAGCCTGTTGTTCGGCAGTGGCGATGCGATGCCCAGCGACAAGGCGTTCACCATCATCGAAAAGGTGGCCGGGATCGTCAAACGCTTCGACAACCCGATCCATGTGGAAGGTTTCACCGACGACCAGCCGATCAGTACCGCTCAATACCCCACCAACTGGGAACTGTCGTCGGCCCGGTCCGCGAGCATCGTGCGTATGCTGGCCATGGACGGTGTCAACCCTGCCAGACTGGCTTCGGTGGGCTATGGCGAGTTCCAGCCGATTGCAACCAATACCACGACGGCGGGGCGTGCAAAGAACCGTCGCGTGGTGCTGGTCATCTCGCGTAACCTCGATGTTCGGCGTAGTTTGACCAGCACCGGCACGGCCAATGCACAACCTGATGCAGCTTTGAGGCGTGCTGGCACACAAACTGCACCTGTGCCAGCAAAGCCGCCGGTACGAGCGAACTCCGTCAATTCTCCGTCACCCGCCCTCTAGCAGTCGTTATCGATATGGTCGTCGTTGTGCGGAAGGAAAAACATCAATGAGAGTCTGGGCAGTAGCCAATCAGAAAGGTGGAGTCGGCAAGACCACTACGACCATTGCCCTGGCCGGATTACTGGCTGACGCGGGCAAGCGCGTGGTCGTGGTCGATCTTGACCCCCACGGCTCCATGACCAGCTACTTCGGGCATAACCCCGACGAGCTTGAACACAGTGTCTTCGATCTGTTCCTGCACAAAGGCGCGGTCCCTGACGGGTTGCCCGGCCAGCTGTTGCTGCCGACCAGCGATGAACGTATTTCCCTGCTGCCTTCGAGCACGGCCCTGGCTACCCTTGAGCGCCAGTCTCCGGGGCAGAGCGGTCTGGGCCTGGTCATCGCCAAGAGCCTTGCGCAGTTGTGGCAGGATTTTGACTATGCCCTGATCGACAGTCCGCCCTTGCTGGGCGTCCTGATGGTCAACGCCCTGGCTGCGAGTCAGCAGCTGGCGATTCCGGTACAGACCGAGTTCCTGGCCGTCAAAGGCCTGGAGCGCATGGTCAATACCCTGGCGATGATCAATCGTTCTCGCAAGACACCGTTGCCATACACCATCGTGCCGACCCTGTTCGACCGTCGGACCCAGGCTTCCATGGGCACGCTCAAGCTGTTGCGCGACAGTTTTCCCGATCATGTCTGGAAAGCCTACGTGCCTGTTGATACTCGTCTGCGCGATGCCAGCCGTGCCGGCATCACGCCGTCCCAGAACGACGGCAAGAGCCGCGGGGTCATGGCTTACCGGGCACTGCTTAAACACATGCTCTCTGAGCAGCTTACGGCTCAGGTGGCTTGACGTGCGTCCTTACTCTTTCTGTGCAGCCCGCTCAAGTCAGGCCTCCATGCGGCCGATAAGCTTATCAGGTGGCACTCGCACCATTTTTTGTTGGGCCCCGGTATGAACCGCCCTTTAGAAGTTGCTACACGGCCAAAGCTGGCATTGCAGTCGTATCTCGACTCCTTGCTTCAGGAGGCCACCGAAGAACTGGAAGAACCGTCGGATACCATTGATGAGTTCCAGGCTGCGGTGCTCGAAGAGCAGGCCCTCGATGCGCGCAGGCAGCAGGTCAAACCCGTTGCAGTGGCCGTTGCGGCACCCGCTCCGGTGGCGGTACCCGTTGCAGTAGCAGCGCCGGTTGTTGTGCCGGTGGTGACGCCTGTCGAGGTCCCTGTAGAGGTGCCGGCGCCGGTGGTCGTTGCCGACGTTGCAGTGCCGAAAGTGGAAGTGGTCGAGCCTGTCGTCCAGTTGAGCACCATGGGTGAACAACGCACGCCGACTCCACCGCCGAACCGGGAAGGGCGTCCGGCCTGGGCCGACGAGCCTTTCGAGTGTCTGTTGTTTGATGTCGCGGGTCTGACGCTGGCCGTACCGCTGATATGCCTGGGGTCGATCTACCCTCTGGCAGGCCAGGAATTGACACCCCTGTTCGGGCAGCCGGACTGGTTTCTCGGGATCCTGCCCAGCCAGGCAGGCAACCTGAAAGTATTGGATACAGCGCGCTGGATCATGCCTGATCGCTACCGCGACGATTTTCGCCAGGGATTGCAGTACGTGATCTCGGTTCAAGGCTACGAGTGGGGGCTGGCAGTGCATCAGGTCAGCCGTTCATTGCGCCTCGATCCTGCCGAGATCAAATGGCGAGGCCATCGTGGCCAGCGTCCATGGCTGGCGGGAACAGTGATCGAGCATATGTGCGCGTTGGTGGATGTTGCAGAGTTGGCCGAGTTGATAGCCAGTGGCGCGGTCAAGCAGTTGAACAAATCGAGATAATCATGGGTTGGCGCCAGAGGCGTTGCCCGCAGAGTACACACGTGAGGGGTTAGCGGTATGAATAAGACGTCTGCACAAGGTTCCGAAGATCCTATCCTGCAGTGGGTGACTTTCCGCCTGGACAATGAGTCGTACGGCATCAACGTGATGCAGGTTCAGGAAGTGCTGCGTTACACCGAAATCGCTCCTGTGCCGGGTGCGCCAAGCTATGTGCTGGGCATCATCAACCTGCGCGGTAACGTCGTGACCGTGATCGACACCCGTCAGCGCTTCGGCCTGGCTCCGGTGGAAGTCAGCGACAACACCCGTATCGTGATCATCGAAGCTGACAAGCAGGTCGTCGGTATTCTGGTCGACAGCGTGGCGGAAGTGGTTTACCTGCGTCAGTCCGAAGTCGAAACCGCGCCGAACGTGGGCAACGACGAAACCGCCAAGTTCATTCAGGGCGTCTGCAACAAGAACGGCGAGCTGCTGATTCTGGTCGAGCTGGACAAGATGATGTCCGAAGAAGAGTGGTCCGAGCTGGAGAACATCTGATTGATTCTTGAGGCGGCAGTTGTCTTCCTGGGCATTCTCTGGGTCGTGACCCTGGGAATGTTCCTGGCTCATACCAAACGTCAGCGGGTTCTTGACGCTGAGCGTGATGAGGCCAGTGCCTTGCGGGACCAGCGGATCCGGGAGTTGGCCAAGCGTGTGGACACCTTCCAGAACGGCACGGTGCGCATGGGGGAAGACCTGCATGAGTTGCGTGCGATGGTTGCACCGCTGCCTGACAAGCTCACGGCCCTTGAACAGCGCGATCCCTCCACGCTGTCCTTCGCCCAGGCCGCACGCCTGGTCGGCATGGGAGCAAGTGTCGATGAGCTGACTCAATCCTGCGGCCTGACCCAGGCCGAAGCGCAATTGATGAGCAAGCTGCATCGCAATACTGCGGATCAGTAACAGCTTTCAATCCCCGTCGCGGATAAATCCACTCCCACAGGCTAGCGTTGTGGGAGTGGATTTATCCGCGATGAGGCCGGTACATCCGGCGCAAGCGTCTTCATGGTTCCTTCGCGAATGAATTCGCTCACGGGGGGCGTGTTTACCGAGGCGTGATATCCCGCTCGATCGGCGGTGCATTCGGGTCCTGGCCTGCCGGGAACTTGCCTTTGAGGTGCCAGGCAAACGCGATGATTTCGGCGATGGTCAGGTACAGCGGCTCGGGGATGCTGTCGCCCAGTTCCAGGCGCGCCAGCAATTTGACCAGCTCGGCATTTTCGTAGATCGGGACTTCATGCTCCCGGGCAATCGCCAGAATCGCTTCCGCCAGTTGATCGTCGCCTTTGGCGCTCAGTGTCGGGGCCTTTTGGCCGTCGTAGGTCAGGGCGATGGCCTGACGAGGCATGTGGTCAGGTAGGCTCATCAGGCGTTCTCGTCGATCCAGCGTTGTTCAAGAGTGGTGCGCGGGCCTTGGGGTGGGGCTCCGTGGCTGCAAGCCAGTTCGCCTACTGCCAGACCACAGGCGATCAGCCGTTCACGCAGATAACCCAGTTCCTGGCCGATCAAGGCTGCACTGTTGGGGCGTTCGGCCCAGAGATGGCTGGACAGCGTGCCACTGATCAACTGCGCACTGACCTGCAAAGGCCCCAACGGCTCCAGATCGAACGCCAGCTCTATGCGCCAGAGCTTTTCCCGAGGCCCTTTGACTTCGTTGCTGTCCTGGTCCTCGGCGGTTTCCTGTTCCGGTGCGTCCTCACGCTGCATCTTGACCTGCAAAGGCACGATGTCATGGGCGTTGCGCATCGGCACTTCCATCTGCCAGGTGGTGACCTGCGTGCCGTCGGCATTGGTACGGGTCTGCTCCAGGCCGCCCAGTTGATGGCTTTGCAGGCGCGACACTGCCGCCGCTGCAAGTTTGAGGAGTATTTCCAGATCCTCTTCCTTGTCACCACCGCTTACATCGCGCGAGGGCAGGGGGAAGCTGGTCGGTTGCGGGCGCGGTGCTACCAGGCCCAGCGTGCCCAGGGCGTTGCGGATCGTGCTGGGGATGACTCGCGTCAGCATGTTGGAGGCAGCCGCCGCATTGTAAGAGGCGTTACCCGGCAGTTCGGGCAATATCTGGGCGATCAGGCGCATCAGGTTGGCCTTCATGTCCGGTGCCTGCATCGGGTTCAGGCCCGCCAGCAACTTGGCCTCCATGAACATGCCGCTGGCATTGAGTGCCTGGGCTACATTCCCCGATGTTCTCATCTGCTCGATATCGGGAATGCCGGCCAGCAACTGGTTGATACTGGCCTGCAATGGCGCGGGAATCGCTGTATTGCCGCGCGGCAGGTTTTGCAGAGCCGCAATCAGGTTTTCCAGCGAGCCCTGACGATTCTGTTGAGTGGCCAGTTGCTGCGCGACCGCCAGTTGATCGAGACGGCCGGGCAGGGGGACGAAGTTCAAGGACTGGTTGCCCTGCACCTGGGCGCTGAGCAGGCTGCCGACGGTCAATGGCTGCGGGCTCTCGATGGTCAGGCTGGCACCCGCCTGAGCGGTATTGAGCAGCATCACGATCGAGCGATAGACCTGCGGGTTGCCTGCGCCTGCCAAGGCTTGCCCCGCCAACTGGCTGACGACCTGGCTGGTCATGACCTTGCCTTGCAGCAGAGTCCCCACAGGTAACTGTTTAAGATCTATGCTGGTTTGCGAGTTTTTCAACGCATTGTTGATCTGCTGCAAGGTCAGCGTCAGTTCATTGGGCGAAGCTTGGGCTACTTGCAGGGTGGTGCCCGGTGTGAAGGGCAGGTTGCTGTTGACCGGCAGGTTGGTCTGACTGCCATTGCTGAGCATCAGCCTGAGCAGTAACTGGAATTGCTGGTTGACCTGTTTGAGGGTCAGCACCTCGGCTTCGGCGGTTTCACCTTCGGGCACGAGGTTTTCTGCCGCATTGAGCAACGTCAGGACCTGCGCCTGGGTAATTCCCGCCTTCAACAGAGCTGTAGCAGGTGTAGCGGCAGGAACGCTGGTGATATCGCCCGTCATTGAATCTCGACCTTGGAAGTTGCCCTCTTGGTATCAGGACACACATGTATAATGCCGGCCACGCATGGCCCGGAAATAAAGTTGCACCAATGTAACGGCCGTTTCAATGCCGACTTGAACCCTCTCTTTCTCTGTCCGTGCCCTGTACGTTGTCCCTCGACGTGCCAATGCCATGCTGGAAGGCCTCGATGACCCTGGCGACACCTCTTCTGGAAGCGACAAGCCTGTCCTGCGAACGTGACTGGCGCATGCTGTTCGAGAACCTTGAATTGCGCCTCGAAACGGGCGACATGGTGCAGATCAGCGGCCCCAATGGGAGTGGCAAGACCAGCCTCCTCAGGTTGTTGTCCGGCTTGATGCAGCCTACAACCGGAGAAGTCCGCCTCAATGGCCAGCCCCTCGAAGGCCAGCGTGCGGAGCTTGCCCGCAACCTGCTGTGGATCGGCCATGCCGCCGGGATCAAGGATTTGCTGACTCCGGCAGAAAACCTCAGCTGGCTCTGTGCCCTGCATCAGCCGGTGCAGGCGCCTGATATCTGGCAGGCGCTCGGTGCCGTGGGTTTGCAGGGTTTCGAGGACGTGCCGTGCCATACCCTCTCCGCCGGTCAGCAGCGTCGAGTTGCACTGGCGCGTCTGTATCTGGCGGCGCCGCCGATCTGGATTCTCGACGAGCCTTTCACCGCCCTGGACAAACAGGGTGTCGCGCAACTGGAAAACCATCTGGCCCAACACTGTGAACAAGGCGGAATGATCGTCATGACCACCCATCACACACTGACCCGCATTCCGGCGGGTTATCGGGATATTGATCTGGGACAGTGGTCGGTATGAGCAATGTCTTTACCCTTCTGCTCGCCCGTGAGGCGCGTCTGCTTGTGCGTCGCCCGGCGGAGCTGCTCAACCCACTGGTTTTTTTCGCTATCGTGATTGCATTGTTCCCACTGGCGGTCGGCCCGCAGACTCAATTGTTGCAAACCTTGTCGCCAGGGCTGCTCTGGGTCGCGGCGCTTTTATCGGTCCTGCTCTCGCTGGACGGCCTGTTCCGCAGTGATTTCGAGGACGGATCACTGGAGCAATGGGTCCTTTCGCCACACCCTCTGGCGCTTCTTGTTCTGGCCAAAGTGCTGGCACACTGGGTTTTTTCCGGGCTGGCACTGGTATTGTTGGCGCCGTTGCTGGCGCTCATGCTCGGCCTGCCCACCCAATGCTTGCCGGTTCTGCTGTTTTCCCTGCTACTGGGAACGCCAGTGCTGAGTTTGCTGGGGGCAGTCGGAGCCGCACTGACAGTCGGTTTGAAGCGGGGTGGCCTGTTGCTCGCCTTGTTGATCCTGCCGCTGTATATCCCGGTACTGATCCTGGGCAGTGGCGCATTGCAAGCCGCACTGCAAGGCATGCCGGCAACCGGTTATCTACTCTGGCTTGGTAGCCTGACCGCTTTGGCTGTAACCCTGACACCCTTTGCAATAGCCGCCGGCCTGAAGATCAGCGTCGGCGAATAATTGAGGTTCTGAGGCTGGCAAATGCCGGCCATCAGTAAAAACCCGGGATACACCGTGATGAAAAGCAGCGTGATGAAAAACAGCATCAGTTGGGCCTGGTTCCACAAGCTCGGTTCGCCGAAGTGGTTTTATGGCATCAGTGGGCGCATGTTGCCCTGGCTCAGCATTGCCGCCGTGCTGCTGATCGGCACCGGCACGGTCTGGGGCCTGGCCTTTGCGCCGCCTGACTACCAGCAGGGCAACAGCTTTCGCATCATCTACATCCACGTTCCCTCTGCCATGCTGGCCCAGTCCTGTTACGTGATGCTGGCAGTCTGTGGCGTGGTCGGTCTGGTCTGGAAGATGAAGCTGGCCGATGTCGCATTGCAGAGCGCGGCGCCCATCGGCGCCTGGATGACGGCCGTGGCGCTGGTCACCGGAGCCATCTGGGGCAAGCCGACCTGGGGTTCATGGTGGGTGTGGGATGCACGCCTGACGTCCATGCTGATTCTGCTGTTCCTGTACTTCGGGCTGATCGCTCTGGGCAACGCCATCACCAACCGCGACAGTGCCGCCAAAGCCTGTGCGGTGCTCGCCATCGTCGGGGTCGTGAACATTCCGATCATCAAGTACTCGGTGGAGTGGTGGAATACCCTGCATCAGGGCGCGACTTTCACCCTGACGGAAAAACCGGCAATGCCCGCTGAAATGTGGCTGCCGCTGCTGTTCACGACATTGGGCTTCTACTGCTTCTTCGGTGCGGTCCTGCTGGTGCGCATGCGCCTTGAAGTGCTCAAGCGCGAGTCGCGGACCAGTTGGGTGAAAGCCGAAATCCTCAACAGCCTGGGTCAGAGTCCGACCTCTTCAAACAGCGGAGGCGCACAGTGAGTTTCGAGTCATTCGCTGATTTTCTGGCCATGGGCCGTCATGGCCTGTTCGTCTGGTCGGCTTACGGGATCTGCCTGTTCGTGCTGATTCTCAACGTGGCGCTGCCATTACTGGCGCGTCGGCGCTACCTGCAACAAGAGGCGCGTCGTCTGCGCTGGGAGAGCAAGAAGTGAACCCGCTGCGCAAAAAGCGTCTGTTGATCATCCTCGCGATACTGGCCGGAGTCGGGATTACCCTGGCCCTGGCGCTCAGTGCCCTGAAGGAAAACATCAACCTGTTTTACACCCCGACCCAGATCGCCAACGGCGAAGCGCCGCTGGACACGCGCATCCGGGCAGGCGGAATGGTGGAGAAGGGCTCGCTGCAACGTTCGGCCGATTCGCTGGATGTGCGCTTTGTGGTCACCGATTTCAGCAAGTCGGTGACCATCACCTACCGCGGTATCCTGCCGGATCTGTTCCGTGAAGGGCAGGGCATTGTCGCGCTGGGCAAACTCAACGCCGAGGGCGTGGTCGTGGCTGATGAAGTGCTGGCCAAGCATGACGAGAAGTACATGCCGCCCGAAGTGACCAAGGCGTTGCAGGAAAGCGGTCAGTCCGCTCCGGCTCCATCCCCCACACCATCGAAGCAGGGTTGAGCCATGATTCCTGAACTCGGCCATCTGGCCATGATTCTGGCGCTGTGCCTGTCTATCGTGCAGGCCATCGTGCCGCTACTGGGGGCCTGGCGAGGCGACCGCCTCTGGATGGGGCTGGCGCGTCCCGCGGCCTGGGGGCAATTCAGCTTTCTGGTCTTTGCGTTCGGCTGCCTGACCTATGCCTTCATGGTCGACGATTTTTCGGTGGCCTACGTCGCGCAGAACTCCAACAGCGCCTTGCCCTGGTATTACAAGTTCAGTGCCGTCTGGGGTGCCCATGAAGGCTCCTTGCTGCTCTGGGCCTTGATTCTCAGCGGCTGGACCTTCGCCGTATCGGTCTTCTCCCGACAATTGCCGCAGATCATGCTGGCGCGGGTGCTGGCAGTGATGGGCATGATCAGCGTCGGCTTTCTGTCGTTCCTGATCCTGACCTCCAACCCGTTCTCGCGCATCCTGCCGCAGGTGCCGGCCAATGGCCGGGATCTCAACCCGTTGTTGCAGGACATCGGTCTGATCGTGCATCCGCCGATGCTGTATATGGGCTATGTCGGTTTCTCGGTGGCCTTCGCCTTTGCTATTGCAGCCTTGCTGGGCGGGCGCCTGGATGCGGCCTGGGCGCGCTGGTCGCGTCCCTGGACCATCGTCGCCTGGGCGTTTCTGGGGATCGGCATCACCCTGGGTTCCTGGTGGGCCTATTACGAACTGGGCTGGGGCGGCTGGTGGTTCTGGGATCCGGTAGAGAATGCCTCCTTTATGCCCTGGCTGGTGGGCACGGCGCTGATTCACTCGCTGGCGGTCACGGAAAAGCGCGGTGTCTTCAAAAGCTGGACAGTATTGCTGGCCATTGCAGCGTTTTCCCTGAGCCTGCTGGGGACCTTCCTGGTGCGCTCCGGCGTGCTGACCTCCGTGCATGCTTTCGCCTCCGATCCCGAGCGTGGCGTGTTCATTCTGATCTTTCTGCTGATGGTGGTCGGTGGCTCGCTGACGCTGTTCGCTGTCCGTGCCCCGGTGGTGAAAAGCCAGGTGGGCTTTGGCCTGTGGTCCCGCGAGACGCTGCTGCTGGGCAATAACCTGGTGCTGATCGTCGCGGCCTCCATGATTCTGCTCGGCACGCTCTATCCACTGGTGCTCGATGCCGTGAGCGGCGCCAAGATGTCCGTCGGCCCGCCGTACTTCAATGCGCTGTTCGTGCCGCTCATGGGGCTGTTGATGGTGGTGATGGCGGTCGGCGTGCTGGTGCGCTGGAAAGACACGCCACTCAAATGGCTGGTGAGCATGCTGGCACCGGTGCTGATCGGCAGTGCGGTCTTGGCGGTTGTTGCCGGTTTCGTGCTGGGGGATTTCCACTGGGCGGTGATGGCCACCTTCATGCTGGCGGCCTGGGTACTGCTGGCGGGTGTTCGGGACCTTCTGGACAAGACGCGCCACAAAGGTTTGCTCAAGGGCGCTCGCGGCCTGAGCCGCAGCTATTGGGGCATGCAATTGGCGCACATCGGGATTGCGGTCTGCGCCCTGGGTGTCGTGCTGTCGAGCCAGAACAGCGCCGAGCGCGACCTGCGTCTGGCCCCCGGCGAGTCCACCGAACTGGGCGGCTATCAGTTCGTGTTCGAGGGAGCCAGGCACTACGAAGGGCCGAACTTCACCTCCGATCGCGGCACTGTCCGGGTCTTGCAGGACGGCAAAGTGATTTCGGTGCTGCATCCGGAAAAACGCCTCTACACCGTGCAGCAATCGATGATGACCGAGGCCGGTATCGACGCGGGTGTGACACGCGACCTGTATGTCGCCCTTGGCGAGCCCTTGGGCAACGGCGCCTGGGCGGTTCGGGTCCACGTCAAACCGTTCGTGCGCTGGATCTGGTTCGGCGGTCTGCTGACCGGCCTGGGTGGAGTGCTTGCAGCGATGGACAGGCGTTACCGGGTCAAGGTCAAGAATAAAGTGAGTGAAGCGCTGGGCATGGAGGGAGCGGCGGTATGAAGCGTTGGATCATGGTGCTGCCACTGGCAATCTTTCTGGTTGTCGCAGTGTTTCTCTATCGCGGTCTTTACCTGGACCCCGCCGAGCTGCCTTCGGCGCTGATCGACAAGCCATTCCCCGAGTTCTCCCTGCCGCAGGTCGAGAGCGACAAGGTATTGACCCGCGCCGATCTGCTGGGCAAACCGGCACTGGTGAATGTGTGGGGAACCTGGTGTGTCGCCTGTCGTGTCGAGCATCCGGTGCTCAACAAGCTGATGCAGCAAGGCGTTGTGATCTATGGCATCAACTACAAGGATGTGAACGCCGACGCGATCAAGTGGCTCAAGGATTTCCACGATCCCTACCAGCTCAATATCCGCGACGAAGCAGGCTCGCTGGGCGTGAACCTGGGTGTCTATGGCGCACCTGAAACCTTCCTGATCGACAGCAATGGCATCATCCGCCACAAGTACGTCGGCGTGATCGACGAGACAGTCTGGCGGGAAAAACTGGCCGGCCTGTATCAGGCGCTGGTCGATGAGGGCAGGCCATGAAGCGCTGGTTGACTGCTGCTCTCCTGAGCCTTGGTCTGGCCGGTTTCGCCCAGGCGGCCATCGATGCCTATCAGTTTCGCGACGAAGCCGAGCGTGCCCGTTACAGCGAGCTGACCAAGGAGCTGCGTTGCCCCAAATGCCAGAACCAGGACCTCGCCGACTCCAACGCACCGATTGCCGCTGACCTGCGCAAGGAAATCTACCGCATGCTCGGTGAAGGCCAGAGCAATCAGCAGATCGTCGAGTTCATGGTCAATCGTTACGGCGAATTCGTGCGCTACAACCCGCAACTGAGTTCGCGCACCTGGCTGCTCTGGTTCGGCCCGGCTGCGTTGCTGCTTCTCGGGCTGGTCGTGATTGGCGTGATTGTGGGGCGTCGTCGCAGTGAGCAACGCGAAGAAGCCGATGTTCTTTCCGACGAGGAGCGTCAGCGCCTCGCCCACCTGTTGGATAAAAACCGAGAATGATCGATTTCTGGATGGCAGCCGGTCTGTTGTTGCTGATGGCCCTGAGTTTCTTGTTGATCCCGGTCCTGCGCGGTCGTCATGTGCAACCCGAAGAGGACCGCACAGCCCTTAACGTCGCCCTGTATCAGGAGCGCGTGGCCGAGTTGCAAGGTCAGCAGGAGGAGGGCGTGTTGTCTGCCGCGCAGATGCAGAGCGGTCGTGCGGAAGCGGCGCGGGAACTGCTGGCCGATACCGAAGACACCGGGCCTGTGCGCACCTCGCGTCTGGGCAAGTCCCTGCCTTTGCTGGCGGCGGTATTGGTGCCGGCTCTGGGCTTGGGCCTGTACCTGCATTACGGGGCCAGCGACAAGGTCGAACTGGCCCGCGAGTTCTCCCAGCCGCCGACTTCCCTGGCGGACATGACCCGGCGTCTTGAACGCACGGTCGAGGCTCAGCCGGATTCGGCCGAAGGCTTTTACTTTCTGGCCCGCAGCTACATGGCCCAGGAACGTCCGGGCGATGCCGCAAAAATGCTTGAGCGGGCCGTGGCCCTGGCCGGGCGTCAGCCGGAACTGCTGGGGCAATGGGCGCAGGCCTTGTACTTCGCCAGCGACAAGCGATTCACACCTCAGGTCCAGGCTTTGACCGACGAAGCCCTCACAGCCGATCCGCGAGAGGCCACCAGCCTTGGGCTCTTGGGTATCGCCGCCTTTGAAAGCGAGCGCTATCAGGTCGCGGTGGATTACTGGACCCGTCTGCTGGGCGTATTGCCCCCACAGGACCCATCCCGCTCAGCACTGGAAGGCGGCATTGCCCGTGCCCGGGAAAACCTCGGGGTAAAAGCGGCTCCGGCCGTTGCCGAGGCTGCGCGTATCAAAGTGCGTGTGGATCTGGCACCGGCGCTCAAGGCCAGTGTGCAGCCGGGTGACAGCGTGTTCATCTTTGCCCGCGCCGTGAATGGCCCACCGGCACCGCTGGCGGTCAAACGCATCACTGTGGCCGACCTGCCGGCGCAGGTCGAGCTGGGTGATTCCGACGCAATGATGCCGCAACTGAAACTGTCGAACTTTGCGCAAGTCCAACTGGTTGCACGGGTGTCCCGTGCAGGGCAGCCCACCACCGGTGAGTGGATCGGCCGCAGCCAGCCACTGGCCAGTAGCATCACGGCACAGCAGGCGTTAACTATCGACAGTCCAGACAAATAGAGAGTCGCTTATGTACCGCACCGCACGCATTACCTTATTGGGTCTGGCTCTTGGTTTGAGTGCTTGTGCGGTTCAGCCACCCGAACCCCATGGCCAGGAACCCATCCAGTCCTTGCCGGGCAGCCAGCAACCCGGCAGCCCACGCCCGACCACCCCCAAAACCCCGCCCAAGGCCCCGGCACCTGCGCCGAAAACCTCCGCCAGCTTCGCCCCGCCACCGGGCGGCAACAGCCACTGGGATGCGCGCATGGGCGTGTACGTGATGGACGACCAGCCCAATACCTTCTACCGCCAGCGCACCTACTACCAATGGAACAACGGCTGGAGCTGGTCCACTCGCCCTGATGGCCCATGGCAGGCGACAGATGCCAGTGGGGTTCCGGCGGGGTTGGGGAGGCAGTTTGGTAATTGATTGACTGATCGGCGGGTAGGTGAAATGCCGATCAGTAAAGGTCACATAGATCACTTTGTGAGAGGCAGCTTGTTGGCGAAGAGGTCTGTGAAACCGGCAGATATTCTGCGTCTGTACGCTCAAGTCGCCAGCAAGCTGCCTCCCACACGTTTTGTTTGTGCCTTAACTGATCGGTATTAGCGGGTAGGAGCGGATTTATCCGCGAGACGTCATTGAAGTTCAAAAAACGCTCGCCCGATCAAATAATCGGACCTTACCCACTGTTAATTCATCGATTTACCTTCAAACGAAGCATTTTCCAGCAGCGCCCGCCTAGATCGCGAAGCGAATGCTACGGCGGTAGTTGTAGGTGCCTGACCAGAGGGTACGCTTAGGTAAGCTCGCTCTCTGGTCCGGCGTATCGATCAATGCCAATTCGCAGCAATCACCGCATTCAGTTGCTCACGCTGGCTTTGCGTGAGATTGATTTCTCCTGATGCCGGAGCGCCGAAAGCAGCCATCGCGTTGACTAGGTTATCCACGGCGTTCGCATACAACGACGCCCCCTCCGCCTGGATGAGATCGACTTTCTGGGATGCCCCCAAGTACCAGTCCTTGATAGTGACCCGATCATCGGAGCCCGTCACATCGATGAGCAAGTTACTGCCTTCACGAGACAGCCAAAGATTGGTGGTCGAAATCCCTTCGATACTCAGGACATCAGTGTCATCAGGTGTCGCAGAAAAGTTGTTGATGGTGTCTTGTCCGTCACCCGCCGTGAAAACGTAAGTATCAGCACCGTCCCCGCCTTGGAGCAGATCATTACCTTTACCACCTTGCAATCGATCACTGATACCAGAGCCCGTGATGGTATCAGTGCCCACGGTACTGGCCATGGCCGTCATGTGGTCGCTGGTCAACAGTGAACCGTCAGCAAACTCGAATCGCTCGATCCGGTAGCGACTGCCGGTGGTATAGAACCAGTTATTGAGGGTCACTTGATCTTGGCCATTGCGATGGCTCAGCACCAGATTGACGCCGACACGTGCTACCGTGATGTCGGAAGCCAGAATGCCATCGCCGAACCTGAGGATATCGGTTTCCGAACCGTAGACATTGTCTTCGTTGATGGTGTCGCGACCGTCGCCCAGCTTGAAGAGGTAGGTGTCCCCACCCATACCGCCACTGAGGATATCGTTGCCGGTGCCACCCTCCAGGACATCAGATCCAGCACCACCGTTCAAGGTGTCACTCCCGGCAACCCCTGACAGCGACTGGTTAAACGCCGCACTGATACCGGTTAGCACATCGTCCCCGTCGCCGCCGATTAGTCTCAAGAGCGGAGCTGCGACCATTGCGCTGGTCCAGACGGTGCCGTCGGCGAACTCGAATCGATCGACCTGGTAGCGACCGCCGGTTGCATAAAACCAGTTGCTGAAAGTGATCTGATCCTGGCCATTGCGGTGGCTCAGCACCAGACTGGTCCCCACCCGAGTGGCGGTGATGTCAGACGCAATAATGCCCTCGCCAAACTTCAGGATATCGGTTTCCGGACTGTAGACATTGTCTTCGTTGATGGTGTCGCGACCGTCGCCCAGCTTGAAGAGGTAGGTGTCCCCACCCATACCACCACTGAGAATATCGTTGCCGGTGCCACCCTCCAACAGATCGGCACCCGCGCCGGCGGTGATGACGTCATGGCCTGCTCCCCCACGAATGACTTGCGACAGCGTACTGCTGACACCCGTCAGCACGTCATCGCCGTCTCCGCCCACCAGTTCCAGCAGTTGCTTGGATACCTCGGCGCTTGTCAAAATAGTACCGTTACTGAATTCAAACCGCTCGACTTGGTAGCGACCGCCGGTTGCATAAAACCAGTTGCTGAAAGTGATCTGATCCTGGCCATTGCGGTGGCTCAGCACCAGACTGGTCCCCACCCGAGTGGCTGTGATGTCAGACGCAATAATGCCCTCGCCAAACTTCAGGATATCGGTTTCCGGACTGTAGACATTGTCTTCGTTGATGGTGTCGCGGCCGTCCCCCAGCTTGAAGAGGTAGGTGTCCCCACCCATACCGCCACTGAGGATATCGTTGCCGGTGCCACCCTCCAGGACATCAGATCCAGCACCACCGTTCAAGGTGTCACTCCGGCCCCCCCCGACAGCGACTGGTTAAACGCCGCACTGATACCGGTTAGCACATCGTCCCCGTCGCCGCCGATTAGTCTCAAGAGCGGAGCGGCGACCATTGCGCTGGTCCACACTGTGCCGTCAGCAAACTCAAACTGCTCGACCTGATAGCGACCGCCGGTGGCATAAAACCAGTTGCTGAAAGTAATCTGATCCTGGCCATTTCGGTGGCTCAGTACCAGACTGGTACCCAGCCGAGTGGCGGTGATGTCGGACGCAATAATGCCCTCGCCAAACTTCAGGATATCGGTTTCCGAACCGTAGACACTGTCTTCGTTGATCGTGTCCCTACCATCGCCCAGCTTGAATACGTAGGTGTCTGAGCCTGTATCTCCGCTAAGGAAGTCATTGCCCGTGCCGCCATCCAACACGTCGTTCCCGGCTCCACCGCTTAGCTTGTCGTTGCCGGAGCCTCCTTTCAGTCGGTCATGCAGGTTGCCGCCCAAGAGTTCATCATTGCCGGTGCCGGAAATCAGCACGTAGCTCTTGTCATTCAGTGCTATCAGTTGATCGTCACCGGATGATCCGACTATCAGATTCGGCACGCGGGAGAACAGATCCATACGCTCAGCGCTCGACAGGCGATTGGCGAGGTCAGTCAGCAAATCAGAGGATGAGAACCTATCTTTAATATCCGGAATATCACTGAAGTGAAGCAAGTCGATGACGACCAATTCCCGGGAGGCGCCTTGTGCTTGCTCAAAAGCGAAGTTGAAGGCGGTTGTGGCTGCAGCGAAATCGAATGAAAAACCAGATGTTGTCAGCGTTATATTCATCGCCTGAAAATAGGGTTTCAAGCGGATTTCAAACACGAATGACTCCATAATGTGATTTCTGAGCTTCTCATAAGCCTGCATCAGCACTTCAGCAGAGTTGGGTCCAAGGTTAGGCAACCCTTCATTCGTCCCACTGCTCTGGATAAAGGATTTCGCTAGAAATGCTTCGAGCGCATAAAGTTTCCGGCCATCCGCAAAATACTCCCCCCGACTGTTTACGGCGTAAGCATCCGCCCCTGTCCACTTGAAAATCAACTGATCGATCAAGTCGCTGTTTTCAGCTGAGTAGACGTCCTGCTTCAAAGCCTTGACCAAGTTGACCAGAGTGCCCGAGCTGTCTTTGGCCATGGTCTGGTGCAAGCTTTTCACGTTACCCAGGCCTGCAAAGTTCGGCAGGCTTGCAATTTCCTCGGACACCGCCACGGGCATAGCGTCAACGGTATTGAGCAAGTCGGCGTTGAACCAGATGTCATTCATGCCAAGAATGACCCCGTTCGCATCCGTATACTGCCCGACTTGGAGAGCTTTGTTTCCCTGCGGGTCGACGGCGGAACCATTGCTATAGGCCGTGTTTAAGCTCGTGATATTTGCCGCGCTCAGGCTGAGCAGTTCCCCGGTATTAACCTTCGCATCACTATTAAGGTCTCTCCAGATCTGCAGTTTGGAAAAAGCGTTGTCATTGGCGTCGATTTTCCCATCATGGTTGTTGTCTAACTCAGCCAGCGCCGCAAAACCGTTTGCGGCTCGCTGCCCATTCGACAAGATGGAATTATTGCCAAAAAGCTCATTTCCATTGTCTATCTGCCCGTTATCATTTCGGTCCCAAACAAGCAGGCCGTCGTCCCTTCCAACCCAGCCGGTAGTTTCCGCAGTGCCGTTGCCATCGTGATCAAAATGAATGCCTGCTTTCACACTGATGGTTTCGACACCGTCACCATCCAGATCCAGTATCACGGGTGATACCGTGCCTTCGGCTTGGCTGAATAGAGTCGAGAGCAGAGATGCCAAGCCCGCGCCAATACTGCCGAGGCCGAATTCATCACCCCGCGTCACGCCGTAATAATCAGCACCGCCGCTGTCCCACAGCCAGCCCCAGAACTTGCTGGCGGCGAACCCTAGCACGATTGATGCTGCCGTCGCGGCCAGTATCGGGGCGCCTGCGGCGGCCATTGCGCTGGCCGCGAGTGACCCGATGGCCATGCCGGCCAATACGGTGACTGCCGTCTTGCCTACCTCATAAGCGTCCCCCGTGTTCATCGCCACACCCAACTGGGCAATATTGATGGCCGGGCCCAGCGCTGAGGCCAATCGACTCAGGTTGGTTGTCAATGCGGCACTGGCATTGGCATTGCTCATGATCTGATTCGCTTCACCGATTGCATTTTTTGCAATCGACTCATAGGCCTTGGCCGTTGCCGCCGCGTTTTTATACAACTGAGAATCAGGCAGATCGGCGTGCTGCAACGCCTCTCTGGCAGCCGCGGCCGAAGCCTTCATGGCGCTTTGTGCCAGATAGTGCTGGTAAGCGGCGTCTGCCAGCGCTTTTCTATTTGCGTCAGAGATACTCCCGCCATAGGCTTCATAGATCGCTTGTTCAATTCCACCTTTAACTGCTTCAGCAGAAACGCCAACGCCGTCCCACCAGTCAGGCTCAAACGTGGAGTAATCTATTTGCGAACTAGCCATGGCAAACCTCTCTTATATTTTAAAAATGAATTCTTGAGAAATTCCTTATCCACCAATACAGTGAGGCTAGGCCAAAGCCCAACCAAAAAGATAATAAGAATGTATAGATAAGTTGTAGAGTCCTTGATTCGTAAATACACAGGTTCAAACATTTCTCTTCAGCGGGAAGTGCCACGCTGAACAGCAATAGTGGCGGTAATAGATATAACATGACAACCAAAGGTTTGAGATGCCTTTTAGGAGAGTCATGCTCCCCTATAAATGTCTGTTTGTATTTTTCCCAGCCCGCAACCAAGAAAGCATAGTAAATCGATGCATAGGCAAAAAAGGAAAAAAGCACCCTTGTACTTTCAGGAAACAAAGATCTACTGGCCCAAACATCTATTGAAGGGAAAATAGCAACTGGCAGCCATGTCAATAATCTCAAGGTATCGCCTAAAGATGTAGGCTCCTCAGGGCTTAAATAAACCAAAAGAGTCGCTATAATAAGCGGCAGCCAAAAGCTCCAACGCCGCACAAACCCGTCTTCGGCGACAGCTTGTATAACTTTTGGGTTAGAGGGTATGTACATAAATCATCCTGATTACCTTTTATATAGTGTGCGAGACAGCAGCAAAGTCTGGCAGGAGTTTTTAGTCTCAAGGGGGCGCTGGTTTAGAAAAATATATCGCGAACGAACGGAGACGCCGCTCGTGCGCGCACAGGTTCGCCAGCGTGCAACAAATGGAGTGAACACCTTCGGCAGGAATGCCAACGTGAATGGAGTACGCTGATTGACCGTAGCATCCATGCGACTGTTTCTCCGTATCATCACCAAGGTAGATATTCCGCTGCAAGCATAGTCAACGGAAAATCGACTCGCCTGTAGCGGCTTAGAACAAAGAGCTATAAATATGGCAAAGCACTCACCTATACCCATCGGAGCAAACGCCTGAAGGCCAGTTTGCTAACAATGTGACTTTGAGGCCTTCAGCACGGCGCAACTAAATCCGCACGCGGCATATGCAAGGACGTAAGCGCCGACTACCCCATTTTGGGAGCTTCCCACTCTTCCAGAGATTTAACCGATCGGTATTAGTCTGTAAGCGGATTTATCCGCGAGACGTCATTGAAGGCGATACATTTTCTTCGGATGTACGGGCCTCTCGCGAATAAATTCGCTCCCATCAAACATAAATGCAACATCATGAATTAAAAGGCTTTTCTGTAGGGGCGCGCTTGCCCTTGATCGGCTGCGTAGCAGTCGTAGATTTTGTGAGCGCTTCGCACTCGATCGTCGGAGTGCCGCCCAGGGCAAGCACGCTTACACCTTCCTCTGTTTGCTGCGCGACAGCGCGGTGCCAAGGCGGCGGGTGATCTCCTACTGCGGTAGCGTCAGCGTGGCTCAACCCGTTCCAGCGAGCGGTCGAGTTCGGTTCGGGCCATGCCGATCAAATGTACGACGGAAAAGGCCAGGTCGCGTTTCGGGCCGTTGAGGCTGTCGCCGGATTCGTAGGCGGTAGCGGCTGCGCAACGCAGCAGATCGGAGACATGTAGTAGGGATTCTTCGAGTGTATTGCCTGGTGGATCGGGGGTTACTTTTTTCATGATGATTTCTTTCCTGGTTAGGCCACCTTTCACTCGCTGCTAAACGATTGAGGGTGGCGGCTTTGTCGCGGGTTAGCAGACCGGGGAAAAATCACCAAAAACCGGCGCACCCGAAGGTGCCCCACGCAAAGCCGCCATAAGCGGTACTTTTGCATGGTGATTTATGTCCTGAGGGCTGCTAAACCCGATCACTGATATGCAGTGACCGACACAGCCTAGAGAGCCAAAAACACCCATGCAAGGGGGTAGGATTTTCTAGGAAAGTTCATGCGCATGAAAGGGATAAGACTGTAAGAAACGTCCTATATTTTCGGCATTTCATAAGCTTGCGGTGGGCGATGGGGTAGGAGCGGATTTATCCGCGAAGACATTTTTCGCGAATGAATTCGCTATAGAAGGATGTTCAAACCGATCATGAAGCCTGGCAGGAGTACACCGTACTCACTGCCAGACTGTTCAGTTAGATGGAGATTCTGCCACTCGCTGTCCAGTTCGCGATAGGCGTGGTGCCTACGTTTTCGATCCGGTAGCGGTAGGTGCCTGGAGTGGGGGCGTAAAAGCTCAGCGATGCGCCACCATAGCTAGTGGTGCTGGAAATGACGGTCCAGGTGGCACCGTTCTGTTTCTCGAAAATGTGCTTGATATTGTTGGTGACAAATCGTGACGACAAGTCCTGCAACCTGAAGGTCTGTGTTGCCGCGCATGAAGTGGTGTAGGGACCATAGACAACGGTCTCACCCTGAGGGTAAACATCGGAACCGCTGCGGTTGATGTTGAGGTTGATACAGGCGGCATAGGCATTGGTCGTGGCCAATACGGCAGTCGCAAAGAGGGCCAGGAAAGTCTTCTTGAGCATGTGTAAATCCTTTTGGTGTTGGCAATGATTTAAGGTTTTAAGCTTTCAAGCAGGCGTAGCCTTATTCCTTTTTTTAAAAAGGTATTGTTTTTGTTAACGATGTAAAGGGCTTTAATGCGAGAGGGGTTAGAACGTGCCCGGAATGGTGAACAGGGTAATCCGGCCGCTCATTGTCCAGTTCGCGATAGTCGAGGTGCCGGCGTTTTCTATCCGATAGCGGTAAGTGCCGTTAGTGCTGATGAAAAAGCTTTTGGTGACGGAGGCTGCTCCGGTGCTGGTGCTGCTGGAAACGACAGTCCAGGTAGAACCGTTCTGTTTCTCGAAGATGTGTTTGATCGTGTTATTGCTGTTTGTCGCCGACAAATCCTGGAATGTGAAATTCTGCGGTCCTGCACATGTAATGTTGTAGGGACCATAGACAACGGCCTGACTTTGGGCGGTCACGCCAGCGCCGCTGCTGTTGATGTTGAGGTTGGCACAGGCCGCATAGGCATTGCCCGTGGCCAGTACGGCTGTTGCAAAGAGAGCCAGGCAGGTATTCTTGAACATGTGAAAATCCTTTTGGTGTTGGCGATGATTTTAAAGTTTTAAGCTTTCAATCAGGCGTAGCCGTGTCCCTTTTTTGAAAAAGGTATTATTTTTGTTCTGTCTTTAATAGGCGCGCGTCGAAAGATTGACACGCTGTTATGCGGTCATGTTCAGGCGCATGCATTGAAGTAAGTGGAGGTCTAAGTGTGAATACACTTGGGTATTGAACACCTTCCCTGTGTCGACATGATCATATCCATATTCAAGTACTGAGCGTGCTTGTGTGGCATGTTTATAGCGATTATGTCTGGGGTGTGCAAGCGTTTTGTTACGAATGAAAAGGCCTCACCCGCGCGATAGCGCCGGTGAGGCCTGTATTTACTTACTTGCCCGAATAAATCTGATCGAATACGCCACCGTCAACAAAGTGGGTCTTCTGTACGGTGCGCCAGTCACCGAAGGTTTTCTCTACGGACAGGAAATCGACTTTCGGGAAGCGATCCTTGTACTTGGCCAGCACCGTTGCGTCGCGTGGACGCAGGTAGTTGTTGGCGGCAATTTCCTGAGCTTCAGGGGACCACAGGTATTTCAGGTAGCCTTCGGCCAGTGCGCGGGACTCTTTCTTGTCCACGACCTTGTCGACCACGCTCACCGGCGGCTCGGCTTCGGCGGAAACGCTCGGGTAGACGACTTCAAACTGGTCGCGGCCGAACTCGCGGGCAATCATTTCCGCTTCGTTCTCGAAGGTCACCAGTACGTCACCGATCTGGTTGGTCATGAAGGTGGTGGTCGCGCCACGACCGCCGGTATCAAGTACCGGTACGTGTTTGAACAACTGACCGACAAACGTGCGGGCAGCCGCTTCATCGCCGCCGTTCTTCAAGGTGTAACCCCAGGCCGACAGGTAGGTGTAGCGGCCGTTGCCCGAGGTTTTCGGGTTCGGCACGATGACTTCGACGCCATCCTTGATCAGGTCCGGCCAGTCTTTCAGCGCTTTCGGGTTGCCTTTGCGCACGATGAACACAGTGGCAGACGTGAAGGGCGCGCTGTTGTTCGGCAGGCGTGTTACCCAGTTCTTTGGCACCAGCTCGCCATTGTCGGCCAGGGCATTGATGTCGGTGGCCATGTTCATGGTGATGACGTCAGCCGGCAGGCCATCGATCACGGAACGCGCCTGCTTGCTCGATCCACCGAAGGACATCTGTACCGTGACGTCTTCCTTGTGCTCGGCTTTCCAGTGCTTCTGGAAGGCGCTGTTGTAGTCCTTGTAGAAGTCACGCATCACGTCGTAAGAGACGTTGAGCAGAGTCGGAGCGGCCTGTGCGGCGCTGGCAAAAGCCAGGCCGGCGGCCAGTAGCGAGGCGGCGAAGATTTTTTTCACTGCGCATTCCTTGAGTTGACAGTCATTGTTATAGGCTGATGGCGTAATGCCGCGACTATAGCCGCTGAGCATTGGCCTCATAAAGATTAAAAACGTATTTGCTTATGCCTGCTCTTGCGCCTTGGGAAACAGCGCATTGCCGCACCGCGAACAGAACGCGGCGCCATGCTCATGGTGCTTTTTCACGCAGACCGGGCAGTCGTGTTTCAACTGTTCACCGCGCATGGCATTGGCCAGTTCGGCGGTGAATATACCGGTGGGTACGGCAATGATCGAGTAACCGATGATCATCACCACCGACGACACCATTTGCCCCAGCGGCGTCTTGGGCACGATATCGCCGAAGCCCACGGTGGTCAGGGTCACGATAGCCCAGTAAATGCCTTTGGGGATGCTGGTGAAGCCATGTTGCGGGCCTTCGATCACGTACATCAGGGTGCCGAACACGGTGACCAGAGTCGAGACGCTGACCAGAAACACGATGATCTTCTGCTTGCTGCCACGCAGGGCTTCCACCAGATAGTGGGCCTGTTTCAGATAAGGACTCAGCTTGAGTACCCGGAAGATACGCAGCATGCGGATGATCCGCACGATCAGCAGGTATTGGGCATCGCTGTAGTAGATCGCCAATACACCCGGCACGATGGCCAGCAGGTCCACCAGACCATAGAAGCTGAAAGCGTATTTCAGCGGCCTTGGCGAACAGTAGAGGCGCAGGATGTACTCGATGGCGAAAACCAGCGTAAAGCCCCACTCGATATAGGTGAGCAGGGCGGCGTAGTCGCGGTGGATGTCCTGGATGCTGTCGACCATGGTCACCAGCAGGCTGAGCAGAATGACAACCAGCAGAATCTTGTCAAAACGCCGCCCGGCGGGTGTATCGGTCTGGAAAATGATGCTGTGCAGCCGCTCGCGGCGGCTGAGGGTGGTGTTCATGAGGGCTCTCGCAATGAATATGGAGAAAGCTTAATGCCCTGCGTCAGGAAGAATCCATTTTCTTTTGGCGCTTGCGTAACACTGTACGCAAGCGCCAGCCTTTTTTGATCAGCTTCTGTCAGCTTCTGCGAGCCCTCTCAGTACTTTTGCGTGATGTACTTTATCCAGAACCTGTTCGGCATATTGCTCTGCGTTACCCAGTGTCTTGACGGTGGCGACCTGGCCTGTGGCAGCAAGCAGTCCGACGGCAGCCAGGTTTTGCTCGGGAAGCAGCCCGGCAGGTTTGCCTGCTGACAACTCTGCATCCATTTTGCGAAGAATGGCCAGGGTGCCCGCCAGATTTCCGGAAACGGGAACAGGGTTGGCCAGAGTTGCAGCGTTCTCGGTTGCGCCCGGTGTCGCCCTGGTTTCTTTCACGGGAGCCTTCGGGTTGGCCAGTGCGCTTGGTGTATCGCGTGGCGTGGCCAGCGAGAGCAGGTGCAAAGGGGTATTGGCATTGGCGTCTCGCTGCGTCAAGGGGGTCAGGCCCCAGAGTTTCTCCAGCAGCGCAGGAACCGAGGCATGGTCGTAAAGCGTTGAGTCCACCGTGCCTTTGGGAATCAGCGGAGATGCCACGATGGCTGGCACTCGAACGCCTGCTGTCGTGAAGTCGAAACCATGGGTGTTGTTGGCTGCGGGAAATTTATCACCCGGCGCAGTTATTGTTCCCGGCGCGACCGAGTCATAGAGACCGCCATGTTCGTCGTAAGTGACGATCAACAGACTGGTGTTCCAGTAAGGCGAGTTGCGGATAGCGGCATAGACGGCCTGCAGCAAGTGCTCTCCACCATAGACGTCATCCATCGGGTGCTGTGATGAGCCGCCTGCATAATCAGTACTGGCACTCCCGTAATGAGGCTCTATGAACGTGTAGGAAAACGGGTAGGGTTGTTGCAGGTCGTCCGCAAAGTGCTGAAGGGATTCAATATCAAACACTGACAGGCCTTTAAGGGCGGCCACCTGTGGGACCGCACCCAGTGGTGTTCCTCGTTCAGGCTGATCGCTGTACAGGCTTAGATAGGTTTTTGGCTGAACCTGAGCGTCGTTGTAGATCCTGTATTGGATGTTGGCATCTTTGAGTCGTTGGAAAATGGACCCGTTGGGGTATACAAATCCATCGGTTGTTTCCCAGGTGAGCATCTGATCCTGTTTCGGGCTGTCGTCGAAGCCGGCCGAAGAAGCGCCATGAACGAAGAAGCGGTTCGGCCACGTCGGTCCCGGAATGGAAGAGTGCCAGTGATCGCATATAGCGAATTCGGTCGCCAGGTTATAGATGACAGGCAGTTGAGTCCGTGTGTCGAAGCACGACATGACATCGATGACGTCTTCGGGCGATGGCGCTTTTTTCGGGTATTCCGTTGTTGATGTTGCGTAGCTTGAAGCGAACCCGGAATTGTTGATGGTGGGATAAGGTTGACCTTTGACAAAGTCGGAGCCCCCGGTCAGTTGTTCTAACACATCATTGAACTCGTGCCCCGGATCGCTTGGCATGCTGACGGGCGCGCTGGCCTGAACGTTATAGACGTCTTCCTTGTAGGTGTTCGAGTCATTGGTCGTGGCTGCCGTTATGCCCGGAATCCCGGACATGGCGAATATATTGTCGAACGAATGGTTTTCCAGCATGACGACAAATACGTGGGTGATGGGGGTAGCGGCAGCGGGGGCCAGCTTTTTCATACCATCACTGCACCCACCTGACTTCAGTGCAATATTGAACTTCGCGGTGCTCACAGACAGGGTAATGGTTTGCCCTGCATCCTTGCTTTGCAGTTGGCATTCCTTCTTGTAATTGTTTGCCGCTGTGCCTGTATTGGCGTAGTAGCCTGGCGATTCACCATCCCTGACGTTGACCATGACGGACCAGTAATCCAGAACATCAATGACATCCAGACCTGTTTCAAAAGTAACCTCCAGTGGGCCGACAGTTTGTCCCGGCTGTGCAGCCCATTGCCCAGACTGTCTTTGGTCGTTTGAGTCTGTATGGAACAGAATAATGTCGGCATTTCCGCCCGTGTCATTGGTGATGAAAAGGGTCGCGTTGTGTTTTGTGCCCATGCTGGTACTTCCCTTACATGCGAGAGTTGGCTGTTATTGTCAGGCTTGTTACAAAGGCTTGAATTAGCGGATAACTAGAGTTTGCTGGCTCTGACCTGTGTGATCTGTTTCGCAATGGAAGCCAGGGCGTTGTCACAGAAGTCGTTGAGAAAGACGACAAGTCCCGATGCGCTCAGATTGCTGGCGACGTTCTCGACCAGCCACGGATAGGTATGGAAGTCGAATCCCGGCTTGGTTGACATCAACGGAGAAGAGGCATCGCTCAGGGTCACAATGGCGGGACCGGCTGCCCCGTCCACTCCACTGGCTGTTCCTTGAAGTTGCAGTACGGTGTAGTCGTTTTTGGCTTGAGCGGAGGCGTTCATGCCATTGAGTGCAGTCAGAATGTTGTTGACGTCTGTTGTGGTGTAACTGCCGTTGTAGGAGTCGTACTTTGTGGCGTCATTGCCAGATTTGGTCTGCGGTAGCAGGATCAGGCGTTTCGATTGCGAGAGCAGCGTTGCATAACTTGAGGCAAGGTCCCCCTTGTAGCCGGGTACGATCTTGCCCTGTGTCTTGGTGTTGGCCAGTGCAGTATTGAGCATCCCGTCGAGTACATCGGGTGCTGGTTTCATTGTGTCTTGTGCGAACCCCTGGAAGTTCGGGCTGATGACGACAATTTCCGTTGGGTGCTGAGCCAGCCAGTTCAGTATGTCTTGCAGGAAGCTCTGATACGAATAACCTGGAATCAGGTTGTGCTGGTGATAGATACCGTCCGTAATGTTCTGATAGCAATATCCCGGACGGAAGTCGAAGTATCGGGTCCCCAGGTTGAGTTGTGCGGTGATGTTGTCTTTCTGGGTAAACGCCAGGTTGATGATTGCGCGCAAGGCATTGGGTTTGCTCAGAGAGGCGATGAAAGCGATGGGGCCGATAGGAGGAGGAAGCATGCTTGCGATGGTGGATACGAACTCTGCGTCATCCAACAGTTTTGTGATCAGTGTCGGGTCAAACATGCCGGCGTCATGGGCACCCGGCAATGCAAAGGTGGAAAACGGCTTTTCTTTCAGTGCCGCTCCCATGCTGTTTGCGAGATCTCCCATCCAGCCTGACATGTCGCCTGTGGCGTATACATAAGACTGGTCCTGGTTGGTGAGACCGCCGCTTCCGCTTCCGCTGTCGTAAAAACCATAGGAAATCGCCCAGCCCTGCCCGAACAGAGAGGGGGTCTGCAGCATGTTGCCCATGGTGGTATCGCCAAGGTTTCCGGTAAAGGGTGCAATATCTGCATACCTGTTCGCTATCGGTTTCTGGTTCTTTGAAATTTGCCACTTATAGCGTCCGGTGTGCGAGAGAATACCGATATCGCTTTCCGAGATTTGAAGGTTGCCATGTTGCATGGTGTTCGGCGTATCAAGTTGATAGGAGGCCGTTTTATCACCCAAATCGGTGGGTTGCTGGAAGAGGGTAGTAAAGTCGTTGGTTTCCACGTAAGCGTAATAATCGACACCTTTGCCTGGCCAGCCCATGATGTTTACCTCAGGTTGATGAAGTCAGTAAAAATTCTGTTGGTCTGTGTGCAATAAGTGCACAGGCACAACAAAGGGAAGACCGGAATAACATCCAGGCGGTTTTCTATCGGTGTGGTAGGGGGCGTGAAGAACATGCCAGATGACGCTGCAAGGCAGTGTTCTCGACAGACGACAAGGGGCGTAGAACCGAATGGTTATCTACTGAAAGAGAAGTACGCCATGCATGGCGGTCATCCTTGATTATAGTTTTCAGGTTGATGGCCATATGATGGCTCTGCTATTTAATAGCATTATTGAAAACTGCTCGCAAGCCCAAGCGTCGTTAAATTTTCTGTGGGTTGAAACAGGGCGCTGATACCCGCAGGCCAATGCGTGCTGCCCTGTTTTCGAGCCGTTATTAAAGAGGAGGGTTTTATATTGCCTGGCGCCAAAGTTTTGCAGTGGGGCGCGGGTCACGTTTGATTTGATGGGCACGAGTTCATTGGCGAAGACGCCTTCAAACGACATCTATTGGGGCCGTATGTCAGGTCTTCCCGAATGAGTTCGGCCCTGCACAATGATCCTGATCCTATTGCCAACCCCCACCCAACGCCAGAAACAGATCAATCTGCCCCATGGCCACCTGGGTATTGGCCGCCGCCAACTGTGCGCGGACGTCGGTGTAGGTGCGGGTGGCCTGAAGGTCGGCCAGGAAGGAGGCGCGGCCAGCCTTATAGAAGCGGTGGGTCTGGTCGGCGGCTTCCTGTGCCGATTGTTCGGCATCTTTCAAGGCGTCGCGGCGGTCTAGCAGGGCGGTGTATTGCGCAAGGCCGGTCTGGGTTTCGCGAATGGCATTGAGGACCACGCCATCGAAGCGCGCCAGTGCCGCCTGGGTCGAGGCTTCGGCCTGATGGATGCGGGCGCGTGAGCCATTGGACGGGACGGTCCAGTTCAGCAGCGGGCCAAAGCCCCAGCGGTTGGCCGCCGGTTTGCCAAGGTTCTCAAGGATGCCGATGCTGCCGATGGTCGCACCGATGCTGATGTCCGGGTACAGCTCGCCTGTGGCGACGCCGATCTGCGCGGTGGCCATGGCCAGATGACGTTCTGCCTGACGTACATCGGGGCGGCGTTTGAGCAATGCCGCGCCGTCGCCCACCGGCATGACTTGCGCAATATGCGGCAGTTCATTGCAGGTGCTGACCCCGGCAGGCAGGTTTTCCACCGGTCGGGCCAGCAGCATCGACAGGCGGAACAACCCGGCCTGGCGCATGGCTTCGTAGCGTGGCAGCTCGGCGCGCAGGGATTTGAATTGCGTCTGTGAGCGGGTGACCTGGGTTTCGTCGCCACGCCCGGCATCGCGCAGGCGCTGGTTGAGGGTCACGCTCTGTTGTTGCAGGTTCAGCGACTCCTGAGCGATGTCATGTTCTTCATTGGCGGCGCAGATCTGCGTATAGGCCCGCACGACATCGGCCACCAGGGTGATGCGCGCCGTATCGGCGGCGGCCTGGCTGGCATCGATATTGGCCTGGGCTGCTTCGATACCGCGTTGCAATGTCCCGAACAGGTCGAACTGATAGGACGTGGTCAGCCCCACATCGCCGACATTGGCGACCGGCACCTTGTCGGCCAGCAGAAAGGCTTCACCCGATTCCTGCAAGCGCTGGACACCGACTGTTGCGCTGTTGGTAAAACCACCGGCGGCCTGGGCTTCGGCTGTCTGGTAGCGGGCGCGTTGCAGGTTGGCGGCGGCGATTCGCAGGTCGGTGTTGGAGGCCATGGCCTGTTGCACCAGTTCATCGAGTCGCGGGTCCTTATACAAGCGCCACCAGTGTTCCGGCACCGGTGCCGAAACGGTATTGACCGACTGGCCCGCCAGTTCGCCTTGCAGGTCCGGGCGATTGATCGCGCCGTCCTTGGGCAGATCATAATCAGGCCCGACCATCTGGCAGGCCGACAACAGTAAACCCAACCCCAGCGTGGCCATGTGCGTAGCGTGTTTCATTGTGCCGCTCCCTGACGGTCGTCGATGATCGATACCGTGGCGGTACGCCCGGCGATCATGCGGAAGTCCGAAGGCACCTCGTCAAAGGCGATGCGCACCGGAATGCGCTGCGCCAGACGCACCCAACTGAACGCCGGGTTGACGTTGGGCAGCAGGTTCGAGCCGCTGGTACGGTCGCGGTCTTCGATACCGGCGACGATGCTCACCACATGCCCGGTCAGGCGTGCGTTGTCGCCGACCACGCGGATGTCCACGCTCTGGCCGATATGAATGCCGTCCAGCTTGGTTTCCTCGAAGTAGCCGTCGATGTGGAAGGACGCCGTATCTACCACCGACAACACGGCGCGGCCTGCCGACACGAACTCATGGGTGCGCGGCGCACGGTCGTTGAGGTAGCCGTCCACTGGGCTGCGGATCACTGAACGATCCAGATTCAGCTGTGCGGCATCTACTGCCACCTTTGCTTCATTGAGGGCCGACAGGGCTCGGGCTTCACGGGACTGGCTCTCTTCCAGTTGTTCGCGGGCCACTAGGTTGCCCAGGCCCTTGTTACGCTTGTTCTCCCGGCGTGCCTGTTCCCAGGTTTCCTGGCGTTCGGCAACCGTTGCCTGAGCCTGACGCAAGGCCAGCTGGAAGCGGTCCTGATCGATGGTGAACAACACCTGGCCCTTGCTGACCTGCTGGTTGTCGCCCACGTCGACTTTCTGGATCAGGCCGGACACGTCCGGCGCGATCTGCACGATATCGGCGCGGATATGGCCGTCCCGGGTCCAGGGCGCATACATGTAGTACATCACCATGCGCCAGACGACGACGGAAGCCAGCAGCACAACGAGCAGGGTCAGGACCACACGGCCCAAAGTCAGTAATGGTTTTTTCATGTCATCAGGTATCGACTGAGAGTATCCACGGCGCCGAGCAACAAAGCGTATAGACCTACGTTGAACAAAGCCCGGTGCCACACCAGGCGGTAGAAGTGGGCGCGCGACAAGACGGCGTGCAGCCCCAGAAACAGCAGGTAGGCGATGCCCATGATCGCCAGAAAGGTGGGCACGAAAATGCCGCTGATATCCAGATCACCAATCATAACGGCGCTCCATCGATGCCATAGGGCGGTTGTTCAGTGGTTTCCCCGGCAACGCTGACGATCTCGACCCCCGGCAACAGCGCCAGGCGCAGGCCGCTCAGGGCATGCAGCAGGTGAGTGCGCGCCGGGTCCTGGCCCATCGATTGAGCGGTGAGCGAGCGACGCGCCCGGTCCATGGTCATCAGCAAGCCTTTGGGCGCTGGCAAGCGTTCGTCTGCCTTGATGCAGGCTTTGAAATAGCGGCCGACTTCATCCACCACCTGATTCAGCAAGCTCTGGGCAACGAGTGTGGCTCGCGGCGTATAAGCCCGCAGATCGAGCATATTGAGGGCGACCCGCAGTTCGCGCAGGGCAATGCCCGTATCCTGCGCCGTGATGGTCAGGCGCGGCAGTTGTTGCATCAGGCGGTCGAGCATCTGCACGCCCATGTGCCGGTGCTCGGCCAGCGTGGCCGGTTTGCTCAGGCTCACGATGTCGCGCCAACTGAAACGGATCAGGCGCTTGAGGGCCAATTCGACGCCGAACGGGCGGAACACCAGCGTCCAGATAAAGGCGAACAACAGACCGGCAGGCCCGGCCAGATTGGCGTTGAGGAAGTTCAGAAAGTCGGCGTCATAAGCGCTCTGGATGCTGATGAAGGACGAGGTGTTGACGATGGTCAGCAGCGTGCCGAGAAAGAAGCGCGGCTGCACCGTCAACGTACCTACACAAATGAACGGCACGGCAAAGGCCAGTACCAGCATCGGGAAATCATGCAGGTTGGGCAGCACCACGAACAGGTACAGGCTGGCGAACACCACCGACAGCAGCGTCCAGAAAAAGAACCGGTAGATTTGCGGTGCCGGGTCGTCCATGGCGGCAAAGAAGCTGCAGGACACCGCTGCCAGGGCCACGGCGCTGGCGCCGTCTTTCCAGCCCAGCAGGATCCACAACATCGAGGCGACGATAATTGCCAGCACCGTCGAAACCACCGAATACAGCATCAGGCCTCGATCCAGAAACGGCGTAAGCCGGCCCAGACGCCAGTGCCGGTAGACGGCGCGCCAGGGCGTTTGATCGTCGGTGTCGATGGCGTATTGCAAGGTGCGGCAGTCCAGCCACAGGTCGATCCATTCGCCCAGCCGGAACAGCGCATTGGAAAGCAGCAGTTGTTCCCGCTCATCCAGTTGCCCGGAGTCGGGTTGCAGACGTTCCAGCTCGTGGTGCAGCACTTGCCATTGTTCCCGTTGCGGGCCGTTGGCGGTGTTGCCCAGCCAGTTGCGGGTTTCCACCAGCAACGGCGAGAGGCTGGCCAGCAGCTTAGGCGTGCGGCGCTCCAGTGCCCAGAGCGCATCGTCCAGGGCGTCGATCACCGGCAGCAGGTGAATCATGCGCCCGCGCAGTTCCATGGCATTGCGCACGGTCTGCTTGCGGGTGCCCTCATGGCTCAACTGGCTGATGATCAGCTCCAGCGAGTTGAAGCTGCCGACCATGGAGTTGCGCAGTGCGCCGACTTCTTCGGCCTGGGCACTGCGGCCCAGAAAGCGCTCGCTGTAGGCGCTGGCATCGCTGAACCATTTTTCAGTCGTGGCCTGGAACACCGGTTTCAGGCGACGAGGCCAGAACATGGCACCGACCACGGCGGCGCAGATGATGCCCAGGAAAATCTCTTCGGTACGCGAGACGGCAATCTCGAAGACCGCTTGCGGGTTGTCCACCACCGGCAGGGAAATCAGCGGCATGGTGTAGCCGGCCAGCATCAGCGCGTAGCTGTTGGCGGTGCGCAGATGCAGGGAGAGAAACAGCAGCGTGCCGGTCCACAGGCCGATCACAATCGCCAGCAGCAAAGGCGTCTGCACGAAAATCGGCACCAGCAATACCGAGGCGGCGGCACCGGCGAGTGTTCCCAGTGCGCGATACAGTGCCTTGGAACTGGTGGGGCCGACGAACGGGCTGGACACGATATAGACCGTCGCCATGGCCCAGTACGGCCGTGGCATTTCCATGAGCAGCGCGATATACAGCGCGAGCATGGCGGCGGCGAAGGTGCGCACGCCATAGAACCAGTCGCGGGCAGGTGGAAATCCTGCGAAGAAGCCGTTCACGACTGGCCTGCGTTGTCGGGGTGAGCCGCATCGGCGAAGGCCTTGCAGACGCGCAAGGTGGCTTCGAGGTCGGCAACGTCGAGGCCCTTGAGCACATCGGCGCGCAGGCGAGTCAGTTCCTGTTCGATCGCACCGGCCAGCTTGCGGCCGTCTTCGGTCAGGCTCAAGGCCTTGGCGCGGCGGTCGTTGGGGTCTTCGGTGCGGCAGACGATGCCGGATGCGCACAGCTGATCCAGCAGACGCACCAGGGTCGGGCTTTCCATACCGGCGGCCTGGGCCACTTTCACCTGATGCACGCCGTCGCCCAGGCGCGCAATGGCCAGCAGCGGACCTGCACAGGCTTCCGAGATGCCATAGGTGGACAGCGTGGCATGGCAGATGCGCCGCCATTGGCGGGAGGCGGCGACCATACTGCTGCTGATGGCCCTGTGAAGTGAATCGAGTGACATGGGGAACCGGGGATTTAGTTAGTGACGATATTGTTAGTGAGGATATTAATAGCTTGCTAACTAATAATATCCTGTAACAAAGTCTTTCCGTCAACCGTAAATTTCCCGAGGGTCGTGGCGCCGTGCGTCAATTGCCGGTTTTGACCTGATGAATCGGCAGTACCACTTTGAAGGTGGTGCCGCTCCCCACCTGGCTTGAAACGCCTATGCTGCCGCCATGCTTTTTGACGATGCCGTAGGAAAGCGACAGGCCAAGCCCGGTGCCTTTGCCCACGGGTTTGGTGGTGAAGAAGGGGTCGAAGATGCGCTGCATGACCTGCGGCTCCATGCCCGAGCCGTTGTCGGCCACCTCCAGCCAGACAGTGTCACCTTCCTGGCCGCTGCGAATGATGATCTGCCCGCGCTCGCTGCCGATGGCCTGTGCTGCGTTGACCACCAGATTCATCACCACCTGATTGATCTGCGAGGGCAGGCACTCGATCTGTGGCAGGTCGCCGTATTCCTTGAGCACATCGGCCTTGTACTTGATTTCATTGGCGGCGATGTTGAGCGTCGAGTCGATGCCCTGATGCAGGTCGGCCCACTGCCATTGCTCGTTGCTGTCGGCACGTGAGAAGGCCTTGAGGTCCTTGACGATCTTCCCGGCGCGGTCGATGCCTTCCTTGGACTCACTGATCAGCACCGGGATATCGTCGATCAGGTAATCCAGCTCTATGCGCTCGCGCAGTTCGGCCAGTCGATCCCGTTCCGGACCTTGCACAAGGCTCTGTTCGACCTCCCGATAGGCCAGCAGCATTTCCTTTACCTGGGCGAAATAGTTTTCCAGCGTGCCGAGGTTGGACGAGATGAAGCCGATGGGGTTATTGATTTCATGGGCTACGCCGGCCGCCAGTTGCCCCAGCGAAGCCAGTTTTTCCGATTGCACCAGCTGGCTTTCCAGGTGTTTGCGCTCGTCGATCTG
Source organism: Pseudomonas sp. Irchel 3A18 (assembly GCF_900187465.1). Taxonomy (NCBI): domain Bacteria; kingdom Pseudomonadati; phylum Pseudomonadota; class Gammaproteobacteria; order Pseudomonadales; family Pseudomonadaceae; genus Pseudomonas; species Pseudomonas sp. Irchel 3A18. The sequence continues at coordinate 160,367 of NZ_FYDI01000001.1, forward strand.
ATGTTGCAGTTCTTCACTGGTGCGGGTCAGTTCTTCGGTGCGCTGTTCCACCAGTTGTTCGAGCCGGTCCATCTGCACCGAAGCCAGCTCGGTCATTTCCCATTTGGTGGTGAGCACATTGGCCAGTTGCTGCACTTCAATGTCGTTGAAGGGTTTCTTGCGGGTCAGCAGCCGCTCATGACCTTGCAGGCGATCTATCAGGGTTTCCCACGAATAGTCGGACTGCGCGGTACAGATCACCACTTGCAGGCGCGGGTCGATCTGCCAGAGCTTTTCGATGACCCGCGCATCTTCCGCCAGATGCATGTCGACAAAGGCCAGTGCGTAGGGCTCGTCGTCATCCAGCGCCTGCTGCGCCCTGAGCAGGCCGTCTGGCGCGTCGTACACACAATCGAGCAGGTAGTGGTGGGTGATGATCGGCATGTCATTGCCGAACAGGGCCGCCTCGATCAGGTAAAGATCCGCCTGGCCGCTGCTGTCTGGCACCAGCGCCTTGCGAAAGTCTTCGTGAGTGGCGGGGGTGGCATCGATCAGGAGAATGCGTCGGTTGGACAGGATTTTCATGGCACACCTGCGGCAACGGTCGAGTGGATGACAGGAAGCGTCCCTGACTGACTTGAGCATAGCGCTGCGGGTGAGCTTTCATCGGAAATAATTGCAAAGTGCCACTATTTTTCAATAGCCCGCTATGCTCAAGGCAAGATGCAAGCGCATGATGATCTGGCACTTCACAAGAACAAATGTGCCACTACCGCTGAGCGAGGTACTCGCGATGGACGACAAGTCTGTTTCTGCCTGTGCATTCAAGCCCAACGTGCTTCTGGTCGACGACGAGGAGCTGATTCTCAGCAGCCTGCGTCGTCTGCTGCGAACCCAGGGGTACACCATTCACTGCGCCAACAGTGGCGAAGAAGCCCTGAGCATCATGGCGCAACACCCCATCGACCTGGTGATGAGCGACGCACGCATGCCGCACATGGACGGCTCGACGTTGCTGGCCCGCATCCATGTGCTGTATCCCGGCACCATGCGCCTGCTGCTGACCGGTTATGCGGACCTGGACATGATCGTCAAGGCGATCAACGAAGGTGGTATTCATCGCTACATCAGCAAGCCCTGGAATGACGAGGACATGCTGCTGACCTTGCGTCAGTCCCTGGCCCATCAGCATTCCGAGCGTGAGCGGCAACGTCTCGAACAACTGACCCACGACCAGAACGAAGCGCTGCAACTGCTCAATGCCACCCTGGAGAAGCGCGTGCTGGCGCGTACGTCCGAGGTGCAGCAGACCGCCGACATGCTCGACCTGGCCTACGACGAACTCAAGCACAGCTATGCCACCAGCACCGAGCTTTTTTCGTTGCTGGTCAATCAGCGCCTGCCGGCGGACAAGCAGACCAACCGGCAAATCATCGATCTGGTGCGCACCTACTGCCAGGTTCACGGGCTGGACGAAGCCAGCCGACGCGACCTGTGTATGGCGGCCGCGCTGCACAATATCGGCAAGCTCGGCTGGAGCGACAACATGATCGTTTCGCCTGTCGACCAGTTGTCCCACACCGAGCGTGAGCGCTATCGGGATTATCCGAAGCAGAGCGAATCATTGCTCATGACCCTGGACCCCATGCGCGATGCAGCCCGCTTGATTCTGCACCATCAGGAGCACTGGGACGGCACGGGGTTTGCGGACCGGCTCAAGGGCGAGGCGATTCCCTTCGGTTCGCGCCTGCTCAAGCTGGCGGTGGACTTCATCGAGTTGCAGCATGGCCTGATCCTTCAGCGGCGCATGAACAGCGACGAAGCGCTGGTGTTTATTCGCCAGTACAGCGGGCGCTGGTATGACCCAGGTCTGCTGGATGCGTTCATCAAGGCCTGCGCGGTCTACCGCTCCGATATCACCCTGGGCGACCCACTGGTCAAGGCCATGAAACCTCGTGAGTTGAGTGCGGGCATGGTGCTGGCCCGTAACCTCAACGCCGATAACGGCATGCTCCTGCTCAATGCCGGCAAGGTGCTCAGCGAGCTTCTGGTCGAGAAGCTGATTGCCTTCGAGGAAATGGAGGGCGCGACCTATACCGTGTTCATTCGCCTGCCAGAACCGGTTCTTTGTGCTGTCTGAGCAGGAGCGGATTCATTCGCGAGGGGCCCGTATAACCCAAGGAAATGTATCGCCGGAAGCTATGCGGTCGGGGGCTTTTGCTGTGTCCAAAAGGCGATGAACGGTCGTCATGACAGCCCGTGGTGTGAAAAGTGCCTGGATTTTTAAAAATAATTGCTACCGTCTGTCGGTAAACTCTCGCAAAAAACAGCCATTCTGGCGGTGGCTATTCAAAAAAATGACGCGATCCGTTTGTGATCATTTCCAAATAAATGGCCGCTTAGAGCAAAAACCCCACTTGTCAAACTTTCGGTACAAATGACATCAAAGTAATGGCTTTGGGGGTTGTGTGACTTTCTTTTGACGCCAATTTGCCGTGGGTCGATGTTTAAAAAATAAACGTTTCAGCCGATAGTCAGGACGAATCCAGCGGGCGCAGAACGCCCGTTCCAGAGCCATCCTGCCGGTGCCACTGCGCACCTTGCGAGCAACCCCATGATCGACCTCGCCACCTGGAATTTGTCCGTACCTGTCGGGACACCAGCCACTACCATCGACACCCCGAAACTCATGGGTGGCTATGAGGATGGTTATTTCCGCTCAGGAAATACCCTGTTTTTCTGGGCACCGGTTACCGGCTCTACCACGGAAAATGCCAAGTACCCGCGTACCGAGTTGCGCGAGACCACGGCGGATGGTCGAGCCCACAACTGGGCTTACCCGAGTGCGGACAATTTTCTGCGGGCTTCGCTGACCGTCAACCAGGTGCCTTCCAGCGGCAAGATCGTGATTGGCCAGATCCACTGTTACGGCAGCACCGAGCCGTTGCTCAAGGTCGAGTACCAGTTCAAGGAGAAGTTGCAGACCGGTAATATCGTCGCCAAGTTTCGACGCAGCCCGGGTGCAGAAATCGAAGTCATCATGATTGCTCAGGGTGTTCCGCTCAATGAGCGCTTCGATTACAGCATCCACCTGACGCCTGGCGGGAGTCTCACGGTCAATGCCTACGACCATATCTGGAACGCCAGCCTGGACTCGACCTGGAGCACCAAGCTGTTCTACTTCAAGGCGGGGGTCTATACCCAGGACAACACCGGGTACACGACTGAAGGGGGCGCGGCTACGTTCTACAAGCTGACCATTGCCCACGACAAGAAGGCTTAACCGGTAAATACCAGGCTGAAGCAGATTCTCCCGGCCTTTGGCTGCGCGACTTCGACGCGACCTCCATGCAAATGCATGATCGCCGCCACGATGGACAGCCCCAGGCCGTTGGAATCGGAGCTTTCGTGGCGCGATGAGTCGCCACGGTAGAAACGGTCGAACAGCCGGTCCAGGGTTGCAGCGGGCAGCACGGGCCCCTGGTTTTCCACTTCGATCCGCTGTTCATGCTTGAAGGACACGACTCGTATCAGAACCTGGCTGCCTTCGTCGGCATAGCGGATAGCGTTGGCGACCAGGTTGCTCAAGGCCCGGCGCAGCAGGATCGGGTCGGCGTCCAGCTTGCCCTGGCCACTGGCATGCAGCTCCAGTTGCCGCTCTTCGGCAAGCCCTTCGAAATAGCCCGTCACTCGTTGCAGTTCGTCCTGCAATTGCAGCGGCTGACGTTTCAGAACCGCCTGGGCCTCGTCGGCACGAGCCAGGAACAGAATGCTCTCCACCAGCCGTGAAATCCGCTCCAGCTCTTCAAGGTTGGAGGCCAGCAAGGCTTGATAGTCATCGACGCTGCGAGTCTGGCGCAATGCGACCTGGCAATGCCCCATCAGCGAACCCACCGGGGTGCGGATCTCGTGGGCCAGATCGGCGGAAAACTGCGTCAGGCGTTGATAGCCGTCATCCAGCCGGTCGAGCATGGCGTTGAAGGCGTCGCTCAGTTGTTGCAGCTCCACCGGCGTGTTGCGGGTATCGAGGCGGTTATGCAGGCTGGTCGGGGAGATACCGGCTGCATGGGCTGCCATCTGCCGCAGCGGGCGCAAGCCGCGTCGCAACAGCACGTACCCCAGCAAGGCCGTCAGCACAAAGGTCAGCGTCATGGCGGCATAGATGCGTTCGCGGAAACTGGCGAGCATGGCCATTTCCTTGACCATCAGGTGCGCGGCCTGCAAGCGCAACTCCACGCCGTTGGACATCGCCAGGGACGCTGCCGCCCGCAGCGGCACACCTTGCAGGCTCATGCCGCTACGCATGTAGCTGGTACTCAGGGGCTGGTCCTGAGCGGCCGTTGGCAGTTCCGGCAGCGGAGCGCGTTGCGGGTTCACGGCAATCACCGGCGGCTTGCCCGGTTCGCCAATGATGAAAATGTCCTCTTCGCTGTCGAGCATGTTCTCGAACAACTGCGGGCTGGCCTTGAGGTTGTCCAGGGTCAGGTCATAGCGCAGCAGTTTGCGAAAGTGATCCAGCCGGGCGAGCACCGCATGGTCGCTGCGCTGCAGGACGCTCTGTTTCATCGCCTCATACAGATACAGCCCCGCACCGCCCACGGTGAACATCGCCACCAGCGCAAAGGCCAGGGTCGAACGCAGGGTCAGGGATGGCTGGCGTCCGGGGTGCATGGCCGTACCTCGCAGACGTAACCGATGCCGCGCACGGTATGGATGAGCTTGATCGGGTAGGGCAGGTCGACCTTGCTGCGCAGGCGCTTGATGGCCACATCCACCACATTGGTGTCGCTGTCGAAATTCATGTCCCAGACTTCGGAGGCGATTTGTGCCCTGGACAACACATCGCCTTCGCGGCGCAACAACAGATGCAACAGGGCGAACTCCTTGTTGGTCAGGACGATGACCTGCTGCTGGCGGGTGACGCGGCGGCGCAGCAGGTCCAGCTCCAGATCGGCCAGATGGAAGTGATCGGCCTCACGCACCACGCCCCGGCGCAGGATGGTGCGGATGCGCAGCAGCAGTTCGGTGAAGGAGAAGGGCTTGACCAGATAGTCGTCGGCACCCAGCTCCAGGCCGCGAATCCGGTCCTGCAATTGATCCCGTGCCGTGAGAAACAGCACCGGCACATCCTGTTTTGCGCGCAGCACCTCGATGATCTGCCAGCCATCGATGCCGGGCAGCATCACGTCCAGCACGATCAGGTCGTAACGGTTTTCCAGGGCCATGTGCAGGCCGTCGGCGCCGTGTTGTGCCCAGTCGACCTGATAGCCGGATTCGCCGAGGCCCTTTTTCAGGTACTCGCCGGTCTTGGTGTCGTCTTCAATCAGCAGGATATGCATCGTTACGCTGGCTACACTCTGGCTGGCGCCATCAATCGCGCCGGTGCCGGCAGTCTACCCAGTTGCCAGCGGCGAGTCGGTGACATTTTTGTCATTGACTGGTCCGGTTTCGAGAATGACAAAAATGTCATGGGCGGGTCATTTTTCAGTACCGGTAGCGGAGCAATGATGGCGCTCCACTCAATCTGCCAGGGAATAACCGATGAAGACTGCGCTTTCCACTACCTTCGGCCTGCTGTTGCTCAGTGCCGCCGTCATGACCCAGGCCGCTGATCTGCCGGTGGTCAAACCGATGCGTGGCACGGTCGAGAGCCTTCAGGCCGACACCTTGAATTTCACTACCCGTGCCGGCCAGCACCAGAGCATTCAACTGACCGAAAAGACCGGCATCCGTCTGGTTTCCAAGGCAGACCTGGACACCATCAAGCCAGAAAGCTTCGTCGGCTCGGCGGCTATTCCCCAGGCCGACGGTACGCTCAAGGCGCTGGAAGTCACCGTATTTGAAGCCAGCCTCAAAGGCAGCGGCGAAGGCCACTACGGTTGGGAAAACGCCGATGGCAGCACCGGCACCATGACCAATGGCACGGTGGGCACCCTGTCCAAAGCCAATGGCCGTACCTTGAGCGTGCTCTACAAGGGCGGCGAGAAACAGTTGGTGGTGCCGGAAGATGTGCCGATTGCCTACGTCGAGCCGGGCCAGCGCAGCGAGTTGAAAGCGGGCGCGAAAATCGTGCTGTTCCCGGCCGATGACGGCAAGTCCGCACGCGGGATTGCAGTGGGCAAGGATGGGTACACCCCACCGATGTGATTGATACGTGGGAGCGAATTCATTCGCGACACATTTCGCGAATGAATGCGCGCCTACAGCTTCAGGTAGAGAAAATCATGAAAACCCGTCCTATTCACCCTTGGCCCGTACGCCTGACCCATTGGGTCAATGCCGTGGGCATGGTCTGTATGTTCATGAGCGGCTGGGCGATTTATAACGCTGCGCCGCTGATGGCTTTTACCTTTCCCAAATCACTCACCCTCGGCGGCTGGCTGGGTGGTTCGATTGCGTGGCATTTTGCAGTGATGTGGCTGCTGGTGATCAATGGGCTGGTTTATGTGCTGTATGGCGTGTTCAGCCGCCACTTCAAGCGTGACCTGCTGCCGGTACGTTCCGCCGAGGTGAAGCGCGATATTGCCGATGCCTTGCGCTTTCGTCTGGCCCATATCAAAGGCCGTTACAACGCCGTGCAACGCCTGATGTACTGGCTGGTGCTGGCCATGGGTGTATTGATCGTACTGTCCGGGCTGGCGATGTGGAAACCGGTGCAGTTTCAGGAACTGGCCAGCCTGATGGGCGGCTACGACGCTGCCCGCTGGGTGCATTTCGGCGCGATGTCGGCCATCGGCGCATTCGTTATCGTTCACCTGGCACTGGTCGTGCTGGTCCCGCGTACTTTGTTGCCCATGATTACTGGCGGGCGTCTGCCGGCTGAAAACGGAAACCCCGGCCATGAATGAACCTCGTAAACGCATCACCCAGCGCATCCGTCTTGAGCCTGCACAACAGAAGCAACTGGTGGATATCCAGCGCCGTTCGTTCCTGCGCGCCGGGCTGACGGTGGGTGCCATGTCGATGCTGACCGGCTGCAACCTGCAGGATGGCGATCAGGTGGACAGAGCGCTGTGGGCCATGTCGCGCTGGAACGATCGGGTTCAGGCCTGGCTGTTCAGCGGCCAGAAACTGGCACCGACCTACAGCAAGGCGCAGATCACCAACCCGTTTCCGTTCAATGCGTTCTACCCGGAATACAACGTGCCCGAAGTGGAGCTGTCCGACTATCGGCTGGCGGTTTCGGGGCTGGTGCGCGACAAGCAGCCATGGACGCTGGAAGCCCTGCGCAAACTGCCGCAACGCACCGACATCACACGGCTTATCTGCATCGAAGGCTGGAGCGCCATCGGGCAGTGGGGTGGCGTGCCGCTCAGGACCTTTCTGGAATACATCGGTGCGGATACCACGGCGCGTTTCGTTGGCTTCAAGTGCGCCGACCGTTATTACTCAAGCCTGGACATGCCCTCGGCCCTGCATCCACAGACCTTGCTGGCGCTGGACTTTGGCGAAGTCGCCTTGCCGCCTGATTACGGCTACCCGTTGCGGGTGCGAGTGCCCACCAAACTGGGCTTCAAGAACCCCAAACATATCGTCGAGATATTCGTGAGCAACGAGAATCCTGGCGGGTATTGGGAAGATCAGGGGTATAACTGGTTTAGCGGGATTTGAGTGTTCGCTGGTTTCTTCGCGGATAAATCCGCTCCTACAGGGGGTGAAGGAGCGAATTCATTCGCGAAGAGGTTGTGAGTCAATTCAATCCCAGTTTCCCGCGCAAGGTAGACAGGTCTTCGGCTAGCGTGTTGACCGGGCCGACCAGTGCCTTGCGGTCGTTTTCCTTCACTTTGTCATAGGTTTCGAAGCCACCCTCTTTGGTCTTGTACTTGGCCAGGATCTTGTCCACGGTGGCGAAGTTCTTGTCGACCTTGGTGGCGAAGGCCTTATCCTGTTTCTCGATCTGCGGACGGAACAGGTCGACGATTTTCTTCGCGCCGTCGATGTTGCCCTGGAAGTCATACAGGTCGGTATGGCTGTAGCGGTCTTCTTCGCCGGAGATCTTGGTGGCGGCGACTTCTTCCAGCAATGCGGCAGCACCGCCGACGACTTTCTCCGGTGGGAAGGTCAGGTCGGCTACGCGGGCTTGCAGGTCGTTCACGTCAGCCATCAGCTTGTCGGCAATCGGGCCTTGGTCCTGGGTGGTGTTCTGCGAGAACAGGGCATATTCCAGACGATGGAAGCCAGTGAAGTCTTCGGCTTCAACGCCTTGCTCGTGGTCGTCGACACGGGAGTCGATGGACGCATCCAGGTCGCTGAACAGCTCGGCAATCGGTTCTACCGACTCGTAGTAGACCCGCGTGGGTGCGTAGAGCTTCTTGGCCGTGGCGATGTCGCCTTTCTTGACGGCGTCGGTGAATTCCTTGGTGTGGCTGACCAGTTCATCGATGTTTTCGGTGACGTAGATTTTGTAGTCCGAAACCGGGCCGACCAGATCCAGCGGCGCCGTGGCAGCGAACGCCGCCATCGGGGTCTGAAGCAAGCCAAGGGTCAGCAGCAAAGCCAGAGGCGTTTTGTTCATGGTTGTCTTCCGGGTCAGGTGATTGAAGGTCATGCGGTTTGGGCAGTCGCTGAGGCGGCCAGCAATGAGCGGCCAATAAAATCCTTGTCGCCGGTCACGCCGGGCAGGGTGAAGAAATAGCCGCCGCCGAACGGCTTGAGGTATTCCTCCAGCGGCTCGCCGTTGAGGCGGGTCTGCACGGTGATGAAGCCTTTTTCCAGGTCGCTCTGGTAGCAGATGAACAGCAGGCCCATGTCGAGCTGGCCGTTCTTGTTGACGCCGTTGGAGTAGTTGAATGGACGACGCAGGATCAGGTTGCGCTGGGTTTCCGGCGTGCGCGGGTTGGCCAGGCGGATGTGCGAGTCCATGCGGGTCTTCTTGCCGTGCGGGTCGGCTGCATAGTTCGGCACGTCGCTTTCCACTTTGCCGTCCATGGGCGCGCCTGTGCTCTTGGTGCGGCCGAAAATGGATTCCTGCTCCTGCAAGGGCGTGCGGTCCCAGCGCTCGACGAAGTTGCGGATGAGCCGCACCGCCTGATAGCTGCCGTGGGCGGCCCAGGCCGGCTCGTCGCTGCCGGGCTGGACCCAGACCAGCTCGTTCATGGTCTTCTGGTTGTTGGAATCCGGGTTGGCCGAGCCGTCACGGAAGCCTAGGAAGTTGCGCGCACTTTCCGCTGGCTGGCCTGGCTTTTTGGGTGCCTGGGCCGGCACCGTGCCTTCCTGTTTCCAGCGCACCAGCAGCAGGTCCGGCAGGTTCTTGACGATATCGCGCAGGGCATGAATGTTGGTGTCCGGGGTGTTGGAGCAGAACTGGATGCTCAGGTCGCCGTGGCAACTGCTGGCTTCCAGCGCATCGTTGGGGAAACCTGTCATGCGGCTCAGGCGCTTGGGTTTGACGGCAGTCAGACCAAAGCGCTCATCGAACAGGGATTCGCCCACCGAAACCGTGATAGTCAGGTTGTCCGGGGTGACCACCGGGCCAAGGATGCCCGAGTCCAGCGGCGGCAGCTTCGGATCGACCTCGGCCACCGGGCCGCCGGTCATCAGAAAGGCGATGCGTTCGTTGAGGGTGCGGAACATGCGCTCCAGGTCTTCACGATCAGCTGCCAGCACATCGAAAGCCACCAGCATGCCTGCGGCCGGACGCGGGTTGACGATGCCGCTCTGGTGGATGCCGTGGAACGCATTGTGGTCCTGGGTCTTGTCGCTGTTGGGTGCTTCGGTGACCTGGGCGGTGGAGGCGGCCAAAGCGTTGCTGCTCAGGCTGCTGCCTGCCAGTGCGGCACCGGCAGCACCCAGCCCTAGCAGAACGCGGCGGCGCTGAAGGGAGTGGGGGGCGTTATCGGATTCCGGGTTTTTCATCGTAGTCACTTGTTCACATCGGTCAGAGGTCGGAGAGGCCGAGGGCCGAGTCGATTCCGTCGAGCGCATCGGCCAGAGCCTTGGCCTTGTCGCCTATCGATTGGCGCTGCGCTGCATCGACCTGATCGTAAGGGCGATAGCCGTCGTCGGTTTTCAGTGCCTTGAGTTGTTCATCCAGAGCGCTCGATGCGCTGTCGATGCGCTGCAACTGGGCGCCTGCGCTCTTGGCCAGCAGCGGACGCAACAGGTCGATGACCTTGCGTATGCCTTCCAGATTGGCGGCAAAGCCATTGAGGTCGCTGTGGCTGTAGCGCTCTTCTTCACCCTTGCTGCGCACTTCAGCCAGGCTGCGCATGTTGCGGGCGACGATATCGGCCAGTTGTTCCGGTGCCAGTGTCTGCGCCAGCAGTTGCTGCTTGAGGCTGGTGACATCGGTTTGCAGGCGCTGCGCCACGGGGGCGAGGCCTTCGACGTTGCGTTGCTGGAACAGGGCGTATTCGATGCGATGGAAGCCGCCGAAGCCTGGGTCTTGCTCGCGTTTTTCGTAGTAGTCGGCGCGGGCGTTGATGGCGTTGTCCAGCTCGGCCAGGCGTTGTGCGGCAGGGGCAATGCGCTGATAAAGCGTGCGCGCCGGGGTGTACGCTGCTTGTGCTGCGCTCAGGTCACCGGCTTCGATAGCCTGCTGCAAGACAGCGACCGCCTTGATCAGCGCCGAACTTTGCTGGCTCAGGTACACGCGGTATTCGGACAGCGGGCCGATAAACGCCACCATGGACGGACGCGCTTTTGCCTTGGCTTCCGACTCGGCTGTCGGGGTGACATGCAAGGTGCCACGCGGGTTGCTCAGCAGGCCGCAGGTGATGGCGTAGTCGCCGGGCTGCAAGTTGGCGTTGATCACCTGGCTCAGGCCGGGCGCGATGTTTTCCCGTTCTTCGACCACCAGCACGCCATCGAGAATTTCCCATTCCACGGCACGTTCGGAGCGGTTGACGATGCGAAAGGCATTCTTGCCCGCAGGCACGGTCAGTGTGTTGGGTTCGCAGTTGTGGGCGTGGATGTTGACCACGGTTTCGTTGCCGCTGTTGGCAGCCCGTTTTTTCGAAGCCACCTGCGAGGCGTAGTAGAAGAGTCCGCCGGCAGCGATCATCAGGATCACAGAGCCGGCGACGGCCAATCGCAAGGCACGGGGAGGCCTGGCTTTACCGGAAAGCTCAGAGGACGTGTTTGACATGTAGGCCCTTATTCGTTCGTGACGGAAGTGGGGGAGTGCTGTTGTTTTGCTGTCGGGGTGTGGGGCAGAAAAAACAGCACCAGCGCACCGATCAGGTAGATCAGGTAGGCACTCAGGGTGCTGACGGTCGGCGCGTCCTGATAACCGAACATGCCGGCGAGCACCGAGCCGAGTGGGCCATCCATCGGCAGGGTTGCGCTGAAGTCGATGACCACATCCTGCAAGTGGTTCCACACACCGGCTTCATGCAGCGCCTGCACGGAGTTGGACAGAATCCCGGCAGCAACCACGAGGATGAACAGCCCGGTCCAGCGGAAGAACAGGCCGAGGTTCAGGCGCATGCTGCCGCTGTAGATTGCCACGCCGAAACCGATGGCCAGCAGCAGGCCGAGCAGGGCCCCCAAGGGTGCGCTGGAACCTTCGCTCTGCTGGAAGACGGCGAGCAGGAAGAAAACGGTTTCCAGGCCTTCGCGGGCCACGGCGAAGAACACCATGGCGATCAGGGCGTAAGTCTGGTTTTTCGAGCCGGCAAGGGCGGCGTCCAGGGAGGCATGCAAGGCATGCTTGATGGAGCGGGCTACCTTGCGCATCCAGAACACCATGGAACTGAGGATGCCGACGGCCACCAGACCGACGATGCCCTCGAACAGCTCTTGCTGCTTTTGCGGAAATTCGGCGCTCATCAGCTCAAGGCCACCGCCGACGAACAGGGCCAGGGCAGCGGCGAGAAATACGCCGATCCACACCGCAGGCATCCACTCGCCGCGGCCGGTCTGTTTCAGGTAACTGGCGATGATGCCAACGATAAGCGCGGCTTCAATGCCTTCGCGCAGCATGATCAAAAACGGAACAAGCATGGTTCACCGGGGTAAAGGCTTCGGGGTGAGGTGTTCCAGCGGGCTGTTTGGCTGAAACAATAAGTAACATAATGATACTCATTCCCGAATGAGAGCCAGTTGTTTTTCCGGTGATGCCTATGCTGTTCAGGTCAGGTTCAGGTATGAAGAGCGGTATTCCGTAGGAGCGAAAGGCAGTGTTTCAAACGGCATATATCGGTCGGATGTACCTGACCTTCGCGAATGAATTCGCTTCTACCGGGTTTGCGGTTCCTTTGGTAACGAGCAACAGTCCAGCTCACTGAGGATGCGATACGCGATGCGAACCCGTGCTTCGTTGGGGTAGTTCTTGTTGGCCAGGATCACGATGCCGAGTTTCCTGGCGGGCACAAAAGCGATGTATCCACCAAAACCATTGGTCGAGCCGGTCTTGTTGATCCAGACGTTCTGCCGGGGAGCAAGGGGCGGATTCAAGGCTGTGGCTGGCTGGGTTTCGTAAGCCATCTTGCTGGAGTTGCCTTCGAGCAACGCATCCAGTGTGAGGGGGGCATCGTACTGTTCCCAGATCAGGTCCTGAGTCATGGAGCCTGATTTGAAATAGCCGATCCGGGTGTCTGCAAGGGCACGTTGCAGCGCGGGAGACGTCTGCACCATGCCCATGTTCGCTTCGACAAAGCGGATCAGGTCACCGCTGCCGGACTTCATGCCATAGGCTTCTGCGGCCAGTACACCGGGGTTCAGCCTGACGGCTGCGTCCTGTCTGTTGTAACCCTGCGCATACCAGGACTGCCGGTTGGCAGGCACATCGAGGTAGCTGTTGGTCATGCCCAGTGCCGGGAACAGATGCTGTTCCATCGCGACGTTGAACGGCCGTTTCATGCGGTCGGCCGCGATCATGCCCAGTAGGCCAATACTGGGGTTGGCGTAGCTGCGGTGAGCGCCGGGCAAGTATTGGGGCTGCCAGGCCTTGAAGTAGCTCATCATCTGCTCGTTATCCCGTACCGTTTCGGGAAACTGCAGTGGAAAGCCACCGGCAGTGTGGGTGCCCAGATGAAAGAGTGGCACCTTGCCCAACCGGCTGCCGTACAACTGGGGAATATAGGTGTCGATGCTGGCGGTCAGGGAAAGCTGGCCGTTGGCTTGAGCCCAGGTGGCGAGGGTTGCGGTGAAGAGCTTGCTGATCGAGCCCAGCTCAAACAGCGTGTCGTTGCTGACTTTCTCCTGGATGTCTCTGGAAGAGACCCCGTAGTCATAGAAGTGTCGCTGGCCATTTTCGGTGATGGCAATGGCCATTCCGGGAATGTTGTACTGCTGCATGACGCTGCTGATTGCGTCATGCACGGTTTTATCAAGAGCCGGCGTCTTGCTCTCGGCAACGGCGACGCTGCTGGCCATGAGCAGCAGTGCCGGTGCAGCACATGCTTTGATCCATTGCATTTGAAGCTTCCTCGTATTCGGTGAGGGAGCAGACCCTACCACTTGCATGAAAGGGCTCAATAAACGTTCTTTCTCAAGATATGACCCATGTGTTTCAGACCGCTCAGTTGTCATGCGCTCCGGCGCGTTTGAGCAGTTTCTTGCAGCGCTCGGACAGATGGATCACACGCAAGTGTTTCCCGGCGTTGCTATAGCGTTCGCGCAGGGTTTTCAGCGCGGCAATGGCAGAGTAGTCGACGAAGTTCAGATGACGGCAGTCAATGGTGACGTTCTGCGGGTCGCTGGCCGGGTCGAACTGGTTGAGAAACGGCGTGGTGGACGCAAAGAACAGGGTGCCATGCATCAGGTAGATCTTGCTGCCGTCCTGCTCCAGATGAGTGTCGGCGTAGAGTTCGCGGGCTTGCTGCCAGGCAAAGTTGAGGGCCGCGATGATGACGCCGAAGACGACCGCTGCGGCCAGATCGGTGAGCACGGTGACGATGGTCACGGCGATGATCGCCAGCATGTCGTTCGTGGGGATCTTGTGCAGCACCCGCAACGAAGCCCAGGCAAAGGTCTGCTGGGACACCACAAACATCACGCCTACCAGCGCCGCCAGCGGAATGCGCTCGATCAGCGGCGACAGGAACAGCACGAACATCAGGATCATCACGCCAGCCACAACGCCGGACAGTCGACCGCGCCCGCCAGAGCTGAGGTTGATGGCTGTCTGGCCGATCATGGCGCAACCGCCCATGCCGCCGCAGAATCCGGACACCATGTTGGCTGCGCCCAGGGCCATGCACTCGCGGTTGGAATGGCCACGGCTTTCGGTGATTTCATCGGTGAGGTTCAGTGTCAGCAGGGTTTCCAGCAGGCCTACCATTGCCATCAGCACGGCATAGGGCGCCACGATCTGCAAGGTTTCCAGGTTCCACGGTATGTCGGGCAAGGCCAGGGTCGGAAGGCCACCGGCGATGCGCGCCATATCACCCAGGGTATGAGTCGGCAGTTTCAGCAGGTACACCAGCAGACCCACACTGAGTATCGCCACCAGTGCCGGTGGTACGGCACGGGTCAGGCGGGGCAGCAGGTAGACGATGGCCATGGTCAGGGCAACCAGCCCCAGCATCAGGTACAGGCTCTGGCCGCTCAGCCAGACACCGCCGTTCTTGAAGTGCTCCATTTGCGCCAGGGCGATGACAATGGCCAGGCCGTTGACGAAGCCGAGCATGACCGAATAGGGCACCATGCGCACCAGCTTGCCCAGGCGCAGCAGGCCGAAGGCAATCATGATCAGCCCGCCAAGTATCACTGTGGCGAGCAGGTACTGCGCACCGTGTTGCACCACCAGGGCCACGATCACCACGGCCATGGAGCCCGCCGCGCCGGAAATCATGCCCGGACGCCCGCCGAACAGGGCAGTCAGGGTACAGATGATAAATGCGCCATAAAGCCCCATCAGCGGGTTGAGATGAGCCACCAGGGCGAAGGCGATGCACTCGGGCACCAAGGCAAAGGAAGTGGTGAGTCCGGCCAGGACTTCGGTGCGGATACGGAGTGGTTTCATGACTTACCTGAGGGCGAACGTACTGCGTTACAGCCGTCGGCATACAAAAGAAGGGTGCAGATGTTACGAAATATGCGTTTAATCGACCAGTTAAAAAGACGTCATGTGCGACTATCATCTGCCTCGTGCTTCTATATGCTGGCAAACTTTCCTGAAGCCTAAGGTGCGTTTTCGATGGATGTCGTGTCTCCTCTGGATGCTTATGAACGAGCGGTCCAGCGTGGTTTTCAGCCTGACGAGGCGCAACTTCAGGCTGCCCGACAATTGCAGGGGTGCTACCTGGCGCTGGTGCAGAAGGGCACGACACCCAGGGGCGTTTATCTGTGGGGGCCTGTCGGGCGCGGCAAGACCTGGCTGATGGACCGTTTTTTCGACAGCCTGAGCGTACCGGCCCGGCGTCAGCATTTTCATCACTTCATGCGCTGGGTCCACAAGCGCATGTTCGAGCTGATGGGCACGCCCCAGCCGCTGAAAGTCGTTGCCTGTGAGCTGGCCCGCGAGGTGCGGGTGCTGTGTTTCGATGAGTTGTTCGTCACCGATATCGGCGATGCGGTGATTCTCGGCGGCCTGTTGCAGGTCATGTTCGAGGAAGGCGTGGTGCTGGTCTGTACCTCCAACCAGCCACCAGATCAGTTGTACAGCCACGGCCATAACCGCGAGCGATTCCTGCCCGCCATCGCTGCAATCCAGCAGTACATGGATGTGGTGACCGTGGACGGTGGCGAAGATCATCGTCTGCATCCCGGCCAGTTGCATCAGCGTTACTGGGTTGCCGAGCCGGGGCAGGCCAGTGCGCTGGGGGATATCTTCAAGGCGCTGAGTGGCGGGCAGGCGGTGTATGACTCGCAGGTGATGCTCGGTTATCGCAGCATCAACGTGGTGCAGCACACCGACACCACGGTCTGGTGCCGTTACCGGGATCTGTGTGAGCAACCCCTGGCGGCCATGGATTTCATTGCGTTGTGCGATCGTTTCTCGGTGATCCTGCTTGGCGAGGTCCCGGCCCTGAGCGCGGCTCAGCGCGAAGCGAAGATTGCCCGTGGCACCGAGGATGGTGTCGAGCAGGTCGTGGCGGGGGATCGGCAATTGCCGCAACTGTCACCCAACGACGACGGTGTGCGGCGCTTCATCGCTTTGGTGGACGAGTGCTACGACCGGCGCATCCCGCTGTATATCGAGGCGCAGACTTCCATGGAGGAGCTGTACACCCAGGGGTATCTGTCGTTTGCCTTTCGCCGCACCCTCAGTCGCCTGCAGGAAATGCAACTGGAGCGTTTTACCGGGCATTGATCGGCCTGACGTTCAGGCAGCATCCCGACGACGTTGGGCCAGCATATGCCTGGCGCCCTCAATGACCAGCACCACCACCGCCAGCCAGATCGGCAGGTAGGTCAGCCATTCATCACGGCCAATGCTTTCACCCAGCAGCAGCGCGACACACACCAGCAGTACGGGCTCCACATAGCTGAGCAGGCCGAACAGACTGAACGGCAGAATGCGGCTGGAAAGGATGTAGCTGATCAGGGCCGAGGCGCTGATGATGCCCAGCAGCGGGATCAGAAAGTAGAGTTTGGGTTCGTCCTGAGCCGCCATCGGATTGCCGTTGGCAATGAACCACAGGCCGATGGGCAGCATGAACAGCATGTCGAACCACAGCCCGCCCAGGTTATCGGTCTTGAGCTTGCGTCGCAGGACGAAGTAGAGCGGATAACCCAGCGCCACCAGCAGGGTTTCCCAGGAGAAACTGCCCAGCCGCCACAGTTCGTGGCCCACGCCGATCAGGGCTAGCGAAGCGGCGATCTTCTGCAGATGCGACAGGTGTTCGCCGTACACGATACGGCCCGTGGCGATCATGGTCAGCGGCAGCAGGAAATAACCCAGGGACACTTCCAGGCTGCGCCCGTGCAATGGCGCCCACATGAAGATCAGCAGTTGCGCGCCTAGCAGCAGCGAGGACAGCAGGATGCCAAACACCAGCAGCGGCTGACGCCAGATGCGCCCGGCCAGTGCCCGCACCAGTTTCCAGTCGCCACTGACCAGCATGAACAGCGTGGCACAAGGCACGGTCAGCAACATGCGCCAACCGAAGATTTCCTCGCCGGTCAGGGGTGTCATCAGTGAGGTATAGAAGTACATGACGGCGAACAGCACCGACGCCATGACCGACAGCACGACACCTTTATACACAGCGGCCTCTTTGATGGATGGGCGAGCGGGATGCACTGCAAAGGTGCGTAGTCTAGTGCGAAGGTTTGAAAATAGCTGGAGTATTTCTGCAGGCAGTAGGAGCGAATTTATTCGCGAGAGGCCAGTGAAGCCAAAGAGAGTGCGGCGCCTTTAATGGTGCTTTCGCGGATAAAATCGCTCCTGTGCGGTCTGCAATAGTCTCTGACTTTGCTAGGCTGTCGGGCTCGCCAGCACGATTCTGTCTGGTGTTCTCAAGGAGTTTGCATGACCTCTTTCAGCCACGAGGCCCCGATAGCAAAGGCCCGGCAGGAGCAGTCTTCCACCCGGATAGCGTTTTTCATTGCAGGTTTCAGCGTCGCCTCCTGGGCACCTCTGGTGCCTTATGCCAAGGCCCGTGTCGGACTGGATGACGGCACACTGGGTTTGTTGTTGCTGTGCCTGGGGATGGGCTCGATCCTGTCCATGCCTTTGGCGGGTGCGCTGGCGTCGCGTTACGGTTGCCGCCGCTTGCTGGTCATTTCGACCCTGTTGATCTGTCTGTGCCTGCCCTTGCTGGCCACTGTCTCTAGCCTGCCGCTGCTGGTGGCGACCCTGTTTCTGTTCGGCGCGAGCATGGGCGGTGTGGATTGCACGGCCAATATCCAGGCGGTCATTGTCGAGCGGGCCAGCGGCAAGACCATGATGTCGGGCTTTCATGGCCTGTTCAGCCTGGGCGGTATTGTCGGGGCCGGTGGCGTCAGCATCTTGCTGACCCTGGGGGCTTCGCCGCTGGTGGCGATGCTGGTGGTGGTTGTGCTGACACTTGCCGCACTGGCCAAGGCCACGCCACATCTGTTGCCTTATGGCAGCAAGTCCGAGGGGCCTGCCTTCGCGATTCCCCGTGGCGTGGTGCTGTTCATCGGCCTGCTGTGCTTCACCGTGTTTCTCGCCGAAGGGGCGATGCTTGACTGGAGCGCGGTGTTCCTCAGCTCGCTGAGGGGTGTTGAAACGTCCTATGCCGGGCTGGGTTACGCCGTATTTGCCGTGACCATGACCTTTGGGCGTCTTTTTGGCGATGCTGTGGTGCGCAGGCTCGGTTCCAACCGGGTCATCATTCTGGGCGGGTTGTGCGCTGCCAGCGGTCTGGCGATTGCCACGCTGGTGCCAGCCTGGGAAGCGGCTCTGTTGGGCTATGCCTTGGTGGGCGCCGGTTGCTCGAATATCGTGCCGGTCTGCTACAGCGCGGTCGGTCGGCAGACCACCATGCCGGAAAGTGTTGCGATCCCGGCCATCACCACGGTCGGTTACGCCGGGATTCTGGTCGGGCCGGCCGCCATCGGCTTTATTGCCCATGTCAGCAGCCTGGAGCTGGCGTTCATGATCGTTGCCGTGATGCTGCTGGGCGTAGCGATCAGTGGCAGCCAGCTCAAAACCTGAAGCTTTCTACAGCTTGCGCGCCATCCCCGACACTCGGATCGAACTGCCGATCTGTTCCGGGATTTCGGCGCGCAGGCGTGACGGGCTGCCCATGTCTTCGCCTTGCAGAATGTCGATAACGCCGCCGTGGGGCCAACCGATATCACGCAGGTAGCCGCCCAGCGCTGCTGTTGCCGCGCCGGTGGCCGGGTCTTCGTAGACACCGCCAAAGGCGAACGGATTGCGGGTATGGAAGAACTGCTCGGTTTCGGCAAACACCAGCACGATGGTGGCCCAGCCTTCGCGCACCATCAATTGGCGTCCGGCTTCCTGATCGTATTGCATGGCCTTGAGCTTTGAGCGGCTTTTGAGCGCCAGTACCAGATGCCCGGCGCCGCCGTTGATCGCTGCGGGTGGAATGCGTTCATCCAGATCACGGCGCTCATAGCCGAACAGGTTCAAGGCTTCCTCCAGCAATTGCGGGCTTATGGCTTTGCTATGGGTGGGTGGCGACTGCAAGGCGGCTGAAGTCAGTGACCCATGGGCATGGCCTTCGACCGTGATCTGCGCCTGATTGAGGGTCAGCTTGAACAGCCCGTCGCCTTGCTGCGCGGCCAGTGCGGCGCCCAGAGCAATGGTGGCATGGCCGCAGAAGGGCACTTCGGCCAAGGGCGAGAAGTAGCGTACGCGCCATCCATCGTCCAGCGGGGCCGCGAAAGCCGTTTCCGAAAAGCCGACCTCGGCGGCAATGCGCTGCATGGTGCTGTCATCGGGCAGCGCATCGCCAATCCATACACCGGCCGGGTTGCCGCCTTGATCGCCGTCGCTGAAGGCAGCCAGTTTGAGAATTTCCGTGGTCATGTCGGACAGACCTTATCGTCGCTGTGGGCCGATGATTGTGCCCGAACCCTTTCATTGCAATCCAACGGCAAATGCATTCAGGACCGTGAGGCCTCGCCACATCTGGACAGGCGGCGCTGCATGACCCGCTCGCGTACGAGGTCGTAGGCCCAGTTGAACAGCATGGTGTAAGGCAGGAACAACAGCAGAATACCGATATCCAGCAGGAAGGCTTCAAGCAGGCTGATGGACAACCACCAGGCTGCCAGAGGCACCACGGCGAGAATCAGCCCGCCTTCAAAACCCAGAGCATGAAGTGCGCGCTTGCCCAGGGTCATGCTGAAACCGAGTCGGGCGCGCAGTCTGTCGAACAGGGCGTTGTAGACCATGTTCCAGATCATGGCCACTGTGGAAATCATCACCGTCATGGCCCCCATCATGCCGAGCGAATGCCCCATGATCCAGGCCAGCAACGGCGCGATCATGATTACGCCGCACACCTCGAACAAGCTCGCATGCAGGATGCGCTCCTTGAAGGATTTGCTGGGTACAGCTGGGCGATCGTGGTTTGTCTGGCTCATTACAGATGACCTTTTGTGTTGCGGTATGGGTGCATTCTCATCGGTCATTGGGCTAAAGTGAAAATCGTTTCCATCGGAAAAACCGATAGCAGGCCGCCATGAGTTTTTCACCCGAAGCCCTTGAAGCCTTTGCCCAGATCGTCGAACTGGGTTCTTTCAGCGCCGCTGCCCGTCGCCTGGGCAAGAGCCAGTCCACCATCAGCGAAGCCATTGCCCGCCTGGAAATCGATCTGGGGTTGGAACTGTTCGACCGTTCCGCCCGTCAGCCGGTCCTGACCGAAGCGGGCAAGGCCATGCTGGGGCGCGTCGAGGATGTGCTCAGTGCTTCGGATCGCCTGCGCCGTACCGCCGGGCGTCTGGCGGCAGGTGCCGAGCCGCGCCTGACTCTGGTGCTGTCCGATGCCAACCAGTTTTCCGAGTTCGAAGTGCGTATGACGGAACTGGACCAGCGCTTTCCCGAACTGGAGCTGGAGTGCGTGTTTGCCGAGCACGGCGATGCGATCAACCTGATCCAGTCGGGCAGGGCGTCTCTGGGACTGTTGTCGGCACAGGCGAGCTACCCGCCGGAAATCGGCCACGCAACCATTGTCGAGCGTGCGGACTTCGGTCTGTTCGTCGCCCACACCCATCCGCTTGCTGCGCTGGAGCAGGTCAATTATCAGCAACTGTCCGAATACCGGGCGCTGCGCCTCAATACCTTGATTGACCACAGCATCCCCACCGACGACTTGCCCACCAGTGGCTACAGCAACTGGTCGGCGCCCAATTATCTGTTGTTGATGGACATGGCGGGATTCGGCTTTGGCTGGTCGGCCTTGCCGCGCTGGCTGGTGTCGCGCTACGCCAGCGGGCTGCTGAAGGAGCTCAAGGTGCCCGGCTGGCCGCGCAGTTCGGCGGTGGATGTGATCTGGTCACGCCAGCGCAGCCTGGGACCGGCAGGGTCGTGGCTGCTGGAGACGCTGGTGCCTGCGTAAAAAACGGGCGATGTCACAATCTGTGGAAGGGGCCTTGTGGGAGCGAATTCATTCGCGAAGGGGCGTACACCCATCGTGTTTTCTACAGGCAAATAAAAACCCGCCGAAGCGGGTTTTTCCAAAGACCATTCCAACTCCCTGCCGGCAGCCCTCCGGGCCATGGTCGATCGTCCTTGATCCTGGCGAACTCCCTGTTCACCAGTTGTTGGATCCAATATTACGAGCCTTCGCGAAGGGCAAAAAGAGCGAATTGTCCTCGGTTCGTGTAAGCCTTTGGCTATACGTTGCCTGAAATTTCCCTGCTCCATCCCGGGTGTGGGATGTCAGAGCGGTGGTCCGCTTGGCTTTATAAGAGAGAGGGCTTTGCTTGATTACAGGCACGCTACTTGTCTGGTTTGGGTCAGTGTTTTTCCATCGCTGTCAATAAGCGCTATGTGTATATCCGCGCCAGAGCTTTTCTCAATCAATGTATAACGCTGGTCAGCCATGAAGTTGTCATAAGCGAGAGTCGCCACGCAACGGCGCTGACTTTGTTGGTAGCCCATTTGCACAAGGCCTAACTCCAGTTCGTGTTTTCCTTCCGATACCTGAAACTGCGTCAGGCTTTGGGCGCGCTGCTGATCCAGCCGCCTGGCGGTCATTTCATTGCCAGCCTGCGCCTGTAGATGAACGACGGACTCACCCTTTTTGATAGCCGGAGGCTGTGTGGAACATGCGGCCAGAATCACTATTGAAAACATGAATAACGTGGATTTAAATACGCTCATAGTATGGCTTCTCTGTTAAACGATAGAGGCGGGTGTTTATATAAAGTCAATGTTCATGGCTGCATTAAAAGTGCATGCATTGCCGAAAGCAGGGCGCGTTGGTTTTCTTGCGCTATCAGCCAAGTCTGTAACTTGAAGTTTTCGTATTGGCTTGGAGTCGGCTTATTCTATTCGGGAGCGTCTTCTGCCGCATCGCAAGAGGCTGCAAGGCGTTATGCACGGGATTGTATAATCCCGGCATCGGCATCATTGGGCTTTAAAAGGATTTGCAGGCTTTGTATGAAGTGAGGCTCACTCCGAAATCGGCTGTGTGCTCACTGAACCTTGTTTCGGGAGAGGCGAGGTGACCGCTTGCTGAAAACCGGCTTTCACTTTTCTACAGGCAAATAAAAACCCGCCGAAGCGGGTTTTCCAAAGACCATTCCAACTCCCTGCCGGCAGCCCTCCGGGCCATGGTCGATCGTCCTTGATCCTGGCGAACTCCTTGTTCACCAGTTGTTGGATCCAATCTTACGAGCCTTCTTGAAGGGCAAAAAGAGCGAATTGTCCTCGGTTCGTGTAAGCCTTTGGCTATACGTCGGCTGTGAAATTTTCCATGACCGCTGATCAACCGGCTCTTCAGGGCTCTGGTCCGATATCTCAAGCTGATATCATTCAGGCGTTCACACGCTGAGTAGAAAACATGAATCGTCGTAAAAAGATCCAGCAGCTATTAAAGGCTCACGCCAAGAAGGCCAGTGCCAAACTGGCACCCAAGAGCAAGCCTAAATACATCTGCAAGGCTGACCGATTGAAAATGGCTGCTGAATCCGCTCAAGAGGCGGCCCCTGCAGGTTTGCAGTGAGGGAGATGAGGCGCTGAGCCGTCAGGCTCACTTTTCTGCAGGCAAATAAAAACCCGCCGAAGCGGGTTTTTCCAAAGACCATTCCAACTCCCTGTCGGCAGCCCTCCGGGCCATGGTCGATCATCCTTGATCCTGGCGAACTCCTTGTTCACCAGTTGTTGGATCCAATCTTACGAGCCTTCTCGAAGGGCAGAAAGAGCGAATTGTCTCCGGCTCGTGTAAGCCTTTGGCTATACGTCGATCCGAGTTTTCCATAAAACTCAGCGGCCCTGTCGCCAGCAAGCGGCTTCCCACACGTGATGCATGACCCGACTGCCCCCGAGAAATGGCATCAGGAACCGTGCTGCGAGCCTCTCAACTTGAACGCCTGCGGGATATCAGCGAAGCTGCCGCCGCATGAATCAACGGATATCGGGAAGTTGCGCATGACGCTCAGGGTGATGGTGGTTGGTGGCTATGGAAATTTCGGCAGTATCATTTGTCGGCATCTCGCTGCTGTACCCGATATCGAACTGGTCATTACAGGGCGTGATGCGCAAAAACTTTCCCGAAAGGTCGAGGCGCTTGGGCGGCAGTCTGGCAAGGCCGTGCAAGGTTGGTGTGGCAACGCCATGAGCGCAGAGCTACAACCGGTCCTGGTGCAAATGGGGATCGATTGGGTGATTCATACGGCTGGCCCGTTTCAGGGGCAATCCTATGCCATTGCCGAGTCCTGCATCGAGGCTGGCGTCAATTACTGCGACTTGTCCGACTGCCGCCACTTCGTCAACGGCATTTCAGCGCTCGATGCACGCGCCAGAGCGGCGGGCGTGGCGATCTTCAGCGGTTGCAGTTCCGTGCCTTCGCTGTCTTCGGCCATCATCGATCAACACCGCCATCGCTTTACCCGCATCGACACCATCAACCATGGCATTTCTTCGTCAGCGAAAATGCCGGGCCTGTCGACCATAGAAGGTGTGCTGGCGTACGCCGGCAAGCCGATCAGCCAGCTCAAGGAAGGGCAGGTGCATGCGGTGCCGGGCTGGCAGGGACTGACCTTGCGCAAGATGCCGATGATGGGCACCCGGCTCCTGGCCAATGTCGATGTCCCCGATATGGATATTTTTGCCGGGCGCTATGGCGCCAGGAACCTGAGCTTCAAGGCCGGGTCGGGCTTGAAACTCGGAGGTGTCGCCAACTATTTGCTGGCTCTGGCAGTGAAGGCGGGGTTGATCCGTTCTGTTCCTGTGTGGGCTGCGAGGCTGCATCGCTGGGGGACGTGGTTTGAGCGTTTTGGTGACGGAAAAAGTGCGATGTTCATTGATGTTCACGGCGGCGACCATGACGCCAGGCCGTTGCTGATGACGGTGCAATTGACGGCTTCCAATGACAAAGGGCCGGAAATTCCCAGTTGTGCAGCCGTCGCCCTGATGGAAAAGGTCAATCGCGGTTACAAGCCTGAACCCGGTGCCCGGGCCTGCGTGGGAGAGATTACCGTTGACGAGTACCTGGCAGCGATCAACGAGCCGTTGAATATCCATCTGTCAGTACAGTTTTCCGACACGTAGCGCTGACCGATGACTTATCTTCTCCTGAAATACACCCACATCATCGCGGCGATTTTCCTGTTTGGTTTCGGCATGGGGTCTTACCTTTACCTGATCGCCGCAAGCCGCACTGCCAACCCGCACGTCATCGCACATGTCGCCAGAATGGTGGTGCGCTTTGACACCTGGATTACCACCCCGGCGGGTTTTGTGCAGATCATCACCGGTTACCTGCTGACCCGCATCATGGGCCTGCCCCTGACCACGGAATGGGTACTGACCTCGCTGGTGATTTTCCTGTGTGTCGGCTCACTCTGGCTGCCGGTGCTGATCCTGCAAAATCAATTGCAGGCGATGGCTCTGGCCGCAGTCAACTCGGGTGCAGAATTGGGGGCGGAGTATCGGTCGATTTACCGGAAGTGGTTCTGGATGGGCGTGCTGGGTTTTGCGGGGATGTTCGTTATCGTACTGATCATGGTGACGAAGATGGCGCCTTGGCAGTGGGTGGGGGGGCTGGTTTGAATGCTTCTTCTGCCTGCATCGGGTTGCCCCCCACTCTAATGCCGAATACCTGATAGATGCCGTTTAATCGTTGAAAGAGTAGGGCCGATGACCAGAGTCAATAAGCCCTCCTTCCTGATTAACTTTCAAACTGATGATAAACCTTGGCAATGACTTTCCAGTCGCTGTCGATCTTGATCAGGGTCAGGTAGTCGTTGTAATCGGCACCGATGGCGTCTTTTTCCATATCAATCCGGACGACGGCAGTGGTCGGTGTTATGGCCAGTACATCGAGGCGCGTAACGATGTCGGGGGCCGTGCCATTCTTTTCGACGAATGTGTATAGATTTTCTATCGGGCCACCCAGCAATTCTCCATTGGTGAAGCCGTACATCACGGCGTCGGCGTGGAAGGCTTCAGCGATGGCATCGACGCTGCCGACTCGCAAGCCTTCGACATATTTGCTGGCCGTGGCAATGACGGCATTGTAGTCCTGAGTCGGAACGGTCTTGATATTTTTGCTCATGAAGTACTTCTCCTGAAGTGATGTTGGGTAAACGGGTGGGATAAGTCGGGCTGGTGTCAGAAGTTGCCTGGCGGCCAATCGATGTAGCCTTTTGCACCACCGCCGTAATAGGACTCGCGAGGGGCAATGCTCAGAGCGGCGCCATAACGCAGCCGCTTGACCAGATCAGGGTTGGCAATGAACAGGCGCCCGAACGCTACAGCGTCGATCTTGTCCTGTGCCCTGCGCTCGACGGCCATCTTGAAGTCATAGTTGTTATTGCCAATGAAAGGCCCATCGAACAGAGCGCTCAATGCGTCCATATCGACACCTTCCGGGACTTCACGCGAGGTTGCGGTAGCACCTTCGACGAAGTGCAAATAGGCCAGATTGAAGGTGTTCAACTGCCGGATCAGATAACCGTGCAGCCCCATCACGTTGCTGTCCGGTTTGGTGTTGCCGGCATCGGGCGTGACGGGTGAAAGGCGGATGCCTACACGATCACTGCCCCAGATATCGACAATGGCCCGGGTTACTTCCAGAGGCAGGCGGGCGCGGTTCTCTATCGAACCGCCGTATGAGTCGGTGCGTTGATTGGTGGAGTCCCGCAGAAACTGATCCAGCAAGTAACTGTTGGCTGAGTGCACTTCAACGCCATCGAAGCCAGCACGTCTGGCGTTCTCGGCAGCCCGTGTGTACTGCTCGATGATTCCCGGAATTTCGTCGGTTTCCAGAGCGCGAGGCATGGAGACAGGTACGAAGCCCTCAGTCGTGTAGGTGTTTCCCTCTGCCTTGATGGCTGATGGTGCCACGGGAGCCTGGCGGTCCGGTTGCAGGTCGACAGTGGAGAACCGTCCTACGTGCCAGAGCTGGCTGACGATTTTTCCACCTGCCGCATGTACGGCATCGGTGACTTTGCGCCAGCCTGCAACCTGTTCCTCACTCCAGATGCCGGGAGTCGCTGCATAGCCTCGGCCCTGCGCGGAGATATTGGTCGCTTCGGCCACAATCAGGCCTGCCGTGGCGCGCTGTGCGTAATAAGTGGCGTGCATTTCATTCGGGACGCCATCTTCTTCATAACGACTGCGGGTGACGGGCGCCATCACAATCCGGTTGGCGAGCTCAATGGAACCCATGCGTGTAGGGGAGAACAGATCGGTGTGGAGGCTGTGGTCATTCATGATGGTTACCTGTATATATTCGACCGGTCGTCTAGTTGGTGGGCAAAAAAAACCAGCGTCACTGGAGCAGACGTTTTGTCAGGTTCATGGCTGTGTCGAAGGGCGCTGAAGATTTGTTGACCTTCGCCAGGAGCGAAGCACCCAGCCAAAGCTGATAAAGGGATTCGGCAAAGACTTCGGGCTTCTCATCCGTGTTGATACTGCCGTCCGCAATCCCTCGTTCGGTGCAGGCCGTGATCCGCTGAATGATCTTCGCTGTACCTTTTTCAAGGACATGGCGCATGTCTTCAGACAAATCGCAGACCTCAGCCCCCAGTTTCACGACCAGGCATTTGCCCTCCGGCAGATCCGTACCTTGGGTTTCGATCCAGTAATCAAAGTACGCAACCAACCGTTCAGCACCACTGCCGGGGTTCGCCATGCGTGAATCTACCCGAGACAGATAGTCGGCAAAATACTCTTCGAGCAGCGCCTGACCGAACTCTTCCTTCGATTTGAAGTAGTAATAGAACGAGCCTTTGGGCACGCCGGCAGCGTTCAGCACCTCTGCGAGGCCGACGGCGGTGTAACCTTTGTTCGTCATCAGCGACTTGGCTACATCGATGATGTGCTGTCGCATGTCTTGGGCTTGCTTTTTCATAGGGTGGGGATTGTAGATAGAAACCGACCAGTCGTCTACTCGATTTGGCAACCTGCTTCCGAAGACCGCGGGTGACAAGACTTATCCTCAACGCTCATTGAGACAGGCTGGCCGCCCACGCTATTGCTCGTGATGGTAATAATGGTTGCCCGGCGCATTGGTGTCATGCCGAATGTGTTTTGTGCCAGCCCTCGCTACCTGTCAGACAAGGCACGTCCCTCAGTGCGACTGGATTGAGCAATGTTGGGCAAAGGTCCAGTTTCCAGAGTGATCCCAGGCTGGAGTCCGCACTGTGAATCCGCATTGATATGAGAATCATTATCAATTATTATCGCCGCTTCTTTCGGGAGGCAAGTCGTGGGCGAGGATCGTATAGGGCTTCTCTATGCAGAGCACAATAGCTGGCTGACGGGCTGGCTTTATCGTCGCCTGGGTTGCAACAGCCAGGCGGCGGACCTGGCACATGACACCTTCCTCCGTATTCTCACTTCGCAGCGTAGAACCGGCGAAACCCTGACCCTGGACCGTCCGCGGGCCTATCTGGCGACGGTGGGCCAGCGGCTGGTTTGCGACTATTTCCGTCGGCAGTCGCTGGAGCGGGCCTATCTCGACATGCTCGCCACGATGCCCGAAGCCTTTTCCCTGTCGCCGGAAGATCAATGGCAGATGCGCGAAACGCTGTTCCAGCTCGACGCCTTGCTTGACCGCCTTAAACCTGTCGTACGTGCGGTGTTTCTATTGGCACAGCTCGATGGCCTGACCTATGTGCAGATCGCCCGACAGTTGGGCATTGGTGAGCGTACCGTCAAACGTCATATGGCCACTGCCTTTGAAGCCTGCATCCTGAGCGACGTGACGCTTTAATGTCCGCGCAGGCCCCGATCAGTCGTGACGTCGCACGCCAGGCCGCCCATTGGCTTGTGCTGATGCATGAGCAGTCTCTGAGCCCCGCGCAACAGCAGGCCTGTGCTCGGTGGCGTGCGGCCGACCCCGAGCATGAGCGTGCTTGGCAGCGGGTACAGCATGTGCAACAGCAACTGGGTGGTCTGCCGCCCTCCATTGCCATGGGGACTCTCAACCGCGAACGGCGCCAGGTCTTGAAGACGCTGCTGGTGTTGGCCGCCATTGCGCCCGCTGGCTACCTTGGGTATCGCTTTGGCACCGAGCAGGGCTGGATGGCTGACTACCGCACCCGCACAGGCGAACGGCAGCAACTGACACTCGCTGATGGAAGTGTGGTCGACCTCAACACCGACAGCGCCATCGACGTGCAATTCGATGCCGGGCAGCGGTTGATCCGCTTGGTTCGCGGGGAGATATTGATCAGCACCGGCGTCGATACACGTCCTTTGCGTGTGGCCAGTGAACAAGGGCTTATGGAGCCTTTGGGGACGCGCTTCAGTGTGCGCCAGCTCAGTGGCACCACACAGCTGGCGGTGCTGCAAGGCCGGGTTCGGGCTACGCCTGCGCAGACAGCGCCACAGGTTGTGGAGGCGGGAGAGCAAGTGTCTTTCAGCGCTGCGGCCTTCGGCCCGTTACGCCCTGCCAGCGAACTGGCTACACGCTGGACACAAGGCGAACTGGTGGCTGATAACTTGCCGCTGCGCGATTTCCTCCAGGAGCTGACCCGCTATCGCCCAGGCCGACTGCATTGTGATGAAAGTGCATCGGCTTTGCGTATCAGCGGTGGCTTCCAGCTCGACAACAGCGATGCCATTCTCGCCGCGCTGCCGACCACTCTCCCGGTGACAGTGAGTTATCGAACCCGTTATTGGGTGACGGTGAGCAAGGCATGATCTTTTTTTGGCCCGTTTTTTCACGGTGCCCGTCCTTAGTAGTGAATCTGTAATCACCAAAGGACATTTTGCTCCATGACCCATTCTCGTACCCTGCGCGCGGCCACACGCAACACGCTCGCATTGTCATTGCTGACCTTTGCTTTGGCCGCTCAGCCGCTGCGTGCCCAGGCAGACGGAGCGATCCGGCATTACAGCGTCCAGGCAGCGAGTCTGTCCCAGGCGCTGGCCGGTTTCAGTTCGCAGGCGAGAATCACTGTGCAATTCGCCCCGGAGCTGGCTCAGGGGTTGAGCTCACCGGGATTGGAGGGGGATTACAGCGCTGAGCAAGGTCTCGCCAAACTGCTGGCGGGTTCCGGGCTTGGGGCTGTGCAACTGGGTGATCGGGTGTATGGGTTGGTTAAAGTCAGTACCGAGGTCGGCACGCTGACGATGCCCAATGTCGATATCAACGCCCGCACCACGGCCGAAGGCTCTGAAGCCGCAGGCTATGTGAGCGAAAACATCAGTAATGTCGGCGCTCTGGGCGGCATGAAACTACAGGACACGCCTTACTCCATGAGCGTGACCTCCCAGGCGCTGCTCAAGAACCTGCAGGCCACCTCGACCGACGATGTGTTCAAACGCAACCCCTTTGCCCAGCTTTACTCCCCTAAAACCGCCGGCTACGCCAGTGCTATCACCATTCGGGGTTTCGGTGGCTCTTCCAGCCTGAACATCGCCAACGACGGTCTGCGTTTCAGCACCCTTGCCGATGGCGGTAACTTCATCGAAGACACCGAACAACTGGAAGTGGTCACCGGCCTCACCGGTTTCCTGTATGGCCCGGCGTCTCCCGGCGGGTTGGCCAACTACGTGCTCAAACGGCCGACCTATGAGCGCTACAACAGTGTCACACTCGGCAATGCGGGTGGCGAAAACTACTACCTGCACGGCGACTTCGGTGGCCCGATCGATAGTGAAGGCAAGTTCGCGTACCGACTCAATGTCCTGACTCAGGATGGCGAAACCGCCCTCGATCTGCAGAAGCGTCGTCGGCAGATGGTCAGCCTGGCACTGGACTGGAACGTCAGCGACGACCTGCAGATCCAGTTCGACGCCTCTCACAAGGAAAGCCAGACCCGCGGCCTGACCAGCTATTGGTTCTTCGCCAACGAAGCGTATCGCCCAAGCGCGTCATCACTGGATACCGACAAGCTGTACAGCCAGAAATGGGCTTTCTCCGACAATCAGACCGACAAGGCAGGCGTGCGGGCCAAATGGCGCTTGAACGACACGTTCAGCCTGCGTGCAGCTTTTGCCGCACAGCAATACACCCAGGAATACACCTACACCGGCCCGCAGATCGATGCGCCAGGCATGTACACACAACCGCTGTATGCTTTTGCCCCTCTGGAAACCCGCGAGTACTCAGGCTATCTGTTTCTAGACTCGCAGTTCGCAACGGGCCCGCTGGATCACAAGTTGACGCTGGGCTATCAGGGCAATACCGCGCGCACCCTGATGTACACCGACCATACCCCGAGTCAGCAACAAACCTCAGTGACCGGCCCCGCCGTATCGCTCAGCCAGCAGCCGCAGGTGAGCAAGCCGGGTTATTCCATTGGTCATGGTGCCCGGCACCTCTCCAGTACCAGCGACACCCACAACCTGTTGATCGGCGACATCATCACATTCAACGAACAGTGGTCGACCATCCTCGGTGCAACCCACACCCAGATCATTGCCTACACCAACAATTTCGCCACTACGACCAGCACGCCGCGCAAGACCGAATATGACAAAAGCCTGACCTCACCCAGCGTGTCGCTGATTTACAAGCCAGTGCCCTGGCTGACCACCTATGCCACCTATATAGAAGGTTTGCAAAGTGGCAGCGTCGCACCCGCCAACGCAATCAACGCCGGGACCGCTCTGGCGCCGCAGATCAGCGAACAATACGAAATCGGAGCCAAGGCCAGTCTCGGCGACACGCTGGTGACGCTGGCGCTGTTCAACATTGAAAAGCCTAATGCTTTCCGCAACACGGCTCGTCTTTACGTCGCTGACGGCCTGCAGGAGAACAATGGCCTGGAATTCAGCGTGACGGGCAAAGTCACCCCGCAACTGACGCTCGTCAGCGGCCTTACCCTGCTTGATCCCGAGGTGAAAAAGAGCTCAAATTCGGCAAACGACGGCAACTCACCCATCAACGTGGCCAAACAACTGGCCAAGGTCTATGCCGAATACGACATCGCCTCCGCACCAGGCTTTGCCGTGACCGGCGGCGCGTTCTACACCGGCAAGCAATACGCCGACGAGGCCAACAACTACACCTTGCCAGCCTTCACCACATTCGACGCCGGAGCCCGCTACCGCCTGCCGCTGGGCGACAACAGCCTGACCCTGCGAGCGAACGTGAGCAACCTGACGGACAAGAAGTATTGGCTCAATACCAGCTATCTGGGGGATCCGCGGACGATTGCTTTTTCGGCGCAACTGGAGTTTTGAGTCAGATCTGCTCAGGTGTTATTGCTTACCGATTGAATCCCGCCTGGATATGAATCCTCAACTTTGCTCAGGGGGCCGATATATACCCATACGAGAACGGCGTGTGCTCAGGGAACATAGGTGTAAAAAGTGTCAAACGTTTGAACTCTTCGGGTAAAGTGTCGCCGCCCGATAATTGGATTCGGGTTTTATATCATGGGGAAACATCGTGAAGTTCGTCAGTAAAATCATCGCTTCTGCAGTATGTGGTCTGGTTCTAGCGGGTTGCACCGGCACCGCAATGAAGACTCAGCAATACGATAGCAACCAGTACACCGTCGTTGGCCACAGTGAAGCAAGCGCTACGGGCCTGATGCTTTTCGGTCTGATCCCTATTCGTCAGAACGATCGTTTTGTTCGCGCTCAAAACTCTGCCATCCAGGCGAAAGGTGGCGATGCGCTGATCAATACTCAAGTACAGGAAAAGTGGTTCTGGGCCTGGGTCCTGAACGGCTACACCACCACCGTATCCGGTGATGTTATCAAGCTGAAGACTGCTAAATAATCAGTACCCAGCTTTAGAAAGCCCGGTTCGCCGGGCTTTTTTGTTTCTGGCGATTGGGGGGCGGGCTACGCTTTAATGCCGATCAGTTAAGGCACAAACAAAACGTGTGGGAGGCAGCTTGCTGGCGAAAAGGCCTAAAAACCGGCAGATATCCTGCGCCTGTACATGAAGTCGCCAGCAAGCGATCTCCCACAAAGTGATTCATCCATATCCTGACGCCGATCAGGGCGCCACGACCTTGGCTTCAGGATCCTCGTTCGGGAACTCGCCGCGGAGTGGGGAAAGGCTTGCTGCGAGCTCGCTCTTGCGAAACGGTTTGGTGAGCCGCGGCAGGTCTGGATCAAGGCCCTCACGTTCCGCATAGCCGGAGACGAGCAGGATCGCGGTCTCAGGTCTGGAGCGCTGAACCACTCTGGCCAGATCGGTCCCACTGATGCCCGGCATGAGATGGTCCGTGACGAGCAGATCAAATGGCTCCCCGTGGGCCATCAACTGCATGGCCTCTTCGCCTGACGCGGCCTCGATCACGCTGTAGCCCAACTCGGCCAGCATGTACGAGGTGCTGGCGCGTACCAGTTCTTCATCATCGACCAACAGCGCGATCCCGTGTGTCAATCGCGGCTCCGACGCCTCGACAATGCGCAAAGCCACTGTTGACTCGGTCGTACTGCGCGGCAACCACAGCTCGACGTTCGTCCCGAAACCGGGCGAACTCTGAATCGTGAGTGCTCCGTTCAGCTGTGATGCCAGCCCATGCACCATTGAAAGGCCAAGACCAGTCCCTTTGCCGACACCCTTGGTGGAAAAGAATGGCTCCACCGCGCGGGCGAGGGTTGCGGCGTCCATGCCAATGCCAGTGTCCACGACAGACAGGCACAGGTACTCACCTGGCGGAAGCTTTGAACGGTGCCCATTGCCGACCAGCGACGTGCTGGCAGATATGCGCATCGTTCCTCCCTGAAGCATTGCGTCACGTGCGTTTACGGAGAGATTGAGAAGGGCCATCTCGAGCTGGTTCTGATCGGCGATGGCAGCGGGCAGATTCTGTGGAGCATCGACGACCACCTTGATTTGCGGCCCTGTCGTGCTGGCCACCAGATCGCCCATATCGCTCACCAATCTGGCCACATCGACCGGAACCGTTTGAAGCGGTTGACGGCGAGCGAAGGCAAGCAGTCTCTGCACTAACGTCTTTGCACGTTCCGCCGATTGCATCGCGCCTGAGATGAGCCGTTGCTCTCGTTCACCACCCACGCCTCGTCGCTGGAGCAGGTCAAGCGTGCCAACGATCGGGGTGAGCAGGTTATTGAAGTCATGGGCGACGCCGCCGGTAAGCTGTCCCATCGCCTCCATCTTCTGGCTCTGGCGCAGCGCCTTCTGGACTTCTTCCCGTTCGGTGATGGCCTGAGCAATTCGCCCTTCAAGGGTGTCATTGAGCTCCCTCAACTTCTCTTCGGCCGCCTTGCGGGCGGTGATTTCGATTGCGGTGCCGGTCATGCGCAAACAGAGACCGGCCTTATCGAACACGCCCCGGCCCTTGGCCGCAACCCAGCGGACGATGCCGTCTTCCCGTCCAATCGTGCGGTAGTCGACTTCGTAGAGCGCGCGACGCTCTGGGTCAGCGGCCGCCATGAAGGCTGTGATCGTCGCCTCACGATCCTCGGGATGCAAACCTTCATAGAAGTCTTGCAGCGTGACTGTCACATCAGCCGAGATGCCGAACATCGCTTTAGTCTGTGACGGCCAAACCAGCGTGTTATTAACGAAATCCACGTCCCAGAAACCCACATCGGCGTGGTCAACGGCAAGGCGCAATCTCGACTCGCTGATACGGATCGCGGAATCCGCTCGTGTACGATGCACGATCAGCCCGACCGTATGAGCCACGAAGTCGATGATTTCCATATCCGCTGGCAACGGCTCGCGCAGCTCATGGTGGTAAAGAACGAAAGCGCCGAGCAGGGTGGCTTGCGCCGAACGGATCGGGATTGACCAGCAGACGTGCAGACCTTGCCCGACGGCCAGATCCCGGAAGTCAGCCCAGCTTGGGGCGTTCGTGATGTCAGCCACTGCCGTTACAGCGCTCGGCTCGACGGCAATGCTTTTGACTGCCTCATTGTAAGCGTAGGGCAGGCTTGGCCCCGCGCAATGCTCCAGGTGATTCCCGTCCTCATTCAGGAGCAAGATGCTTCCCAGGAAACCTGACATGGAGAGCGCTTCCACCTCGCGGACGATCGCATCCAGCGTGACGTTCAGGGCTGTTTCTTGTACAGCCAGCTCCAGGATACGGTTCTGTGCAGCCCCAAGTGCTGCCCCACGATTGCGAGCTTGGGTCAGGCGCGCATTCTCAATAGCGATCGTTGCCAGTCGCGCCAGACTTTCCAGTCGTTTGATCGTCTCAGGGTCGTGATCCCGAACCTCTGACCAGTAAGCGCCAAGCACCGAGATCGGAACAGGTCTACCGATGGGCACCATCACGAGGCTGCGTACAAAGGTCGGCGCGTAAGCGTCCTGCGGGATGCGCGGGTCGAGCCGGACGTCACGGATCGCAACCGTCTTGCGGTGGCGCATCGCCCAGCCTGAAATACAGTGGTCGATCAGGAAGTTCTGGCCTTGCCAAAGGGGAGAGACCGCATCTTCAGCCACATAAGAACAGCGGCCTTCATTTTCGATGACTACCGCAACGCCCTCAGCGCCTACCGTGGCGCGCACGGTATCCCTCAAAACGGCGACGACCTCGTCCACCGATGCAGCACTGGCCAGCCGCTCACTGGCATTGAGCACATGAGATAAGCGGTCATCACCGATTGGATCCTTGGGAACAGTAAGCAAACGAAACTCCCAACGGCCACAGAGTCTTCTTCCGCGGTCTGGTTCAAATTGGAGGTGGCGAAAGAGGAGGGTGTGGCGCGACTCTCTCTTTTCGGCATGGGCGGATTTCAGTCTCTCAGAAAAGCGACTATCAAGCATCAGCATGGCGGTATTGTGCGACCGACAGCAATGGGCAAATTCTGTTGAAAAAGGCTGTTTTCTCAAACGGCTCAAGGGCTGGTCGGTGAAAAGACCTCTTTAGCACGCTGCTACGTGAGAGCTGAGCCCGATGATCGCTCCGCGACAATTCAAGATTTCAATCTCAGGCACGTACTGTTTGCGGATAAAAACAGAGGTCGACTGTTTTCAACAGGCTCGACCCACAGCCAGCTTTGTAAAAACAGCTTTGCGATACAAAACCCATGCCCTACACCCCATCAACCTCACTCACAAGCCGAGCAACATCATCCCGCAACCTGTAAAACCTCTGATTCAACTCCCCATACCCCGGCTTCCAGCACAACACGCCATCGCGGTAACTCTGCCCCAACATGAGATCATTGAATGAGCCCATGCCGCCGTAGGCCGAGCGCAGTTTCGTTATTCCTGATGAATCAGAGTCGGCCAACCGTGCGCGGGCATCGCTCATCCATTGGCTCCAGTGTTCTTCACCGTCGCTTTCAAGTACGGCAACGAGTTCGTCCAGAACACTGATCAGCTCTTCGGTTTTTGTGCTCAATTTTGAGTCTCGCTTGAACTTGTTGTGTTCATGGAATACCGCGACGATTATGTCTCAATGTTGTGCTTTCACTCATTACCATCAAACACAACGCCCTATCATCCATACAGGCTCACCCCATGCCCTTCAACTGGCACTCCGACCCCATCACCCAATCCACCCCCGTCACCGCCACCTACAAAAACACCCAGAACGTTCGCCGCTTCATGACCGAGCACTGTGGCCCGGATTTCAAGTTCGACCGATCATTCATGGCCTGGATTGTCGATGGCACTGCGAAGACCATGGGGGATCTGGTGGATGAGTGGTTGCGCAGGCATCAGAAATTCCCTTGTCAGGGGGCTTTTTAAGTCTTTCGTACACCTGTTTGGATATTTTTTTATTGCTCAGCGCTATTTTCGTGGAGTTGCGATGGAATTTGCTGAGATCTCAGTGCTCTAATGATTTCAAAGCGCCACTAATTTTTGGCAGTAGCCGTTTTTTCTCGTAGCGTGTGCATGCATTTCTGCGGAATGTGAAACAGCGTAATCAATACCTCCAGGTACAGCAGCATTGACTCCGACCGATATTGAAAGCCTGAAAAGTCAGTTGAAGGCGCTTGAACAGGAAAACCTGAGCCTTAAAGATCAGCTGTGCACCAACAGGCAGAAAGCCGAGCTGGAGTTGGCGTCTTCTCAGGAGCGCTACCGTTTCCTGTTCAATGCCATGGATGAAGGTTTCTGCATCATTGAGTTTTTCGATGGCCCGCACGGGCCGTTGAGTGACTACATCCATATCGAGGCCAACCCGGCCTATGCCTTTCATGCCGGTATTCCCAATGTCGTCGGGCAGAAGCTTCGTGAAATGGTTCCCGAAGAGGCCGATGGCTGGGTCGAGTTCTATGGCAAGGTGCTGCGCACCGGTGAGCCGATCCGCTTTGAGCGGGAGCTGGTGGCGACCGGGCGTTATCTGGCGCTGACGGCCTTTCGTATCGAGCCGGCCAGTCGCAACCAGGTGGCGGTGCTGTTCCAGGACATTACCGAGCGCAAGCGTGCCGAAGAGGCCTTGCGGCAACTGAACGAGACGCTGGAAGCGCGCATCATCGAGGCGGTTACCGAGCGTAAGGTGCTCTCGGATGTGGTCAACGGGACCAATGCGTTCATTCATGTCATCGATCCCGAGTACCGCTGGCTGGCGATCAACGCTTCTGCCGAGCGAGAGTTTCAGCGTCTGTTCGGTGTCACGCCCAAGATCGGTGACAACATGCTTGAGTTGCTCAAGCACAGGCCTGACAGTCAGGCGGTCATCCGTGTCTTTTGGGAGAGGGCTCTGGCGGGAGAAGAGTTTGTCGAGGTCGCCAGTTTTGGTGATTCGGCAGATGACACTCGTCACTATGAGATCCGCTACAGCACGCTTCGCAATGTCGATGGGCAACAGATCGGCGCCTATCTGTTTGCCTATGACGTCAGTGATCGCCTTCATGAACAGGCTCGTTTGAGCCAGGCCGAAGAAGCCTTGCGTCAGTCGCAGAAGATGGAGGCTGTCGGTCAGCTTACGGGTGGCATCGCCCACGATTTCAACAATCTGCTGACGGGCATTACCGGTTCGCTGGAACTGCTCAAGGCGCGCCTGAGCCAGGGGCGCTATAACGAGATCGATCGTTATGTTGCCGCTGCCCGTGATGCTTCCAAGCGTGCGGCGTCGCTGACTCATCGTCTGCTGGCCTTTTCACGACGTCAGACCCTTGATCCCAAGCCGGTTGATATCAATCGACTGGTGATTGGTATGGAAGAGCTGATTCGTCGTTCCGTGGGGCCGCATATTACGGTGGAAGTGGTGACGGCGGTCGGGCTGTGGTCGACTTTTATTGACGCGCCTCAGTTGGAAAATGCCCTGTTGAACCTGTGTATCAATGCCCGCGATGCGATGCCCGCAGGCGGTCGCATCACCATTGAAACCGCCAATAAGTGGATCGATGAGCGCGCTTGTGTGGCGCGGGATATGCCTGCGGGGCAATATCTTTCCCTGTGTGTCACCGACACTGGTACGGGCATGACACCGGAAGTGATCAATCGCGCTTTCGATCCGTTTTTCACCACCAAGCCGCTGGGGCAGGGCACGGGGCTCGGGCTGTCGATGGTCTATGGCTTCGTGCGGCAGTCCGGTGGCCAGGTGCGTATCTATTCGGAAAAGGATCAGGGCACGACGATGTGCCTCTATCTGCCCCGGCATTACCTGGGCGCGCCGCAGGAGTTGTGTGATCCGGAGCTGGAGCCTGCAGAAAACATCCGCGCCGAGTCTACCCAGACGATCATGATCGTTGATGACGAGCCCACCATTCGCATGCTGGTCAGTGAAGTGATCGAAGATCATGGCTATAGATCGGTCGAAGCCGGAGAAGGGGCGACGGCCCTGGAACTGCTGAGCACCGATATGCGTGTTGACTTGCTGGTGACCGATGTCGGCTTGCCCGGTGGCATGAATGGCCGGCAACTGGCCGACGCGGCACGCATCATCCGGCCTGATCTGAAGGTGATGTTCATCACCGGTTATGCGGAAAACGCGATTATCGGCAACGGCCATCTGGAGCCGGGCATGTGGGTGTTGACCAAGCCATTCACCATGGAAGCCTTTGCCAGCCGCATCCATGAAATGCTCAATCTGGAAGACTGAGTAACCCGGCGATCCTTCGTGTAGCCGGGCCTTTTCCGGCATTAAGAATATTTATGGAGTAATAACTCCAGATTCAATTGTGCCCATAGCCTGGGTGGGAGTAGATTGCGTTCGTTGATAGCCATTGGCTATCCGATTTGCCAACTTTCACTCTCGCTGGGGTGCGTCATGAGTAAACCCGTTTCATTGGCCAAGCGCATCGGATTAGGCTTTGCGTCTGTGTTGTCCTTGTTGGTGCTGGTGACCGCTGTGGGTATTCAGCGTGTCGGGTTTATTGACGATACCTTGAAGTATGTCAGCGACAACTCTGCGCTGATCCAGCGCTATGCCATCAACTTCCGTGGCAGTGTGCACAATCGCGCCATTTCCATTCGCGATGCCGTGCTGGTCAATAGCGATCAGGACCTCAATCGGCACCTGAGCGAGATCGTGCGTCTGCGCAAGGACTATGACGATTCGGCCGAACCGATGGATCGTCTGTTCAACGAGAAAATGAACGTTTCCAGCGAAGAGAAACGTTTGCTGCAGGACATCAAGGATATCGAGCGCAAGGCATTGGCCTCGACGGACAAGGTGCTGGAGTTGCGTCGCAACAACGACGTGGCGGGTGCGCAAGCCATGTTGCTGGCCCAGACGTCTGCCGATTACAGCGAATGGCTCAAGC
Organism: Pseudomonas sp. Irchel 3A18; assembly: GCF_900187465.1. NCBI lineage: Bacteria > Pseudomonadati > Pseudomonadota > Gammaproteobacteria > Pseudomonadales > Pseudomonadaceae > Pseudomonas > Pseudomonas sp. Irchel 3A18. The sequence goes on from NZ_FYDI01000001.1 coordinate 198,891, forward strand.
GTATCAATGCGCTGATCGATCATGAAGAAGCGCAGATCAAGGGCCTGCTCGATAAGGTGCAGGCCGCCGCTGGCGGCTTCATGTTGCTGATGGTGATTGCGACCACGGTCGCGGTGTTGCTCAGCATCGGTGTGTCTATGACGATCATTCGCTCTGTGAGGTCCACGCTGGGCGCTGAGCCTGTAGAGGTTGCCGAAGTGATTCGTCGGCTGGCGGGTGGCGATCTGAATCAGAAGATCGAGTCGGATTACCCCAATAGCGTCATGGGCACCCTGAAAAACACGCTGGGCAACCTGTCACAGACCATCAGTGAAGTACGAGCTGCGGCGGCCCATGTAACCGATTCTTCGGTGCGACTGTTGTCCACCTCGGCCGACAACAATCGCCAGATCAGCCTGCAAACCAATGAAGCCCAGCATATCGCGACGGCCATCAACCAGATGGCGGGTTCGGTCAGCCAGGTGTCGGGCTATGCCTCCCAGGCTTCCGAAGCAACCAAGGTTGCCGACGTTCAGGTCGAAAGTGGCCACCGCATGGTTGGGGAGGCTGCCACGACCATTCAGGAACTGGCGACCATTCTGGAGCAGGCCACTCAGACGGTGGATCAGGTTTCCAAGGATAGCGAGAACATCGAAACCGTGATCGAGGTGATCAACTCCATCGCCGCGCAAACCAATCTGCTGGCGCTCAACGCGGCCATCGAGGCTGCTCGCGCCGGCGAGTATGGTCGCGGCTTTGCGGTCGTGGCCGATGAAGTGCGCTCTCTGGCGACACGTACTCAGGAGTCCACTCAGGAAATCCGCGAGATGATCAGCAAGCTTCAGGGCGGCACTCAAGGCGCGACGCGGATCATGCAACAGAGCTGCGAACTGGCCCGCACGACCGTCGAGCAGACCCGTGATGCCCAAGCGGCATTGAGCCGGATTCGCGAAGAGGTCGGTGCTATCAATGGCATGAACGCCCAGATCGCCAGCGCCTCGATTCAGCAGAATGCCGTGGCGGATGATGTTGCACAGAACATCAACCGCATCCACAGCTCCACCCTTGAGTCGGCTGCCGGGTCACGGGAAGTGGCGAGTTCCAGTGAAGAGCTGGCGGAGCTGGCTGACCGGTTGACCGGGAAGGTGGCGTTTTTCAAGGTGGCGTAAGCCCGCTTGGCAGGAGCGAATTCATTCGCGAAGACGGTATTAAACGACAGATTATCTGTCGGATGTACCGGCCTCTCGCGAATGAATTCGCTCCTGCGCGCGACGGTATTTCTGGCGATAAATCTCTTGGAATATACCGGCCCCGTCGCGGCCAAGGCCCCTCCCACGGTTTTACTGCACGGGCGGTGCCTGGAACTCGCCCCTGGACAGGTTGCTCACATCATTGCCCATGCTGTCGCGAAGGCTCAGGTCGGCACCTTTGGCGGCCAGGGCCTGCAGAATTTCGGTGCGCTGGAACAGCGCGGCATACATCGACGCCGTCTGGCCTGCGTTATTGCGTTGGTCGGGCGCGCAATGGGCTTCGACCAGGCGCTTGGCGATACTCAGTTCGCCTTTGAAAATGGCACCCATCAAGGCGGTATTGCCGCGTTTGTCTTTGGTGCAGGGATCCGCACCGGCATCGATCAATTGGGTAACGAGTTGTTCGTGGCCGTGATAGGCCGCCAGAATTAACCCGGTATAGCCTTTCTCGTCCTGGATGTTCAGGTCGTAGTGAGCGTCGATGAAGGTTGTCATCATCTCGCTGTTTCCCTCGCGGGAAGCGTCGAAAAACAGAGTGCGTAACTGGTTGGTTGTCTGGTCCGAAGGTGTTTCTGCCTGAGCGACTGCGGCAAACAGCACCAACCCGAAAAGTAAGGTTCGCATGGGCGTTCTCCTGAAAACAGCCAGCCCCTTGTGGGGCCGGCTATCGACTTGTCAGTCTTTGAGGTTCGCAGCCAGGGACTTGACCTTGGCCAGATCACCCTTGGCCACTTCGGTTACCCGAGTGCCGTAGTCTGGATCAGCCTTGTAGAGGAACGAGAGCACGATGTTCTTGCTTTCGGTGTCGGTGTCAGCCAGCGACTCGCCAAAGCTCTGGACCAGATCGCTCTTCTCCTTGGTGTTGTAGGAGCGATACAGATCGCCTGCTTGCTTGAAGTTCTGCTCGCGGGTGATCTTCGCCTGTTGGGTGGTGCCGCTTACTGGCGACTGGCTGTAGCGTGCCTGAGTATCGGACGGACGCGGGCTCAGACGGCTTGGCTCGTAGTTGACGCCACTGGTGGTGTGGCCAGTGTTCATTGCGCCATCCTGGTTGCCGTTGTTGACCGGGACTTTCGGCTGGTTGACCGGCAGGCTCAGGCCATTGGCGCCCAGACGATACATCTGCGTATCGGCATAGGAGAACACACGGCCTTGCAGCAGGCGGTCTTCGGAAGGTTCGATACCCGGGACCAGGTTGGCCGGAGCCATGGCGACCTGCTCGGTCTCCTGGAAGAAGTTATCGACGTTCTTGTTCAGGACCATCTGACCGATCTTGCGCTCGGGAACGTCAGGCCAGATCTTGGTGGCGTCGAGCGGGTCGAACTCGAATTTTGCGAGATCGGCAGGTTTGAGCACCTGAATGTAGAGATCCCATTTCGGGAAGTCGCCTTTTTTGATCGCGCTGACCAGATCGTTGGTCAGGTGGCTGAAGTCCTTGGACTGCACTTGAGCCGCTTGTGCCGGATCGAGGTTCTTGATGCCTTGCAGTGATTTCCAGTGGAACTTCACGTAATGGACTTCGCCCTTGGCATTCACCAGTTTGTAGGCGTGTACGCCATTGCCGTCCATGAAGCGATAACCGGCTGGCGTCCCTTCATTGGAGTACAGCAATGTCAAAGTGCGAGTCGCTTCCGGGACGTGGGAAAAAAAGTCGAAGCGGCGGGAGTCGTTACCCAGATTGGTTCTAGGGTCAGGCTTGAAGGCATGAACCATGTCGGGAAACTTGATGGCATCGCGAATAAAGAAGGTCGGAAAGTTATTACCCACCAGGTCCCAGTTACCATCGGCGGTATAAAACTTGGTGGCGAAACCATGGGGGTCGCGCAATGTTTCAGGCGAATGGTTGCCATGCACCACGGAAGAGAAGCGCACGAAAACCGGGGTCGCTGTACCCGACTTGAACACCTTGGCCTTGCTCAGGTCGCTGATGTCAGCCGAAGCGGTGAACTCACCACGAACCCCTGTACCACGGGCGTGAACCACGCGCTCAGGAATGCGCTCGCGATCGAAACGCTGGAGTTTCTGCAGCAACTGCACATCCTGCAACAGCGTAGGCCCTTGAGGGCCGGCAGTCTGTGAGTTCTGGTTATCGCCCACGGGGGCACCATTGTCGCGGGTTAATGTATCGGCTGCATAAGCGGTCGGAATAACCATTAAGCCGACAGCAGTCAAACGCAGCATTTGACCTGACCAGTTTAAAAACGGCATTTTTGAATCCCTCATATTTTTGTATTCAGCGCACTTATCCTAGGCGGATGAGTATTTATCTGTAATCGTAAAAATTTATCGGGGCGATTGAGATAAATGTGGGTGACGTACATAAGGGGGACACAATGAAGCGTAGATGAGAAATGTTATTTGTATGTCGCTGTTAATATGTTTCTTGAAGTTTCTCTTTTTGCGATGATGTTAAGATAGTAGCTATCTGTATGTCGGGCAAGTGTGCTTTCGGGCATGACTGTGCTTTTGTCGGGAATACCGAGTTATCTTCCTTGAAACGGTAGCGATCAAACTTTTTCAAAGCCTTGCTTCAGGGTAGGCATTTTTATTCCTTCCGTGCTTCAGGCTCTGGCGCGTTATGATGGTGTTGCCAGATTGTCATGAGTAAGCCCCGGAGCCCCTCGTTTGATGTCCATTGTCACCTTGCTTGAAGCCACACCTCCCGAAGCCATCAAAAGCCAGATTCTGCAGATGGTTGTCGATTACGTCACCGACATCAGCATGGTCGCCATCGCCCCGAGTAACCCGCTCTACAGCCTTTATCAATACGGCATCGGCTACGAGGTCCATCTCTATCTGGATGGCATGGACGGCTCCAAAGGCATTGAGGTGGAACTGATCGGGGCGCTGGATGAACAGGATCCCTCCATCGTGGCCGGCTTTGTCCTGTACTTGCCGGTCAAAGATGATCCTCAGGCCTGTGCCGTGGCATATATGGCCGTACGGGAAAGCCATCGCCGCCGTGGTACCGCACGAGCCATGCTGCAGAAAATGCTTGACCGTTATCCTCACGCGGAACTCTGCTGTGTCGCTGGCAAGGTGCCGTGCTTCGAGTCGCTGGGGTTTCAGGTGATTGGCGCACGCGGCCCCCAGGTCATCATGAATACTCGCGACCACGGTACGGATGGCTTGCTGGCCGTTCTGGACGTCGCGCCCATCTATCGCTCAGTGGAAGTGCGGCAGATTCATGCGTACCTGCTCAAACAGCACGGTAAGAGGGCCATGGTAGACGCCGAGAAAAAGCGCGACCGGCATCTGGACGAGATGACCCGTCACGCCACAGCGCTGGTAGTGGAGCGCTTGGGTGAGGGCGCTTTGCGCAGTGGCGGGCGTGGGCCGATCCTGGTGGGTGGCTCGCAAGCCTAGCTTTTAATGTCCGCCGAGAAATTCGCAAGTATCTGCGCCCGGCACACATCGATAATCTCATCCGCCAGCGGTGAGTCATCCGGGCAAGCGCGTGACAACGCGATTGCGCCTACCGCATGGGCCAGCATGCTGACCATCCGGGTCCGCTGTTGGTCTGCATCGCCGGTCTCCGAGCCTTCGGAACCGGCTTTTTCGAGCATGTTCTCGATCCCTTCGGCGAACGTGGTCCTGACTTCCGGGGTCTGGCGCGCCGCATCCCCGCAGAGCGCTGCCATCGTGCAGCCCACATGCCTCGCATCGCGGTGCTGGCGGGACAGGTAATGCGTGAAGAACTCTTCAACGCTAAGGTTTTCGCTATTGGTCACGCTCTTGGCAAAACTGCTCGCGGCGGCTTCTGCCATCAGGTCGGCCTTGGAGCCGAAGTGTTTGTAGAACCCGCCATGGGTAAAACCGGCAGCCGCCATCAGATCGGCGACGCCCACGCCGTCATAACCCCGTTCACGAAACAGTTCTGACGCCGTCTCGACGATGTGTGCTCGATTCGCCTGTGCCTGCGCTTTGCTGACTCTCATATCCACGTGCCTTTTGTGCTGACGCTCAGGCGCTCACTATACATTGATGTTGGTCATCATCAAAACCATTGACGATTAAGATTATGATCGTCATCATTATCGTCAAGCCTGCCGCAGAAGCTGACGCTGCTCCTTCGGCAGCGACCTCCAATCGATGTGGAAACAAGACGATATGACCGACAACACGTTGTTCGCGCCTTACACCCTGGGTTCCCTGACACTCTCCAACCGGATCGTTCTGGCGCCGCTTACGCGCAATCGCGCCGGTGCCGGGTTCGTGCCAAGCGAGTTTGCCGCGACTTACTACAGCCAACGGGCGTCGGCCGGCCTGCTGATTTCTGAGGCCACGCAAATCTCGCAGCAGGGGCAGGGTTACCAGGACACACCTGGCATCTACTCGCAGGCCCAGATCGACGGCTGGCTCAAGGTCACCGATGCCGTGCACGCCCAGGGTGGGCGGATCTTCCTGCAACTGTGGCATGTCGGACGTGTTTCCCACGTCGATCTGCAGAACAATGGCGCCGCTCCGGTTGCGCCGTCTGCGATCCGTGCCCAGACCAAAACCTTCGTCAACAACAGCTTTGTGGATGTATCCGAGCCCCGTGCTCTGGAGCTTGATGAGCTGCCGGGCATCGTCAATGATTTCCGTCAGGCTGCGGCAAACGCCATCGCTGCGGGTTTCGATGGCGTCGAGATTCACGGTGCCAATGGTTATCTTCTGGACCAGTTCGTCAAGGATGGCTCCAACCTGCGTACCGATGCCTATGGCGGCTCCATCGAAAATCGTGCGCGGCTGTTGCTGGAAGTGACCCAGGCTGTGGTTGCCGAGATCGGCGCTGAACGCACCGGTATTCGTATTTCGCCGGTTTCGCCAGCCAATGGGGTTTCAAGCAGTGATCCGCAGGCTCAGTTCGATTACATCGTCGATCAGCTCGATGCCCTGGGTATTGCCTATCTGCATGTGGTCGAGGGTGCGACCGGCGGGCCTCGTGACGTGGCGCCGTTCGATTTCGATTCCCTGCGTCGGCGCTTCAAGAACACCTACATCGCCAATAACGGCTATGACCTGGACCTCGCCACTTCCCGGCTCAACCAGGGCCAGGCCGACTTGTTCGCCTTTGGACGTCCGTTCATTGCCAATCCGGATCTGGTCGAGCGATTGAGCAGCGGGGCGCCTCTGGCTGCGCCCGATCCGGGCACGATTTATGGCGGCGGCGCAGCTGGCTATATCGACTACCCGACCTTCGCAGATTCTCAAGTGCAGTAACGCTGGCAAGGCCACGGACTGACGTGGCCTTCATCCCATCAAGAGAGCAACCTTATGACCAGCTTTTCGACAGTCCTCATCACCGGCGCTTCTTCTGGCATCGGCGCTACCTACGCCCAGCGTTTCGCGAGTCGTGGCCACAATCTCGTACTGGTTGCCCGCGACAAGGCGCGACTGGAAACCCTGGCAGCGCGTCTTCGCAAAGAACACAACGTCGAGATCGACGTCCTTCAGGCTGATCTCACTCGCTCCGAGGATTTGATTAGCGTTGAGACACGCCTGCGCGATGACGCCCAAATTGGTATCCTCATCAACAATGCCGGGATAGCCCAGTCCGGTGGCTTCCTCGACCAGACCTCCGAAGATGTCACTCGGATGGTTGGATTGAATACGACGGCCTTGGTCCGGCTCGCCAATGCCATTGCCCCGCGCCTGGTGCAGGCGGGTGAAGGCGCCATCGTCAATATTGGCTCGGTGGTAGGTCTGGCACCGGAGTTCGGCATGTCGGTTTATGGTGCGACCAAAGCTTTCGTGTTGTTCCTTTCCCAAGGCCTGAATCTGGAACTCGGTCCTAAAGGCATTTATGTACAGGCCGTTCTCCCTGCCGCAACCCGCACCGAGATCTGGGAGCGTGCGGGCATCGACATCAATACGCTGTCCGAAGTGATGGATGTTGGCGAGTTGGTGGATGCCGCTCTGGTCGGTTTTGATAAGCGTGAGCTTGTGACCATTCCGCCATTGCAGGACGCCGCCCGTTGGGACGCTCTGGACGCTACGCGACAAGCGCTGCTGTCGGACATTCGGCAGGCGCATGCTGCCGAGCGTTATCAGACCGTTTTGTAAGCACTGAAGGAGCTTCCATGAGAACCAACAAACCAGTGGCGCTCGTTACGGGCGCCTCTTCAGGCATCGGCGAAGCCACGGCCCATAAACTCCTGGCGGCGGGCTACACGGTTTATGGCACGAGCCGACGGGGTGGTCAGGCAGGTCAGCGGCGTTTTCCGTTACTGGCGCTGGACGTGACTGACGACGCATCCGTCGATGCGGCGGTCAACGAGTTGCTGAAGCTGGAAGGGCGCATCGATCTGTTGGTCAACAATGCAGGCTTCGGGATTGCTCCTGGGGCTGCGCAGGAAAGCTCCATCGAGCAGGCCAAGGCCCTCTTCGACACGAACTTTTTGGGCATCTTGCGTATGACCCGTGCAATTGTGCCGCACATGCTTGAGCGTGGCAGTGGCCGGATTATCAATATCGGCTCGATTCTGGGGGCTGTTTCGGTGCCTTATGTCGCGCTTTACTGCGCGAGCAAGCATGCAGTGGCCGGTTACTCGCAAGCCCTGGATCACGAACTGCGTACCCGTGGGGTCAGAGTCTCGGTCATCGAGCCTGCTTATACCAAGACGCAGTTCGAGGCGAATAACATTGAGCCGGATGCAAAGCTCAAAGAGTATGAGTCGATCCGTGCGCATGTCACGAAGGTGGTCCAGCAAGCGATGGCGAACGCCGACGATCCTTCAATCGTGGCCGATGTCGTGTTGCAGGCGGCGAGTGCCGAGCGCCCCAGGCTTCGCTACACAGCAGGCAAGGCCGCAAGGCAGTTACAGTTCTTGCGTCGGTTCGCACCGGCGAGTGTGCTGGATGCGGGGATTCGCAAGAACCTGCAACTGGATGCCTGAACTGCTCTGGTAGCACTGGCCTGCTGATTAATGTGTGAGGGGCCTTGGCCGCGACGGCTTCATCACTGAAGTCGCGGCCAGTGACTCCAACCTCCGGCAGAGTGCAATTTGCCAGTTAAATCGCGCATCATGTGCAGGTCCGATCCCCAAGGTAGGCTCCTTCATGCGCGTCATGTCATCCATTTTGCTGCTTGCTGTGTTGTCGTTTTTCTCCGTTGCAGCCCAGGCCACCGAAGAAACGCAACTGGCAGAATCGATCAATCTCTATCGCAGTCAGGTTCAGCGCTGTGCGGGGCAGGTTTCCATGGAGCTGCCTCCACTGGTAAGCGATTCGCGTCTGGTATTGCCTGCCACCGGCTCGGGCGATTTGCAGCAGGCGCTGGCGCGTGCGTCTTATCCGATGGTGACAGTGCAGGCCATCAGCCTGTCCGGGCCTCGAGATGCGCAATCTGCAATGAAAGCGGTGCAGGAAAGTTTTTGCCAGGTGGTGCTGGACCCGCAGTTCGTCGATATCGGTGTGAGCCGTGAAGGGCGAGAATGGCGCATCGTACTGGCGCGCTCGCTGCTGGCTGCGCGTTTGGGAGACTGGCAGGCTGAAGGTCAAAAGCTGCTTGAGCTGATCAACACGGCCCGGAACCAGCCACGTCAGTGTGGCACCCAGGCTTTCAATGCCACGACGCCGCTGACCTGGAACGCCACGTTGGCGATGGCGGCCGAAGGGCATACACGGTCCATGGCCAATAACAGTTTCTTCGATCACAAGGGCCGCGACGGCAGTACGCCGGGAGATCGGGCGGAGCTTGCCGGTTACATCGCCCAGCAGATCGGCGAAAACATCGCCGCTGGCCAGGACACGACACGCAAAGTGGTCGATGGATGGCTTGCCAGCCCCGGCCATTGCGCCAATCTGATGAATCCGGGCTTCCGGGAGTTGGGCGCCGCCTATGCCATAGATCCCAAGAGCGATGCGGGGATTTACTGGACGGCCATGTTCGGTTCGCAGTGAACACAGCCGTCCGTATGGCCTGAATCAGAAACGGAATGCTTGCCTGCCAATCAACAGCCATTGGCCGTTCTGTTTCTGCCAGATCTGGAAGTTCTCGATTTCAGTCGGCACCACTTTGCCGCTGTTCACCGCCTGAGCCGAGAAGTGATTGCGGACCATGGCGACATCGCCGGACAGAATGATTTTCTGATTGAGCATTTTCAGCTCGTTGAAAGCACTTTTCCCGGTTTCGATGTCGGCAATGAATGCCTGCTTGTCCTGGATATTACCGCTGGAGTGGCCGTAGGAGAGGTTGTCTGCGGTCAGCGCCTTGAGTTGCCCGATATCCTTGTGCCACATGGCCTGGGTCAGTTTGTCCACGGCAGCCGCCACATCGTTTTCATCGGAGGAGGGCGCGGCAGATACGAATCCCGTAAAGAGACACAGAAAACCCACAAGCAGTTTGAGCTTTTTCATGAACAGGTCCTTTTTTTGTAGTTAGAGTAGGGCGGACGATCGGTCTGGCGAGCGTACCTCCAGCGCTCATCCGTCATCGTACAACTTAGTCTTTTTTAGAAGGATGGCAAGGATTTGTTGTCCGTATCGTTAATGTGACCCTTATCATATTAAGTAAACTGGGCAGTACAATTATCTTGACAACCAAACTGGGATGAGCCGAAACTTGGTAAATTCCTGATAGTTGAATGACTTTAAAATGTAATGATGACATGTGCTGATTTATGCACATGGACACGGCGAGAGGTATATATGAATGTCATTGACTTTAACGACTCTCGCAAGAGAACCGAGCGCGCCCTGACGGCAACAACAAAGACTCCTTTGTTGGAAAAGGTTCTCACTATCACATTACGCACCGATGCCCCGACGTTTCTGGGCATATGCAGTGACGGTCTTCGCAGTAACACTTCCATTGTGGGCGGTGAGTTCTTCGGCCAGCAATTTCAAGGCGTGGTACTGCCGGGCGGTTCCGATTTCTTTATCGAGAACTCTGGCGAAGTTGCCCGCCTGAATGCACGTTTTACCTTGCGTACGGACCTGGGTGAGTTGATCAACGTCATCAATGAAGGCGTGCTTGTCCTGGATGAAACCGGTCAGCAGGAAATTCAGGACGGTGTATGGCCAGTCACTGCCGGGCATTATGAATGTACCTGCACTCCGCGATTCCAGGTCGCCATGGGGCCCAATGACTGGCTGGAGCACAGCGCCTTTATCGGCAAGGTGGAATATATATATGCCAATGAAACCTTGTTGAATATTTATCGAATCAAGTACTGAAGTGCAGCATTGCCGCTCCAGGGTTGGAGCGTTGGTTTTGTGACTGTCCCGAGATGCTTATATGAATGCGCCTGGCGTAAGCATCGCCCCGTAAAGCTTCTCCCCCCCTCGCATCCCGCTGTCGCACCTTTTCTCGCAGCATCAATTGATTAGCAAGCCTGATACGGAGTGGTTACAATCGCCGCCCTAGATGGCATGTAGCCATCTTTTGCGTGCCGCGGACAGGCGATAGCCTGTGGCATGCCCTTACTTTCTCAAGGTCAGATGGCGCTTTTCGGCTACATCTCAAGGATGTTCGTTAAATGAATAAGTTGCAGTGCGCCGTGATCGGCTTCGTGGGGCTGATGTTGACGGGGTGTGTCTCCTTCACGCCTGCCGGCCCGATTGCCCCTCCCATCGAAGTGGCTGAACACACCTTGCCTGTGGGGGCCTCGGTCAAGGATGTACAGGTTTCGGATGAGAGCATCAAGGCCGACGTACGCCGTAATATCGGCGTTCAGTTGACCAGCCAGATCAATACCTACATCGAGCGAGGCGAGTTCTTCCAGAAAATGATCGTCTTCCCGGCCAAGGTAGGCGAGAAGGATGTCGAGCTGACATTCAACTTCACCTCTCTCAAGGGCAAGCGTACGCCTCATCCTGGCTATTTTCCTGGCGCCTTGCTGACGTTGACGGTGTGGATCTGGGTCAACGGCCCTATCTATGTCGATACATATGATCTTGCAGGTGAACTGAGCATCACTGATCGCACCGGCAAGCAACTGGCGTCTTCACGGCAGGTGGTCAAGCGCGATCAAAACACAGGGTTCTGGGATAACGACTATTACAACATGACCCTGGGTTCCCACCAGTTGACCGAGCTGGTCAACGTCCTGCTCAAAGATGCCACTCAACAACTTCCGAAAGAATAAGGATATTTCCGTGAACAAGTTTCTTGCGTTGCTGGCCATTGTTTTTTCCCTCAGCCTGCAAGGCTGCATGACGTATTCCCATCACGAGTTGACGCCTGCAGGGCAGTGGCCGCTTGCTGCGGCCAAGCAGGAAAAACCTGCCGTCTACCTCAAAGTGCTTGCCGAGTATGCTCATAACGACAATGCGATGAACACGAATACCAATATCGCAGGTCTGGAAAAGCTGTTGCTTCAGGAGTTCAAGGACAGCCAGCGTTTTTCCGGGGTTACAACCGAGCAGCAATCATCCGATGTGTACGTCACCGCGACGCTGCGCAATCATGAGGAAGGCAATCTGGCAGGCGCTTTTCTGACAGGTTTTACCCTTTTCCTGATCCCCAATACTTTTGATAACACCTTGTCGCTTGAGCTGACCTTCCGTGACAAGGACGGCAAGAAGCTGGGCCAGGTACGTAAACAAGAGAAATTGACGACCTGGGTTCAGTTGCTCCTGATCTTTGCGGTTCCTTTCAACGAGTCCACGGACATGCTGGTCAAGCAACTGGCACGTAGCGCTCTTGAAGAAGCCGCCGCCAAGGGCCTGATCTGACCGATCGATGCCGTGCCGAAGCATTTCGGCACGGCAACGTTCATCCCGCCTGCTTCTGCCTGTTCTCTTCTTTCTTCGCCTGCTCCGGTGATGCCGTCGCCTTCAGCAGTGTCTGGATGGCCTGGCTGTAAGCCTGTCTGCCCAGGCGCATGCTGTTGTTGTGAGTGCCGCCTGGCACCAGCAACAGGTTTTTCGGCTCCTGTGCCGCCTCGAACAACTCCTCGCTGAAGCGTGCCGGTACATAGCGGTCGTCGGTGCCGTGTACGATCAGCACCGGCATGTGAATGTCTGCGATCTTGTCCAGCGAGTCGAATTTCTGGGAAAGCAGCCAGCGTACCGGCAGTGATGTATTGGCGATGGCTGCGGCCACGTCGGCCAGATTGGTGAAGGTGGATTCGATGATCAGTCCGCGAGCCTGGGTCGGTGTGTCGTCTTCTTTGGCGTCACGCCCCAGTTCGGCGGCCAGGTCCACTGCCACGGCACCACCCAAGGAATGGCCGTAGATCAGCCGGCGCTGTGGGTCTGGCTGCAATTGCTTGAGGCGATCCCAGGCAATCCGTGCGTCTTCATAGACGGTGTCTTCAGACGGCAGTTGGCCCATGCTCTGGCCAAAGCCCCGGTAGTCGATGGCCAGAATCGAGAAGCCCAGTGCCCGCAATTGTTCGATGCGGAACAACTGGCCGGTGAGGTTCCAGCGTGAGCCGTGCAGGTACAGAATCGCCGGAGCGTCCTTGCGCGTTGCAGGCCACCACCAGGCGTGGATGTTCTGCGATGTGCCAAAGGATGGCGTATTGAGCTCCAGTTCCTGCACGTCTGCAGGTAGGCCGCTGTACCAGCTGGCATTGCCGGGCTCGATGCGAAAGACCAGTTCGCGCTCCTTGTGTTCCAGTACCGCACAGCCTACGGGCAAGCCGATGATGAGGGCCGCCATGCATGCCCAGGTAAATCGGCGGGCCTTGAGACGGGCAAGAGAAAATATCGGCATGAGAGCGACGTCCGATCAACAAAAGTGAAATAAATGCCGGTTCTGCCGCCACCTTGCAAGGTGGTGCGGGGAAAATCGGTTACAGAATATTGCCTCGCCAGAGAGCCGACAGTCTTTGTAGTGGCGTCCGGCAAGACTTTATGTCTTGATTCTGTCATACGGCGGTGCGGAATCTGTCGGGTCGCATAGAGTCCTATCGCTTGTCATTCACATTCTCCGAGAGGTTACCGCTCAATGTTCCATCACCGTCCCATGGAAGAGAAAGACATCCCTATCGTGTGTGAGCTGCCTCAGAATGCCGACGAGTTGTTTTACATGTTTCCCCGGGCGGTCTATCCATTGACAGCGCCTCAGCTCAAGGAAGCCATGGAGAATCGTTTTGACTCCACTGTCATCGAGATGAATGGCGAGGTGGTCGGTTTTGCCAATTTTTCCCGTTCGGACTTTCGGGGCCGCTGCTCGCTGGGCAATGTGATCATTGCTCCCAAGGCCCGCGCCAAGGGGGTAGGGCGTTACATGATCAATTGCATGATGAATATCGCGTTCGACAAGCACGAAGCCACCGAGCTGACGGCTTCATGTTTCAACCACAATGTTCCGGGCCTGCTGTTTTATCCGCGCATGGGTTTTCGACCCTTTGCCATTGAAGAGCGCAGAGACAAGCATGGGGCCCGTGTGGCCCTGATCCATTTGCGTTTGCCCAGAACGCCGGATTAATACTCTGTGCGGGTTCTTCAAGGGGGGCGTAGAACCCGCACATATAAAAGGCTGATGTCAAAAAAGCAGGTGGCAAGATCACAGTCCATGGGAGGTGTGCCTTGACTGATCGGCACTCCACCTGCTGTTGTTTTTCGTCGGTTCATGAACCGTCTGTCAGTCTTTTCAGTGGATAAATAAGTTGTTTTTCTGGCAGGCGTGAGCATAAAGGCGCTGAAGTGCGGTAGTGAAACGTTTTTTCTGCTAATTATCCTGAATAATTCCAGTGGGGTGCTATATTAGTGGGCAGGTGAGACATTTGCCTGGCAGGAAGGAGAGGCGTATAAACAGGTTCATATGCAGTAGATGTGCGTAATTAGTGGGCGGGCAATGGAATGTCTCGCTTGGGCGGGAAACTAAAAAAGCATTGGAAAACTGCTGAAACCTGCAGTGCTTGATAATAAGGAGATGGCAAATGATCGCTTGTGGACTGTCTACGCTGGAATTGCGAAATATCATTGAAGTTGCTTTTTTACCGTTGAGTTGTACCTGTACGGTGGTGCCGGGCCTTTCGCCCGCAAGGACCACCCTGTCGGTGCAGATCATTGATCCATCTACCGGGCGTGTAGAGCTTTCGGTAACCGGAATTTCTCTCGAAAGGCTCAAGACCAGTCGTGATATTTCCGATCTGGTCGCTGAGCTGCGCGATGAGCATGCTCACCACGCACAGCTTCAACCTCACTATCACATAGCCTGAGTCGCCTCAGGCGCCCTCGAGACGCGCTATTCACAACGCCCCGGTCATCAATGGCCGGGGCGTTTTAGTGTGCGCGATTATTGAGTCTTTTCGTATTTCACGTGCACTTGCTGGGAGCGGGTCAATTTGCTGGCGTTGGTCTTTTGCGGATTTTCAGCCATGCGATCTAAAAATAAAACAGCATGAATGACCGGGAAAAGGGTCATGATGGGCCGCTTATCCGGGTGTCAAAAAAATATTTTCATAATTATCATGCGCTTATGAGATGGGTGTCATTTTTTAAAGGTGGGTCGCAGTTTATTTGACACTTTGCCGGTTCTTTGCAAATATCCATTCAACCCTTTCTCTTCTATCCGGTTTCGGCTGGATATGTCCCAGGTTTCTTGAGTGCTCGATCCCTGTCCATTTAACGGGCTGGCGGTAGCTTTATGTTCAGTTTTATTGAATATGAAATTATTTATGCTGAGCCAAGGGTTTTTGAATCTCGCTTCTGTATCAACGTCGTGATGCGCGACTCATAAATACAATAACAAGCGTTCTTTGCTCGGGGGCTTTTTCTTGAGCGTTGTGCCCTGCGTATAACTTCCAGAACTTCTGGACTGCACCAACGTATTTATATGACGATGGAGCCTCATCATGTTTGAAGAACAGTTGGAAACAGCATGTGGATGTGTTGTAGGAGGCGCCGGGCTCGCGGGCATGGGCTTTTTATTCAACGCGTTGAAAAGTGGTACGTTGGCCGATATTGCGCGCAATGGCCTGATCGTGGTCGATGCCAGCGACAATCCCGGAACGGGAATGTTGGGGCAGTACCGCATCACGGCCAACTCGGTTGGGGATGTCTTCATTGATTGCCTGCGAGACCCTGCATTGAGTGAGGTGTTCAAGCCTCTGGAGTCTTCACCGGCCTACTGGCGTATCAGAGGCCAGGCCCAGAGTGCTCCGCAGTTGTCAGATGTCGGCCAGTTGATGGCTGAGGCATCCAGCCTGCTGCTGAACCATATCGTTCGTCATTACGGGGCGAAGATCTGGCGTTGTACGACCATTACCGAGGTGATTTGTGAAGAAGACGGGTTCTGCCTCAAGGTGGAAACCGAAGGTTGCATGCGCCTGATCCATTGCAGAACCCTGGTGCTCAACCTGGGTGGTCGTCAGGACCCCCGGCATCTGGTTCGCGGTCTGGCCGAGGATGGGCTGGTGTTGTCGACGTCCATGAATATCCAGAGCTCTGACCAGCTCCTGCGCATGAACGCCATTCAACTGCGTGAAGTCTTCGCGCCGGCTTTGGCCAGTGGCAGGCGAATAACAGTGGTCGGAGGTTCCCACAGTGCTTTTTCGGTCCTGGAGAACCTGGCCGATGCTCTGGAGTTCGCCGGTTTGCAGGAAGTGACCCTGATCCACCGCACGCGCATTCGCCTGTTCTATGAAAGTGCCGAACAGGCCGTGGCGGCCGGTTATGAGTTTGATCCGCAATCCGATATCTGTCCGATATCGGGCCGTATCAACCGCTCCGGTGGCTTGCGCTACAGAGCGCTGGATATCGGCTGCGAAGCGCTCAGGAAAGGCCGGATCGGCAAGACGGGCGTTCGCGTGCAATTGCTGCAGACCAGCGGCGGGCCTGACGGGCACTATGAAAAAGCTGAGCAGGCATTGGCCGAGTCTGGAGTGGTGATCCAGTGCACGGGTTATCAGCCACGCTTGCCATCCTTGACTGACCCGGACGGTCGCGCCTTGCGCCTGTCTGAAACCAAGGGCGGGTTGGATTCCGATGCATCGGGCTGTCCGCTGGATCAGTTCGGCCGTCGCCTGAAGGGGCTGCATCTGTTCGGCATAGGCGCTGGCCTGAAGGCTGACCCGCAACTGGGCAGCGAACCTTCTTTCGATGGGCGTATCTATGGCGTCTGGCAGTTTCACCACGATGCCAGCCGGGCGGTGATCGATGCCGTACTGGCGAGGTTGCAGGACAAGACCTTGTCCCTCGAACCTTCCCGTGTGTTGCAACTGGAAGAGTGCGCTCCCGTGTGGGCGTCCCAGACGTCGCTTGTCCTGAACTTTCAGGGCTGAGTCGTGCCTGCACTCTAGATGCTAGGCTCATGATTCAGTCGCTTTTCAGGAGATGTCATCCATGCCAGTCAAACATGATCTATTCGCGGATTTGCAACTGACCCGGGAAGAGGTCGTACAGCGCAGCAAGGGCGATGCGAAGTTGCAGCAACTGCTCGCGGACTACGACGATACAGACACTCGGGTGATCGATGCCGAAAAGGGACTGGCGGGCGGGATTGCTGACGATGAACTCAAGAAACTCAAGGAAAGACGTCTGCTGGTGAAGGACAGAATCGTACAGTCCCTTCTCAAGTAAGAGCGCTCAAACCATGACCGTTGCAAACGGCCCGGCCTCGGCCGGGCTGTTTGCCTGAGCCTCAACCCAGGCCGGGCGAGGTTCCTGACGAGGTGCCCGGCAAGGGGGCGCCAAGGCCGTCATGCCGGTCCGACAAGGACGACCCGCCGGGAGTGGGACCAGTGTCTGTCGACGAAAACCGCTCATGACCATTTTGCTGTGCGGGTGTATTGATCAGCTTGTCGCGGGCCTGACCGATCAACTGCTTTTCACGCTCACTGGCGGGCAAGGCCGCGCCGATGATCGCCCCCACCGCAAGACCTATGGCGGCGACGGTCATGGGCTGCTCGCGCAGCAGGGTGCTGGCGCTGGATTGCATCCTGAGGCGTTTTTCCTGAAGTGTGTCGACTGTGCCGTGGCTTGAGGAGGACGAGAGTTTCTCCCCGATACTGTCAGTCACCTGGCCACCCTTGTCTTTCATGCGGGCTGCGGTTTCCTGAATCCGGGCCTTGGCGCTGCTCAGGCTGTCGCCCACGCTTCCCGCGATGTCGCTGACTTTCCTGCCAGCATTATCGATCACCGAAGGGCCGGGTGAGGGCGTGCGGCTGCCCAGCATCAGCCAGAGTATGCTAACCGATGCCAGCACAGCAGGTACCGGGTTGGCCTTGACGTTATTGCCCAGATTACCCGCAAACTCGCCGCCGTTTTCCCGAACGTAGGCCAGAGCCTGATCGACCCATTGGCCGGGGGATATCTTCTTTTCGAGGGCATCGACGATATTGCCGATATTGGAACGTTGCTCATCGATTTCCTGCTCCAGGGTTTCCGGACTCTTTTTCGATTGCGCTTCAAAGTTTTCCGGGGTGTCGAAGCTGCTGTCTATGCTCATGAGACTTTCCTCTGGATGGCGTCCTTGTCTTTCTGCAAGGTGCTGGCGGTACGTTCAGGTGCAAGGTTGGAGGGTTCGAGCTTCTTGTTGCCGGCCATGATCATCAGATAACCCACAATCATTACGACCACGGCAACAATCAAGGCGGCCAGCCATGAGGCCATGAAGTGGGTCAGCACATAGACCACTGCCTGCAGCAAGACGATAAAACCGCCCAGAATCATGATTGCACCGATGCCGATGGACATGAGTGCTTGCCTGGAGGTCTGGACCGATTCCCTGATTTCAGCCTTGGCCAGCGCTATTTCCTTGTTGATCAGCGCGGGAACCTCATGCGCCAGTTGCCGGATCAGGCCCAGTACCGAGGTATCGTTTTCGGACCCTTCTGGAAGATCGGGTGGCGTCTTCATCACACACCTCCTTTTGGCAGGTCATTCCCGGTTGGGCCCGTACGGGAGAGGTTATCGACAGGATCATCGTTGAACTCGGTGGCGGCAGGGCTATCGGGAATGCCCATTCCGGGCCTGGCGCTGTGCAGGACATCGTCGGAGTGCGGGTGAGTGGCGACCATCTCTTCTGCGGCAAGTGTCGACGGGCTGATGGGGTCGTAAGCTGCGGTGGATGTGTCGCTGGCCGAAGGGGTGCTGTCTGTTGCGGGTAACGATGCCTTGAGTAACCGTGAAAGCCCCAGGCCCAGGGCAACACTGCCTCCGATGAACAGCATCGGATTATCACGGGCCAGCTTTCCTGCATCCTGTAACAATTCATCGGTATTTTTGCCCCGCAGCTTTTCTGCCAGGCCATTGAGACCCTGGGCGATATCCGAGACGTACCGTGACAGGCCCAGGGTGTCGTTGTCCGAGATCTGTCTTGCGGCTGACTGGGCATCGTTTGCGAGGTTGTCGATCTGATCCGCTGCGGTATCGCGATACTGATCGAATGTTGCGTTGTCTTGCTCCTTCGTGTGGTCCAGAGGATTCAGCGTGTCGTCATGCAACCCCGGCAAAGGCTCATGGCCTGTCTGTCTGCTGCTGAGGGAGGGGTCATTGATGGTTGCCATTGTCATTCACCGTTCGTGTCGTCAGGTAAAAGAGAATGCGCGGCTCACTACGTACAACGGGCTGGCATTGATCTGCTTGCTTGAGGTGGACTTACGGGGTTGAAGCGATGTTCCGGGTGAATGACAAGTGGTCAGGGCCGTGAGTGGCGGGGCTTGAAAGCGGGGGAGAAAAAACGGCGCCCCTTGAGGCGCCGTATGGCCGATCTGCCGATTGGACGGCAGATCAGCTGAATAGAGGAGGGTGTAGCGGGAATTATTGTGGGTCTTGGTTTGGAGCCAGTTCTGCCTGGATGCGCTTGTAGATCTCTTCACGATGCACGGAGACATTTTTCGGTGCATTGATACCTAGCCGGACTTGCAGTCCTTGAACGCCAAGAATCGTCACGGTGATTTCGTCACCGATGTTTATGCTTTCGCCTACTTTGCGAGTGAGTATCAACATAATCTTTTCCTTGATGGCCTCTTGAAACGCCTCTCTCAAGAGGCTGGCGTTTGCCTTTGCGTGGTGATTGTTGCCGAGTACATCCAAATGCATCCATCGTATGACGTTGCAGCGTTGAAATTAATTCCCTCGGGTCATTTTCTTGTCATCGAGATTTGCATCAACGATACGACGAGTGCGCCAATTCTGCCCGTTTTGGCACGAAAATGCCCGTAATTACTGGCGGAAAGTAAAAAGTAACGTGAGCCGCAGCGTACCTCGCCATTACCGCCTACTTTCAGGAGGGCGTTGAGAGGGCCAACTCCCTGACATATGTAAGCGTAGGCATTACTTTGAAACATTGCCCGAGCTTTCTGATATTTCAAAGTGAAAGCGTGTAGTTGAGCGTAGGAAATAGGATTTCAGGCTGAATCCGAGAGCGTTTTATAGCGCCGTGCAGGTACGCGCAGTGCGCCAGAGCCTTGTTTTCGCGGGGCTCGCGCAAGTAGGGGGTTCGTATAAAGGACGGGTCCTGGACGGCATGTAAGACAACGATGCCGGGGAAGGGAAACAGTCTTCGCGGGCATCTAGTGCCCGCGAAGACTTCATTGCATCGGACGTCGTTAAACGACCATCGACAGCAACAGGACAAAGATCAGGCCGACCACCGAGAGGATGGTTTCCATGACGGTCCAGGTCTTGAAAGTTTCGGCCACAGTCATGTTGAAGTACTGCTTGACCAGCCAGAAACCGGCATCGTTTACATGGGACAGGATCAACGAGCCCGCACCGGTAGCCAATACCAGCAGTTCACGGTTGACGCCCGGAATCAGGCCCACTACTGGCGCAACGATACCGGCGCCGGTAATGGTTGCCACGGTGGCGGAGCCGGTCGCGATACGAATGACCGCAGCCACCAGCCAGGCCAGAAGGAGCGGGTTGACCTGCGCCTGCACCGCCATATTACCGATGACATCACCCACGCCACTGGCCACCAGCATCTGTTTGAAACCACCACCCGCGCCGACAATCAGAACGATGGCCGCGACAGGTGCCAGACTCTGGTCCAGCAGCTTCATGATTTTGGTGCGGTCAAAGCCACGCGCCGAACCGAAGGTGTAGAACGCCAGCAACAGGGCTGCGAGCAGGGCGCTGATCGGGTGACCGATCAGGTCCATCCAGATGCGGAACATGTTTTCCGGCGGGAATACCACGTCGGCAAAGGTCTTGAGCAGCATCAGGAATACCGGCAGCAGGATCGTCACCAGCGTGATGCCGAAGCCAGGCAGGTTTTGCGTGCTCGACTCCTTGGCGATCTGATCCATCAGTTCCTGGGAAGGCGTGCCGGGAATGTACTTGGAAATCCATTTGCCATAGATCGGACCAGCAATGACGGCAGTCGGCAGGGCAATGATCAGGCCATAGAAAATAGTCTTGCCGATGTCGGCACCGAAAATCCCGATGGCCAGCAGCGGGCCCGGATGCGGCGGTACCAGACCGTGAACGGCCGACAGGCCTGCCAGCAGCGGGATACCGATCTTGACGATCGATACGCCAGTGCGACGTGCCACGATGAACACCAGCGGGATCAGCAGTACAAAGCCGATCTCGAAGAACAGCGGGATACCGACCAGGAACGCGGACAGCATCATCGCCCAATGCACTTTCTGCTTGCCGAAGGTGCGAATCAGCGTTTGCGCGATCTGATCTGCGCCGCCCGAGTCAGCCATCAGCTTGCCGAGCATGGTGCCCAGGCCAAGAATGATACCGACGAAGCCCAGTACGCCACCGAAACCGTCCTGGAACGATTTCATGACCTTTTCCACCGGCATCCCGGAGGTCAGGCCCAGGAAGCCCGCTGCAATGGTCAGTGCAACGAAGGGGTGGACTTTGAATTTGGTAATCAGCAGCACAAGGCCGACGACGGTTACCAGCGCATCGATCAGCAGGTACGTCTCATGGGTCATACCGAACATGGGAGGTCTCTCCGGTTGTCTTTGTTTTATGGGAGCAATTCAAAAGCGTGATCGTTCCTGACGGATTGAGAATGATCTCGCCCTGCAACTCGGCGCTGTCTCGTTTTCAAGACAGCGCTGTCTTTCGCACTCACGCCTTTAGCCGCCTCGCGAGTCTTCCCACCATGCCGCTGCTTGCTTGCCAATGGCGTCCACCGACTGAGTCGCATCGACGACCAGAGTCCTGGGTTCACCATGGGGTGGCTCGAGTGCCGCAAACTGGCTGTCCACCAGACTGGCCGGCATGAAGTGCCCCGGTCGGTGGGCACAGCGATCGGTTGCGACTTCCTTGCTCAATTCCAGAAAGACAAAGCCCAGACCCGGTACGGCTTCGCGCAGGCGTTCGCGGTAGCGAAGCTTGAGGGAAGAGCAGGTCAGGACCGGACGCTCGCCGTTTTCCAGGGCAGCGGCCATTTCCTCGCCCAGGCGGGTCAGCCAGCCGGCGCGGTCTTCATCGTTGAGGGGAATGCCGGCGCTCATCTTTTCGATGTTGGCGGCAGGGTGAAAGACATCGCCTTCGATCAGGCGACCACCACTGTTGAGGGCAATTTCTGCGCCGACCACACTCTTGCCGCAGCCGGAAACACCCATCACCACAAGGGCGGAAATAGCAGTTTTCGCAGTTGTCACATTAGATACCTCATCTGGAGACAGCGCTGTCTTTGTCCGGTAGACAGAAGATTCAGTCTGGTCTGTTCCAGTTCTTGTCGTTGTTTTAGGTGTAGCCATGCCATTGCAGGCTGTTCTGCGCAGTGATCAGCCGCGAGAAAGCATTGTCACGGTCCATGAGACAGCGCTACCTTAGGGGGCAATGAACACTTTTTGCAACCCCTATGTTAGTTGGCAATAAATGACACGCATTGGTTCCCGCTCGACAGGTCGTCCGACCCTCAATGAAGTAGCGCAACTTGCTGGCGTATCGCCTATCACGGCATCACGTGCATTGCGTGGTGTTGCCACTGTCGCGCCGGAGCTGGTGGACAAGGTTCGCACGGCGGCGCAGAACCTTGGTTATGTCGCCAATCCCGCAGCCCGAGCCCTGGCTTCATCCTGCAGCCAGACGGTCGTGGTGCTGGTGCCGTCGCTCTCCAACCAGTTGTTCATCGAAACCCTGGAAGCCATTCAGGGCGTGCTGCGTACCCGCGGACTGGAAGTGATGATCGGCAACTATCACTACTCCCCCGACGAGGAAGAGAAACTGCTGCGCAACCACTTGGTCAACCGGCCCCGAGGCATTCTGCTGACCGGTTTCGACCACACGCCTGCGGCGCGCCAGATGCTGGAGTCCAGCGGCATTCCCTGTGTGCACATGATGGAACTGGATACCGAGCGCGAGGCGTACTGTGTCGGCTTTTCCCAGGAAGACGCCGGAGCCCAGGCGGCGCGTCATCTGCTGGGGCGTGGTCGCAAGCGTCTTGTGTATATGGCGGCTCAGCTCGACCCACGGGTATTGCGCCGTGGTGCGGGTTTTCGGCAGGTGTTGGAAGAGGCCGGACTGTTCGACCCCGAGCTGCAAGTCTCGACTCCGCAACCGTCTTCTATCGGCCTGGGCAGCGAGTTGTTCGCTCAGTTGCTGGATCGGCATCCCGATGTGGACGGGATCTTTTTCTGCAACGACGACCTGGCACAGGGCGCATCCCTGGAAGCCTTGCGTCGTGGCATTGCGATTCCGCAGCAGGTATCCCTGGTGGGGTTCAACGATCTGCCAGGCTCGGCCCACATGGTCCCGCGCCTGACCTCGATCCGCACCCCCCGCCAGGAAGTCGGCCAGCGTGCCGCACAGTTGTTGCTGGGCCTGCTTGAAGGGCTGGCCCAGCCACCTCATGTGGATCTGGGTTTTGAACTGGTGGTGCGCGAAAGCTCCTGATCCCGGCACTACCCGTAGCGAACTTATTCGCGAAGACAGAGTTTCAAACACACCTGAGCCTTCGCGAATGAGCGGAACGCCGCCCGATTCCCACAGCTACAGAATGTGTTCAGTTCATGTTCTTGAACCCCAACCGGAACTCATGCAACAGCGGCTCGGTGTAACCACTGGGCTGTTCGATGCCCTTGAATACCAGCGCACAGGCAGCCTGGAAGGCGACGGATTTCTTGAAGTCCGTCGCCATGGGGCGGTAGTGCGAATCTCCGGCATTCTGCTTGTCTACCACTCTGGCCATCTGCTCCAGAATGCCGAGCACGAACTCCCGCTTGATGACCCCATGCTGCAGCCAGTTGGCCATGTGCTGGCTTGAGATGCGCAGCGTTGCCCGGTCCTCCATCAGGCCGACGTTGTGGATGTCCGGCACCTTGGAGCAACCGACGCCCTGTTCGACCCAGCGCACCACATAACCGAGCAGGCCCTGAGCATTGTTTTCGACTTCTGCGCGGATCTGTTCCAGAGACCAGTCAGGCTTGTCGACAACCGGGATGTTCAACAGGTCATCCAGCAGTTGTTCGCTGATATCGGCCAGTTTTATCTGTTGCAGCTCTTCCTGAATCTTGCGTACCTCGACCTTGTGATAGTGCAGGGCATGCAATGTCGCAGCGGTCGGTGAGGGCACCCAGGCGGTAGTGGCGCCCGCCTGTGGATGGATGATTTTCTGCTCCAGCATATCGGCCATGCGATCAGGCATTGCCCACATGCCCTTGCCGATCTGTGCCCGTCCGCGCAGGCCGCAGTTCAGACCGGCCAGCACATTGTTACGCTCGTAGGCCTTGATCCAGGGCGTGTTTTTCATGTCGCCCTTGCGCAGCACCGGGCCAGCCTGCATGGCGCTGTGGATCTCGTCGCCGGTGCGGTCCAGAAAGCCGGTGTTGATAAACGCAACCCGCGCCGAGGCGGCTTCGATGCAGGCCTTGAGGTTGACGCTGGTGCGGCGCTCTTCGTCCATGATGCCCATTTTCAGGGTGTGTCGCGGCAGCTTGAGCAGGTCCTCGATACGGCTGAACAGATGATCGGCAAAGGCCACTTCCTGCGGGCCGTGCATCTTGGGTTTGACGATGTAGATACTGCCTGCCCGTGAATTGCCACGCCGTTTCAGGTCATACAGGCCGATCAGGCTGGTGATCACGCCATCAAGGATGCCTTCGGGAATCTCATGTTCCTGACGGTCCAGAATGGCTGGATTGGTCATCAGATGGCCGACGTTGCGGATCAGCAGCAGCGAGCGGCCCGGCAGTTTCAGCTCACCACCGTTGGCAGCCTGGTAGGCGCGATCTGGATTGAGGCGGCGGGTGATGGTCTTGCCGCCTTTTACCAGGTCTTCGCTCAGGTCGCCCTTCATCAGGCCCAGCCAGTTGCGATAGACCGCCACCTTGTCGTCGGCATCCACGGCCGTCACCGAGTCTTCGCAGTCGATGATGGTTGAAAGCGCCGATTCGATCAGCAGGTCCTTGATCCCGGCGATATCGCTGCTGCCGATGGCGTGTTTGTGGTCGATCTGGATCTCCACATGCAAGCCATTGTTCTTCAGCAGCACGGCGCTTGGATGCTCAGGGTCGCCCTGATAGCCGAGGTATTTTTCCGGCTGCAGCAGACCGGTCTCGCTGTCGTCGGCCAGCCTGATCACTAGCTTGCCATCGTTGACTGCGTAATGCCGGGCATCGATATGGGTGCCGCGTGCGAGTGGGGCGATTTCGTCCAGCAGTTCGCGGGCAAAGACGATGACTTTGGCGCCGCGCAGCGGGTTGTAACCGGCGCTGATTTCAGCACCTTCGCTGGTGGGAATCACATCGGTGCCGTACAGCGCGTCATACAGCGAACCCCAGCGGGCATTGGCCGCATTCAGGGCATAGCGGGCGTTGCTGGCGGGCACCACCAGTTGCGGGCCGGACTGATCGCTGATCTCCAGGTCTACATTGGACGTGGTCGCGCAGACCTGCTCCGGTACCGGATGCAGATAGCCGATGGATTGCAGAAAGCTGCGGTAGGCAGGCATATCGCTGATCGTGCCGGGATGTGCCTTGTGCCATTTATCCAGCTCGCCTTGCAGACGATCACGCTCGGCCAGCAGGTCGCGGTTCAGCGGAGCCAGGTCATGAACCAGCTCATCGAATCCCTCCCAGAACGCCTCACGATCGAGTCCGGTGCCCGGCAGGACTTCTTCATCGACGAAACGTTGCAGAGTGACCGCCACTTTCAAGCGTTGGCATTTAATGAAATCAGTCATGGTCAGGCCTCATCCCTGGTGGATTTGTAGGAGCGAATTCATTCGCGAAAAAATTCGCCAAATCAATCGGCGTTCAGCGCCGCAATCCCGGCCTTGGCCACCTGGGCATCCTGATCGGCTTTCACGCCGGAGACGCCAACGGCACCGATGACCTGCCCATCGATAATCACCGGCACGCCACCTTCCAGCGAGGTCAGCAACGGCGCGCTGAGAAAGGCCGTACGACCGCCATTGACCATCTCTTCATAACCCTTGGACTCACGACGACCCAGTGCGGAAGTACGAGCCTTTTCCATGCTGATGTAGCTGCTGATCGCGGCGGCGCCGTCCAGGCGTTCAAAGGCCAGCAAATGACCACCGTCATCGACCACGGCAATGGATACGGCCCAGTCATTGGCCAGCGCCTCGTTGCGGGCGGCAGTCAGCATCTGGCTGACTTCGGTCTGGGTCAGAACGGCTTTGATTTTCATGGGATTCTCCAGAGTGGTTTTCAGTGAGATTCGGCAGGGTTGAGGGCCTGGTCGATCAGTTCGATCCAGTGCCTTACCGGTGTCCGGTTGGCGCCCGACAGGTGAGTCTGGCAGCCGATATTGGCAGTGGCTATAACGTTTGGCTTGCCGCTTTCCAGAGCGTTCATTCTGTTATCGCGCAATTGGCGTGATAACTCTGGCTGGGTGATGGAATAGGTGCCCGCCGAGCCACAGCATAAATGCCCGTCAGGCACGGCTGTGAGGTTGAAGCCCAGACATGTCAGTACCCGTTCGACTTCCCCGCCAAGTTTCTGTGCATGCTGCAAGGTACAAGGGCAATGGAACGCCAGGCGCAGGTCGCTTTTGATGCCTAGCGCCTGCAGCGGCTCATCGCGCAACACTTCCACCAGGTCCTTGCTCAAGGCGCTGACCCGCTCAGCCTTGTTGGCATATTCAGGATCATGGCGCAGCAGATGACCATAATCCTTTACAAAGGCGCCACAACCGCTGGCGGTCTGGATAATGGATTCGGCACCGCTTTCAATGGCGGGCCACCAGGCATCGATATTGCGTCGCGCCCGATCCAGTCCGGCGTCCTGAGCGTTCAAATGATAGTCCACGGCGCCGCAGCAACCGGCTTCGCTGACAGGCTGCACGCTGATGCCCAGGCGATCCAGCACCCGGGCAGTCGCCGCATTGGTATTGGGAGACAGGCCGGGCTGCACGCAGCCTTCCAGCAGTAGAACCTGACGCTCGTGGCGGTTTGCCGGGCGCGTGCCTGCCGGGTGTATCGAGACCGGCAGCTTGGTCTTGAGGCTGTCAGGCAGCACCGGGCGAAAGGTATTGCCCAGTTGCGTCAGGTATTTGAACAGTCCGGCATGGGGCACCACATGGCGAAGGCTGTCGCGCAACAGGCGCTGGCCCAGCGGGCGAGGTACAGCGGCGTCCACCACGGCTCGTCCGATGTCCAGCAGGTTGTGATAATCCACGCCGGAAGGGCAGGTGGTTTCGCAATTGCGGCAGCTCAGGCAGCGGTCCAGGTGCAACTGGGTTTTCTCGGTGACTTCATTGCCTTCCAGCACCTGCTTGATCAGATAGATCCGCCCGCGAGGGCCGTCCAGTTCATCGCCGAGTAGTTGATAGGTCGGGCAGGTGGCATTGCAGAAACCGCAATGCACGCAACTGCGCAGGATGCGCTCGGCTTCTTCGGCCCGAGGCAATTGTCTGGCGTGTTCGCTGAGGGTGGTCTGCATGGTCAGAACTCCGCGTACATTCGGCCAGGGTTGAAGATGCCATGAGGATCGAGCCTGGCCTTGAGTTGTTGGTGATAGCGCAGCAGCGGTGTTGCCAGCGGCTGGAACGGATTGTCTTCGTGACCCGCCTGATAGCAGGTTGCATGGCCGCCGATGGTCTTGACCACGCGACGGATCGTGTCGCCTTCGGCATCGGATTTCAGCCAGCGTTGTGCGCCGCCCCAGTCAATCAGTTGCTCGCCGGGCAAATCCAGCACGCCAGTATTGTTGGGGACCGACAAGCGCCATAGCGGACGGCTGTCGAGAAAGAAGTCCAGGCGCTGTTCGTTCAGGTTCTGCCAGTAACCGGCGTCCAGTGCCTGACCGCCGAGTTGGTCCCGCGCAGCGTTTACCGAGCCTTCACCCCCTTCAAGGCGCAGATAGAGGGCGCTGCCATCATGACTGGCGGCGCTGATCGGCATCGGCTGCTGTCCCCAGTGGGCCAGGCGTTGCAGAGCCTGGGCACTGTTCATTTCCAGGGCAATGCTGCTGCACTGGCGCGGCTTGGGCAGGACCTTGAGTGACACTTCGGTCAGCAGCCCAAGACAACCCAGGCTGCCTGCCATCAGGCGCGAGACGTCGTAGCCTGCGACGTTTTTCATCACTTCGCCGCCAAAGCGCAAGTGCTTGCCCAGCCCGGTAATCACCCGTGTGCCGAGCACGAAATCCCGTACCGAGCCGGACCAGGGCCTGCGCGGCCCGGACAGTCCGGCGGCGACGACGCCTCCGACGGTAGCGTCGCCAAACGCCGGTGGTTCGCAGGGCAACATCTGCCCGGCGTCATCGAGCACTTGCATCAGTTCGCTCAACGGCGTGCCGGCGCGAGCGGTAATCACCAGCTCCGTGGGGTCGTAGCTGACAATGCCCCGGTGTTCGCGGGTGTCGAGCACTTTGCCTGTCACGTTGCGGCCCAGGAAGTGCTTGCTGTTGCCGCCCTGAATCCTTAATGGCGTAGCGTCTTGCAGGGCCAGATTGACCTGATCGAGCAGGCTCTGGCTGGCATCGCGGTCATGGGTGGTCGCCATCAGAAACGCTCCAGTTCGGGGAAGGGCAACTGGCCTCCGTGGATATGCATGGCGCCGAATTCCGCGCAGCGGTGCAGGGTCGGAATGTTCTTGCCCGGGTTGAGCATGCCGCTGGCGTCGAAAGCCGCTTTGATGGCGTGGAAAAAGGTCAGCTCATCGCTGTTGAACTGGGCGCACATCTGATTAATCTTTTCCCGGCCGACACCATGCTCACCGGTGATGCTGCCGCCCACCGCGACGCACAGCTCAAGGATCTTGCCGCCCAGATTTTCGGCACGTTCCAGTTCCCCCGGCCGGTTGGCATCGAACAGAATCAACGGGTGCATGTTGCCGTCTCCGGCATGGAACACATTGGCGACCCGCAGGCCATATTCTTCGGACAGTCGGGTGATTCCCTGCAAGACGCCGGGCAGCTCACGGCGCGGAATAGTGCCGTCCATGCAGTAGTAATCCGGCGACAGACGCCCGACCGCCGGGAAGGCATTCTTGCGTCCGGCCCAGAAACGAACGCGCTCGGCTTCGTCCCTGGCCTGACGCAGTTCGGTGGCGCCCGCTCGGGTCAGCACTTCCCGGACCCGTTCACAGTCATCGTGTACGTCGGCTTCGACGCCGTCGAGTTCGCACAGCAGAATGGCTTCGGCATCGACCGGATAACCGGCGTGAATGAAGTCCTCGGCGGCGCGAATCGCCAGGTTATCCATCATTTCCAGTCCGCCGGGGATGATCCCGGCTGCGATGATGTCGCCCACGGCGCGCCCGGCTTTTTCCACCGAATCAAAGGCTGCCAGCAGCACTTTGGCCACCTGCGGTTTTGGAAGCAGCTTGACCGTCACTTCGGTGATGACCCCCAGCATGCCTTCGGAGCCTGTAAACAGCGCCAGCAGATCGAAGCCCGGCGAGTCCAGCGCTTCGCCGCCCAGGGTCATGGGTTCACCTTCGACGCTGAGCATTTCGACCTTGAGCAGGTTGTGGACGGTCAGGCCGTACTTGAGGCAATGCACACCGCCTGCGTTTTCCGCGACATTGCCGCCGATGGAGCAGGCGATCTGCGAGGAAGGGTCCGGTGCGTAATACAGGCCATGGGGTGCCGCGGCCTGGGAGATTGCCAGGTTGCGCACGCCCGGTTGGACTCGGGCCAGACGGGCGGCGGGGTCAATTTCCAGGATCTGATTGAAGCGCGCCATTACCAGCAACACGCCTTTCTCCAAGGGCAAGGCGCCTCCGGAAAGACCGGTGCCTGCGCCACGAGCCACCACCGGCACGCGCCGTTCGTGGCACAACCTGAGCAAGGTCTGTACTTCTTCCAGGTGCCGGGGCAATGCCACCAGCATGGGCGTGGTGCGATAGGCGGACAGGCCATCGCATTCGTAGGGCCGAAGCTCTTCGGGGCGATGCAGGATATCCAGGTCGGGCAACTGCCGTTGCAGATCATCAAGCAGTTGCTGCTTGTCGACCTCGGGCAGGGCGCCGTCGATGCGTTCGTCGTAAAGAATATTCATGGTGCAACCCACTGTTGTTTTTGTAGGGCTTGCGTACAGCGACTGGCTTGCATCATTGGGGCTGCGGGCCTTACTGTCCATGCTTTACAGGAGTGGTCGAACCAGTTTTTCAAGAGGTTGCGGTGCTTTATCTTGAAAAAGACCTTTTTAATCAATGTCTTGTTATTGGTTTGGTTCGCCATCGGTTTTCCCCTGAATCTGGTCATACCAGTTGGAGTGAGGATGAACGGTTCTAAGAAGCCGCGGCCGACACAAGTGGCGGATGTGGTCTGTGAACGTATCGAGAGGCTGATCGTCGATGGCGTCCTGAAAGTGGGGCAGCTCTTGCCCTCCGAGCGTCGCCTGACCGAAAAGCTTGGCGTTTCCCGTACAGCCTTGCGCGAAGGGCTGAAGCTGCTGCGGGCGCGGGGGATTATCGAAACCGAGCAGGGCAAAGGGTCGTTTGTCGCGCACATGAACAGCCAGCAGCAGGTATCGCCGCTGATGCATCTGTTCGGTTCGCAACCGCGCACCCTGTATGACCTGTTTGAAGTACGCAGCCTGCTGGAAGGCGAATCGGCGCGGCTTGCGGCCTTGCGCGGCACCGATGCGGATTTTGTTCTGATCACACGAAGCTATGACGCTCTGGTGGCGGCCCAGAGCCGGGAGCTTGAAGCCAGTGAACACGCTCGCCTGGATCACGCCTTCCATCTGGCGATCTGTGAGGCTTCGCATAATCCGGTGTTGGTGCAAACCTTGCGCTCGCTCACCGACCTGCTGCTCAACACGGTCTATGCCTCGGTCAACAACCTCTATCATCGTGAGCCGCAAAAGCGTCAGATCGACCGCCAACATGCTCGCCTGTACAACGCCGTGACCGGCCGTCTCCCTGAGCAGGCCCGCAAGGCGGCCCTCGCACACATCCAGAGCATCTGTGAAAACCTGCGGGAAATCGAAAACGAGGAGCAGCGTCTGGTGCGCTCGACCTTGCGTCTGCAAGGGTGGGTTTGAGGGGCGGCTTGACAGGCGAAGAGTGATCACGCAATTTACGCATAACGTAATCTGTTTACAAAAAAATAATAATGCGTGCGCCTGAGGGATTGTCGCGAATGAATTCGCTCCCACACGATACTGCCCGGCAGGACCTGTTTACCTACTACCGTTCGACGGCCAGTTACCGCGTGCGCATCGCTCTTGCTCTCAAGGGGCTGGATTACACTGCAATTGCGGTCAATCTGGCCGGTGAGGTGGGCGAACATCTCAAGCCCGCCTACAAGGCCGTCAATCTTCAGGGGCGGGTGCCTGCCTTGAGGCTTGAGAGCGGTGAGGTCATCACCCAGTCGCCTGCCATTATCGAATACCTCGAAGAGCGTTATCCGCAGCCGCCTCTGCTCGCATCGGACCTGCTGCTACGCGCCCGGCAGCGGACGGTGGCCGCCGTGATCGGGTGTGATATTCACCCGCTGCACAATGTCTCGGTGCTCAACCGCCTGCGCGGTATGGGGCATGACGAGGCTGATATCACAGGCTGGATTGGCCACTGGATAGGCGAAGGCCTGAATACCGTCGAACAGTTGATTGACGGGGCGGCGTTCTGTTTTGGAGATGTGCCCAGCGTGGCAGATGTGTATCTTCTACCGCAGGTCTATGCGGCGCGGCGCTTCAAGGTCGACCTGAGCGCTTATCCGCGTATCGTCCAGGTCGAACGACAGGCGCTGCAATCTCCCGCCTTCCTGAAGGCCCACCCGGATGCACAACCGGACAAGCCGGACTAGGCTGAAACTTATGAAAACATTGGGTTTGCAACTGATTTTTGGTGACTTCCTGGCCCGCAGTGTTCGGGGCGTGTCCTGCGCGCCGCCCGCAGAAAAGTGATTTGGGCTGTCCCGCGTTCTCACTTTTCCTGCAAGGAGCCAGACCATGGCTGATCTATACGAAAACCCGATGGGCCTGATGGGCTTTGAATTTATCGAATTCGCCTCGCCGACCCCCAATGTCCTTGAACCTGTCTTCGAGATGATGGGCTTTACCAAGGTTGCGACCCATCGCTCCAAGGATGTGGTGCTGTATCGCCAGGGCGCGATCAACCTGGTTCTCAATAACGAACCCCATAGCCTGGCCTCCTATTTCGCGGCCGAACACGGGCCGTCGGTGTGTGGCATGGCGTTTCGGGTCAAGGATGCACAAAAGGCCTATAGCCGCGCCCTTGAGTTGGGTGCCCAACCTGTCGAAATCGCCACCGGGCCGATGGAGTTGCGCTTGCCGGCGATCAAGGGCATCGGCGGCGCGCCGCTGTACCTGATCGACCGTTTTGGTGAAGGCACCTCGATCTATGACATCGACTTCAACTTCATCGAAGGCGTGGACCGGCATCCAGAGGGCGCAGGCCTGAAGTTCATCGATCACCTGACCCACAACGTCTATCGCGGACGCATGGCTTACTGGGCGAATTTCTATGAAAAGCTGTTCAACTTCCGTGAGATTCGCTACTTCGATATCAAGGGTGAATACACCGGCCTGACGTCAAAGGCCATGACCGCACCCGATGGCATGATCCGTATTCCCCTGAACGAAGAGTCCTCCAAAGGCGCAGGCCAGATCGAAGAGTTCCTGATGCAGTTCAATGGCGAAGGCATCCAGCATGTGGCGTTCTTCACCGATGACCTGATCAAGACCTGGGATGCCTTGAAGGCTACCGGCATGCGCTTCATGACCGCGCCGCCGGAGACCTACTACGAAATGCTTGAAGGCCGCCTGCCTGACCATGGTGAGCCGGAAGCCGAATTGAAGTCCCGCGGCATCCTGCTCGATGGCTCCTCCGAGGGTGGCCAGCGCCGCCTGCTGTTGCAGATATTTTCCGAAACCCTGCTGGGGCCGGTGTTCTTCGAGTTCATCCAGCGCAAGGGAGACGATGGATTCGGCGAGGGCAATTTCAAGGCGCTGTTCGAGTCGATCGAACGCGATCAGATTCGGCGTGGAGTGTTGATGGCGGAGGAGTAGGAGGGGGGAGGGCTGTAAGCTGCAAGCTACAAGCTACAAGCTACAAGCTGCAAGAAAGAGCAGATGGGCTTCTAATCTTGCAGCTTGCAGCTTATGGCTTGCAACTTATGACTTTCAGCTTTCAGCCGCCCATCCGCCCACTGATCGCCTGTGCCGTTGCAAGTAATTGTCTGGCCGCAAGGTCCTGTGCCTTGCCGGTCAGGAGCGCGCCGGATCCCACCACTGTCACCACGCCCGCCAGTTTGTTGCCCATGGCAAAAACCGGAGAAGACACCGCGTTGACGCCGGGCATCAGCAACCCTTGAATCTGATGCACGCCGTTGGCGCGAATCTGTTGGACATGCTGCTCGACGTCTTTTAGCTGCGCTGCGTTCAGGTGAGGGATTTCCTGTTCCCTTAGGGCGGCTGTTTCCCTGTCCGCCAGAAAGCTGGCGAATACCAGGCCGGTAGAAGAACTCAGCAGTGGCAATACCGAACCGATCTGCGTCACCAGCGTGACTGCGCCTGTGGATTGCTCGACATAGACCACAGTCGGCCCTTTGTTGCCCCAGACTGCCAGGAAGCAGGTTTGATTCAGTTCGTCGCGCAAGGTCGCCAGATGAGGTGCGGCGACTTTTAGCACATCCAGCTTGCCCAGCGAGGCCAGGCCGACGTGTAGCGCTTCGCGGCCCAGCCCGTAGTGGTTGGTGGCCCCGTCCTGTTCGGCAAAACCACTGGCAATAAGCGCCTGTAGGTATCGATGGACCTTGCTGGCCGGCATGCCCAGATGCTCGGCCAGTTTCGACAGCGAAGTCGAAGGCGTCAGTTCGGCCAGAGCCTTGAGCACTCCCAGGCCGACTTCGGCCGCCTGAACCTTTTGCTGGCGTCCGTTTGCAGGGCTTTCGATTTCGTCGGTCATGAGGGTGTGCCAGTCTGGAAAGGCAGCTTTTATAGCTTGACCACACCTCAAACTCAAATTACGTTATTCGTAATCGGTTTACGATTTTTGATTCGCCGCTATGCGACCCAATAAAAACAAGAGGTCCAGATGCCTATTCATCCCGATCACGAACCACTGGTGTATCAATCCGGTTTTGGCAATCACTTCAGCAGTGAAGCGTTGCCCGGTGCGTTGCCGGTCGGTCAGAACTCTCCGCAAAAACACACATTGGGGCTTTATGCCGAATTGTTGTCCGGCACGGCTTTCACGGTCCCGCGCGCCGAGGCCCGGCGTACCTGGCTATACCGAATCAAACCCTCGGCTGCCCATCCTCGATATGAGCGCCTGTCCCGGCAGATCACGGGCCTTGAACAAGGCCCGATCACGCCCAATCGCCTGCGCTGGAATGCTTTCGATATTCCGGCTGAGCCCATGGATTTCATCGACGGCCTGATAGCGCTGGCCAGCACCAGCGCGGCCGATCAGGCAGAGGGTGTGAGCATTTACGTGTACCGTGCCAATGCCTCAATGCAGCGAGCGTTCTTCAATGCCGATGGCGAGTGGCTGGTTGTGCCGCAGTTGGGGCGGTTGCGCATCGTCACCGAACTGGGGCTGCTGGATATCGCGCCGCAGGAAATCGCAGTGCTGCCTCGTGGCATGAAATTCACCGTGCAACTGCTGGATGCCACTGCCCGTGGCTATATCTGCGAGAACCACGGCAGTGCGTTGCGCCTGCCGGACCTGGGGCCCATCGGCAGCAACGGGCTGGCCAACCCGCGAGATTTTCTGGCGCCCACTGCCCGGTTCGAGAACAGCGACGCACCGGTTGAGCTGGTGCAGAAGTTTCTCGGCGAGCTGTGGTCCACGCAACTGGATCATTCCCCCTTCGACGTGGTGGGCTGGCATGGCAACAACGTGCCGTACACATATGACTTACGTCGTTTCAATACCATCGGCACGGTCAGTTTCGATCATCCAGACCCTTCGATCTTCACGGTGCTCACGGCTCCGGGCGCGGTTCACGGGCAGGCCAATATCGACTTCGTGATCTTCCCGCCGCGCTGGATGGTGGCGGAAAACACCTTCCGGCCTCCGTGGTTCCACCGCAACCTGATGAACGAATTCATGGGCCTGATCGAGGGTGTCTACGATGCCAAGGCCGAAGGTTTCATGCCGGGCGGGGCATCGCTGCACAACTGCATGAGCGCCCACGGCCCTGACAATGCCACCGCAGAAAAAGCCATTGCCGCCGAACTCAAACCCCACAAAATCGATAACACCCTGGCCTTCATGTTCGAGACTGGCAAGGTCCTGCGCCCAAGCCGCCACGCCCTGGACTGTGAGCAACTGCAACGCGACTACGACGCTTGCTGGAATGGCATGGCCAGCCTCTTCAATAAGGAACAGCCTTGATGAATGCTTCTTCAACCCGCCACTGCTGGATTGCCTCGGCCAATGGTCATCCCGATTTCCCCTTGCAGAACCTGCCGCTGGGTGTGTTCAGCCACGGTGATACAGGCCCCCGTGGCGGTGTGGCCATCGGTGATCGGGTGTTCGACCTGCAAGCGGCGGTGCAGGCCGGTTTCTTCGAGGGAGAAGCGCAAAAGGTTGCAGACGTCGCCAGCCGCGATCAGTTGAATGATTTCTTTGCGCTGGGTGCAACAGCGCGTCGGACCTTGCGTCATGCCTTGTTGCACCTGCTCGCAGAAGACAGTCCGCAACGTACTCGCCTGGAAGCCGTCAGTAATCTGCTGCATCCGATGAGCGAGTGCCGCCTGCATGTGCCGGCGAGGATAGGGGATTACACCGACTTTTACGTGGGCATTCATCACGCGATGAACGTCGGCAAGTTGTTCCGCCCGGACAACCCCTTGCTGCCCAACTATAAGTACGTGCCCATCGCCTATCACGGTCGGGCGTCAACGCTGTGCATCTCCGGGACACCGGTCAAACGCCCCAATGGCCAGACATTGGCGCCGGGTCAGGAAGTACCGGTATTCGGCCCCTGCAAACGGCTGGATTACGAGCTGGAAATGGGCGTGTGGATCGGGCCGGGCAATGAGCAGGGCACGCCGATTGCGATTGATCGGGCGAGCGAGCATATCGCCGGTTTCTGCCTGCTCAACGACTGGTCGGCGCGGGATATCCAGGCCTGGGAATATCAGCCGCTGGGCCCGTTCCTGTCCAAGAGCTTTGCCACGACGATTTCTGCCTGGGTAGTGACCGCTGAAGCCCTGGCTCCGTTTCGCAGCGCCCAACCGTCGCGTCCCGAAGGCGACCCGCAGCCGTTGCCGTACCTGCTCGATCCTGCTGATCAGGAAAACGGTGCGCTGGATATCGAACTGGAGGTCTTGTTGCTGACCGAACAGATGAAGGCTCAATGCATGGAGCCCTATCGTCTGGCCCTGAGCAACAGCCTGAACATGTACTGGACCGTGGCGCAGATGGTCACGCACCACAGCGTCAACGGCTGCAAGCTGCAACCAGGGGATCTGTTCGGTACAGGAACGCTTTCCGGTCCGCAGGCCGGGCAGTTTGGCAGCCTGCTGGAGATGACCGAAGGCGGCAAGCAGGTTGTCAAACTGCCCAATGGCGAAGAGCGGCGCTTTCTGGAGCCGGGCGATGAAGTGATCCTGCGCGCCCGCTGTCATCGCGAAGGGCTGGTGTCTATCGGGTTCGGGGAGTGTCGGGGTGTGGTGCTGGGCTGAGCCTGGTGCCTGAAGCGTTCCCGATACGCCTGGGGCGTGACCGACATTGCCCTCAGGAAACTGCGGCGCAGTGTTTCTTCACTGCCAAAGCCGCATTGTGAGGCAATGCGTTTGATCGCCAGGGTGCTTTCACTCAACAGCCGCCGCGCAGCTTCCACGCGAAGCTGCTCCACAGCCTTGGCCGGTGTGGTGCCGGTCTGGGCGCTGTAGTGGCGCACGAAACTGCGCTCGCTCATTCCGGTGCGGGCGGCGAGGCTGGCGACCGACAAGTCTGCATCCAGATTCTCCATCAGCCAGCCATGCAACTCGGCGAAGCGGTTCTCCGTGGGATGGCTGGCTTGCTGCATCGACAGTGCATTGCTGAACTGCGCCTGTCCACCGGGACGCTTGAGGAAAACCACCAGATCACGGGCCACCGCCAACGCCATGGCGTGTCCGAGGTCCTGTTCGATCAGAGCCAGTGCCAGATCTATGCCCGCCGTGACCCCCGCCGAAGTCCAGAAGCGCCCGTCATTGACGAAGATCGGATCGGGATCGACCCGTAAACTCGGGAAGCGCTTGGCCAGTCTGTCGCAGCTATCCCAGTGGGTCACCACGCGGCGATTGTCCAGAAGCCCGGTCTGGGCCAGAAGAAATGCACCAGAGCAGACGGATGTCACCCGTCGGGCCGTCGCGGCCTGCTGCTGTATCCAGTTCACCAGTTCTGCATTTTCCATGGCTGCGCCAATGCCTCGACCACCGGCGACGATCAAGGTGTCGCAAGGTTCGGCGGCAGGCAGTGGCCATGTCTGCAAGCCCAGCCCTGCTGACGACATGACACTGCCCGGTTCTGCCGCCACGACCTTCATGGCGTAAGGCAGCGGTGTGCCCAGCCCTTCCAGGCGTCGATTGGCCGAGGCGAACACCTGCAAAGGGCCGCAGACATCCAGGACCTGAACATCGGCGAAGGCAACGATATGGACGATTTTCGGGCTGTCAGCCATGCAGAAACCTTCATTTGATGTGAATGGCGTAATTAGTGGGTTTTGTGGCATGTC
Source organism: Pseudomonas sp. Irchel 3A18 (assembly GCF_900187465.1). Taxonomy (NCBI): domain Bacteria; kingdom Pseudomonadati; phylum Pseudomonadota; class Gammaproteobacteria; order Pseudomonadales; family Pseudomonadaceae; genus Pseudomonas; species Pseudomonas sp. Irchel 3A18. Next base: position 236,029 of record NZ_FYDI01000001.1, read on the forward strand.
TGCCAAAGGCTATCCAGATACAGTTCATGCGTCCACCCACTTTCTGCATGGAGTTACCGAGATGACGTTGCATATCGGCCTGTTGGTGTTTCCCGATGTTCAGCAACTGGACCTGACCGGGCCTTACGAAGTCTTTGCTTCTTTGTCCGGGGTCAAGGTGCATCTGGTCTGGAAGAGCCGGGCGCCACTCACCTCCAGTACCGGGCTGGCACTGGTGCCGACGGTGGATTTCAATGACTGCCCACCGCTGGACGTCATTTGCATTCCCGGCGGGCTTGGTATCAATGCCTTGCTGGAGGACGAACAGACTCTGGCATTTATCCGGCACCAGGCTCGCACGGCACGTTATGTCACCTCCGTCTGTACTGGCGCACTGGTGTTGGGGGCCGCAGGGCTTTTACAAGGACGACGCGCAACCACTCATTGGGCCTCGCATCCTTTGTTGGCGGCCTTTGGGGCCATTGCCACTCAGGGACGTGTGGTGCGCGATGGCAATCTGGTGACCGGTGGCGGGGTGACGGCCGGGATCGATTTCGCCCTGACGCTGGTGGCTGAACTCTTTGAGGGAGAGCGGGCCCAGGCGATTCAACTGCAACTGGAATACGCTCCGGCACCGCCTTTCAATGCGGGTAATCCAACGACTGCGCCCGCCAGGATTCTGGCCATGACCCATCAGCGTCTGGCCGCATCCCTTGAGCAGCGGCACGAGATCGTCAGGCGCATCACTGACCGGGCTTGATCTCGTACCAGCCCAGAAACAGGTCCAGTGCCGATTCGATCACTTCGTCTTGTTTCTCGGGGGTGAGAATGTCGGCATTGAGGGTCAATTGCGGCCAGAAGGCGAAGGACTTGAGCAGGGCATGCATCTGGGAGGCGGCGAAGCCCGGGTCGGTGGGTTTGAGGCGTCCATCATTCTGGGCGGCGCGAATCCATGTGGTGAACGTCTCTTCACGTTCGTTGATGCGGGTCATCCACGTTTGAGCACGATCGGGAGAGTGAATGGTGGCGCCGATGACCACCCGTGCCAGGTCCAGGAAGTTGCTGTCCGTCAGGGAGTCCATCTTGTGTCGCAACAAGTCGCGCAACTGTTCGCGCAGGCTGGTATCGCGTCGATAAGGCGCGTCGGGCGATGGGGCCGCGCACGTCCACAGGCGCTGGATGATTTCCGCAAAAAGCTCTTCTTTGCTGGGGAAGTGGTTGTAGACCGTACGTTTTGAGACTTCGGCCCGCGCAGCGATGCGATCCATGCTGGTGACTTCAAAACCACGATCACGAAATTCGGCAATGGCTGCCATGACAATGGATTCGCGTTTCTGGTCGGTAAGTCGCATGGGGGCTTTCATAAGTTCGCTTCAAACGTGCGTTTAGAGAAAAGTACACTCGGCAGTTTACTTGTCGTGGCGAATGATGCAAGCTTAAAACTACACCGTGTAGTGTAAAACACTGTTGCACATTTTTCATGCTACGTCCCGCAAGGTGCGTATAGCTTGAAGCCGCATGTCAGGAATCTCGACCTGTTCTCAGGAGTCTGCAAATCATGGCCATGACAACCCCCAAAACCGATGCTTCTTCATTGCCTGTCTTGTCTCGTCACGAGGGGCGCTACCGTAACCACGCGCCAGTCAAGTCACTGGGGTTTGTCCGCACGCTCGGGGTGTTCTGGAATGCCATGTTCAACAAACCCAGAGACACCCGGCCCGCCGGCGAGATTCCTGTTCAACCCCTGTCGCGCCAGCAACTGCTGGCGGCACCGGACAAGACGGTGTTCCGCCTTGGGCACTCCACCGTGCTGCTCAAATTGCACAATGAGTTCTGGCTGACCGATCCGGTCTTTGCCGAGCGCGCTTCGCCGGTGCAGTGGGCTGGCCCGAAACGTTTTCATCAGCCGCCGATCAGCCTTGAAGAACTGCCGTCACTCAAGGCGGTGATTCTGTCGCATAACCACTACGATCATCTTGATCACATGGCCATCAAGACGCTGATGGACAAGACCGAGCATTTCCTGACGCCTCTGGGCGTGGGCGATACCCTGATCGAATGGGGGGTGCCTGCGCACAAGGTCCGGCAACTGGATTGGTGGCAGTCCACCGAAGTGTCGGGCATCCGTTTCGTCGCTACGCCATCGCAGCACTTTTCCGGACGGACCCTGCTAGACAGCAATAAAACCCTCTGGGCGTCCTGGGTGATCCTCACGGATGAGCAGCGGATCTTCTTCAGTGGCGACACCGGCTACTTCGATGGCTTCAAGACCATCGGCGAGCAATATGGGCCTTTCGACCTGACGCTGATGGAAACCGGTGCCTACAACGTCCAGTGGCCGGATGTGCATATGCAACCGGAGCAAACCCTGCAAGCGCATATCGACCTGGGTGGTCGCTGGCTGCTGCCGATTCACAATGGCACCTTCGATCTGGCGATGCATGCCTGGCACGAACCGTTCGACCGCATTCTGACATTGGCGTGGGAGCAGAATGTTTCCATTACCACGCCGCGGATGGGGCAGCCGTTCTACATCCAGTATCCTTGCCGTGGCGAAACCTGGTGGCTGGAAGTGGATGAAGTCGACGAGCCGGCAGAGCCCGTCAAGGCTGCCGTAACCAGGCGCGAATCTCAAGGTTGCGGCAACTGCCGCCGGCAGAATGCCTGATGTTTCGAGGCCTGTTACACCGTGTAACGAGGTTGGCTCCGAAGAGAGCGAAGCTTATGGAAGGGGAGGCGGCGTGATCGTATTTTGATGTTATCTTTCTTGCGCTGATCCGATCCGCCGTCAGTGCCATGAGATGACTCGATGCTCAACAGTAATGCTCTCAGAAAGCTCGACATGCAGGACCTGATGGTCTTCGCCTCGGTCTACGAGCTGCGCAATCTGACGCTGGTGTCGGAAGCACTGCATGTCAGCCAGTCGACGGTCAGTTACTGTTTGAAGAAGTTGCGCGCCAATTTCGAGGACGATCTGTTCATCAGCACCCGTAACGGGATGCGCCCGACACGCAAGGCCATTGCCATGCACAGCCATGTGCAACAGATCCTGCAGAAGATCAATCTGTGTCATGACGGGCTGCAACTGTTCAACCCCACCAGCCGGCAGACAACCTTCACGGTCTGTGCCCCCGAGTATTTCGAGCTGCTGGTCCTGCCGCACCTGATGCGCAGCTTTATCGCTGCCGGATTTACCGTGACCGTCAACGTTCAAAAGCTGAGCAAGGAGCTGCCTGGCCAGGCTCTGAATGAGGGCCAGTACGATCTGGCTTTGTGTTTCGGCCCAGGCTTTCATCGCATTCCCGAAGGGCTGATGAGCCAGGTTCTGCTGGAAGACGATCTGGTCTGCGTCATGGACGCACAGTTCGCGCCCCAGTGCGCCAGCATCGATCTGGAAACCTTCACTCAGCGTCATCATGTGTATCCGACACCCTGGACGTCCGACACCAATATGGTGGATGGCTGGTTACATCGTCAGGGCCGCGAACGCCACATCATCACCCGCGCCACCAGCTACCGCGCCGCCCTGCAAATGCTTGAAGGGACCGATTTCATACTGGTCCTGCCGCGCCGTATCCAGACCTTGCTGGCCACCGAGCCCTGGGTTGCTGTATTTGAACTGCCTCCTGACTTGCCGGGCTTCACCCTGGACATGGCCTGGAGCAGGGAAGTCGAGGAAGACGAAGCCAATGGCTGGTTTCGCGAGCAGGTGGTGAAGGTTTGTGCGGAGCAGGGGCTGCTTTAACACGTCGCTGCAAAGGCCAGGGCAGGCTTGAACCACCAGCCAGAAACAGAAATCGCAGAGAAAAGAAGATTCTTATAGATGTGTGGCGAATTTATGGCGGCATAATGATGTCATAGTGATGCTTCCTAAAAAATCTTTCATCTGGCCCTTCTCCTTTTCTGCGAGTCCGCAACATGAATATTCTGAGTCAGTCCAAATTCTCGACCAAGCTGCTGGCAGCCTTTATCGTTTGTGCCCTGATTACCTTGGCCGTAGGTGGCTTGGGTATGGTTGGAATCAGTAGGCTGTCCGATGCGCTGGCGTTGACCTTTTCCAACAATCTGGTCTCGGTGGGCAATACCAATGAAACCCTGACCAGCCTGACGGCCCATAACCGTGGGCTCTACAGATTGCTCGATGCCCAGGATGGCGGTGTCTCGGAGGCAGACAAGGAGCGGGTTCGCCAGGCGCTGGCGTCGGATCTGGAGCGTATGCAGAAGGTTTTTGCAACCTACCGCGCCACGCCTCTGGAAGACGATGAGCGTGCTGCCGGTGATGAGTTCGAGAAGCTTATGCCTGCTTATATCTCGGGTGCCCGGAAGGTGTCTGAACTCATGACGGCGGGTAATCTGACCGAAGCTCGCAGTCGTCTGAATACTTTGTCTGGCGAGGACTTTGTAAAAGCCCGTAGCCTGCTGCGGGTCATGATCGATTCCAATAATCGCCAGATCAAGGAAGGTGCCGTCGCCGCCGCCGAACTCAAGTCCAGCTCTACGCTGCTGCTGTTGGTGGGGATTGCGATTGCCTTTGTGGTCGCAATCCTTCTGGGCATTCTGATCACGCGCATGATCACCGGTCCGCTGGCCGTTGCGGTCGCCAGTGCCCAGCGTATTGCCAAGGGTGACCTGACTCTATCGATCGCTTCCGACCGTGGTGACGAAGCCGGGCAATTGCTCAATGCCTTGTCCGACATGCAGCGTGGTTTGAAACACACCATTCAGGAGATCGCCAGCGCGTCCGGACAACTGGCTTCAGCAGCCGAGGAGTTGAGCGCTGTCACAGACGAAAGCACTCGTGGGCTGACCCGTCAGAATGACGAGATCCAGCAGGCGGCCACTGCTGTCAACCAGATGACTGCCGCTGTCGAAGAAGTTGCCCGCAACGCCGTCTCGACGTCCGAAGCCTCGAAAACCGCTACTGAAGATGCTGTGCATGGCCGTGGCCAGGTGGATCAGACCGTCAAGGGCATCACCACCATGGTCAGCGAAATTACTCAATCGACCGAGGCGGTTGCGCAACTGGCCGGTCATGTCCGTGATATCAGCAAGGTGCTGGAAGTGATCCGCAGCATCGCTGAACAGACCAACCTGCTGGCGTTGAACGCTGCCATTGAAGCGGCCCGTGCCGGTGAGCAGGGACGCGGTTTTGCCGTGGTGGCCGATGAGGTGCGTGCTCTTGCTCATCGCACTCAGGCTTCGACCGTGGAAATCGAAGGCATGATCGGTACTGTCCAGTCGGGTGCCGACGGTGCGGTTGCGGCCATGGGCAAGAGCCTGTCGCTGGCCACCAATACTCAGGAGCTGGCAGAGCGTGCAGGTTCGGCGCTGGTCAAGATTACCGACGGTGTCGCGACCATCAACGAACGCAATCTGGTGATTGCTTCGGCTTCCGAAGAACAGGCCCAGGTGGCGCGTGAAGTGGACCGCAATCTGCTGAACATCCAGGACCTGTCGACCCAGAGCGCGGCGGGTGCCAACCAGACCAGTGCGTCGAGTCAGGAGCTTTCGCGTCTGGCCACGTCCTTCAATGTGCTGGTGGCGAAGTTCCAGCTTTAAGGCTTTGGCATTCTTTCAGGGTGAGAGGAGGGCAGGATCACTGAGGGTGAGTGATCCTGCCTTTTTCATTCAGGAAGGTTTTTTGTTCCTTTCGACCATCGCTGTGATGGTTTCCAGCAGTTCAGCCTTTGCCTGAGCTGAGGTGATCTCTGCGCTTGCAGCGGCATTGGACAAGGCTTCTGCAGCCCCCAGCATCGCTCGCAGGCCAGCCTGTGAAATGATGCCTGAGGGGGAAAACGGAGCCAGGGCATTTCGGCACTTTTCCAGAAAGATGGCCTCATACTCCCGCTTGATCTTCTCAAGCTCCGGTGAGCTGGCCAATGCGGCGACGACACCGGATATTTCGCCCCCGTGCAAAACGACGCAGTCCACATAGGACGATGCAATGATATCGGCCTTGTTGATCAGGGTCGCATCGCTTGTCTGGAAGGCCGCGTCCATCAGGGCTGTCTGGCGTTCGTCGAAATCCTTGTAGAGCGTTGCCAGTAATCCGGCACGGGTGCCGAAATGGTCATAGACCACGGGCTTGGTCACGCCTGCCTGCTCGGCGAGCCTCCCCAGCGTCAGCGCTTCAGTCCCTTCCTCGCGCACCAGTTGCCATGCCACGTCGAGCAATTGGCGGTGCCGGTCATCTCGCGATAACCGGCGGCGCGGTTGCGGGTCTGGGTTCTGTACTGACGTGTCAGTGCTTGACATGGAAACCTACCAAAAGTAACTTAATGGTGTAACTTACTAAAAGTATATAAGCGTCGTCTTTCATCTGCAATCAACAGGAGTGTTCTCTATGCATGCGCTCATCGTGGTCGCTCATCATGACCCCCAGTCACTTACCCATAGCCTTGCGGCACAGGTCGCAGAAGGGCTGATGCTTGCCGACTCCGCACATACATTTGAAATCGCGGATCTGTTTGCCGAGTCATTCGATCCGAGATTCAACATGGCCGATCACGCTGTTCATCGCGAAAAGGCTTCGCCACCTGCCGATGTGCTCGCAGAACAGGCCAGGATCGAGCGGGCGGATGCCTTGGTACTGCTTTATCCGGTCTATTGGTGGTCGATGCCGGCGATCCTCAAAGGCTGGATTGACCGGGTATTTTCCAATGGCTGGGCGTTTGACTTCAGCCCCGATGCCACGCTGGTGAAGAAGCTTGGCCACTTGAATGTCCACCTGATAGGTGTCGCCGGTGCCGATGCGGGTACTTTCACGAAGCATGGTTATCTTAATGCGATGAAGACCCAGATCGATCACGGCATTTTCGATTACTGCGGTGCCCGTGTCGTAACGTCTGAGCTCTTGCTGGATTCCGAAACACAGGATGCGGCTGCTCACCTTGATACTGCGCGTACAGTGGGGCACCGGATTTTTGCTTCCGGAGTTGCTGGTGAGCCTCCTGCAAAAGTTACGTGGCCTGAGTAGGAGCAAATTCATTCGCGAGACGGCATTGAAGACGATGGATTTTCTCCCACAGAACATGGGTTATTCGTGAACAGGCCGCCACGGCTTCAGCCACAACGCCAGCCCGACCAGCAGCGCCGCGCCATAGGCGAAGCCGAGGGTCAGTTGCAGCCAGATGTCTTGCAAGGGATGCAGCAACAGTGCGGCCACTGACATGAACAGTGCAGCCAGCAGCCAGTGACTGCGCCATGGGACGACGGCCAGCAAGGATTGGCGACGCATCAATAGCAAACCGGTGACCAGTGCGCCGCCAAGAGCTGCGAGGGCGATGCCGGTCAGACCCAGGAAAAACGGCAGGATGCCCAGCAGTACGGCGTTGCACAGGCTGCCAATCAACTCACAGTTCAGCGGCAGACGAGTATCGCCGTCGGCATAGGCATAGCGCGCCAGCAGCGCATTCCAGGCTCCGAACATCAAGGGCACGGCAAACCAGGCCAGCAATTGTGGCAGCGGGCCGTCGTGGGTCTGGTTGGGCAGTAACAGCACTACCAGCGCACCGGCTGCACCGATCAGGCCGGTCACTGCGGGCAGGGTCAGCAAGGTGGCGCTGCCCAGGCCGCGGCGCAGCAGTGACAGGCGCTGGGTATTTTCGCTGCCGCTCATCAGGCCCAATAGCACCTGGTTCAGGCTCATCAGGGCAATCAAGGGCAGGTTGATGAGTTTGCGTGCCAGGTTGATCCAGGTCACCGCGCCTTCACCCAGCAACGAGGCGACCATCCGCTCCAGCAGCGCCAGGCCCTGGCTGGCCAGGTTGCTGCTCAACAGCGGGCCGATTCGTTGCAGCAGTTCCCGCGTCGCGCCCTGTTCGGTCTGCCAGGACCACGGGCGCCAACCCGAGCGTAACAGGGTCGGCAGCAGCACGCCCGGCATCAGCAAGCTGCCCAGCACGCAGGAAAAAGCCAGGCCCTCGGTCGTTGCCGAGTGGCTGAGCAGCGCGAGGTAAATCACGGGCGGCAGGTTGAACAGCAGCGAGCCAAGCCCGGCCAGTACAAAACGTGAACGCGCTTGCAGGGGAATACACAGCAAACCGTGCAGCAGAAAACCCGGCGCGCACCATGCCAGCCAGTGCAGGCCGCTGCCGGCCTGTGCGTAGCCTTCGCTATCGAGCCCCGGGCCGATCAGGCGAACCCATAACCCGGCACCCAGACTCAGCACCAGACTGAGCAACACCCCGAAAATCAGCAGGCGTGGTGCAAGCACCTGAAGCCAGTGCTGCTGCCGTTCGGCAGAACGCTGTTGATACAACGGCAAGGCTGCCGCACTCAGCAGGCCGGCCGCCAGGGACATGCGCAAGGCTTCGGGCAGAAACATCGAGACCAGAAACGCATCGCTCTGGCTGCCCGCCCCCCAGGCGGCCACCAGCAACCACTCGCGGGCAAAGCCGGCAGCCAGGCCGGTCAGCGTCGCGAGGGTCAGCCACAGGGTCGAGCCGAGCATGGGCTGGCGGCTTAATGGAACAAAGTGAACAGGCCTTTGCCGCCCACTTTGTACTTGAGGTTGCGGGCGCGTTCGCCTTTGATTTCCGCGTTCGGTCCGCTGACGATGGCGTAGTCCGGGATCGGCTTGGACACCACGCTGCCGCCGCCCACCACTGCACCTTCACCGATATTGGCGCCGAACGAGAGCAGGGCGCGGCTACAGATCCAGGCGTAGTCGCCAATCAATACCGGACCGCCCACCGCCCAGAATTCGGGCTCGTTGAGGTCGTGTCCGCCTGCGATGATCAGCACATGGGAGGCGATGGTCACATGATCGCCTATCACCAGACCGCCACGGGCATCCAGCTGACAGTGCCAGCCGACGGTGGAGTCGTTGCCGATGCGCAGGCTGTCCACGCCCAGCACTTCGGTATTGCGCCAGACTGTCGACCCCTTGCCGATCTTGGCACCTCCCATGCGCAGCCAGAGCAAGCGCAAGGTGTGGCTGGGAATCTTACAGATCAGGATGTTGTAGATCTGCTCCCAGGTGCGCAGCATGCGGTCGCGTAAGGTCGGCCAGTTGATGCCGTACAGGGGAATCAGCGCACCCAGTGTTTCGCTGGCCAGCAGGCGATAGAAACGTCGGGCCAGAGGATGCTCGATGCGCGGCTCGATATTCAGGTAGCAGATAAACGACAGGGTCGTGTTCTTGATCCGGGTTTCAAAGCACACCTCGTTGTCCAGCATCCACTGGTAGGCGGCCTGCAGTTCCTCCAGGTCCACGCCCATCTTGCGGGCGTAGTCGGGAAGGGCCTCTCTGAGGTTATGCGAATGCATCATGCGGTGTTTCATTGCGGTGTTCCCAGGTCGGTTGAGGCGGCGGGGGATTTCAAAGGGCTAGCAGCCTTGGTGCGCAGGCGCTTGGCTTCATGCAGGCTGATGCCGACGAACAGCCAGAACAGTGCGACCAGCACGCTGGTAAAGCTGAAATAGTGATCGAACAGACCGCTGAACAGCGCAGAAAGCACGCCGACCGTGCAACCCAGGCCAATGGCGTTGTCAGGGGTGAGGGTGATCTTGCCGGGTGTCGGGCGTACTTCCTTCCACCAGCTCAGGGTGACGGCAATGAACAGCAACATGCCGGGAATGCCCATCTTGTAGATGAAGTTCAGCCACAGGTTGGAAATACCGAACTGGGTGTAGCCCGGCACGGGAGGGTCGATCTTGAAACCGATGCCGAACGGAAACAGGGCCATGGCCTGCGGGAAGTGCGTGTACTCCAGGAAGCGGATGGCGGTACTGGTGTCGTCGTTGCTGAACAGTCCCATGAGACGGTCCTGCAACGGCGGATAGAACATCAGCAACAGCACGCCCCCGATGGCGCCCCCTATCAGCAGGCGACCGAGATACGGCAGGCGGCGACGCGCCATCCACAGCATGACTGCCATCAGGCTCACCAGTGCGCCCCGTGAGCCGGTCAGCAGCAGGCCGATGGCGCCCAGTGCCGCAACGAGCAGGCCCAGGGAGCGCGGCCCGCCGCTGCGGGTGATACCGAAGCAGAATGCAATCGGCAGGATCATCGCCATGGCGCCACCGGCCACGTTGGGGTGCAGCCACGGTGAACCCATGCGACTGGACAGCGACAGCAGGCTCTCGCTCAACACGTCGAGGCCGCCGTAACCCATGATCGCCAGAATCGGCGTTATGGCCGACGCCGAACCACTGATGACATAAGTCGGAATCGACAGCACCAGCATCATCAGGGTGCCGGTGAGTATCGCGATGATCACCTGCTCCAGTGTCTTGCCATCGTGCAGAAGACGCGGCACCAGAAACAGGATTGACAGGTTGAACAGCCAGCGTACCCAGTTGATCGGGCCGTTGCCGTCGGAAACGATGGTGAGCTGGCCGATCAGGAACGGGAAAGCGCTGAACAGCATCAGCGCCAGCAACAGACGCTCGGTACGCATCATCTTCGGCACGCGGTGCTGCTCGAAGAACATGGCCTGCAACAGATAGCTGGCCCAGGTCAGCATGATCAGGGCTTCGGATACCGTGGTGCGAATACCGATCTGTACCGTGGAATAGGGAATGAAGGCACCGATCACACAGAAAAGCAGCAACCCGCGGACGGGCTGGCGGATTACGGTAATGATGGACGCTGTCCCGACCGCTATCAGCAGGACCTTGGAGGCTGGCAGCAGCCAGATCAGGACTCCGAAGACCAGGCCGAAAAACAATCCGAGTGGCATCGCTACCGGCATCAGCGCAACTCCTCGAGAGCTTCATGCAGGCGTTTGTAGAAAGCTTCGGGAGCGTAATAGGTCGCCCAGGTCCTTGAGATTTCGGGGTCCTCTTCAGGGGCCGTGGACAGTTCACCCATCAGTTGCACCAGTGCCGGGCTGTTGGTGGGCGAGAATCGCGGGCTGTCCGGTGGCGTGATTTCATCCAGAGACGAGCCGGTGGCTACCGCAACCCGCGTACCGACTTTGAGGGCCTCGATCACTGGCAGTCCGAAGCCTTCGGCATACGAGGGTTGCCAGAGGCGATCAGCGTTGCGATAGACCGCATGCAATTCGCTGTCGCTGATGCCGGTGAGCACATGCAATCCTGGCAGGCGGCGCTGGGACTCGTTCAAGGGTTCGCTACCACCGACCAGTACCAGGTCCGGCACGGTGGGGAACTGCAGGCGGGCGTTCTGCCAGGCGTCAACGAACCAGGCAATGTTCTTGCGCGGCTCCCGGGTACCGACACACAGCCAGTACCGCTCGGGCAATTGCAATGCGGCAATGTCCGCTGGCTCATCTTTGAAGCCTTCAACCAGCAGCGGCACGATGCGCAGCTTTTTCCTGGCTGAGGGGAACAGGCGGATGACTTCATTGGCAGTGAATTGCGAGGGTACCCACACCACATCGGCGACTCTCAGGGAGTAGGCAATCGAAAGGTAGTCGGTCAGGCGATAGAACGCGGCCTTGAGGCGCGAGCCATGATTGTTCTTCTGGGTGATCTGGAACAGGTCATGCAACTGCAGCACGTAGCGTACGTTGGAAGGCTTGCGCCCCAGCGGCAAACCCATGTTGATATTGGCAACGTAGATCTGGACTTCGGTGTCGCGCAAGGCCTTGGGCAGGTACAGGCCTTCAAAGCCCAGACGATCCGGCAGGCGATGCACGGAGTTGAGCGGGGTGGCCCATCGTGGCGTGTGGATCAGGCGCCGGATCGGATGATCATAAGGGGCAACCCCGAACAATTGCAGTTGCACATCGGGGTGAGCACGAAAGGCTTCTTCCAGCGCGAAGTTCTGGCGGCCGATGCCGCTGACGGGGTAACCGGCCGCAGCGCGGTAATCAAGTCCGATACGCATGTGCGAGATCCTTGCTTGGGGGCGAAATTCGGGTGTAGATGCCTTCCAGCTGGGCGGCCGAAACCGACCAGTCGTGCCGTGAGCGCACGTAGGCACGTCCGGCTTCGCCTATCTGGATGAGGCGTGCAGGGCTGTCGATGTTGTCGGCGATCAGACGCGCCAGTTGTGCTGGTTCTTCGCTGCCAAGGTAATGCTCGCCATGGGTGACGTCCAGGCCTGAAACGCCTTGCCCGGTCGTGACCACGGGCAGGCCGGCAGCCATGGACTCCAGAATCTTCAGCTTCGAGCCGCCACCCTGGCGCAGGGGCGCGAAAAACATTGAGGAACTGCTTTGCAGGGCTCGCAGGTCCGGCACGAAACCCAGCCATTCGATGCGCTGGTCGGGCCAGCGCTCGCGCCAGGACTCGGGCATGCCAAAACCGCCCACGGCAAAGCGCACGGTGGGTGACAGCTCCCAGACCAGTGGCATGATTTCGTCCAGCGCCCACTCGATGGCATCCACGTTAGGGCCGTATTCGTAGTTGCCGATGAACAGCAGGCGGCGGTTGTAGCGGTCTGCATGAACATTGGCGTAGTAGCTGCAATCCACGCTGTTGACCGCGATGGACGTGGCCCGGCCACTCAGGCGCGAAAGCACCTTGGCATCCTCTTCGGTGACTGCGACCAGCTCGCTGGTCTGGCGGAAAACCCGCAGTTCCCAGCGCCGGTAGCGCCAGCGGTCATAGACGGCAAAGAAGCTGGCCCAGCGGGGCAGACGGTCATAACTCGCCGCGCCCAGCGCCGATTCGACATTGTGCTCAGTGAGCACGAATGGTTTGCCTGAGCGCTTTAGCGGCCCTTCAAATGGTTGAAAGGCATAGGTGTGCTGGAGCTGAATGATGTCCCAGTCTTCTTCGATCAGCTTTTCAAAAGTCTGTTCCAGTTCCGGTGCATAACCGTTGACGCTGGCCAGCATCGGCGGTGGCGCGAAGGCCACGGCCAGCAGGGTGCGCAGGCTGAGCAGCGGGCGCCGGTCAATGACGATCAGGCGTTCCAGCCAGGGTTCCAGGGCGCTGCGACAGGCATCGTCCAGCGGGGTCTTGGATTGCACCAGCAGGGTGATGCGGTGCCCGCGTGCCGCCAGATTGCGCAGCAGATGGTACTCGCGGGTCTTGCCACCGCTGGTGGTGGGCCAGGGCAGGTAAGGCAGTGTCCATAGAATTCGCATGATTATGGATTCCATTCCAGAATTTGCAGGGTGGGTTTAAGGGCCAGGCTGATGCCCTGGCTACCGGATAATGGAATGTGGGTGCCGGTCAGCGGGTCATGCACGATGCCCTCATGGATTTGCGGAAAATTCAAGGTGGTGCCGGTGGCGCTCCAGAACATCAGCAGGCGTTTGCCGTCGCTGCGTGTCCATGGCACGGCAAACAGGTCATTGGGGACAGTGCTGACGGTTGGCGGGGCGGCTGGCTCCAGGCGCGGCCCGGTGATGTTCAGAAAGTTTTGCAGCGCGGTATAGACCGGTTTGGGGTTGGCTTGCAGATCGAGCAGGCCGTAACCCTGATCGCGGGCGCTGGCGCGTTCGTCCAGATCGCTGAGGTTGAACAGGAAGATGCGCTGGAAATCCAGGGCGCTCATCAGTGCCAGGCGGCGCAGGGTGTAGTCGGCCTGGCCCTGAGTGCCGATGATGGCCTGCATTTCCACCGGGCCGGCATAGCTCGACCAGCCCCATTCGGTGGCCCAGACCTGTGACACGCCATTGCTGTGCAGCAACTGGTTCATGGCATTGGAGCGCACCAGGAAATCCCGATCCGCGACCGAGTCGCCTTCGGGGTATTCGGAGTAAGGGTGATAGGCCGCCACAATGTTCTGCGAACCCAAGCCGTTTTCCACCAGCGTCTGCAGCATGTAGCCCGAGCGGTGCTGCATCTGGCTGTAGTAGGCCATGCCGGCTGTCACGATGGTCTTGTCCGGCATGACAGAACGGATCGCATTGGCGGTGGTGAACAGCAGATTACTGTAGGCAACCGGGTCGGCCTGGGGCAGCCAGATGATGTTTGGCTCATTCCAGACCTGCCAGTTGCCGACATGAGGATAACGCTGGGCCAGTGCCGCCATGCGTGAGGCGAAGACGTTGAAGTCCAGCGGAGGATACTGATCACGACTCGCCGCGGTAGAAACCGAACTGCTGGCGAAGGGGGCCGAGCCCACCAGATAGGCGAGGGTGTTGTAGCGATGGCTTTTGATGGCAGCCATGGCGTTATCAAGATCCGTGAGGTTGTACTGATCCTGGACCGGCTCGATGATTGGCCAGTGAATGGTCAGTCGCACCCAGTTCAGCCCCAGTGCGTCCAGACGCTCCATCTGCTGCTGATAGTTCTCCGGGGCGAAATACTGGAACTGCACGTTGACGCCCAGAAAGTCCTTCCAGACCACCGCGCGCGGTGCCTGCAGAACGGTCGCTGCCTGAGCGACGGTTCCCAGAGTCATCGCGCTTGTCAGCAGTACCGCGATGGCCAGCCATGATCTTGATGTGCGCCGCATATCAGTTCACCTCGCATGCCTGCCGGAATACATCCCTGAAACGTTCTGCCGTCTGACTCCAGACCCGGGTCTTGCCTATGCGCGTAGCGTTTTCGGACCACTCGATGGCCATCCGTGGTGCCGCGCAGATACGATTCAATGCCTCGGTCAGGGCCGCTACATCGCCCTGAGGGTAGATCATGCCGTTGCCATGGGAGACTTCTTCGGCAAACGAGCGGGCATCCGACGTGATGACTCCGCGACCGCAGGCGGTGGCCCATGACAGCGCGCCGCTGGTGCCGCGCAGCTTGCCCAGAAGCTTCAGTTTGCTGGACTCGCGATAGGGAAGGACCATCACATGATGGGCCTGGATGACATGGGCGATCTGTTCGGCGGGCAGGTCGAGTTGCCAGTCCACCAGGTCCGCCAGACCCAGTTGCCGGATGCGCAGACGCAACTGATCCAGATAGCTGCCCGACGGCCCGAAGGCCATTTCCGGTTCGCTGCCACCGGCCAGTGTCAGTCGCACAGTGGAACGCAATTGCGGCTGGGCGACAAAGACATTGGCCAGAGCATCCAGAAGATCCTCGATACCCTTGCCGCGATAGATGAAGCCGAAATACAGCAACCGCAGAGGCTGCAAGGCCGGCAATGGCACCGGTTCGATTGCCAGGTTGCCATGACTGATCACGGCCATCTGCGACTGCTCCAGTCCCATGCGCTGTTTCAGGCTCTGACTGCCGGCCTGAGTCAGGGTGATCAGACGGGTCATGCTTCTTGCCAGTTGACGCTCTTCGCGCAGGCATAACGGGTCGGCCAGTACCGTGGCGATTTCCGGCAGGGGAGAGCGCATGTTGCTGGCCAGGGATAATGGCCATGGCAGTTTTTCCCGGCGCCATACAAGACGCTCCGGATCATGCACGGTGGCGGTCAGTGGCAAATGAGGGAAGCGCTGACGCAACGCCCGCAATGCCTGAAATTCTGCCAGCCGTCCGCCGCCCAGCTCGGCATGGACCAGGTCGATGCCGCTCCAGTCGGTTTCGGCGACACGTTGTTCGGCCTGGCGAGGATCGTTGCCGATCCCCTGCAAGGGCGTGCGCACCTGCACGCCCAGCTCTTGCAGGGCATGCTTGAGATGCCCGGCATAATCGGCGATACCGTTCTGCTCCGGTGGCAGCGGGGCGAGCAGGGCAATTTGCATCAGGCACGGCTCCCGATGCGCTTCAGGAACTTCAGGACGTGCTCCGGTACTTCAAAGCGGCGACGGTTGAGGATCACGCCGTCGACCTTCTTGAACGCAGTGTTCAGGGTGGTCAGGGCATCTTCGAGCATCGGCACGGTGGTCTGCTCGGCACGCACCACCAACACGATCTGATCGGCATCTCGCAGCAGGACAAAAGCCTCCTGGTTGCCGTAAACACCCGAAGCATTGATCAACACGATCTCTCCCGGTTTGGCCGGCCCACGGCCTTCAGTGCGTACGCTATGGCCTTGTTCGGTCAGCAGCGTACTCAGGCGCGAGATGACAAAGTTCACCCCTTCGCCCCTATGCACGGAGGTAAAACCGATGGCCAGGCCTTTTTGCGCAACCTGACCCAGAGGCAGGATGCCGTAGATCCGGTGCAGGTTGGCCGTCAGGGCTGCACTGCGATCCTGGGCACGTTCCAGATCCGGAAGGCTGGTCCAGACCGGTACGCCAAAACGTCCTTCGATCTTGTCGCCATCGTGGATGCGCTGATCCAGCAAGTAGAAGAAGTACAACGCCAGGAAACCCACGACAACGCTCAACGGGAAGGCCAGCAGCAGCATCAACAGACTTTTCGGGAAGACCCGGCTGGCGTTGAACGTAGCGTCTTCGATGGTGGCGATGTTGCTGATCTGGCTGTTATCCAGTTCGCGGTCGATGCGCGCCTTTTCCAGGCTGTCGGTGTAGAGCGCGTAGCTTTTCTGGGCGGCATCCAGCTCGTTCTGCAAGCGCGAAAGCTCAGGCTCCAGTTTCAGTGCCAACTGACGGTCGCTTTCCAGTTGGGCCAGTTGCGCGTTCTGCTGTGCCAGTTGGGTTTGCAGGCGGGCGTAGCTGGTCTGCTGATCGGCATACACGTTCTGCATGCGGTTATAGATAGGGTTTGGCGTGATGCTTTCGGAGCGCTGGATGGTTGCGTCCTGTTCCTTGAGCAGTTGCTTGAGGTTGTTGATTTCCTCGTTGGCGGCACGCACCGGTGGCGCCTGTTCCTTGAACGAGCGCAGCAGTTCCTGACGCTCGACTTCCTTGCCGTTGATACGGTTTTGCAGGTCCTGGCGGTTGGGGTTCAACGCCAGCTCACGGCCTGCCGAGACGGTCTTGGGTTGCGCGGCCAGCTGTGTCTTCAGCGTGTCGAGTCCGGCCTTGGTGGAGGCGATGGCGCGGATGGTGTTGTTGCGTTCGGTACGCAGGTCATTGAGGCCCTGGGATGTATCGGCCAGGCGCTGGGAAATGCTCACTGCACCCAACTGGTTCAGATAGCCCTGGATCTGTTGTTTGTACGAAATGATGTTGGCGCCAATCGCCTTGACTTCGGTTTCGTAGAATCCGTACAGGCTGACGCGTCCCAGGGTCTTGGTGCGTTGCAACTGGTATTCATCGATCCAGGTCTTGAGCACGATCTGCGCGGTCACCGGGTCATTCCAGGTGAAGGTCAGCTCCATCACCGATGAGCCCTGTTCGTGACGGACCTTGAAGTTCTTCTCCAGGTCTTCGGCCATGCGCTCGACCGGCGTGCGCTTTTCCGCAAGTCCCAGGAATTGCAGCACGCTGTGACCCGCCTCGAAGATCGAGCGCACGACGTACTTGATGCCGTTTTTCACCGAAGCCATGACGCCGGTTTCAGGCTCGATCTTGGACAGCTCGTTCAGGTACTTCTCGGCCACCATACGCATGATCGGGCGACCGGTGAGCATGCGCTCTTCGTCCAGCAACGGGTCACGAAGGCCGTTGGGCACCACGATCGCCTGGCGGTCTGACAGCTCGATGGGCACGGTGCTGGTGTCACGACCGGGCTTGACCAGCAACAGCGCGGTGGACTCATAACGGTTGGGCAGCAGGAACGCGCCCAGAATGACGATGACGAAGGTCACCATCACGGTGATCTTTACTTCGCGCTTGAAGATAAAAAACAGGCGTAGCAGATCGCGAAATGAACGGATATTGATCATGTCTTTTCCCTGACGATTAGTTGTTGTTACGCAACTCGTAATTCATGCCCAGACCTATCGATTTCGCGAAAGGAATCAACTGGTTGAAGTACAGGTTGACACCGTCCACCTTGTTTCCGACCGAGGATTTGGGGACGAACACTACATCGCCGCGTTGCAGCAGGACCGGTGCTCGAGGACCACCGGCGTCTGCCCAGAGAAACTTGCTGTAATCGAAAAAGTAGGTCTTGTAGAGGCCGTTTTCTTCAAGGCGCAGCAGCGCCACCTGACGGGCATCTGCATCCAGTGCGACCCCGCCGGCGCCGACCAGGGCCTGCTCCAGATTGGTGGCCACATTGACTGGCAGAGTGACCGAGTTGCGTACCGCGCCGCCCACGAAGACGGTATTGCCCGGTGACTGGGAAATATTGATGGTCAGGGCGGTTTCGCGATAGACATCCTTGAGCTTGCTTTCCAGTACGTCGTTCAATTGCGGCAGGGTCAGGCCGGCCGCCTTGACCGTACCGATGTAGGGATAGGAAAAGGTCCCGTCATTGAGGACTTGAAAAAGCGTCAGCTCATAGATGGAGTTGGCGGTGAACGCCGATATGGATGGCGCCTCCCCGGTATTGCGCACGATACGCAAGGTATCTCCGGGGCGAATCCGTTCCGGTGGCAAGGGTTTGCCCGCCAGAGCCCGGCCAGCCGCCTGACCGGCCTCTATCTGGGCCTCGTCATCGGGCAAGCCGACCCTGGCGGGGGTATTGCAAGCGCTTAGCAGCAATACGCTGATTAACAGCAGAATGCTTTTCATCGGTCCTGAACTCCTGTCATGCACGAATAAGGCTCCCTTTCGGGTAAAGAAATCATGTTGGCCGGTACTGCCTGTCCAGTGCGTGGTGGTTCAGTTCCTCATCGTTGTGTGTGTACGTGCCATGGTGTCCTTACCGTCGAACTTCATGCCTTGGCCGCTTCCGGTGCCCGGCCATAAATGTCAGTGAAACGCACGATGTCGTCTTCCCCCAGATACTCGCCGCTCTGGACTTCGATCATCACCAGATCGATGACTCCCGGATTGACCAGACGGTGCGTGTGGCCGGGTTTGATGAAGGTCGACTCATTGGTGTCGAGCATGAATTCCCGCTCGCCATTGGTGACCCGTGCCATGCCGCTGACCACGATCCAGTGTTCGCTGCGATGGTGGTGCATCTGCAGTGACAGCGAGCCTTGCGGGCGAACCACGATACGTTTGATCTTGAAGCGCTTGCCTTCTTCGAGCACGGTGTAAGTGCCCCATGGCCGGGTGACGGTGCGGTGCAGGCGATAGGCATCGTGACCCTGGCGCTTGAGTTCCTGGGCGATGATTTTCACGTCCTGGCTGCGCGTGCCATCGGCGATCAGCAAGGCGTCCGGCGTATCGATGATGACCAGATTGTCCAGGCCCACCGCACCCACCAGGCGTTTCGGCGAGTCGATGTAGCAGTTGGTCACGTCATGCAATACGGTCTGGCCATTGCATTGGTTGCCCTGTGCATCTGCGGCAGTGAGTTCGCGCACGGCCTGCCAGGAGCCAATATCGCTCCAGCCCAGCTGGCACGGCACCACGGCGACTTTCTGCGAGCGTTCCATCAGCGCGTAATCGATGGAGATGTCCGGCACCTGGCCGAACAGCTCGCTGTCCAGTTCCAGTTGCAGTTCATGGTTGCCTTCTTTGCTGATGCTCTTTTCAAGACAGGCCTTGACCGCTTTCAGCACGTCGGGAGCATGGATTTCAAGTTCGCGCAGTACGGCATCGACGCGCATGCAGAACATCCCTGCATTCCACAGATGCAGTCCGCCGTCCACATAACCCTGGGCAGTGGCTTCATCCGGCTTCTCGACGAACCGTGCGACCTGATAGCCCTCGGCATTGAGTGACGGGCCTTTTTCGATATAGCCGAAACCGGTTTCCGGTTTGGTCGGCAGAATCCCGAAGGTCACCAGCCAGCCTTGTTCGGCCAGTTCCTGGGCGACTCCTACCACTTTTGAGAAGGCGTCGACATCGGTGATCAGGTGGTCGGCGGGCAGCACCAGCAGCTTGGCGTTGTCGCCATACAACCGGGCCACATGCAGCGCCGCCGCGGCGATGGCTGCCGCCGTGTTGCGGCCAAAAGGCTCAAGGATGAAATCCAGAGGCAGTCTGGTCTTGTTGAGCTGGCGATAGTCGTCAGCTGTGCGGAAATACACTTCACGGTTGGTGACCGTCAGCAGCCGCTCGACTTCCGGCAGCCCTGTGGCGCGTTTGAAGGTTTTTTGCAGCAGACTTTCGCCATCGGGAAGGCGCATGAAAGGCTTGGGCATGGCTTCGCGAGAGACTGGCCAGAGTCGGGTGCCGGACCCGCCGGCGATGATGCAGGGGATGAGATTGCTCATCAATAAGCCTCACGAGTGAAGAGCACTGCCGGAACAGTGCGCATAAGGATGTAAAGGTCGAACCAGACGGACCAGTTTTCTATGTACTCAAGATCGAATTCGACGCGCTTTTCGATTTTTTCCACGGTGTCTGTTTCACCACGATAGCCATGGATCTGTGCCAGGCCGGTGATGCCTGGCTTGACCCTGTGGCGTGACGTGTACTCCTTCACCGCTTGCTCGAAGAGAATGCCGGCCGCTTTGGTTGCCGTTGCATGGGGCCGAGGTCCCACCATCGACATGCTGCCTGCCACGACATTGAACAACTGTGGCAGCTCATCCAGGCTGGTCTTGCGTATGAAGCGCCCGACTCGAGTGACCCTGGCGTCACCTCGGGTGGTTTGTTGCTCGGCGGTTGCATCGGCCTGATGCTGATGCATGGAGCGAAACTTGAAGACCTCGATCAATCGGTTGTTGTAGCCATAACGTTTTTGCCGGAACAGCACCGGGCCCGGAGAATCAAGTTTGATTGCCAGGGCGATGAGCAGCATGACCGGTGACAGCGCCAGCACCGCCAGGGTCGACAGCACAATGTCTTCGGCACGCTTGAAGAACGGCGACCAGCCATTGAGCGGCACATCGGAGGCATTGAACATCGGCAGCTTGGCGACTTCGGTAATGCGATTGTGGGTGTGCCGGAAGGCGATCATGTCCGGCACCAGCAAGACATTCACCGGCAGCCTGCGCAGTTCGCGAATGATGTAGTCCATGCGGTTTTCGGCAGTCCAGGGCAGGGCAACCAGCACCTGGGTAACTTTTTCCTCACGGATCAATCGCTCCAGATCGCTGGTGTTGCCCAGCAACGGCAGGTTGGCGACGGTCTTGGGCATGCGACCGATGCGGTCATCGATGAAGCCGGTTACCCCCGAACGGATATCCTGATGCTCAAGCAGGTATTCGGCCAGGCGCATGCCGTTTTCCGTAGCCCCCAGAATCACGGCGTTCTGCAGGAAGATGCCTTTACGCATCTGGTGCTTGAAAAACACCAGCATCAGCAAACGGACGATGCAGAACAGAGCCAGGCTGCTGAGGTACCAGAAAATCAGTTGCTCGTTGCTCAGGTGCTCGAAAAAGCCCATGGTCTGGTGCATGAACAGCAAGAGGCCAAAGGCGGCAGACCAGGCGAAAGCAATGACGCGCAAGCGCAATGCGTTGCTGAACAGCGCTTCGGAGTAAACCCCCAGTGCCTGAAAGATCAGGACGCAGACGACACTGAAGAACAGCGGCATCAGTGCGTAGTCCTTGAGGTTTTCGATAGTGCCGTTGTGCATCATCGCGAGGATCAGCATCCCCGGCAGGATGCAGGAAACTCCATGTATCAGACGGATGCCTAAAAGGAAGTATTCGACCAGGCTGGTGCGTGTCAGCGAAAGACTGTCGACTGGTTGCAACCGCATAAAGCTCCCTCACTACATGGCACTCATGGCTCGAGCACCGGTCCATGATCTGTCAGTCGTCATATCGTAGAGTCAAAAAAATATCTTTTCTATTTATTTGTCTTAAGAAAAGCCATTTATTTGTCGTTTTTGGTTTTTTCCCTTGTTCTCCTGAAGTATTGTCAA
The DNA here is from genome assembly GCF_900187465.1 of Pseudomonas sp. Irchel 3A18. NCBI lineage: Bacteria > Pseudomonadati > Pseudomonadota > Gammaproteobacteria > Pseudomonadales > Pseudomonadaceae > Pseudomonas > Pseudomonas sp. Irchel 3A18. The sequence continues at coordinate 257,494 of NZ_FYDI01000001.1, forward strand.
TTCTTTCAAGGTATCCAAAGCCTTTGATAGCGTAAGTGTTTCTCTGCATTTTGAAGGTTAACCACCTCAAATGGGGGGTTCTTGACAGTAAAGCTCATGACACAAAAAAAGTTTCACTCTGGCGATATTATTTTGCCCTTGATAGTGCTGCACAGGGTCTTCGAGGACTTTTTCCCCAGTAATTTCGGGTAATCCTGCGTTGTTGGTGCCCCGGAAAAAATTATCCTCAGGGACGGGCCTTTTCCTGCCCGGCGGGGTCACATCAAGTGCTATACGGAAATTGTGTCTGTACAGATCATCGAACATGGGGAGGCGTCATGACAAAACGCAGAGCGATTCTGATTCTGCACGGCAAGCAGTCGCTTAACGAGGATGTCCGCAACGCCGTGCTGGAAAAGCGCAAACAAGGTTGGGACCTTGATGTGCGACTGACCTGGGAGGGCGGTGATGCCCAGCGGCTGGTCACCGAGGCGCTGGCCGCAGGGCACCGGCATATCATTGCCGGAGGCGGTGACGGGACGGTACGCGACATAGCCGAAGCGCTGGCCCAGGCTCGTACCAACAGCAGTATGGTTATCCTGCCACTGGGCACTGCCAACGATTTCGCCCGGGCTGCTGGTGTACCGCTGGAAGTGGCTGACGCGCTGGATCTGCTGGATGTGGAGCCGCGTGCAGTGGACCTCGGCGAAGTCGGCGGCAAATTGTTCCTGAACATGGCCACCGGTGGCTTTGGCAGCCAGGTCACGGCCAATACGTCCGAAGACCTGAAAAAGGTGCTGGGCGGCGCAGCCTATCTGTTTACCGGGCTGTCGCGCTTCAGCGAGCTGCATGCTGCTCACGGTGAGCTGGTCGGGCCGGACTTCCACTGGCGTGGCAATCTGTTGGCCCTGGGCATCGGTAACGGTCGTCAGGCCGGAGGCGGACATGTGCTGTGTCCAGAGGCGATGGTCGATGATGGCATGCTGGATATCAGCATCCTGCCAGCGCCCCAGGAAGTGGTCGGCACGCTCAAGAGCCTGCTCGAAGGCGGCCTGGGGATCGACAACATGTTTGTACGTGCCCGCTTGCCCTGGGTCGAACTCAAGTCTGCCCAGGGGCTGGACATCAATCTGGATGGTGAGCCGCTATCGGGCGAGAACCTGCGTTTCGTGGCACGTCCGGCGGCCTTGCAGGTCCATCTGCCGAAGAATTCACCTGTACTCGGAGCGGTTCAGGCGCTCAATCGTCCAGACTGATGATCCGTTCACGCACGCTGAACAGTACCAACCCGGCAACATCGTAGATCTGCAGGCGCTTCATGATCTGCGATCGGTGACTCTCCACGGTCTTGATGCTCAGGCCCAGTCCAATGGCGATTTCCCGGGTGGATTTGCCTCGTACCACCAGACGCAGTATCTCCAGTTGGCGAGCGGTGAGATTGTATTTGTCCAGGGCTTCGGACCTGTTGGTGCGCGGACCGCGCAAGGCCCGGTTGATCACGGTATGGGCGATGGCGGGGCTCAGATAGCGTTCGTCGTTGCGCAGGGCTTCCAGCGCCTGCTCCAGCTCTCTGGCGGTAGCATCCTTGAGCAGATAGCCGTGAGCCCCCATTTCCAGGGCGCCCATGATTGTGTCGGGGTCGGTGTGCATGGAGATGATCAGCACTTTGCTGTGGGGCTGTACCGCAAGCAGTTGCTCCAGAGCATCCAGGCCATTGGTGTCCTTCATGGTAATGTCCAGAAGGATGATGTCAGGTTGCAGTTCGAGCGCAAGGCTCGCCAGCTGGCTGCCATCGGCCGCTTCGCCAATGACGGCGTAGCCGGGAATGTCTGAAATCAGAGCGCGTACGCCCGCCCTGATCAGCGAGTGGTCATCGATCAGCAGTAGATTGCAAGTCATTGAGGCTTCTTGTGTGCATTGGCCCGCTCGTGTGTACGAGGGGCCCAGGGAAACAATACGTCGATCTGTGTGCCTTGCCCCGGCGTGCTGTGCAGGCTCCAGGAACCATTGAGCAAGGCGACGCGTTCGGCCATGCCTGCCATGCCGCGCTGGCCGGCATCTGCGGGGTTGTCTGTTGGCTCGAAGCCGACGCCGTCATCCGAGATAAAGAGCGAAAGCCCGCCGGGCAGGCGCTGCAGGCGCACCAGCAGGTTTTTCGCATGGGAGTGACGCAGCACGTTGGTCACGGCCTCCTGAGCGATACGAAAGGCGGCCATGGCCATTTCTTCGGGAATGCCGGCCAGCCGCTGCTGACACTCCAGGCTCCAGCGTACCTGACTGTCGCTGAGGTTCTTCAGCAGATGGGCTCGCAGGCTGGCCTCCAGTCCCAGGCTCGACAGCTGGCGGGGATTGAGAATGCTGGACAGGTCGCGCACTTTATCCAGGGTTTCTTCAAGGATGGCATTCAGCTGTGCGCCGTGGGATTGCGCCTCTGCGGGCAGGCGACGCTCCAGCCAGTTGCACTGGATCTTTGCCGCAGTGAGCATCTGTCCGATGTCGTCGTGCAGTTCCCGGCTGAGTCGATGACGTTCGCTTTCCTGAACCTCCAGCATACGTTCGGCCAGTTCCTGAGGCTTGAGCTGGATCAGCTGGCGGTTGCGCAGTTGGGTGAGCCAGATACTGATGAAGGTGATCAGGTTGAGGGCAAGCAGTGGAAGGGGCAGGGCATCGGTACTCAGGAACAGCCCGATGTTGCCCAGGATTGCGCTTATGCACAGTGCATTGGTCAGCCAGTGGCCGTTTTTCGTGTTCAGGTATCGAAACCCTGAGAGCTTCCTGCTGACATGCATAACGAATGGCGCCACTTGTATGGTCGGTGCGGATCGATATCCGGCAGTTGTATAACAGCTCGTCAACTCAAGAGTCTGTCCATTCCCGGTCAGTAATCTTGTCTCAATGCAGGACGATTTAATGGTTAACCTGCATTTCTGTAAACAGAAAATTGCCGGTCAATATGTGTGGTGGGCATTCTTAATAATGTTTCTGGATGTTTTCATGGGGTTGCAGAGTTTAAAAAGGAAGGGGCTTTGGGCAGGGATGGCTTGTAAACCTGCTGTTACTGGTCGCTGATACTGGAGATTTCAGACAACTTTGCCAGAAGCGCCTGCTGCTCATCGCAATCCATGAGCAGTTCGCCGGTTTGCGGATCGATCAGTTCCAGTTGCCAGGACATCAATTCCAGGCAGCTTTTCAGCGTATTCAGGATTTCCGGCGAAAAGCCCGGGTACTGGCAGGCTTCGCTGAGCCACTGCTGCAGCTTTCTGGAGAAATCGGCAAGGCTTTCGATCGAAGCGCTCTGTGCTTCGAGGCTCAGTTTGAGCAGATTGGTCAGCAGGCCTTCGATGGCGTCTTCATCGTCGCCGATCATTTCCAGGTGTGACAGGCATTCCTCTGACTTGCAGAGAAGGTTCTGCGAGTTGCTAAGGAACTGATCGTGTTTTTCCTGCCACTCATTACTGTTCAGCATCCTCTGTCTCCACGCATTTCAGGTAGCGAATTTGTTTCGCCCGCAGCGAATGGACGACAGTTAATGGTGATTTCAAATGAATGTATGTAGGGGGTTTCCGAATATTGCTTAAGGATTGCTTGTGAACATCTGAAAAATGAAGCCTTGAGTGGCGCCAAACCGTTGTCGGACTGGAACACGAACACAGGCATGATTCCATTCGTTCACTGTGAATGGCGTCACAATAATGGCTATTGGGAGTTGAGAATATCAGGTCAGCCCTGATAAGGGCTCAGGGGTACCCCTAGGCTCGAATGCGTCGAGTCTGTTTTTTGTAGGGGTCAAAGAAGAGTTTTCTGTCATATTTGACCGCAGGCAGTGCGACATCAGTAAAGCATGATGGTAATGTGACATCAATGCTTGGACATTGTATTTATGGCTATTAAGGTCCGGGCTGTTGCAGCCGATACAGGTACTGCAGACCCATCGTGATCAACGCTTCAGGAGCTATAAATGGCTGGCATTCTCGACACAGTAGATCAACGCACACAGCTGGTGGGCGAGAATCGCCTGGAAATCCTCATGTTTCGCCTTGCCGGTCGTCAGTTGTTCGCGATCAACGTGTTCAAGGTCCAGGAAGTGCTCCAGCTACCCAAGCTGACCCTGATGCCGCAGCGTCACTCCTTTGTCTGTGGTGTGGTCAACCTGCGTGGCCAGACGCTGCCGGTGATCGACCTGTCCCAGGCGATCGGCATGCGCCCGCTGGTTCCAGGCCCGGGCAGCACCATCATCGTGACCGAATACAACCGCTCCGTGCAGGCGTTCCTGGTCGGCGGCGTGGACCGTATCGTCAACATGAACTGGGATGCAATCATGCCGCCGCCAGCCAGCGCCGGTCGCCAGCATTACCTGACTGCCATCAGCAAGGTCGATGACCAGTTGGTGGAGATTATCGACGTGGAAAAAGTCCTCGCCGAGATCGTGCCCTACAACGCCAAGGTGTCCCGCGAGAAGCTGGAAGATCCGGCTCTGGAGCAGGCTCGTGGTCGTGAAATCCTTCTGGTGGACGACTCCAAGGTGGCTCTGGCCCAATTGCGCGACACTCTTTCGCAACTGGGGCTCAAGCTGCATGTGGCCAGCGATGGTCTCAAGGCGCTGAACATGCTCAAGGGCTGGGCGGACGCCGGGGAGAACGTCGAGGAAAAACTGCTGATGGTCTTTACCGATGCCGAGATGCCTGAAATGGACGGTTATCGCCTGACCACGGAAATCCGCAACGACCCGCGTCTGCGCAGTCTGTACATCGTGTTGCACACCTCATTGTCCGGCAGTTTCAACGAATCCATGGTCAAGAAGGTCGGTTGCGACAACTTCCTCTCCAAGTTCCAGCCCGACAAACTGGTTGAAGTCGTACGCCAGCGCCTGTTGATGGTCAGCGACGGCTGAAACATTTGCTGCTTTGCCTGGGGCGCCTCGTATAAGCTGCGACTTTCATGTCGCAGTTTTTCGAGCCACCAAGGAACAGGCAATGCTACGTCTCGCTTCTCTTTATCGTTTCCCCCTCAAATCCTGTAAAGCCGAAGTGCTGCAGCGCGCAGCGTTCGATGAGTTGGGGCTGGCAGGCGATCGACGCTGGATGCTGGTGGACGCAAACAGCGGACGGTTCTTCACTCAGCGTGCCTTGCCGCACATGTCGCAACTGTCCGTTCTGTGGAATGCGGCAGGTGGTGTGACCCTTTCTGCTCCCGGTTTCCAGCCTCTGGATGTGGCTCTGCCTGTCGATGTGGAGGCGACTCTGCGCGGTGTGACGGTCTGGCGCGATACCTTGCAGGTGCCGGATGCGGGAGAGGAGGCGGCCGCCTGGGTCAGCGAATTCATCGGCAAGCCGACCCGCATGGTGTATGTGCCGGTGGATCGCGCACGCTCGCTGCCCAGTGGCTATGGCACAGGCGCTGACAAGGTTTCGTTTGCCGATGGTTTCCCCTTGCTGCTCATTGGCCAGGGTTCGCTCGACGATCTGTCTGCCAGAATCGGGCGTCCTCAGGAGATGCTGCGCTTCAGGCCCAATCTGGTCATCGAAGGTGCCGAGGCCTTTGCCGAGGACAACTGGAAACGCATCCGCATCGGTGAGATGGAGTTTCGCATCCTCAAGCCTTGCGCACGCTGCATCCTGACCACCATCGATCCGGCTACCGGCCAGCGCAGCGAAGACCGTGAGCCTCTGACGACTCTCAAGACTTATCGTGAAGTCGAGGGGGATGTGATGTTTGGCCAGAATATGGTCAATGACGGGCCGGGTGTGCTGGAAGTGGGGATGCCGGTGGAGATTCTGGAGTAACTGGCTGTGTCGAGGAGGGCAAGGCAGCGCGGCTGACTTGCCCTCCAGCAGCGTTTACAGATCGTCGAAGAACCGCTCATGCCAATCCACCAGCGGCTGTGGTGAATTGAGCTTCTGCCCGTAGATCACGGAATAAGACAGCACGTTTTGCACGTACTGGCGGGTTTCATCGAAGGGAATGCTTTCTACCCAGACATCGAATGCCAGATGGTTCGCGCCCTTGAGCCATTGGCGAACGCGGCCCGGGCCAGCGTTGTAAGCGGCGGAGGCGAGCACCCGGTTGCCATTGAACTGACCGTGAACCTGGCTCAGGTAGGCAGCACCCAGTTGAATGTTCTTGTCAGGATTGAACACCTGCTGTGGCGAGGCCAGCGGAATGCTGAACTTGCGGGCGGTTTCCTTGGCGGTGGCCGGCATCAACTGCATCAGGCCGCTGGCACCCACGCCTGAACGGGCGTCGTCCATGAATGCGCTTTCCTGGCGGGTAATGGCGAATACCCAGCTCGAATGGAGGCCGCGTACCTGAGCTTCACGGACCAGTGTGTCGCGGTGGGCCATGGGGAAGCGGATATCCAGATCGTCCCAGTACTGCGCCTGACTGATGGTGCGAATCGCCGGGAAGTACCACTTCATGTCATAGGCCAGCCTGGCCTGGGCAACCATTTCGTCACGGCTGAACAGACGGCTGACGTGATACCACTCGCGACGACCGTCGACGATTTCGCCGCGATCATGAAACTCCAGGGCGCGGCGTATGCCCGGCGTGTTGCGAACCTTGTTGACCAGGGCAGGGCTGAGCGCCAGAGGCTTGTTGTTGAGCTGGTATGGGCTCTGGGTCCGGTCGGCCGCCAGGAAGCCATAGAAATCGCGTTCCTTGGCCACGTCCTTGTACAGGCTCGGGATCAGCGGGTTGTTCGGCTGGGCAAGCTCGAGTGCGCGAGCTTCCCAATAGCGCCAGCGGTTGGTGCTTGCCAGATCCTGAGGCAGGCGGCGTGCCAGTTCGTAGGCATCCTCCCAGCGTCCCAGGCGTAACAGCAGGCGCAGGCGCCACTCGGTCACAGTGTTGTCCTGCAGCTCGGGGTCGTATTTGGTCATGACCTCCAGAGCTCGGTCGTCATAGCGACGGGCCAGGGTCAGGCCGATTTCCTTTGCGATCTCCACCTGTTCTTCACGGGAGAAGTGCATGGTCGCGGCGTAACCGTCGAGCATGGCCAGGGCTTTTTGCGGGTCCTGTCTGGCGAGGCGACGCAAGCCCAGACCCACCACATCTGACATGGCTTCATCCACAGGAGCGAACTGCGTCGGGTTATTGAGCATCTCCGGTTTCTGGGCAACGGCCAGCAGCAACTTGCCCTGAGGCGCCAGAGAGTTGAGGCTGTTGACCAGGGTGTTCGCCAGACTGTAGTTGCGCGCCTGGGCTGCCAGCTTGGCACGCTGCCAGCGTTTCTGTTCGGTCAACTGGCCAGCGGCAGCCCACTGGCTGAAGAATGCATCGCAGGCGGCCGGCTGGGTTTTGCCGGTCATCCACAGCTTTTCGGCGTTGGCATAGCCTTCGGCGCGCAGATTGTTGTTCAACTGGTATTGGCCGTACAGGCAGTCCAGTTCGACAAAATTCATCTTGGGGCTGTAGTACTTGACGAAGGGCTGCCAGTCGCCGCGTTCGGCCAGCCAGCGCAACCAGCGCAGTTTCATCCAGTTGGCCTGGGGCAGGTCGCCGTGTTCGGCCAGGAATCGTTCTATTTCCTGATTGCTGGCGGTCTTGAGGCGCGCAGTCAGTTCGTCGTATTCGAGGTAGGGCTCCAGCGGGTAAGTGGCCAGTGCCGATTTGTACATTTGATAAGGGCCCGAATCACCCTTGGCCAGTGCCCGTTTTGCTTCGTCGTAATATTGGCGTTGTTGGCTGAGGTCTGCCGCGTGAGCGTTCTGGGCCGCGGTGGCAGAGAGCAGCAGGCAGGATAAAAAGCTGAACAAGCGACTGCGCATGAGACTTCCGAGCAGATGATTCGTGAAAAGTGCCGCTAGCTTAGCCTTTTGCCAGCCTCGGGTGAAAGCATTGCCGCAGGCTGTAACGCCCTTGAATGAAACCGGATGTTATAAGGCTTTCACACTCTGTCGCTGCCCGGTGGCATGAATGCCGACATCCACGGGTGATCTCAGGTAGAATGCGCGCCCGGTTTTTGGAGAAGATCATGACCCTGCTCAAATTCAGCGATGTGTCCCTTGCTTTCGGCGCCATGCCGTTGTTGGACAAGGTGTCCTGGCAGATCGCCCGTGGTGAGCGGGTGTGCATCATCGGCCGTAACGGTACAGGCAAATCCAGCATGTTGAAGCTGGTCAAGGGCGTGCAGAAGCCCGATGACGGCGCTGTCTGGCGTGCGCCTGGCCTCAAGATCGGCGAGTTGCCCCAGGAATTGCCTGTGGCCGACGAGCGGACCGTCTTTGACGTGGTCGCCGAAGGCCTTGATGGCGTGGGCTCCTTGCTCGCCCAGTATCATCACCTTGCCCAGAACTGCGTGACCGAGGAAGACCTCAACAAGCTCATGCATGTCCAGCAGGAACTCGAAGCTCGTGACGGCTGGCGTCTGCAGCAATTGGTCGACAGCACCCTGAGCCGCCTGCAACTGCCGGCTGACAAGACCCTGGCCGAGTTGTCCGGTGGCTGGCGTCGCCGTGTGCTGCTGGCCCAGGCACTGGTTTCCGAGCCGGATCTGCTGCTGCTCGACGAACCGACCAACCACCTGGACATCGGCGCAATCGCCTGGCTTGAAGAAGCCCTCAAGGATTTCCAGGGCGCTGTGTTGTTTATCACCCACGACCGGGCATTCCTGCAGAACCTGGCGACCCGTATTCTGGAACTCGACCGTGGCGGCCTGATCGACTGGAACGGCGACTACGCCAGCTTCCTGGTCCACAAGGAAGCGGCACTGGCTGCGGAAGAAACCGCCAATGCCCTGTTCGACAAGCGTCTGGCTCAGGAAGAAGTGTGGATTCGTCAGGGCATCAAGGCCCGTCGTACCCGTAACGAAGGTCGTGTGCGCGCCCTCAAGGCTCTGCGCGTCGAGCGCAGCGAGCGTCGCGAGCGTACCGGCAAGGCGAATATCCAGCTCGATACTGCGGAGAAATCCGGCAAGCAGGTGATGGTGCTGGAAGGCGTCAGCTTCGCTCATCCGGGCGGTCCGACGCTGATCAAGGATTTCTCCATGGTCCTGCAGCGCGAGGACCGTATCGGCCTGCTGGGTGCCAACGGTACCGGCAAGACCACGTTGCTCAAGCTGATGCTGGACAACCTGCAGCCTACCGAGGGCAAGGTCGAGGTCGGTACTCGTCTGGACGTCGCTTACTTCGACCAGTTGCGTCACCAGCTCGATCTGGAAAAGACCGTGATCGACAACGTGGCCGAAGGTCGTGACTTCATCGACATCGATGGTCAGAGCCGTCACGTCCTGAGCTACCTGGGCGATTTCCTGTTCAGCCCGCAACGTGCGCGTACGCCGGTCAAGGCGTTGTCCGGTGGTGAGCGTGCCCGTCTGTTGCTGGCCAAGCTGTTCAGCAAGCCGGCCAACCTACTGGTCCTCGATGAGCCGACCAACGACCTGGACGTGGAAACCCTGGAGCTGCTTGAAGAAGTGCTGCTGACCTTCAAGGGCACCGTACTGATGGTCAGTCACGACCGGGCATTCCTGGACAACGTGGTGACCAGCACGCTGGTGTTCGAGGGCGAAGGCAAGGTTCGCGAATACGTCGGCGGTTATCAGGACTGGCTGCGTCAGGGCGGTTCACCGCGCCTGCTGGGCGTGACCGATACCAAGTCGGGCAAGGCCGAGCTGAACAGCGCGGTGGTGCAGGCTGCACCGGTCGCCGCTCAGGAAATGCCGGTTGCGAAAAAGAAGCTCAGCTACAAGCAGCAGCGCGAACTGGAAGCCTTGCCGGCGCAGATTGATGAAGTGGAAGGGCTCATCGCTGCCCTGACCGCCGAAATGGCCGAGCCGGGCTTCTATCAGCGTTCTTCCGAGCAGACCACTGCGGTGCTGGCTCAGGTCGAAAGCCTGCAGGCTCAGCTTGATGCCTTGCTGGAGCGCTGGGCCGAACTGGACGAGTGATACCGAATCGGTAGGAGCGAATGCATTCGCGAGGCGTCATTGAGGCCGATACATCTCTTTGGATGTGCCGGCCTCTCGCGAATAAATGTGCTTACTGACGTTGTTTTGAAAAGCCCGGGAGCGATGCCCGGGCTTTTCGCTTTACTCAGGTTTGTTAAGGCGTACAGCCAGTACGTCGCAAGGTGCGCCATGCAGGACGTCATTGGCGGTGGAGCCCAGCAGCAGGGCAAGGCCGTGGCGACCATGGCTGCCGACAACGATCAGGTCGCACTTCTGGTTCTTGGCCAGTTGATGGATTTCCTGGCGTGGCTGACCGTAGACCAGATGGCTTTCGCCTGCCTTGATCTCCGGGTATTTTTCCTTCAGTTTTTCCAGCTTTTCCTTGGCCTGATCGAATTGCTGCTGTTGCAACTGAGACAGATCCATTGGAACGTCGCCCCCGAAGGCCATGGCCATGGGTTCGACGATGTGCACCATCGACAGGGTGGCATCGCTGGCCTGGGCCAATACACGAGCGCGACGGATGACTGGGTCGCACTCGTCGGTGAGGTCAATGGCAACCAGAATGTGTTGATACGACATAAGGAGGTCCTCCGAGAGGATTGCGATAAGGGTGAGTATGGCTTCTTCGCACGCTTGTGGGCAGGCCCTTTTGCAAACCATTGTTTATTTTGATTTTTTAGTGCTGCGAAAGCTGGCAAGCAAGGGTGCTGTCTGCTCTGCGACTCTTTCGGTGATCTCCTTTTATCGGCGCGCATTTGCATCCATTTCGATGCCGGATATTTCCAGTTGCGGCCACTTTTCGTACAGAGCCTGATCGGGCGGGGACAAGAAATATGACGACCTTGGTGGTTCTGTCAATCATTTGTGTGATGTTGAGCCCGCTGGTATGGCTGCGTCCCTCGCGTCAGCAGAGCGGCAGAATGGCTTTGCGCCTTGAGGCGCGGCGCCTGGGAATGGCCATGCAGCTTGCGCCCCAGGAATGGCCGCACTGGCTCTCCAAGGAGCCTCCAAGCCCTTGCGCCCAATATCATCGGCCTCGTTCGGGCTCGCAGAAGGCGTGCTGGGCTTATTGGCAGAGTGAGCCGGGCGTCTGGCTCAACCGCTGGCGCGAGCCTTGTGAGGATGCGGGGCTGATAAATCATTTCAATACGTTGCCAGCGGACGTGTTCAAGGTCGAGGCCGATGCGCAGATGATTGCTTTGTTCTGGGGCGAGAGGGGGGAGCCGCAGGTCTTGCCGAAAATCGATGCGGTGCTCAAGGCGCTGGCCTGAAGCCCATCCGATGTGCGGGCAATAAAAAGCCCGACAACAACATCGGGCTGGGGGTTGGCCAGGCAGGCCGATAATTCGTGGCGCTACGGTGCAATGCCGTAGATCGCCGAGTCCTGCGCGCCGATGAGCGGCTTTGCAGGCACTGGCCAGACTTTAGACCTTACGCTCCGTTTTGTCGCGTTTTTCCCGAGTATTTTTCATCTGCGAGCCTCAACGGTGCAAGAAGTCGCGTCGGGGTTTGCTTCGAGCTTTGCATTATCACTTTTTTGAATGGGGCCAAATCAAACTTGGGGTCTTGGGTGAAGGCAAGGCTGCAATCTGGCCAATACGCCGTTTTTATTGATGTTTCGTCGAATTGACAATTTTCGGGTTTTGCCTGATGGTGTGCATACCCAAATCAAACGGGCGTATGAATTGATCGTTTGGTCGTCAGACGGCTCTGACAGAACTCTGACTACCACGTCGGCGGGTGTGCTTGATTTGGCGTGTTCATCGACGGCGACGTCGTAGTCTCGTCGAACCTCAAGGTTCGGCGAGTATTGTTCAGCTTCCCTATTGTGGAGATCAGTTGATGATTTACGAAGGTAAAGCCATCACGGTTAAGGCTCTTGAAAGTGGCATCGTCGAATTGAATTTCGACCTCAAGGGTGAGTCCGTCAACAAGTTCAATCGCCTGACCTTGAGCGAGCTGCGTCAGGTGGTTGATGCCCTCAAGGCCGACGCTTCTGTCAAAGGCGTGATTGTCACCAGTGGCAAGGACGTATTCATTGTCGGTGCCGATATCACTGAGTTTGTTGATAACTTCAAGTTGCCGGAAAGCGAACTGATTGCCGGTAACCTCGAGGCCAACAGGATCTTCAGCGACTTTGAAGACCTGAGTGTGCCTACGGTCGTCGCCATCAATGGCATCGCACTGGGCGGTGGCCTGGAGATGTGTCTGGCGGCTGATTATCGCGTCATTGCCAATACGGCGAAGATCGGTCTTCCCGAGGTCAAGCTGGGCATTTATCCCGGTTTCGGCGGTACTGTCCGCCTGCCACGCATCATCGGGGCCGACAACGCCATCGAGTGGATCGCTTCCGGCAAGGAAAACGCTGCCGAAGACGCCCTCAAGGTCGGTGCTGTCGATGCCGTGGTCATCCCTGAAAAACTTCAGGCCGCTGCTTTGGATCTGATCAAACGCGCCATCAGCGGCGAGTTCGATTTCAAGGCCAAGCGTCAGCCCAAGCTGGACAAGCTCAAGCTCAATCCCATTGAGCAAATGATGGCATTTGAAACCGCCAAAGGTTTTGTTGCAGGTCAAGCCGGCCCGAATTATCCGGCACCTGTCGAAGCCATCAAGACCATCCAGAAAGCCGCGAACTTCGGTCGTGACAAGGCGTTGGAAGTCGAAGCTGCCGGTTTCGTGAAAATGGCCAAGACGTCTGCGGCGCAGAGTCTGATCGGCTTGTTCCTGAACGATCAGGAACTGAAAAAGAAAGCCAAGGCATACGATGCACTGGCCAAGGACGTGAAACAGGCTGCCGTACTGGGTGCCGGGATCATGGGCGGCGGTATCGCTTATCAGTCGGCGGTGAAAGGCACGCCGATCCTGATGAAGGATATTCGCGAAGAAGCCATTCAACTGGGCCTCAATGAAGCCTCCAAGCTGCTGGGTGGCCGTGTCGACAAAGGTCGTCTGACACCTGCCAAGATGGCTGAAGCACTCAATGCGATTCGTCCTACCTTGTCTTATGGCGACTTCGGCAACGTCGACCTGGTGGTCGAAGCGGTAGTCGAAAACCCCAAGGTCAAGCAGGCGGTACTGGCCGAAGTCGAAGCCAATGTGGCTGAAAACACTATCCTGGCCTCCAATACATCGACCATTTCCATCTCCTTGCTGGCCCAGGCCCTCAAGCGTCCGGAAAACTTCGTCGGCATGCACTTCTTCAACCCGGTGCACATGATGCCGCTGGTGGAAGTCATTCGTGGCGAGAAGTCCAGCGAAGAAGCCGTGGCAACCACCGTTGCCTACGCCAAGAAAATGGGCAAGAACCCGATTGTGGTCAACGACTGCCCGGGCTTCCTGGTCAACCGTGTCCTGTTCCCGTACTTCGGCGGTTTCGCCAAGCTGGTCAGTGCCGGTGTGGATTTCGTGCGCATCGACAAGGTCATGGAGAAGTTCGGCTGGCCCATGGGGCCTGCGTACCTGATGGACGTGGTCGGCATCGACACGGGTCACCATGGTCGTGACGTCATGGCCGAAGGCTTTCCGGACCGCATGAAGGACGATACTCGTTCTGCCGTGGACGTGCTGTACGAGGCCAAGCGCCTTGGCCAGAAGAACGGCAAAGGCTTCTATGCCTATGAGACGGACAAGAAGGGCAAGCCTAAAAAGGTCAGCGACCCTACCGTGCTGGACGTGCTCAAGCCGATCGTCTACGAGCAGCGTGAAGTGACCGATGAAGACATCATCAACTGGATGATGATCCCGCTGTGCATGGAAACCGTGCGCTGCCTGGAAGACGGCATCGTCGAGACTGCTGCCGAAGCCGACATGGGCCTGATCTACGGCATCGGTTTCCCTCCGTTCCGTGGTGGTGCGCTGCGTTACATCGACTCCATCGGCGTCGCCCAATTCGTTGCCCTCGCTGACCAATATGCCGAGCTGGGTGCCTTGTATCAACCGACCGCGAAGCTGCGTGAAATGGCCAGTAAAGGCCAGAGCTTCTTCGGTTAAGCGCCTTCTGAGGAATGAACGTATGAGCTTGAATCCAAGAGACGTCGTGATTGTCGACTTCGGTCGCACCCCGATGGGCCGCTCCAAGGGCGGCATGCACCGCAACACCCGTGCCGAAGACATGTCGGCGCACCTGATCAGCAAGTTGCTGGAGCGCAATGCGAAGATCGACCCGGCCGAGGTGGAAGATGTCATCTGGGGCTGCGTCAACCAGACCCTGGAGCAGGGCTGGAACATCGCACGCATGGCGTCGTTGCTGACCCAGATCCCGCACACCTCTGCGGCCCAGACCGTGAGCCGCCTCTGCGGCTCGTCCATGAGCGCGCTGCACACGGCGGCCCAGGCGATCATGACCGGCAACGGTGATGTGTTCGTGATCGGTGGCGTCGAGCACATGGGCCATGTCGGCATGATGCATGGCGTCGACCCGAACCCGCACATGTCCCTGCATGCCGCCAAGGCTTCGGGGATGATGGGCCTGACTGCCGAAATGCTTGGCAAGATGCACGGCATTACCCGTGAGCAACAGGACGCTTTCGGCCTGCGCTCCCACCAGCTCGCTCACAAGGCGACCCTGGAGGGCAAGTTCAAGGACGAGATCATCCCGATGCAGGGTTATGACGAAGACGGTTTTCTCAAGGTTTTCGACTACGACGAAACCATCCGTCCGGATACCACCCTGGAAAGTCTCGCGGCGCTCAAGCCTGCATTCAATCCCAAGGGCGGTACTGTAACGGCGGGTACGTCATCGCAGATTACCGACGGTGCGTCCTGCATGATCGTCATGTCTGCCCAGCGTGCCAAGGACCTGGGTATCGAGCCGATGGCGGTCATCCGTTCCATGGCCGTTGCGGGTGTAGACCCGGCAATCATGGGTTACGGCCCGGTACCGGCGACTCAGAAAGCCCTCAAGCGTGCCGGTCTTGGCATTGCCGATATCGACTTCTTCGAGCTCAACGAAGCCTTCGCCGCACAGGCCCTGCCAGTGCTCAAGGATCTGAAAGTGCTCGACAAGATGAACGAGAAGGTTAATCTGAACGGCGGCGCTATCGCCCTGGGCCATCCATTTGGGTGCTCCGGTGCGCGTATTTCGGGTACTTTGCTCAATGTAATGAAGCAGAATGGCGGCAAGCTGGGCGTCTCGACCATGTGTATCGGTCTGGGCCAGGGCATTGCCACTGTTTTTGAACGCATCTGAGATTGAAAGGGTCTGTTGCCGTCAACGGACCCTGAATTGATGCGAGCCGGGGCCTGGTCCCCGGCTTTTGTATTTTGGAAAAAGCCATTTTTTTACCCGTTGTTTCAGTCATGTTTCAAGAGGGCAACAGCATGCAATTAGAGCCAGGGCTCTATCGCCATTACAAAGGCCCGGAGTACCGGGTATTCAGTGTTGCGCGACATTCCGAAACCGAGGAAGAAGTGGTGTTCTATCAAGCTCTTTACGGTGATTTCGGGATGTGGGTACGTCCTTTGAGCATGTTCCTCGAGTCCGTCGAGGTTGACGGCGAGCAAGTGCCGCGCTTTGCTTTGGTTCAGGTTGAGCCGAGTCTTTTTACCCGTCCGTGAGTCGGGGCCGTACAACAGCCTGTGCTTGACCTCACCTTGTAGCCACTATATATAGCGTGGCCTTTATAAGCTCCACTCTGTCTTTCATCTAGTTTTCAGGAATTTTCTGATCCATGGGCAAATCGCTGGTCATCGTGGAATCCCCGGCTAAGGCCAAGACCATCAACAAGTATTTGGGCAACCAGTACGTGGTGAAGTCGAGTATCGGCCATATCCGAGACCTGCCCACCAGCGGTTCGGCTAGTGCTGCCAAGGAACCTGCCGCCAAGCGTGGCAAGGCAACTGCGAGCGAAGCGCCCGCACTGAGCCCCAAGGAAAAGGCCCGGCGCCAGTTGGTGTCGCGTATGGGCGTCGACCCCGAACACGGCTGGAAGGCCAAATACGAAATCCTTCCCGGCAAGGAAAAGGTGATCGAAGAGCTGCGCAAGCTGGCCAAGGATGCCGACACCATCTATCTCGCAACGGACTTGGACCGCGAAGGGGAAGCCATTGCCTGGCACCTGCGCGAAGCCATCGGTGGGGATGACAGCCGCTTCAAGCGCGTGGTGTTCAACGAAATCACCAAGAAAGCCATCCAGGAAGCCTTTTCAAAGCCAGGCGAGCTGGACATCGCCCGTGTGAACGCCCAGCAGGCCCGTCGCTTCCTCGACCGCGTCGTGGGCTACATGGTGTCGCCGCTGCTCTGGCAAAAGGTCGCTCGTGGCCTGTCAGCCGGTCGTGTGCAATCGGTTGCCGTGAAGCTGGTGGTGGAGCGCGAGCGCGAAATCCGTGCCTTCAATCCTGAAGAGTACTGGGAAATCCACGCCGACCTGGGTACTGCCAAGGGCGCCAATGTGCGCTTTGAAGTCGCCAGGGAAAACGGCGAGGCCTTCAAGCCGCTCAACGAAGCACAGGCCATGGCGGCGCTGGAGAAGCTCAAGGCCTCCAGCTACAGCATCGTCAAGCGCGAAGACAAGCCGACCAGCAGCAAGCCGTCTGCGCCATTCATCACGTCCACCTTGCAGCAGGCAGCCAGTAACCGCCTGGGCTTCGGTGTGAAGAAAACCATGATGATGGCCCAGCGCTTGTATGAAGCGGGCTACATCACTTACATGCGTACCGACTCCACCAACCTGTCGGCCGATGCCGTCAGCATGGCGCGCGCTTACATCGAGACAGAGTTCGGCAAGAAGTACCTGCCGGAATCCCCGAATGTCTACAGCAGCAAGGAAGGCGCACAAGAGGCTCACGAAGCGATTCGTCCGTCCGACGTGAATACCCATCCAAGCAAGCTGTCGGGCATGGAGCGTGATGCCGAGCGCCTTTACGAGTTGATCTGGCGCCAGTTCGTGGCCTGCCAGATGCCGCCGGCCCAGTACCTGTCGACCACGGTCAGCGTTGCTGCCGGTGACTTCGAGCTGCGCGCCAAGGGCCGCATCCTGAAGTTCGACGGTTACACCCGTGTATTGCCGCAGATCTCCAAGCCTGGCGATGACGGTGTGCTGCCGGACATGGCGCAGGGCGAAACCCTGAAGCTGGTGACACTGGACCCGAGCCAGCACTTCACCAAGCCGCCAGCTCGCTACTCAGAAGCCAGCCTGGTCAAGGAAATGGAAAAGCGCGGCATCGGTCGTCCTTCGACCTATGCGGCGATCATTTCGACCATTCAGGATCGTGGCTACGTTGCATTGCACAATCGTCGTTTCTATTCGGAAAAAATGGGCGATATCGTCACCGGTCGTCTGTCCGAGAGCTTTTCCAACCTGATGGACTACGGCTTCACGGCCGGCATGGAAGAGAACCTCGACGATGTGGCCCAGGGCGAGCGCGACTGGAAGAACGTGCTGGACGAGTTCTACGGCGACTTCCGCAAGAAGCTTGAAGTGGCCGAAGCCCCTGACAGCGGCATGCGTGCCAACCAGCCGGTCATGACCGACATCCCGTGCAAGGTGTGCGGTCGTCCGATGCAGATCCGCACCGCGTCGACCGGTGTCTTCCTCGGCTGCTCGGGCTACAGCCTGCCACCCAAGGAGCGCTGCAAGGCGACGGTCAACCTGACTCCCGGTGACGAGATCGCCGAGGATGACGAGGGTGAATCCGAATCCCGCGTATTGCGCGGCAAACACCGTTGCCCGGTCTGCAGCACGGCCATGGATGCGTATCTGCTGGACGAGAAGCACAAGCTGCATATCTGCGGCAACAACCCGGACTGCTCGGGTTACGAGATCGAAGAGGGCACCTATCGCATCAAGGGCTATGAAGGTCCGAGCCTGGAGTGCGATAAGTGTGGCAGCGAAATGCAGCTCAAGACCGGCCGTTTCGGCAAGTTCTTCGGCTGTACCAATGCCGAATGCAAGAACACTCGCAAGCTGCTCAAGAGCGGTGAGGCTGCGCCACCGAAGATGGACCCGGTGAAGATGCCTGAGCTCAAGTGCGACAAGGTCGATGACACCTACATCCTGCGCGACGGTGCTTCCGGTCTGTTCCTGGCCGCAAGCCAGTTCCCGAAGAATCGTGAAACCCGTGCGCCGCTGGTCATTGAGATCGTGCCGCACAAGGATGAAATCGATCCCAAGTATCACTTCCTCTGCGAAGCGCCGAAGAAAGACCCCGATGGCCGTCCGGCGGTAATTCGTTACAGCCGCAAGACCAAAGAGCAATATGTCCAGACCGAAGTGGAAGGCAAGCCGACCGGCTGGCGTGCTTTCTATGATGGCGGTGTCTGGAAGGTCGAAGACAAGCGCTGATCAAGTGTGCCCGGCGCAGGTCGGGCACAGTTTGCCCAGGAGGCTCCAGGCGGGTTTGACCCTGCCGGGAGCTTTGGCGCTTGTGGCCATGCTCTTTTTATCTGACCGTTATGGAGAATGCCGCCATGGCCTATGAGCTCTATACCCGCACCAATCAGAAGATCTACTTTGCCGGGCTTGCGCTTGAAGCGCTGGGCAAGGCCGAGAAAGGTCAGGCCATCAATGCCCAGGCGTTGTTACAGGCCGAGCGTGAATCCGTCCTGTTTCATTTGTATGGCGCGCTGCTGGGGTTGTGTCATGAAATTGCCGGTTTCTACCGGTTGCCTCAGGCCAATGCACCACGAGCCGAGCTGCTGTTGACCCAGGAAGTGCTGGACGCCGTAGCAATCCCGGAAATGGCCGAACTGGTCGAGTTGGCGCGCAACAGGGAAACCTGGCTGGCGCAGCTTCTGTCGGCCTACAACGCCTTGTTTGAACCGCCTCGCGCTCCTAAAGCTCCCAAGGGAGATGTCACCCAGCCGATGATTGTGGCGGTAAATCTGGACGACAAACCGGCCTTTGAGCTGACTCGTGAGGAACTGGAAGGCTGGCGGCAACAACTAAAGGGTCTGGCCATTCGTTTTCGTGAAGGCTTGAGCGAGTGCTAAAACCAATGATCTACAGGCTGGCAGACTGTTACAATGCTGGCCTTTCGCGGAGTATTTGTACTGATGCCTACCTCTTTTCTTGAAATTGTCGAACTACCTGACGGCCGCATAGAGTTGCGTCGCGCCGATGATGAAGGGGCGCTGGTTACCCTCGATTTCTCTGCAGATGCCAAGTCTTTCATGCAAGGTCAGCATGTCGAGATTGCCAAGGCGATGCTGAGCGTAGGTGTGCAGATGGCCGGACGGTTGGCTGAAGGTGAGCTTGAGAAGGACTCGGGGCCTCGGGTCCTTCATTAACGGCTGGGCAATCAATCAGCCCAGTCGAATATTCAAACTCTGCGCATCCCCGATCCGCGCCGCTTTCACCAGTTGCTGACGAGCAGCGGAACCCAGCGGATTGATCCAGCTGACTACCGTATGGCTGCGTCCCAGTCTAAGCGCTTCGCGAGTCAACTCCAGTGCGCTTTGATTCCCCCGAGGTTGCAATAGCAGTATTCGCTCTCTGTTGAGGCCTGCATCCCTCAGCCATGTCTGGGTAAGGCTTGGGGGTGGCGCAATCAGAGTCAGCCAGCGGTCGTTGGTGTCCTGGCTCAGTTCCCGAAGGATAGGTGCCATAAGGCTCAGGCAGCTCCCGGCTGCGCCACGCAATGTCAGTTCACTGAAGGCTTCTGGCTCGTTGCCCCAGGCCTTTTCGGTATCTTCGGCAATCATCGGGGCGAGTGGCTGGGCCAGGAACGCCTCGAACAGTGGTAATTGCGTGTGCGGTGCTTGATGGAACTGCATAACGTCTCCTTAGCGGCGAATGACGCCGACACTCAGGCCTTCGATCACCAGCTCCTGATCCTTGAGGTCGACCTCGATAGGTGCGAACTCGGGGTTTTCAGCAATGAGCCAGACCTTGCTGCCTTCACGTTTGAAGCGTTTTACCGTGACCTCGTCGCCGATCCGTGCAACCACGATCTGGCCGTTGCGAGCCTCACGGGTGGTGTGTACGGCCAGGAGGTCGCCATCGAGTATGCCGATATCCTTCATGCTCATGCCGTGGACCCGAAGCAGGTAGTCGGCACTTGGATGAAAGAAGGTCGGGTTGATGTTGCAGGACTCTTCGATATGCTGCTGGGCCAGGATCGGCGCACCCGCGGCAACGCGGCCAATGATCGGCAGGCTGTTCTCGTCAGGCTTTGCCTCGAAACCGGGGATGCGGATGCCGCGTGACGCACCCGGAGTCATTTCGATGGCGCCCTTGCGGGCCAGTGCCTTGAGGTGTTCTTCCGCCGCGTTGGGGGATTTGAAGCCCAGTTCCTGAGCGATTTCCGCGCGGGTAGGCGGGTAGCCATTGTCTTCGAGGCAGCGTTTGATGAAGCCCAGAATCTCGGCTTGGCGTGGCGTCAGTTTGATCATGGCAGGCGCTCTGTCTTTTTATACAGTGACTGGGATTATATACAGTGAAGGCGTGTTGGCAATCGTCCTTTTCATTTTCGTCGCCCGACGGTCGGGTTGCAGTCTGTCTGCAAGAGGTCGGATAAGTGACTGTTCGGCCACTCTATGAACAGCCCGCTTGACAAGAGGCCCGGCTGATACGTATGTTTCAAACGTTCGTTTGTTAGGCAGAGAGCCATGGCCCAGTCGGAAACCGTTGAACGCATTCTTGATGCTGCCGAGCAATTGTTCGCAGAAAAAGGCTTTGCCGAAACCTCCTTGCGTCTGATAACCAGCAAGGCGTCGGTCAATCTGGCTGCGGTGAACTATCACTTCGGTTCCAAGAAGGCATTGATCCAGGCGGTTTTCTCGCGTTTTCTGGGGCCTTTCTGCATCAGTCTCGAACGCGAGCTGGAGCGTCGTCAGGCCAGGCCCGAGCAAAAGCCAACGCTTGAAGAGTTGCTGGAGATGCTTGTCGAGCAGGCGCTGGTGGTTCAGCCGCGCAGCGGCAATGACCTGTCGATCTTCATGCGCCTGCTGGGGCTTGCGTTCAGTCAGAGCCAAGGTCACTTGCGTCGCTATCTGGAAGACATGTACGGCAAGGTGTTCCGCCGCTACATGACCCTGGTCAACGAAGCTGCCCCGCGCATTCCACCTATCGAGCTGTTCTGGCGCGTGCACTTCATGCTGGGTGCTGCAGCCTTCAGTATGTCCGGTATCAAGGCCTTGCGTGCCATCGCCGAGACCGATTTCGGCGTCAACACGTCCATCGAGCAGGTCATGCGCCTTATGGTGCCATTCCTGGCAGCCGGCATGCGTGCCGAAACCGGTGTGACAGACGCCGCCATGATCGCAGCGCAGCTCAAGCCGCGCACCAAAAGCTCCTCAAGCGCCCCCGTCGCCGCCAAGGCCTGACGATTCCTGGATGCGCTCGCATTGCGCGAGGCTCCAGGATCAAGCACCATGCCCGGATTGATTGGTAATGGTGTGTTAAGGGTTTTTCTATGAGTTCAGGCCTGCAAGGCTCCCTGATGGTCGATGTCGCCGGTACCTGGTTGACCGCCGAAGACCGTCAGTTTCTGCGTCAGCCCGAAGTGGGCGGTTTGATTATCTTTGCCCGTAACATCGAGCACCCGCGGCAAGTACGCGAGTTGAGCGCGGCCATTCGTGCCATTCGCCCTGACTTGCTGCTGGCCGTGGATCAGGAAGGCGGCAGGGTCCAGCGTCTGCGACAGGGTTTCGTGCGTTTGCCTGCGATGCGTGCCATTGCCGACAAGCCAGATGCCGAATCATTGGCCGAGCATTGCGGCTGGCTGATGGCGACCGAAGTGCTGGCTGTTGGCCTGGACCTGAGTTTCGCCCCGGTACTGGACCTCGATTTCCAGCGTAGCGCTGTGGTGGGAACCCGTTCCTTCGAGGGCGATCCCGAGCGCGCGGCCTTGCTGGCCGGTGCTTTTATCCGTGGTATGCAGGCTGCCGGCATGGCGGCCACCGGCAAGCACTTTCCGGGTCATGGCTGGGCGGAAGCCGATTCCCATGTGGCAATCCCCAATGACGAGCGCAGCCTGGACGAGATTCGCAGCAAGGATCTCGTGCCTTTTGCACGTCTGAGTAAACAACTGGCGGCGGTGATGCCTGCCCATGTCATCTATCCGCAGGTCGATTCGCAGCCTGCCGGGTTCTCCCGTCGCTGGTTGCAGGAGATCCTGCGCGGCGAACTGCAATTTGACGGTGTCATCTTCAGTGATGACCTGTCCATGGCAGGTGCTCATGTGGTGGGCGATGCGGCCAGTCGCATCGAGGCTGCGCTGACGGCCGGTTGTGACATGGGCCTGGTCTGCAATGACCGTGCTGCCGCCGAGCTGGCCCTGAGCGCTGCGCAACGTCTGAAGGTCAAGCCTTCTGCGCGTACCGCCCGCATGCGTGGCCAGGCTCATGCTTCGACGGATTATCGCCAGCATCCGCGCTGGCTGACGGCGCTTCAGGCGCTGCGCAATGCCCAATTGATCGATTAAGGATTTGCAATGACGGTTTACGCGATTATCGGCGGAACAGGCCTGACCCAGCTTGAAGGTCTGAACATTCGCCAGTCCCTGCCCATGAACACGCCTTATGGCGCGCCGTCGGGCGAAATTCAGATCGGTGACTATGCCGGTCGCGAAGTGATGTTCCTGGCCCGTCACGGCCATCCTCATCGCCTGCCGCCGCATCAGGTCAACTACCGCGCCAACATCTGGGCCTTGAAGCAGGCCGGTGCGCAAGCGATTCTGGCCGTGAATGCCGTGGGCGGTATTCATCCGGCCATGGGAACCGGCCATTTCTGCGTGCCCCATGATCTGGTGGATTACACCAGCGGTCGCCAGCACACCTTCTTTGCCGACGATCTGGAGCAGGTCACCCATATCGATTTCAGCTACCCCTACAGCGAGGCGCTGCGCGATCGTCTGATTGCGGCACTGGCGGCTGAAGGGTGCGAGTTCAGTGATCGTGGCGTGTATGCCTGCACCCAGGGGCCGCGTCTGGAGACGGTGGCCGAGATCGTTCGTCTTGAGCGTGATGGCTGCGACATCGTCGGCATGACCGGTATGCCTGAAGCGGCACTGGCCCGTGAGCTGGAGCTGGATTACGCCTGTCTGGCGCTGGTGGTCAATCCGGCTGCGGGCAAGTCGAAGGCTGTTATCACCATGGCCGAGATCGAGCAGGCGCTGCGTGATGGCATGGGTAAAGTGAAATCCACTCTGGCGCGGGTGCTTTCGGCAGAATAAAACCCACCCCGTGTGAGCGGATTTATTCGCGAAGAGGCTTCTCGCGAATGAATTCGCTCCCACAGGGGGCGGATTATTTCCTGCCTTTCTTCGGCGCAGCCGGCAATGGCGCGAACAGCGCCTTCAGGTCTTCGTCCCGTAGCTTCCAGTCTCCTGCCGAGCGGCCATCCAGGACGCCTGCTGCCAGGGCCGATTTTTCCTGCTGCAAGCGCTGGATTTTTTCTTCCACGGTGCCGCGGGCAATCATCTTGTAGACGAACACTGGCTTGTCCTGACCGATGCGGTAGGCGCGGTCGGTGGCCTGGTTTTCTGCGGCCGGGTTCCACCATGGGTCATAGTGAATCACGGTGTCGGCAGCGGTCAGGTTCAGGCCGGTACCACCGGCTTTCAGGCTGATAAGGAATACCGGCAGCTTGCCGTTCTGGAAGTCGTGGATCGGTGTGCGGCGGTCACGGGTCGAGCCTGTGAGCAGGGCGTAGGGAATGCCGCGCTGTTCAAGCTCTTGCTCGATCAGGGTCAGCATCGAGGTGAACTGCGAGAACAGCAGGATCTTGCGACCTTCGGCCAACAGTTCCTCGAACATCTCCATCAGGCTTTGCAGTTTGGCCGAGCTGCCCTGTTTGCCAGGAACCGGCATGTCGTCGTTGACCAGGCGCAGGTCGCAGCAGACCTGACGCAGCTTGAGCAGGGCTTCAAGAATGATGATCTGGCTGCGGGCCACGCCCTTGCGGGTGATCTCGTCGCGAACCTTCTTGTCCATGGCCAGGCGCACGGTCTCGTAGACGTCGCGTTGCGCGTCATTGAGTTCGACCCAGTGAATGATCTCGGTCTTGGGTGGCAGTTCGGTCGCGACCTGTTCCTTGGTGCGGCGCAGCAGGAACGGTTTGATGCGGGCGTTGAGGTGGTGCAGACGATCCACGTTGCCGTGTTTTTCGATGGCTGTCCGGTAGTTGCTGTTGAATTCCTTGCTGCTGCCCAGCCAGCCGGGCATCAGGAAGTGGAACAGCGACCACAGTTCGCCCAGGTGGTTTTCCAGCGGCGTGCCACTCAGGCAAAGGCGCTGGCGGGCATTGAGGTTGCGGGCTGCCTGGGCAGCCTTGCTGTTGGGGTTCTTGATGTATTGCGCTTCATCGAGAATCAGCACGTGCAGCGGCAGTTTCTCCAGCAGTTCAAGATCTCGTGGCAGCAGGGCGTAGGTAGTCAGGATCAGGTCGTAGTCCTGGAGGTTGCTGGCTTCCTGATGACGATTGGCGCCATACAGGGCCAGGACCTTGAGTTGCGGTGTGAAGTTTTCGGCTTCGTCCAGCCAGTTGGGGATCAGGCTGGTGGGCATGACGGCCAGGGCAGGGCGATCCAGGCGCCCGGCCTGTTTCTCCATCAACAGGTGCGTCAGGGTTTGCAGGGTCTTGCCCAGGCCCATGTCGTCTGCCAGCACGCCGCCCACTTCCAGCTCGCGCAGGGATTGCATCCAGCTCAGGCCTTCCAGCTGATAAGTGCGCAGCGTGGCATTCAGCCCTTCGGGCAGGCTGACCGGCGCATCCTTGATGTTCACCAGCCGTTCGGCGAACTGGCGCAGCCGGTCGCCGCCCTGCCATACCAGTGGCATATCATCGAGTTCGGTCAGGCGCGCAGCATCGGCCCGGCTCATGCGCAGCGTGTTGCTGTCTTCCTCGCGCCAGTAGAAATCGCCCAGGGTCGCAAGCACCGGTTTGAGCCGCCCGTAAGGCAGTGCGAC
Organism: Pseudomonas sp. Irchel 3A18; assembly: GCF_900187465.1. Lineage (NCBI taxonomy): Bacteria > Pseudomonadati > Pseudomonadota > Gammaproteobacteria > Pseudomonadales > Pseudomonadaceae > Pseudomonas > Pseudomonas sp. Irchel 3A18. Next base: position 282,207 of record NZ_FYDI01000001.1, read on the forward strand.
CTGTACCGGGCCGCCGCCACTCTGGGTGAAGTGGTTGAGCTGGACCAGCAACTGTTCTTCATCGCCGCGCTTGGCAACGGCCGAAGGGCTCATCAGTTCCGGATGGCTGCGAAGCAGGTTGATCAGGATCGGCAGCAGGCTCAGGCGTTCGCCGTTGACGATGATGCCCAGTTCCAGGTCGAACCAGTCGCGTTCGGTTTCTTCGTCGATGACGGCATACCAGTCATCCACGGGCGTGACATCGAAGCCGAAGTCATCGCGTATCTCGATTTCCCAGCCTTGCTCGCGCAGCCTTGGCAGATCGTCCAGCACAAAATGCAGCCACGCTTTGTCGGTGGGCAGTTCATACATGTCCCCGGCGCTGTCGGGCAGGGCCTTGCTTTGCCGGGTAGCGACCTTGAAGCCGATATCGTTCAGTTGCTGGCGATATTGCCGCTCCTGCTCGCCCTGGCGGCGTATGCGCAGGGTTTCGGTTTCGGTGTGCTCGATGATGTCGCTCTTCTGGTTGACCAGATCGCTGCCCAGGGAACTGACCAGAATGCTGACGTTGGTCGTGCCAACGGCATAGTGCTTGCCATAGGCGAAGGCCAGCGCTGCCCGATGCTGGATATGACGCTGCATGCGCCCGTTGCGCGGCTCATAGGCGCTGAACTCGACACTGGCCAGAATCAGGCGCGGTACGGGTTTCATATCGTCGATCAGGCGTTCGGGCAGAGTGGCCTTGGGCTCGACGACCTCGGGAGTGTGCGAGGCCATGGCGGCGGCAATGGCAGGCTTGTTTGCCGGGTCCTGCAGGAAGTGCATGGCTGCTACGCAGTGCTTGCAGTCATTGTGTACAGGACAGGTGCATTTGCAGACCAGGAAATTCTTGTAGCGATCCGGATCCTTGAACAGCAGGGTCTGGGTGTAGAGCTCGTACCCCGAGCCCCGGCAGGTGGTGCGAATGATCTGCGGGCTGGACTCTTCGAGTGCGATGCGTTTTTGCAGGGCGTAGCCGTACCCCCGCTCAAGAGTCTGGGGTTTGAATAGCTGTGTCCATGCAGAGGCAAGGACTTTTTCGAGAATGGACGACACAGTTTTAAAAAGCCCTACGCCGTAGCGATGCTCAAAAGAAAGGGAGCGTAGTCGCGCTCCTGAATGCTCAAAGGGGAGAAACTTTTATCAGCAGGGCCAGATTGCTGTTATCCAGATAGATCAGCTCGCCGTTCTTGACCCTGGCGCTCTGTTTCATGCGCTCACTGCTGATCAATATGCCATGGGGATCAAGCTGGTTGATCCAGAAGTCCGCAGAGATATCGGTAAAGCGTGCGATGGCCAGGCTGATGGTGCCCTCTACCGGGAAGTGGCCGAGTTGTTCCTGGCCGCTGGTCACGGCCATTTTGCTGTTTTCGGTGCCGATGTCCTGTTGCCAGGCCTTTTGCAGCAGCACTTGATATTTGCCGCTGTCCTGAAGCTTTTTGGTCATGTCGTTCAAGGCAGGGCTTCGCTCGTTGCTGGAGTCGATGCGTTTGGCGCCCGCGCTCCAGTCTTCAGGGGCGAACTGCAATGTTGCGGCAGGCTCGCCGAGCTGGCGAAACAGGATCATTTCCACCTGATACAGGCTGTCGGCAAAGGCTGTCGGGGCGACAAGCGTCAGCAGCAGGATCAATGAACGAAACAGACGCATGGATGAATCCTTCAAGCAGTTTTCGGGGTCAGGCGCTCAAGCAGCGCTTCGATCGTATTGAAGCGCTCTTCGGGGCGCTCCATGGGGACCATGAATTTGAAGAGTGTGGCACCTTCGAACTTGTAGCGGTTGGGCTGGCTCTGGATCAGTTTGATCAGTGTCAGCGGGTCAACCGGTGTATCGGCTGCAAATTCCAGACGTCCACCCTGAGGCCCGGCATCGATCTTGCGGATGCCCAGTTGCTCGGCATGCAGCTTAAGCTGTGTGATGCGTATCAGGCTCTTGGTGGGTTCTGGCAGCAGGCCGAAGCGGTCGATCATCTCCACTTGCAGGTCCTTGAGTCCATCCTCGTCGGCGGCATTGGCAATGCGCTTGTAGAGAATCAGTCGGGTATGAACATCCGGAAGGTACGACTCGGGAATCAGTGCCGGAACCCGCAGGTTGATTTCCGGCCCACCGCCCAGTGGCTGGTCGAGGTTCGGCTGTTCGCCCTTGCGGATCGACTTGACGGCGCGTTCGAGCATTTCCATGTACAGCGTGAAGCCGACGGCCTGGATCTGGCCGCTCTGGCCGTCGCCCAGCAGTTCGCCGGCACCACGGATTTCCAGGTCGTTGGTGGCCAGTACAAAGCCTGCGCCCAGGTCCTGGGTGTTGGCGATGGCTTCCAGGCGCTTTTCCGCATCCGGCGTGATCTGCTTGCGTGGCGGTGTCAGCAGGTAGGCGTAGGCCTGGTGGTGGCTGCGCCCGACCCGGCCGCGTAACTGGTGCAACTGCGCCAGCCCGAATTTGTCGGCACGTTCGATGATGATGGTGTTGGCGCTTGGCACGTCGATGCCGGTCTCGATGATGGTCGAGGCGATCAGCACGTTGAAGCGCTTGTGGTAGAAGTCGCTCATCACCTGTTCGAGTTCTCGTTCGCGCATCTGGCCGTGGCCGATGCCGATACGTGCCTCGGGCACCAGTTCGGCCAGGTCGGCGGCGCATTTCTCGATGGTCTTGACGTCGTTGTGCAGGTAATAGACCTGACCGCCGCGCAGCAGCTCGCGCAACAGCGCTTCCTTGATGGTCGGCTTGTTCTGCTCCATGACGAAAGTGCGCACCGAAAGCCTGCGGGCAGGTGGTGTGGCGATGATCGACAGGTCGCGCATGCCCGACACTGCCATGTTCAAGGTGCGCGGGATCGGTGTAGCGGTCAGGGTCAGGATATCGACTTCACTGCGCAGGGCCTTGAGCTGTTCCTTCTGACGCACTCCGAAACGGTGCTCTTCGTCGATGATCACCAGCCCCAGATTCTTGATTTTCACATCGTCCTGCAGCAGCTTGTGGGTGCCGATGACGATGTCGATCTTGCCTTCGGCCAGATCGGCCACGGCAGCGTTCACTTCCTTGGCGGACTTGAAGCGGCTCATGACCTCGACCCGGACCGGCCAGTCTGCAAAGCGGTCACGGAAGCTGTTGTAGTGTTGCTGGGCGAGCAGGGTAGTGGGCACCAGAATCGCCACCTGACGTCCGCCGTGTACCGCAATGAACGCGGCGCGCATTGCCACTTCGGTCTTGCCGAAACCCACGTCGCCGCAGACCAGCCGGTCCATGGGCTTGGGCGCCAGCATGTCGGCGCGCACCGCTTCGATGGTGGTCTGCTGGTCCGGGGTTTCCTCGAACGGGAACCCGGCGCTGAAGGTTGCGTAATCGGCTTTCGGGTCTGCGAAAGCGTAGCCTTCGCGGGCAGCCCGGCGAGCATAGATATCCAGCAACTCGGCTGCCACGTCGCGTACCTGCTCGGCGGCCTTGCGCTTGGCTTTCTGCCAGGTTTCCGAACCCAGGCGGTGCAGCGGCGCGGTATCGTCGTCGCTGCCGGTGTAGCGGGCGATCAGGTGCAGGTTGGCGACCGGCACATACAATTTGGCGTCTTCGGCGTAGGCCAGCATCAGGAATTCGGCCACCTGATTTTCGACTTCCAGTGTCGCCAGCCCCAGGTAGCGGCCAACGCCATGATCGATATGCACCACCGGCGCGCCTTCGCGCAGCTCGGTGAGGTTCTTGATCACGGCATCGTTATTGCCACCGTCGTTGCGTTTTTCGCGGCGCCGACGCTGCATGACCCGCTGACCGAACAACGGGCTCTCGGCCACCAGCGCAAGCGCGGGTTGCTCCAGCACCAGGCCTTCGTCCAGAGGCGCAATGGTGATTGCCAACCGGTCCTTGCCGTTGACGAAGTCCAGCCAGTTGTCGACGGTTTTGGGGCGCAGTTTCAGGCGATCCAGCAGTTCCAGCAGCACCTCGCGGCGCCCGGCGGATTCGGCGGTGAACAGCACGCGACCGGGGAACTCATCGAGAAAGCTCGACAGCGCGGCAAGCGGCTGGCTGGCCTTGGCTTCGATGGCCAGATCCGGCAGGCCCTGGGCCGGGAAGCGTTCGCGGCCGACGCCGGGCTCGACATCCTGCTGGCTGGCAACCACACGCGGCCAGCTTTTCAGGCGTGAAAAGCAGTCTTCCACCGGCAGGAACAGTTCGGCAGGCGGCAACAGCGGGCGATCGGGATCGATGCGGCGTTCTTCGTAGCGGTTGCGCACATCGTTCCAGAAGTTTTCGGCGGCCTGTTCGATACCCGGCAGCGAGAACACCTGAGTGTCCTGGGGCAGGTAATCGAACAGGGTCGAGGTTTCTTCGAAGAACAGCGGAATGTAGTACTCGATACCGGCTGGCGTGATACCGCTGCTCAGGTCCTGGAAGATCGTGCTGCGCCGGAAGTCCACGTCGAAGCGCTCGCGAAAACGGGCCTTGAAGCGCGTGACTTCTTCTTTTTGCAGCGGGAATTCCCGGGCCGGCAGCAGCCGGACCGACTCGACCTTGTCTATGGAGCGCTGTGTGTCAGGGTCGAAGGTGCGCAGGGTTTCGATTTCGTCGTCGAACAGGTCGATCCGGTAAGGCACCTTGCTGCCCATCGGGAACAGATCGATCAGCGCGCCGCGCACCGTGAACTCGCCATGCTCATAAACCGTATCGACGTAGCGATAGCCGCTGGCTTCCAGGCGCGTACGCATGGCTTCGACATCGAGCTTCTGGCCGACGTCCAGCACCAGGCTGCTGCCCAGCAGGAACCGGGTCGGAGCCAGCCGATGTAGGGCCGTGGTGATGGGGACTACCAATACGCCATGATCCAGTTCCGGCAGACTGTAGAGGCTGGCGATCCGCTGGGAAATGATGTCCTGGTGCGGTGAGAACAGGTCGTAGGGCAGGGTTTCCCAGTCCGGAAAGTGCAGGACCGGCAGCGTCGGCGCGAAGAACCTCAGCTCCTGTTCCAGCCGCTCGGCGCTCTGGCTGTCGGCGGTCAAAAGCAGGGTGAAGCGCTTGGCAGCGCTTGCGGCCTCGGCAATCGCCAGGCTCAGTGCGGCACCGGGAAGGTTGCCCCAGTGTTGTTTGCCAGCAGCGGCAGGAAGAAGCGGTAGACGCAGAACGGGCACGGAAGGTCAGGCTCCAGGCGTTGCGACAGGGGCGGCGATTGTACCGGTGGAAGGTGGTGCCTGTCAGTTTTCAGGTCGGTTTTGAGGCGTAAAAGTCCTGCTCGGAAATTTCCTGCGTGTACAAGGAACAAATGTAGTGCGCATTGATCTGACAACGGCGCATTGCTCATAAACAAAGGCGGCGGCATAATGTAGCCCCTTTTTTCAGCCCCTACATGTGGAAGGTTCCCGTGACTCAGAAGCCCGACCAGTGTCTTGGTGAATGGATCGATCGTGAAGCACTCGCCGAGGCGATGATCCCGCTTATCGGTCAGCTCTACCGCAATAACAATGTGGTGAGTTCGATCTATGGCCGCAGCCTGATCAACCGTTCAGTCATCGCGATTCTCAAAGCTCACCGCTTTGCGCGTCATCGCCAGTCCGACGCACTTGAGTTGTCCGTGCACGAGACTTTCCCGCTCGTCAAAGCGATGAGTGAGCTTGAGCTGGGCGCCGCTTCGGTGGACCTGGGCAAGCTGGCCGTGAAATTCAAGACCGAAGGCAACGGTCGTTCCGCAGAGCAATTCGTGCGTGACGAGCTGGCCAGTGTGGTTGGCAAGAAAAACGCCACTCCAGCCAAAGGCACTGATGTCGTGCTTTATGGTTTCGGCCGTATCGGTCGTCTGCTGGCCCGCATCCTGATCGAGAAGACCGGTGGCGGCGAAGGTCTGCGCCTGCGTGCCATCGTTGTCCGCAAAGGCGCGGAAAACGATCTGGTCAAGCGTGCCAGCCTGCTGCGTCGTGACTCGGTACATGGTCCGTTCGATGGCACCATCACCATCGACGAAGCCAACAGCACCCTGACTGCCAACGGCAACCTGATCCAGATCATTTACGCCAAGAACCCTGCCGAGGTGGATTACACCCAGTACGGTATCAAGGACGCCCTGCTGGTGGACAACACCGGTGTGTGGCGTGATGCCGACGGCCTGGGCCAGCACCTGGCATGCCCGGGTATCGATCGCGTCGTTCTGACTGCGCCTGGCAAGGGCAAGCTGAAGAACATCGTTCACGGTATCAACCACGGTGAAATCACTGCTGACGACAAGATCGTGTCCGCTGCATCCTGCACCACCAACGCCATCGTGCCGGTGCTCAAGGCTGTCAACGACAAGTTCGGTATCGTCAACGGTCACGTTGAAACGGTTCACTCGTACACCAACGACCAGAACCTGATCGACAACTTCCACAAGGGCGATCGTCGTGGCCGTAGCGCTGCGCTGAACATGGTCATCACCGAAACCGGTGCTGCCACTGCTGCTGCCAAAGCCCTGCCTGAACTGGCTGGCAAGCTGACCGGCAACGCTATCCGCGTACCGACGCCGAACGTTTCCATGGCCATTCTCAACCTCAACCTTGAGAAAGCCACCAGCCGCGAAGAAATGAACGAGTACCTGCGTCACATGGCGTTGCACTCGGACCTGCACAAGCAGATCGACTTCGTTAACTCGCTGGAAGTGGTTTCCACTGACTTCGTAGGCTCGCGTCACGCCGGTGTCGTGGATGGCGAAGCAACCATCGTCAACGATAACCGCGTTGTTCTGTACGTCTGGTACGACAACGAATTCGGTTACAGCTGCCAGGTTGTCCGCGTCATGGAAGATATCGCCGGCGTCAATCCGCCAGCCTTCCCGCAGTAATGATGTAGCTGCCCGGTCTTGCCGGGCAGTTCCCCAAACGGGCCGAATCCTGTATCTACAGGTTTCGGCCCGTTTTGTTTATGGAGAGTCGCTTGATGAGCGGTGGTTCGACGATGGATTGTTCGCAAAAGCAGCTCAAAAGCAGCTTCTTCCTGTTGTTCTTGACGATTTTCATTCCTTTTGGCTTGGGCCATTTCATCTCTTACATGTTCCGCACGGTCAATGCGGTGATCTATGTCGACTTGCAGGCCGACCTGGGTTTGCCTGCCAGCAGCCTGGGATTGTTGACGGGCGTGTATTTCCTGGCCTTCGCTGCGGCGCAGATTCCGCTGGGGGTCATGCTGGATCGTTACGGTCCGCGTAGCGTGCAGGCACCCATGTTGCTGCTGGCAGTGCTGGGCTCGGTGATCTTCAGCGTGTCCAGTACCGAAGCGGGCTTGATGATCGGGCGTGGCCTGATCGGTCTGGGGGTAGCCGGGTCGCTGATGAGTGCCATCAAGGCCTGTGCCATCTGGTTGCCGGTGGAGCGCTTGCCTCTGGTGACGGCTTGCCTGCTGTCCATTGGCGGGCTGGGGGCCATGGCTTCCACTACGCCGCTGCATGTGTTGCTTGGTTGGGTAACCTGGCGGGAGGCGTTTCTGATTCTGGCGCTGCTGACCTTTTGTGTCGCCGCCATTATCCATTTCAGCGTGCCCAAGGCTTACGAGGCCAAAAGCGTGCGTTACTCCGACATGTTTGCCGCTGTGGGCAAGCTTTACCTGTCATGGTCTTTCTGGCGTCTGGCCCTGTACTCGGTCTGTGCCCATGCCATCTATATGTCGGTGCTGTCGTTGTGGATGGGGCCGTGGCTGCACGATATGGCCGGGCTGAGTGATCCGGATATGGCCAGTGTGCTGCTGTTCGGCACTGTTGCCATGGTTGCCGGCTCCCTGGCATTTGGCGCGATCACTGATTATCTGCGCCGTTTCGGGGTGCAGCCGATCATGGTCTGTGGCGCGGGTATGGTGATCTTCATCGTCTTTCAGGGGCTCATGGCCAGCGGCCTGCCGGTTTCACCGTACCTGATTGCTATGGGTTTCAGCTTTTTTGGCACATCCACCACGATGAACTACGCAATCATTGCCCAATCGGTTTCCCCGGAATTGGCGGGCCGGGTGAGTTCATCCTTCAATCTGGTGCTGTTCGTACTCGCGTTCTTCCTGCAATGGCTGATGGGCGGCGTGTTGAATCTATGGCCAGCGGGTGAGGGTGCAGGGCCTCCGGTGGAGGCTTATCAGTGGTCGCTGGGCCTCATGATTGCCTTGCAGGTGCCGGGTGTATTGTTGTGGCTGAGTTTCAGGCCGTGGAAACTGAAGGCCTGAAAGTGAAATGCCCCGACACGGGGTCGGGGCATTACTGTCTGGCTTGAAGCGTGCTGTGAATCAGGCAGTCGCTGCAGCGCCAGGTGCTTGCAGTTGATGTCCGCCTTTGCGGAACAGCACCAGTGTAGCGACCAGACCCAGGATCGCGGCACCCGTCAGCCAGATGCCTGGTGCAGCCTTGTTATCCAGCACATGGATCAGGTAGGTGCATGCCGCTGGCGTGAAACCACCGAAAGTTGCGGTCGCCAGGCTGTAGGCCAGGGAGAAACCGGTGGTGCGCACGTCGACCGGCATGATTTCAGTCAGGGCTACCACCATGGCGCCGTTGTACGAGCCATACAGGAACGAGAACCACAACTCCACCATCAGCAGATTGCCGAAGCTCGGGTGTGCCACCAGCCACGACAGGGCAGGGTAGGCGGTAGCAATGGCCAGCACGGTTGCGGCAATCAGCAGCGGCTTGCGCCCGATACGGTCGGAGAACGAGCCCATGATCGGCAGCCAGATAAAGTTGGATATGCCCACACAGACCGTCACCAGCAGGCTGTCGATGTCCGACAGGTGCAGCTCGTTCTTGCCGAAGGTCGGGGTGTAGGCGGTGATCAGGTAGAACGACACGGTGGTCATCACTACCAGCGCCATGCCGCCCAGCACCAGGCCGAAGTTCTGGCTGATGGAGCGCATGACTTCACGCAGGTTCGGACGATGAGTGCGAGCCTCGAACTCAGGCGACTCTTCCAGGGAGCGACGAATGATGAAGATGGCCGGCACGATCAGGCAGCCCACCAGGAACGGCACGCGCCAGCCCCATTCGCCCATCTGATCCGGGCTGAGCCAGTGGTTGAGGCCGACACCCAGCAGACCGGCGAATACCACGGCGGCCTGTTGGCTGGCGGACTGCCAACTGACGAAGAAACCCTTGCGGCCCGGTGTGGAAATTTCCGCCAGATACACCGAAACGCCACCTAGCTCAACGCCTGCGGAGAAGCCTTGCAGCAGGCGGCCAAGCAGAACCAGTAACGGCGCGGCAACGCCCAGGGTTGCGTAACCCGGCACGCAGGCGATCAGAACGGTGCCGAGTGCCATCAGCGCCAGAGTGATGATCAGCCCTTTGCGGCGGCCGTGACGGTCAATGTACGCACCCAGGAAAATCGCACCCAGCGGGCGCATCAGGAAGCCAGCACCAAAAGTGGCCAGCGAAAGCATCAACGAAGCGAATGCGCTGTCGGCAGGGAAGAAGGTCTTGGCGATGGCCGTGGCGTAAAAGCCATAGACCATGAAGTCGAACATTTCAAGGAAATTACCGCTGACAACGCGAAAAATCGCTTTGCCTTTGCCTGTGTTTGAGGCCATTGGAAAATACTCGCTTAGGCTGTCTAGCTCGGGGATCGTTGTATTTATGTCCTGCTTTGCAGTGGCGAAGGCTCAAGCCCGCGTCCTCAGCATAATTGTAACTGCATGTGTAAATTAGACCTAAAACAGCTTCATGTCACGCAGCAGTCGTTTTGCAGTGGATGCTGGGTAATGACTGCACGCGGTATTTGTTTATGCCTCGCGAAGGGTGCATATGGCTTTAGCTCATTGAGATAGCGCCCGGGCTTTTGGCTTGAAGGGCAGCCATTCAAACAAGTGAGCTGGATTTCATATGACTATTGCATTCGATGTTGCAGAACAATTTGCAGCGCGGCCTACCTTGCGCGCAGTTGCTACCGCCACCTTGCGTCAGGGGTTGCGTGAGCTTTATCCAGCGCTGCACATCGATCCGCAGGTTGCGGTCGTTTCCCATACCCCGATCGCAGTCGCCACCTCATCGTCTGCCCTGGGCGAGTCTCGGGACCTTATCGATTGCCTGCTGGAACATTTCTCGGCTCAGTCCAGCGTGAAGTGGACCAACGCGCTGAATGTTCTGCTGGGGGCTTCAGGTCCATTGCCGGTAGACATGGCCGCCATCGGTGCGCTGGTAAATCGATTGGCGCTCGGTTTGTTCGAGAACCTGAAGCAGGCACTGGTCAATTACTGGAGCGAGTGCAGTGGCGAGCGTGTCGATTGCAGCAGTCGTTGGGACTGGCTGGCGTTCAAGATCAAGCAGGCATTGCTCGATGAACTGGGCGCAACGTCTGCGCGGCCCGAAGAGTCCACGGCTCGTGCCTGGTTGCACGATGTTGCTCTTTTTCCGGAAAAGGCCGAGCGCGAACGATTGGCTGTAAAGCGGCCGTTGCCACGCACTTGTATTGTTCGTCTGCAGATCAACGGGCCGGATGCCGAGTCGGTGATACTGCCGACCCTGGTCATGTTCAACGGTGCCAAGGGCAGCGAGCAGGTCTTAATGTATCAGTTGTCGGGGCGCTGCCAGAGCTGGTCGACGATCAGTGCCTGGGAGCGAAGTCTGGCGCATCTGCTGGATGATCAGAGCGGGCAACTGGACGTACAGTGGACCGCTCATGAGCCCGAAGACGATATTTTCAGTGTTCTGGCCATGGCATTGCTGGAAAACCAGTTGGTGGGCATACAGGGCCTCAAGAGTAGCCAGGCCTACGATCTGGATCGTCTGGAGCATTTACTGGCGGCACTGACCGATGTGTGCGCGCTCTTCGAGTCGACCGATCTGGCGCCCGGTCAACCCCCGGCGTTGGGCATAGACCGTTTGCCACTGTGGATGAAAAACGCGCAAGAAGCGGATCGCAACGCTTACAGCCGTTTGATGAGTGCCCTGGCGGTGACCCAGAAGCGTTCCAGAGGCAAGTCCTTCAATGAAGGGCTGCCGCCTATTCTTGAGTTTGCATCCCGCTCTCTGGCTGTCGCCATTGCTCAGGATCACCTTGATAGAGTGGACTTTCTGCCCCATCAGATTCAAGTGCGGGTCGATAAGGTCACTGCCGCCGCAGTGCCGGCAGGAGGACAGCCTTTTGCAACGGGTAGCGTTGATCCGGTGCTCATGACATTTCCCGAGTTTGCCCTTGAAAACCTCTCCGGGCTCCCGGCAGGGGAAATCAAGGTCCAGCGTACCGATGGCAAGCCATTGCCGCACTGGCTGACGGCGGATTATCTGAAAGAACTCACCGTGCGGGTCGATATCGGCCAGGTCTACCCGGATCTGCTCAAGCGCTACCTGGTGACTGACGCCGCCGAGGCGCAACGGCGTGAGGCTTTGTTTACCGGTCAATTGCGTCTGCAACTGCCTTTGCAGGCGCTTGAGCAGAAGATCAAGGGCGAACTGAGTCAGAAGGGTTATCAATCGGTCTGCGCCATCATGCAGACGATCGTGTCCGAGCGGCGTGTGGGCATTCAGCCCATAGTCCTGCGACCATTGGCTTTCGTTCGTCAGCCGGGCCATCAGCCGGATGTGGTGGGCAATATGTTCGTGATAGGCCCGCTGGACACGGCTGTCGGCCCGCATGTGCTTTATCGGCCTTTTGCCCGTAAGCCACTGACCGAGTTTGCCAGTTGGTCGGCGCTGCTGGCGGCGGTCAGACAACCCGGAGCCTTGCAAAACGACATACTGGTCTGGCTGAGTGACAATGCGCGTCCGGTTTATGCCAGTGGCGGTTTCGATGAACCGCACATCATCTGGTTTGGCCAGGGTTCGGATTTCGCGCCGCTGGAAAAACCCCTGCCAGCCGTGCTCGGTACGGATGTACTCAAGGGAGACATCATGTCCGGTCTTTTCAAGGCCAATGCCCGGGCGCTGATCGAACTGGCAGACCGCAACGCTGTTTCCAACGCTGAAAGCCGCTGGGCGTTGTTCAAGGAAGGCGGCTGGTTGGTGCTTAATACGGTGTTGCCGCTGTTCAGCGGGCCGGTTGCCAATGCCTTGTGGCTCGCGCAATTGTTGTCCGGTATCAACCAGCAACTTGCCAGGCCGGTTTCGGCAGATGAAGGGGGGGCGGCACAGCTTGCCGAGTTGCTGCTCAATATCTCGCTGGTATTGCTGCATTCCGGGATTTCTCCCAATACCCTGGCGTCCGTGAACATGATTGCAGGCAATCGGATGATGGCGGAGCCGATTGTGGCGGCCGACCCTGTAATCGTTCGTCAGGCTCCTTCCATTGCTGGCATTCCGCTGAGCGATACCTGGACGGCTCTCGATTTTTCCTGGTCGCAACCCGGCAGCCGGCTCAGCGGGGCGCAGCGTCTTGAGCTGGAAAAATTCAAGGTCTGGCCTGCAACGGTTACCGGAGAACCCATTGCCTCGGGAGCGAATGCCGGTCTCTACAGCTTCAATGGCCTCTGGCTGGCAAGAGTCGGCAGCGACCTGTTTCGGGTGACGGTCGAAGAGGATGGAGTACGAGTCGTACGCCCCGACAATCCATCGGTGCCCGGTCCGTGGCTCAGGCACGATGGTCAAGGCTGGCACCTGGACTTGTCACTGCATCTGCGCGGTGGCGGGCCTAAGAAAAACATTCGCAAGCTGGCTCAGCAAAATGCAGAAAACCTGGTCCGTATCAATCAGAGTCTGGCAGAACTTGATGTGCGTGAAACGGATCTGGTGACCAGGATCACGGGCTACAACACGCATCTGAATACGGCCACCGGTGAGGTGCGACAGCTTTTTTTCGACCGTCTCGAAGGGGCAATGGGCGATGAGGTCGAGCTATTGAAGCAGCGGATGAGCCTGTGGGAGCAGTTGAGAGTCGGGGATCGACCTCCTGAGCGGCAGATGGCGCAGGATATTGCACGGGTCACGATTTATCTGGAGTTTCTGGAAGGCCGACTGGCGGCTGAAAACGGCATTGTTGCCAATACCGAAATTGCGAAAATGGCCAAGACCGGAAGCGTGGTTTCGGATGAGAACATCGAAACCTATCTGAATATGTTCAAGTCGCTGCTGAGCAGGCAGGAAAAAGGCATGCACTGGTCGCAGATTCGCGAATCGCTCTGGGAGAAACTGCGCGCAGTGCCCAAGGTGGGCGAAGAGTATTGGCGCAAGCAGGTTACGACTCTGTATCAAGGCAAGCTGTTCTCTGGTCTGGAGTGGCAATTCCAGCACATGATGTCGTACCTGGAGCTGTGTTTCAGTAAGGAGCACATCGAGATCAATGAAGAGTTTCGCCCTTTCAAGGAGTTGCGTAATGACATGGGGCTCAATGGCGCGTTCGCTTCTCATGCAGAGCTTGAAAGGCCCAACGACTATTCATTGACCGAGCGAATCGATGTTCTGGAAAGTGTCTTGCGCGAGTACCACAAGGCCAAGGGGATTGCTGACGACGTTGATGTCGGTTTGTTCGCGGATGATCAAGTCCAGTACCTCGAGAACTTCAGGACCGAGTTGAATGCGCTGTGCGAGAGAACTCAAGCCCAACTGGCGAAGTTGATTCAGGAAAACGTCGAGCCTCCGCCTGCGATGGTTGAATATGTGCCACGGGTCGAGCAGCCCTACAAGCGAGTCATCAGGACGCGCAGTCATCGTTCCCTTGTCGGGCATGTACGTCGCAATGAGAAGGATTTTACCGGCGAAGTCGCCGACATCATGAATACGCAGACTGGCCAGGTCATCAGCTCGTGGCATCGGCATGCCGATGGCGAGTGGGTGGAAATCCAGACCATCAAACCTGAAAAGCCGACGCCCGGTGTGCGGCCGACATCGGCAGGTGAACTGCAAAGACGTGCCCGGGCATTGCTGCTGGAGGTGGAGCCCGCACTCGAAAAGGCTCGTCTGCAAGCGACACGAGCGTACGAGCCTGAAGACATCGAAGATATCCTTGTCATGAGGGCTGGCAAGTTGACGGCCCTTGCCGAGCAAATGACCGATAGCGCGGCGACATCGGAAAACCTGTCCGGGCAATTGAGCGAAAGTGCGGGGCAATTGCGTGATGCCGCTGCCCGTTTGATTGCCGAGGGTCGCAGCCTGCGTATCTCGATGATCAAGGCGCAGCCACCGACAGCCGCCCGCATCAGCTATCTGCATCGACAGGGCGAAATCAACATTTCCTCTTTCGACGGCAGGAAAAACATGTCGGGTGCCAGGCGTGATGACTTTCTTCAGGAATATGCCATTCGTGACAAGGACAATCGCTTGCTCTGGTGGGCGCATTTTCATTATCGAAACGAAACCGATGCTGCGCAGGCATTCACGGCGGCTCATCTGAAATTGCCCGAGCAGCGGATGATCGGTTACAAGTCACTGATCAGAAATTCGGGAGGGGCCAAGGACGTGGTCAATATCTATCGCAGTGCTATCGGCAAGGACACCGCCCAGCGCCTGTTTCTGGTGCTGGCTCCATGAGGGTGTGGCTGGGCCGGGTGGTGTTTGTGCTTTTTTCCGGTGTCATGGCCGGTTGTGATTCCGGGCCTGTCTTGCAGAACTTTGGTGGGCCGACCATGGGCAGCGGTTATTCGGTCAGCTATGTGCGCCATCCGGGCCAGCCCGATATACGTGTTGTCCAGCCTGAGGTCGAGGCGATCCTGGCCGAGGTGGATCAGCAGATGTCCACCTGGCGCAGCGACTCGGATATCGAGCGATTCAATGTCATGGCGGCCGGTCAATGCCAGGTCATGCCGCCTGCGGTGCTGGATCTGGTGCGCGTCGGCGAGCATCTGTCCCGTGAAACGCAAGGCGCTTTCGACCTGACGGTCCTGCCCTTGATGAATCTGTGGGGCTTCGGCCCCCAGTCCCGCGTCCAGCAGGTGCCGACGGCACGGGAACTGGCCCGGGCTCGTGAGCGAGTGGGTTATCGACGCCTGAGCATCGATAACCGGCGCTTGTGCAAGGATTCCGACGTTGAGATAGACCTGAGCAGCATGGCTGCCGGCCATACGGTGGACCGCATTGCTGCACGGCTCGATGAACTGGGCGTACATGACTATATGGTGCAGGTCACCGGCGAACTGAAGGTAAAAGGGCGCAAGCCCGATGGTTCGGCGTGGCGGGTTGCCCTAGAAGCCCCTCGTGACGATCAGCAGATCGCGCAGAAGATCTTTGCCCTGGACGGTTGTGGTGTTTCGACGTCCGGTGATTATCGCCATTACTTCGAGTATGAAGGGCATCGCTATTCCCATACTCTCGATGCGCTGAGCGGAGCGCCGGTGAGTCATGACCTGGCATCGGTGACAGTGATTCATCCTTCGGCGCTGATGGCCGATGGCTTGTCCACACTGCTGTTGATTCTGGGGCCGAAGCGAGGCTGGGATTACGCACAACAGCATCAAATTGCTGCTTTTTTTGTGATTCGTGCCGATAAGCGCTTTATCATTCGCAGCAACCCGGCGTTCGATCAGCTATGTGCTGTGCAGGCGCAGTGAGCCTGAATGATCGATTGCAGACAAGAGTGGCCTTCAACGCGACCAAGGGGTAATGTTCGCCCCCTTGGTGCAGCGCTAGACTGGGCCCCGTGATTTAGCCAGAGATGCCAGAGTGGCGCCTCGGTATGTTCTAAAGGAGTACGCATGGCTGTCTACAACTACGACGTAGTGGTACTGGGTTCCGGCCCAGCCGGAGAAGGAGCGGCAATGAATGCCGCCAAGGCGGGGCGCAAGGTTGCGATGGTCGACAGTCGTCGGCAGGTCGGCGGCAACTGCACTCACCTGGGCACGATTCCTTCCAAGGCATTGCGTCATGCGGTCAAGCAGATCATCCACTTCAACACCAACCCGATGTTCCGGGCCATTGGCGAGCCGCGCTGGTTTTCGTTTCCGGATGTATTGAAGAACGCTGAAATCGTCATTTCCAAGCAAGTGGCCTCGCGTACCGGCTACTACGCCCGCAACCGTGTGGATGTGTTCTTCGGCACCGGCAGTTTCTCCGACGAAAACAGCATCGACGTGGTATGCGCCAACGGCGTCGTCGAAAAGCTGGTGGCCAACCAGGTCATCATCGCCACCGGTTCGCGCCCTTATCGCCCTGCCGATATCGACTTCAATCACAAGCGTATCTATGACAGCGACACCATCCTCAGCCTGGGTCATACCCCGCGCAAGCTGATCATCTATGGTGCTGGCGTGATCGGCTGTGAATACGCCTCGATCTTCAGTGGCCTGGGTGTGCTGGTCGAGCTGGTGGACAACCGCGATCAATTGCTGAGCTTCCTGGATTCGGAAATTTCCCAGGCGCTGAGTTATCACTTCAGCAACAACAACGTCATGGTTCGCCATAACGAAGAATACGAAAAGGTCGAAGGCCTGGATAACGGTGTGATCCTGCACCTCAAGTCCGGCAAGAAGATCAAGGCCGACGCCTTGCTCTGGTGTAATGGTCGCACCGGCAACACCGACAAGCTGGGGTTGGAAAACATCGGCCTCAAGGCCAACGGTCGTGGCCAGATCGAAGTCGACGAGAGCTATCGCACCAGCGTTCCGAATGTCTACGGCGCAGGCGATGTCATCGGCTGGCCGAGCCTTGCGAGCGCCGCCTATGACCAGGGTCGTTCGGCAGCGGGCAGTCTGGTGGACAACGGCAGCTGGCGTTATGTCAACGACGTGCCGACCGGGATCTACACGATTCCCGAGATCAGCTCGATCGGCAAGAACGAGCATGAACTGACTCAGGCGCGTGTGCCTTACGAAGTGGGCAAGGCGTTCTTCAAGGGCATGGCCCGTGCGCAGATTTCCGGTGAGCGGGTCGGCATGCTGAAGATCCTGTTCCATCGCGAAACCCTGGAAGTCCTGGGCGTTCACTGCTTTGGTGACCAGGCTTCGGAGATCGTACACATCGGTCAGGCGATCATGAACCAGGAGGGTGCTGCGAATACGATCAAGTATTTCGTCAACACCACCTTCAACTACCCGACCATGGCCGAAGCCTATCGGGTAGCGGCCTACGATGGTCTGAACCGGCTTTTTTAAGCGGCTCCGGCCGGTGGCCTGAGCCGGCCGGGGAGACCGATTTCAGCGATTCTCGAGGGTGGCGCTGGCCAAACCGGGAAAGTCTGTAATCAGGCTGTCTACGCCGAAGTCGGCGAGCCTGCGCATCAGCGCAGGTTCGTTGACGGTCCATACCGACACATGCAAACCCTGACGTTGCGCTTTCTGCAAACGCTCCGGGGTACACAGCGTCCAGTTCAAGGCCAGGATCTCGCAGCCGTAGCTCTGGGCGACCTTCAACGGGTCGAGCCAGGCGTATTCGGCGACCAGCCCACGGCTGATGTCCGGCGTCAGCTCCACGGCGGCGCGGAGCACTTCCCGAGAGCTTGAGGTGATCGTCACCTTGTCCAGCAAGCCATGGCGCTGAGCCAGTTCACGAATCGCCAGCACGGTATTGGCGGCGCGATTGCGTGAAGCGCTTTTGACTTCCAGTTGCCAGTGCTCGAAGTCGCATTTCTCGAACAGTTCTTCCAGATGCGGGATCGGGCAGGGCGAAACCCAGCCGGGGCCGCCCTTGCGAGCGTCGTAGGTCACAAGGTCGGCGGCCAGATGTTCGTTGACCTTGCCGCGCCGATCCGTGGTGCGCTTGAGGGTCGGGTCGTGAATGACCATCAGCTCCCCGTCGCGAGACAAATGCAGATCCAGTTCGCAACGGCGTACGCCGTGCTTGAGGCATTCCTGAAAGCTGGTCAGGGTGTTTTCCGGTGCTTCGCCCTTGGCGCCGCGGTGGCCGTAGATAAGCGTCACAATTACTCCTGGCCTTGAAGGCGCCAATTACATGAATGTGATGTGTGCAAGGCAGCGGGCTCAGGCCTTGGGCAAGCTGCCTTGTTCAAGCGCCTGACGACGTTGCTGGGCCTGGCGTTGCAGCACATGGCGTGCGAGCAACTGGCGCTGGGCGTCCGGCAGGTCCACGAATTCGGTGCCTACATCGAATTCGCCGTTTTCCAGAGTGTTACAGTGAATGACAGTGGCGCTCAGCATCAGGCCTGAAGCCTGGGGCATCAGCACCATCTTGATCGACAGTTTTTCGCCGAGGGTGTAGCTCTGGTTTGAGGTGAACAGCAGGCCACCTTCGGAAAGCTTTACCGGCTGCGGTGCGCCAAGCTTGCCCAGCGCGGTATGGGCAACAACCCGGCCCAGCAGGTCGATACGCTTGTTCAGCGACTTGAGAAAGCTGTTGAGCACCCGGTCACGCTCGTCGAGCTGACGCAGCAGGTGCTGGGATTCGAACTCGCTGACATGCAGTTCGCTGAGCAGATCGAACAGGACCGACGTGTCGCGCATGGCTTCCTGACTGGCCTGGTCGGCCTGAGACAGGGGGTTAATTTCCAGTGCGACGCTGTCTTCGATACGGTAGTATTCGCGGCGTTCTTCTTCATCTAGTGTCGACATGGCGAACCCATGGTAGCTGCTGTGGTCAGAGAGTTTCGAGTGTAAAGCTGCACGTCAAGGCCCGCCACACGGACGACCCCATTCCTGCGAACAATTCCTACATGTTCAGACCTCTTTTTGTATTTATCGGCACGCGCTACACCCGTGCGAAACGACGTAATCATTTTGTTTCCTTCATCTCCCTGACGTCCATCATCGGCCTCGCCCTGGGCGTAGTGGTGATGATAGTCGTGTTATCGGTCATGAATGGTTTCGATCACGAAATGCGCACCCGCGTGCTGGGCATGGTGCCTCACGCCACCATCGAATCGGGCGAGCCCATTGCCAGCTGGCAGGGCCTGGCTGCCAAAGTCCAGGAAAACCCGCAGGTGCTGGCGGTTGCGCCATTCACCCAGATGCAGGGTTTGCTGACCAACGACGGCAAGGTCCAGAAGGTGCTGCTTAACGGTATTGACCCGACTCAGGAGCGCAAGGTTTCGATCATCGACAACTTTGTGAAACAGGGGAAGCTCGACAGCCTTGCGCCCGGCAGTTTCGGCATCGTGATCGGCGACAAGGCCGCCACCAAGCTGGGTGTCGGCATTGGCGACAAGCTGACCTTCGTTGCTCCAGAAGTCACGGTCACGCCTGCGGGCATGTTTCCGCGCATGAAGCGTTTTGAAGTGGTCGGCATTTTTCACGTCGGCGCCGGTGAGCTGGACGGCTATCTGGGCCTGACCAACCTCGAGGATCTGGGGCGTCTGCATCGCTGGAAGCCGGATCAGGTCCAGGGCCTGCGCCTGAAGTTCGATGACTTGTTCGCTGCTCCCCGCACGTCATGGGAAATTGCCCAGAAGCTGGGCGAGAACAACTTCTACTCCCGCGACTGGACCCGCACCCACGGCAACCTGTATCAGGCGATCCGTATGGAAAAAGCCATGATCGGCCTGCTGTTGCTGCTGATCGTTGCGGTGGCGGCGTTCAACATCATTTCTACGCTGGTCATGGTGGTCAACGACAAGAAAGGCGATATCGCCATCCTGCGCACCCTGGGCGCGACCCCGAGACAGATCATGGCCATCTTCATGGTGCAGGGCTCTGTGATCGGTGTGGTCGGTACGCTGATCGGCGCGGCGGTGGGTATTGTGGCGGCGCTCAATGTCAGCTCGGCGATTTCGGCGCTTGAAGGCCTGATGGGCCACAAGTTCCTCAACGCCGACGTGTACTTCATCGATTATCTGCCTTCGCAACTGATGGCCCAGGATGTGTTCCAGGTCTGCGGTGCTGCGTTGGCCCTGAGTTTCCTCGCCACCCTGTATCCAGCCTGGCGTGCGGCGCGCACCCAGCCTGCGGAGGCGTTACGTTATGAGTGAGTCGGGCATGTTAGATAAAGCTGTATTGAGTTGCCGCAACCTGGGTAAGTCCTACGAGGAAGGTCCGGAGTCTGTCGTGGTGCTGTCCGGCCTGCAGCTTGAGTTGCATCCGGGTGAGCGTGTGGCGATTGTCGGCAGTTCGGGCTCGGGCAAAAGTACCTTGCTCAACCTGCTTGGTGGCCTGGATACACCTACCGAGGGCAGCGTCTGGCTGGCCGGGGAAGAGCTGTCGGCGCTGAATGAAAAGGCCCGTGGCCTGCTGCGTAACCGGGCGCTGGGTTTCGTCTACCAGTTCCACCACCTGTTGCCCGAGTTCACCGCGCTGGAGAACGTCTGCATGCCGCTGCTGATCGGCAGCACACCGATTCCCGAAGCGCGCCAGCGTGCTACGGCTTTGCTGGAACGTGTAGGTCTGGGGCATCGGCTGGCGCACAAGCCATCGGAGTTGTCCGGCGGTGAGCGTCAGCGTGTGGCGATTGCTCGTGCGCTGGTCAACCAGCCAGGGCTGGTGATGCTCGATGAACCCACCGGCAACCTCGATCATCACACGGCCCAGGGTATTCAGGACCTGATGCGTGAGCTGAGCACTTCGTCGCGTACTGCGTTTCTGGTGGTGACCCACGATATGAACCTGGCACGGCAGATGGACCGCATCCTGCGCCTGGAAGACGGTCGCCTGGTCGCTGGCTGATTGACCCGCCCCGGCGCAAGTCATCGCGTCGGGGTCTTTACCTTTTTCTACGGTGCTCCGCGAATGTTCAGACCGTTATCCATTTTCATCGGCGCGCGCTATACCCGCGCAAAGCGTCGTAAAAGCTTTATCTCGTTCATCTCGATGACCTCGATGATCGGTCTGGCGCTGGGCGTGCTGGCGATGATCGTGGTGTTGTCGGTCATGAACGGTTTCCAGCGTGAAATGAGTTCACGGATCCTCGGCATGGTGCCCCATGCGATGATCGCTGGCGTCAAGCCGGTGGATGACTGGAAATCCCTGGCAGAAGCGTCCCTGAAGAACCCGGAAGTCACGGCAGCCGTGCCAATCACCGAGATGGAAGGCATGCTGTCCTATAAGGGCTCCATGCAGCCGATCCAGGTCAGCGGTATCGATCCTGCGCTTGAGCATCAGGTTTCCATCGTGACCAGGCACATCATTCGCGGCAACCTGCAGGACCTGAAGCCGGGCGAGTTCGGCGTGGTGCTGGGCGAGATCACGGCTCGTCGCTTTCGCTTGAGCGTGGGCGACAAGCTGACCCTGATCGTGCCTGAAGTCAGCAGCGCACCGGGCGGTATCACGCCGCGCATGCAACGCCTGACCGTAGTAGGCGTGTTCAAGGTGGGAGCCGAACTGGATGGCTCCATGGCGCTGATCAACATTGCCGACGCCGCGCAGATGCAACGCTGGCAGCCCGATCAGGTGCAGGGCGTGCGCCTGGCGTTGAAGGATCTGTACAAGGCGCCGCAGGTTTCCACTGCCATCGCTTCGAGCCTGGGCGCCGATTATCGTGCCGATGACTGGACCCACACCCAGGGCAGCCTGTTCAGTGCGATGAAAATGGAAAAGACCATGATCGGCCTGTTGCTGCTGATGATCGTCGCCGTGGCGGCGTTCAACATCATTGCGACCCTGATCATGGTGGTGAACGACAAGGGCGCGGATATCGCCATCCTGCGCACCATCGGTGCCACGCCGCGTCAGATCATGGCGATCTTCATGGTTCAGGGCACGGTGATCGGTATCGTCGGCACCCTGATCGGCGGCGTGCTGGGCGTGATTGCTGCGCTGAACGTCAGCAGTCTGGTGGGCTGGTTCGAGCGGGTCAGCGGCCAGCACGTCTTCAGTTCCGATGTGTATTTCATCAGCAACCTGCCTTCGGAGTTGCAGGGGGGGGACGTGGTGCTGATCTGCAGTGCCGGTTTCATCCTGAGTTTCCTGGCAACCATCTACCCCGCATGGCGCGCCGCCCAGGTGCAGCCGGCTCATGCACTGCGGTACGAATGACCGATACCGTGCAGCAATGAATTCATTGCTGCACGGGCGTCACAGTGCGCGCAGGCGTCAAAGCTGAAAGCCCGGTGCAAACCCTATAAACTTGCCGGGTTAATTCATGAGATTCCAGGTATCGCCATGCATCCCGCAGCCGAACACTCTCCGCTGGGCAAGTCCAGTGAGTACATCGCCACCTACACGCCATCCCTGTTGTTCCCGATTCCGCGCGCTGCGAAGTGGGCCGAGCTGGGGCTGACGGCTCAGACGTTGCCTTATCAGGGTGTTGATTTCTGGAATTGCTATGAGCTGTCCTGGCTACTACCGTCGGGCAAGCCGGTGGTGGCCATTGCCGAGTTCAGCATCCCGGCTGACTCGCCCAATATCATCGAGTCCAAGTCCTTCAAGCTCTACCTCAACTCGCTGAACCAGACCTCCTTCGAGAGCACTGAGCAGTTGCAGGCGACCCTTGAAAAGGACCTGTCGGCAGCGGCGGGCAAGCCTGTAGGTGTGCGTATCAGCCGTCTGGCCGAGATCGAGAGCGAAGGTGTGGCCAGCTTGCCGGGAGCCTGTATCGACGATCTGGATGTCAGCATCGACAGCTATGACCATCCGCAACCCGAGTTGCTGCGCTGCGACGATTCCCGTGTCATCGAGGAGAGCCTGCACAGTCACTTGCTCAAGTCCAACTGTCCCGTGACCAGCCAGCCTGACTGGGGCAGTGTGGTAGTGGAGTACCGTGGTGCGGCGCTGGATCATGCGAGCCTGCTGGCTTACATCGTCAGCTTCCGCCAGCATTCGGACTTCCATGAGCAATGCGTGGAGCGGATCTTTCTCGACCTGCAGCGTTTGCTCAAGCCTGAGCGGCTGACGGTTTATGCGCGCTATGTGCGCCGTGGCGGGCTGGATATCAATCCGTATCGCAGTACTGAAACGTTGCAGGTCGATAACCGTCGACTGGCGCGCCAGTAAGCAGAGAAGCCCGTCATTTGACGGGCTTTTTTGTACACGCAGTCAGATCCCGATGTTGCCCAGGGTCTGCACGATATTGCGCAGGGTCCCGGCAATGGCAGGATGCTCCAGCTCGAAGCGTTCTACCGCGAGATTGACGCCATCGGCCAGGCTGGCGTCCTGAGTCATGCTTTCCAGCTGGATCTTTGTTTCAATCTGTTCCATCAGTTCACGGAGATTGTCACGCTCGGCTTCGGACAACGGCGGATTGTGCTCCAGTTGCTCGCGCAGGGTATTGAGTTGTTCTTGCAGTTCGCGGGCAGGCATGGCGTGCTCCTTTGTTGATAAGTCTGCTTCATGGACTCTCGCATTGAGCGAAAGGTCCGTGATGCATTAAGACTAATCCACTCAGGACTTGCCTGCATGATGTGTATCAGGGCTTTTCACCCTTGCTGCGGCGAAGGGCGATATCAGCAAGGCAGGACTCCAGCTCACCCAGATGATCGATGACCGAATGCACGCCCTGAGCGTAAAGCTTGAGGGTGGCGTGGGCGCGGCGTTGTTCGCGTTCGCTGTCGCTCAGTGCTTGCCATTGCGCAGGGGAGAGGCCGCACAACGGCCCGCAGGATGCCAGGCCGATGGTCCAGAGTCCGGCATTCAGCCCCGATTGCAGCAGGCGCGGGTCGCCGCTTATCAGCACGCAACCCTCAAGCTGATTCACTTTCAGCGCCATCAGGGCCAGCCAGCAGGCGTCGGGAGCTGGCCATTTTGCGTTCGGGCGTGGAGCCGCCGTGACCCATTCGCTGACAGTCGCAGCCAGTGCATGACTCAGGTTTTCGGGCAGTTCATCGATCCAGGCGCAAGGCATGCCCTGGCGGCTCAGGGTTTGCAGAATGTCGATGGCGCCGGGCGTCGCGAGGGCGAAGTCCGGTTCCTGGGCCTTGATGCCTGCCTGCGCACCAAAGTCCACCAGGCAGCCGCTGAGGCCGAACAGCAGGGCAGGGAAGTCAGGCAGGGAGTTGGCAACCGGCGCGAGCATGGTAATGTCTCTGAAATATTCATGAACGCTACCGGGCTTTTGTGACATTCGGATGAATGTCCGGTGACTGTGTTTAAACTGTCGGCGGACTGACAGAACTGACTTATTTCTGGCGGAACGCTTTATACTGCCAATCCTTGCGTATGGGCTCGCAGTCGCGCGTCATCATCTTGATCAGGAGTTTCAGCTATGCCCGTGATCGGTGCAGGCTTTGCCGGGCGTCTGGCTCGGTTGTGTGTATGTGTGGGAGTTGCCTTCGTTCCGATGGCGGCACAGGCGGCCGAAGAAGATCCTTGGGAGAGTGTCAATCGCGTCATTTTCCGTTTCAACGACACCCTCGACACCTACACCCTCAAGCCTATTGCGCAGGGCTATCAATACATAGCTCCGCAATTCGTCGAAGACGGCGTACACAACTTTTTCAACAACATCGGCGATGTGGGCAATCTGGCCAACAACATCCTGCAGGCCAAGCCTGAGGCTGCCGGTGTCGATACTGCGCGTCTTATCGTCAACACCACGTTCGGTCTGCTGGGCGTCATCGACGTCGGCACCCACATGGGCTTGCAGCGCAACGATGAGGATTTCGGCCAGACCCTCGGGTACTGGGGTGTAAGCAGTGGCCCTTACGTTGTGCTGCCGCTGTTCGGCCCGAGCACTGTGCGTGATGCCATTGCCAAATACCCGGATACCTACACCGAACCGTACCGTTACATCGACCATGTGCCAACCCGCAATAGCCTGCGCGCTGCGGACCTGATCGATATGCGCGCCAGCCTGCTGTCGGCAGAGCGCATGGTGAGCGGTGACAAATACACCTTCATCCGCAATGCCTATTTGCAGAACCGCGAATTCAAGGTCAAGGATGGTCAGGTCGAAGACGATTTTTAATCGTTACTCAATGTTGACCTGATGAATGAAGGCGACCTTGGTCGCCTTTTTTCTTTTTCGGGACGCGATGGTGCAATCAATTCATCGAAATGATGGAAAGTCCCAGCTTTTGCCCGCCGCCTTCGATATCTGTCAGCCAGACGACTTCTGTCTGGGCGGACAGTCCCGAGAGTGCCGGGTGGTCAGAGTCTATGCTGACGCTGAGTTTGTCTCCGATCTTGAAGGAACGCGGTGCCTCGACCTGCATTCCGGTGCTGGAAAGGTCGATGCAGACGGCTGGAATTACCTGACCTGCATGGAGCAGGTTGATATCTGCATCGATACGCATGCGAATGTAGTCGCGTTTCTCCTCGTAGCTGCGATCATTTTGACCCATGTCTAGCCCTTCGTTTTGGTTGCTGATTAGTAGGTTCTTATAACTCCCGGCGATTTGCGATGTAAAGACGTAAAGTGAGCAGGGTCGTACGCTTGAAACGCCCGTCGGATGGGAGTACCGTCTGCGCCTTGAAGGGCACCTCTGAAACCTGATTGCCGGTCCGAGTGCGGACCTGCCGTTGCAGAGAGGCTAGAAGCGAATCCAGTAAGCAGGTACCGGCATGTCCGGGCCGCCTACACAACCTCATCTGGCGCCGTTTGCCCACATGCCAAAAACCAGTGCCACACTGCTGATTATCGATGACGACGACGTAGTGCGTGCGAGTCTCGCCGCCTATCTGGAAGATAGTGGCTTCAGTGTCCTCCAGGCGAGTAATGGCCTGCAGGGAATACAGACATTCGAGCAGCAAAAGCCCGATCTGGTCATTTGCGATCTGCGCATGCCCCAGATGGGAGGTCTTGAGCTGATTCGTCAGGTGACGGGGCTTTCTCCACAGACCCCGGTCATTGTCGTTTCCGGTGCGGGCGTCATGAGCGATGCGGTCGAGGCCTTGCGCCTTGGCGCTGCCGACTACCTGATCAAGCCGCTTGAAGACCTCGCCGTTCTCGAACATTCCGTGCACCGCGCACTGGACCGTGCCCGCCTGCTTCAGGAAAACCAGAACTACCGCGAGAAGCTCGAAACGGCCAACCGCGAGCTGGAGGCGAGCCTTCATCTGCTGCAGGAAGACCAGGATGCCGGTCGTCAGGTGCAGATGAACATGCTACCGACCACGCCTTGGGCTATCGACGAGTTCCAGTTCGCTCACCAGATCATCCCGTCACTGTATCTGTCCGGCGACTTCGTGGACTATTTCCGTGTCGATGAGCGGCGCGTGGCGTTCTATCTGGCTGACGTTTCGGGCCATGGTGCGTCTTCAGCTTTCATTACGGTGCTGTTGAAGTTCATGACCACGCGCCTGCTGTTCGAGTCCAAGCGCGGCGGCACATTGCCTGAGTTCAAGCCGTCGGACGTGCTGTCGCACATCAACCGTGGCCTCATCAGCTGCAAGCTGGGCAAGCACGTGACCATGGTCGGTGGGGTTATCGACGAAGACACCGGCATCCTGACCTATGCCGTCGGTGGCCATCTGCCGCTACCTGTGCTGTTTGCAGACGGGGAAGCACACTATCTACAGGGTCGCGGTCTTCCCGTCGGGCTGTTCAACGAAGCGACCTATCAGGACCATGAACTGGAACTGCCCGAGTCCTTCAGTCTGACGATGCTGTCTGATGGCATACTGGATCTTCTGCCCGGTGATACACTCAAGGAAAAGGAAGCGGTCTTGCCGCAAATGGTGAAGACTGCTGGTGGAAGCCTGGAAGGACTGCAGGAGGTTTTTGAATTGGCTACGCTAGGGGAGATGCCGGATGATATCGCCTTGTTAGTGTTACGCAGGAATCTTGAATGAGTACCGGTAGAATCCAGTTCGCCGAGCAGGAAGGCACCTTCGTACTGAAGTTCGTGGGCGAAGTGCGCTTGACGCTGTGTTCGGCCTTGGATGCGACGATCGAGAGAATCTTCACTGCGCTGAATTTTTCGGCCGTGGTGATCGATTTGACCGAAACCCGCAGCATCGACAGCACGACACTGGGCCTCCTGGCCAAGCTGTCGATCCTGTCGCGTCAAAAGGTAGGGTTGCTGCCAACCCTCGTGACGACCCATGAAGACATCACACGGCTGTTGCAGTCGATGGGCTTCGATCAGGTGTTCAACATCGTCGATCGGCCCATCCCGCGCCCTGAATGCCTGACCGACCTGCCGTCGCAGGATCAGTGCGAAGAGGTGGTCAAGGCCAAGGTGCTGGAAGCGCACAAGATCCTGATGGGCTTGAACGACTCCAATCGTGAAGCCTTCCATGACCTGGTCAATGCCCTCGAAGGGCAGCGATAAGCGAATCTGCAGACTTGCCGCGCTGAACAGCGGGCAATAAAAAGGGCGGCCCTCGCAAGGAGGCCGCCCTTTAGTGCATTCAGGCCTTGGCGGCGAGCAATGCTTCGAGCTTTTCCTGGTCGCGAGCGAACTGACGAATGCCTTCTGCCAGTTTTTCCGTGGCCATGGCATCTTCGTTGGAGGCCCAGCGGAACTCCTTCTCGGACAGGCTCTGACGGGCTTCGCCAGCGTTGCCCGGTGCGAGCTTCTGCTCCAGGCTGCCGTTGTCTTCTGCCAGTTGCTTGAGCAGGTCCGGGCTGATGGTCAGGCGGTCGCAACCAGCCAGTTGTTCGATCTGGCTCAGGTTACGGAAGCTGGCCCCCATCACCACGGTCTTGAAGTCGTTGGCTTTGTAGTAGTTGTAGATGCGGGTTACGGACTGCACGCCCGGATCTTCTGCACCTGTGTACTCCTGGCCCGACGATTTCTTGTACCAGTCGTAGATACGGCCCACGAACGGCGAAATCAGGAACACACCGGCTTCGGCACAGGCCACGGCCTGAGCGAAAGAAAACAGCAGGGTCAGGTTGGTCTGGATGCCATCCTTCTCCAGCTTCTCGGCGGCCCTGATGCCTTCCCAGGTGGAAGCCAGCTTGATCAGGATCCGGTCGCGACCAATACCGGCTGCATCGTACAGACTGGCCAGACGCTCGCCACGCTCGATCATCGCATGGGTATCGAAGGAAAGCCGTGCATCCACCTCGGTGGATACGCGCCCTGGCACGACATCGAGAATCTTGCGACCAATGGCAACGGCGAAGCGGTCAGACGCCAGACCGATATCACCCTTGCTGCCACTGAACGCCTCGGCCAGCAGCTCAGCGTTGCTTTCGCTGGAAGCCGCCTTGAGCAGAAGAGAAGGGTTGGTGGTGGCGTCTACCGGCTTGAGGCGGGCAATGGCATCGAAATCACCGGTATCGGCGACGACAGTTGTGAATTTCTTGAGTTGTTCCAGCTTGGAAGTCATTAGCGTGCTCTGTCCTGTGCGGTTGGATGACATTACCCGAGCGCTGCCTGCCACTCAAGGTCGCAGACCATGATGTCGACGTTTGATGACGCGCTTTCCTCATTCGCAGGCAATAGATGACGCTCGGGGTATGGAAGAGGGGTTCAGACTGGATTTGAGCGTGGTTGGGGCTGGTTGTTCCCTTGGTGTGTCTCAAGCTTCGTCCGCAGTCTTGATGCTTCCTGATAGACTGTGCAACCTTTGCGCTCGGGCATGATCTGCTCGGTGTACCGAATTCGCTGTCCTGTTCCAGTCGTCCGATGAATATACCTGTGAATACTGCTTCAACTGCCCGCCCCATGAAGCCTGCGCCATCCCGCCGCTTCTCCGTTGCGCCGATGATGGACTGGACTGACCGCCATTGCCGGTATTTCCTGCGCCTCCTGTCGAAGAATGCCCTGCTGTACACCGAAATGGTCACCACAGGTGCATTGATCCACGGTGATCGTGAGCGTTTTCTGCGCTACGACGAGGCGGAGCATCCGCTGGCCTTGCAGCTTGGCGGGAGTAATCCTGCGGATCTGGCGACTTGTGCCCGCATGGCTGAAGAGGTGGGGTACGACGAGGTCAATCTGAATGTGGGCTGCCCGAGTGATCGGGTGCAGAACAACATGATTGGCGCATGCCTGATGGGGCATCCCGAGCTGGTGGCCGATTGTGTGAAGTCCATGCAGGACGCTGTGGCGATTCCGGTGACGGTGAAGCACCGGATCGGGATCAATGGCCGGGACAGTTACGCCGAGTTGTGTGATTTCGTCGGCAAGGTTCATGAGGCGGGTTGCAACAGCTTTACGGTGCATGCCCGTATCGCGATTCTGGAAGGGCTCTCGCCCAAGGAAAACCGGGATATTCCGCCGTTGCGCTATGACGTGGCTGCGCAGTTGAAGAGGGACTTTCCTGGTCTGGAGATCATCCTCAATGGCGGGATCAAGACCCTTGAGCAGTGCCAGGAGCATTTGCAGACCTTCGATGGCGTGATGCTCGGGCGTGAGGCTTATCACAATCCCTATCTGCTGGCCGAAGTGGATCGCCAACTGTTCGGCAGCACCGCGCCGGTCATCAGTCGTGCAGAGGCTCTGGAAGCGTTGCGGCCTTATATTGCTGCGCATATCGAGAGCGGCGGCACCATGCACCATGTCACGCGGCATATCCTGGGCATGGCCCATGGTTTTCCGGGAGCGCGACGTTTCCGGCAGTTGCTGTCAGTCGACATTCACAAGGCGGAAAAACCCTTGTTGCTGCTGGATCAGGCGGCGGAGTTTCTGGCGGGGCATTAGTGGTTTGTTTTTTTCGCGAATGAATTCGCTCCCCCTACACACATACCTGTGCGAATTCATTGGCGACGGGCTGCCAAAAATATTCACGCCAGATTTGCTCTGGATCAATCAAAGCCGCCTTTGCGATGGTTGCTGGCCTTGAAGGGGACTATGTTGAATACATACCCATTCAAGGAGAGATGTCATGCACAAAGTACTGGTTCCTTATGACGGCTCGGCTCATTCGAAGCATGCGCTGGAGTACGTCATCGGTTTGTCAGGCAACCTTGCACGACCACTGCAGGTGCATTTGCTCAACGTGCAGGCCAGCCCGGTCGTCTATAGCGACTACCTGGCGCCGGACATGATCGAGGGCGTCAAAGCCGGGCTTTTCAATGAAGCCAATCGCGTGCTTGCAGAGGCCGTGGTGCTCTTGAAGCAGGCAAATATTGCCCATCAGACTCACGTGGATCTGGGCAACGTCGCCGATCAGGTCAAGCTGGCTGTGCCGCAACTGGGTTGCGACACTGTGGTGATGGGCACTCGCGGCCTGGGCAGCTTCGGTGGTTTGCTGCTGGGTTCGGTCGCCAACCGCGTGATTCACGAAGTGTCGGTGCCGGTCATTCTCATCAAGTAATCGAACTCAAGCCTGCGCCGGTGCCCGATACTGGCGCAGCAGTTCGATCTTTTCCGGCGGCAATAACTGGCGCAAGGTTTTGTACAGTGCGCGGGTTTCCAGCAGGTTCCAGATCCGCAGCATGGTTTCCAGGGCATCCAGTGGCTTGCTGATGAAGTCCCGGGCGCCGAGGGCCAGGGCGCGCAGGCGGGTTTCGCGAGTGGCGTCGGCGGTCAGGACCATGATCGGCATGTAGTCGTTGCTCGGGATGCGCCTGTTCAGTTGCTCCAGCACCGCAAACCCGTCGAACTCCGGCATGTGCAGGTCGAGAATCACCAGATCCGGCTCGAAGCTGTTGAACAGGTCCAGCGTTCTCAGCGGCTCGGTGCTGCTCAATACATTGGTCAGGCCTTCGCGAGCGAGCAATTGCTCCATCAGTTCAAGATTGGGCCGCTGGTCATCGATAATCAGGATACGGAAATCGCCGCTCATGAAGGCTCCGGTAGGTATTGGTCCAGGTGCGCGAGGAACGCCGGCACCTGGATGGGTTTGGTCAGGATTGCCGTAGCTCCGGCCTGGCGCAACTCGCGGTGGGTCTTGTCACTGGCGTCGGCCGTGATCATCAACACCGGCGTGTTGGCTGTGCTGGGGGATTGTCGCAGGCGCTTCAATACATCGCGACCCGTAAGGTCTGGCAGGTTCACATCCAGCAGAATCAATTGCGGCGCGTGTTGCCGTGCGAGATCCAGCCCCAGTTGCCCTTGCATGCTGGACAGCAGTTGAATGCCGGGCCTGCGCTGCAACAGGGTTTCGATCAGTGCCATGCTCGACAGGTTGTCTTCGATGCACAGCACTTTGCCGTAATGCTCGACGCGGGCAGGGTGCGGTTCGGCAGGCATCGCGCTGATCCGGCGAATCGGCGCTTCTTCTGCCTTGTGCACTTGTGCATAAGGTAATTCCAGGGTGAACCGGCAGCCTTCTCCCGGCGTGCTGTGTACGGTCATGCTGCCGTTCATGGTTTCCAGCAGGCTTTTGCTCAATGCCAGGCCAAGGCCTGTGCCTTCCACGCTGGAGTCGGCCTCAAGACGCTCGAAGGGTTTGAACAACTGATCGAGTCGATCCAGTGCAATGCCTTTGCCCGTGTCGATGACGCTGATGGTGACCCGGTCGTCCTGCTGCTGTACCTCGATTCTCACCAGCCCATTGGGGCGGTTGTATTTGATGGCGTTGGACAGCAGGTTCAACAGCACCTGAACCAGACGCTGGCGGTCGGCAATCACACCACTGTCGCTTGCCAGCTCCGGCAGTTCGGCCAACTGGATACCGCCATCTGCGGCCATGGGCCAGACCAGGCTCAAGGCTTCCTGAAGAACCTCGGGCAAAAGCACCGGCTCCAGGTTGAGCGACAGATGGCCTGCCTCGATCCGGGCAATGTCCAGGACTTCGTTGATCAGCGTCAGCAGATGCTGGCCGGCCCGCAGGATATGGCCGACCTGAGGTTTCTGGTGATTGCTGGAATCCATGTCCAGCAGTTGAGCGAAGCCCAGAATGGAGTTCAGGGGGGTGCGAAGTTCGTGGCTCATGCGCGAAAGAAACTCGCTCTTGGCGCGACTGGCGCGTTCAGCCTCTTCCCGGGCTGTGCCAAGGGCGATTTCGGCAGCACGGCGGTCGGTGATATCACGGGTGATCTTGGAAAAACCGCGCAGGGCATCGCTGCTGTCGTATTGGGCGGTGATGACCACGCTGGCCCAGAAACGGCTGCCATCCTTGCGGCAGCGCCAGCCTTCTTCCATGTAGCGGCCATGGAGTGTCGCTTCTTGCAGCGCCATGTCGGGGTGTTGCGGGCATTCTTCCGGCAGATAGAACAGGGAGAAGTGCTGACCGAGGATTTCCTGCTCGGTATAGCCCTTGATGCGCTCGGCCCCGGCGTTCCAGGTGATGACATAGCCTTTGGCATCCAGGGCGAATATCCCGTAGTCCTTGACGCCTTCGATGATCAGACGCAGGCGCTCTTCGTTCTCGCGCAATGCCCGCTCGCGTTCAGCCAGCAGTTGACCGGCCTCCACCAGACGTGTGCCCAGTTGACCGACTTCATCGTTTTCCGGCGGCTGTGGCAGCAGCGGGTGGCCAAGGGCGAGACGCTGGGCGTTGCCTTGCACCTGCTGCACCCTGGCCACGATGCCTCTGGAGAGCATCAATACGGCAAGGATGGCACCAAATACACCCGAGCCTGCCGCCAGCAACGTCGACCACAGAAGACGGGCGCGTGTCTCGGCGGCGTCTGTTGTGCGTTCCGCGAGCAAGGTGTCTTCGCGTTCTCGCATGGTGCGGATTCGGTCGCGCAGCTCATCGAGAATGTATTTGTTCTCGATCAGGATGGTCGAAATGGTGTCCTGGCCTTCTTTGCTCAGGTTGCGCAGGGTTTCCAGTCCGTCGACCTTGGTTTCGATCAGCGGTGCGATGGCCTGGAGGTGTTCGCGCATCTGTTGGTCGCGCACATTGGTATTGAGTCGATCCAGCGCTGCTTCGATCTGCGCCTCGGCGTTCAGGTAACCCGGCAGAAAGTCCTCTCGCCGGGTCAGCAGGTAACCGCGCACACTGGCTGCCGCTTCGGCGAGTTGGGTGTGAACGCTCTGGATATCGCCCTGAACCAGCAGCACTCTGCGCACATCTTCTTCAGCCTGTGTGGTCTGGCGCTCGGCGATATAGATGAGCACCAGGGAAAGCATCAGAATCACCAGTGGCAGTGAAATAGCCACCAATGCCTTGCCGCGTAGCGGGAGGTCTTCCCAGCGCGTGACGTTGATCAAATTCACCTCCAGTCACCGGATGTCTGATTGACCAGGCCCAGGGCCAGGCCACGAACCGCTGCCTGTGTCCGGTCTGCGGCACCGAGCTTGGCGATGACCTTCTCCACGTGAGATTTGGCAGTCCCCGTGGTGATGCCGAGTTTTTCGCCGATTTCCCGGTTGCTGCAGCCGCTGGCCACCAGACCCAGAACCTGGCATTCACGGGGCGTCAGGGCTTCGGTCATCAGGGTGCGCTGGCTGTTGCTTTCGGGCAGACGAGGCAGCGGTGCATTACTGAGGGTTTTGGCACCAGAAGCCACAGGTTGCAGGCCGGCGAGTACTTCGTCGCGGCAGGCTTCCCTGGGCAGATAACCGACCGCTCCGGCACTGATGGCGGCGTCCATGTGGTCGGTGTCGTCGTCGGTGTTGAAAACCATCACTTTCATGCGGGAAAGAAACTCGCTTTTGGCACGGCTGGCGCGTTCCACTTCTTCACGGGCCGTGCCCAAGGCCATTTCTGCCGCACGGCGGTCAGTGATGTCCCGGGTGATCTTCGAGAAACCTCGCAGGGCATTGCTGCTGTCGTACTGGGCCGTGATGACCACGCTGGCCAGGAAGCGGCTGCCATCCTTGCGGCAGCGCCAGCCTTCTTCCGTGTAGTGACCCTTGAGGGTGGCCTCGCTAAGAGCCATATCAGGATGCCGCGGACATTCTTCGGGCGGATAGAACAACGAGAAATGCTGGCCGAGGATTTCCTGCTCGCTGTAGCCCTTGATGCGTTCGGCCCCGGTGTTCCAGGTGATGACATTGCCCTTGGTATCCAGAGCGAAGATCCCGTATTCCTTGGCGCCCTCGGTGAGCAGTTGCAGGTGCTCTTCGTTTTCGCGCAGGGCCTGTTCACGTTTGGCGAGCAATTGGCTGGCTTCCATCAGGCGAGTGCCCAATTGACCGACTTCATCGTTTTCCGGCGGCTGGGGCAGCAGTGGATGGCCTTGTACCAGACGCTGTGCATTGCCTTGGACCTGTTGCACCCGGGCCACGATGCCTTTGCACAGTATCCCAATGGCCAGGAGGGCGCCCAGCAGGCCTGAGCCTGCGGCCAGAATCGTTGCCCAGAACAAGCGTTCCCGGTTTTCGGAAGCGACTGCCGTGCGCTCCGCCAGTACGGCGTCTTCACGCTCGCGCATGGTATTCAGGTGGCTGCGCAGTTCATCGAGAATGAATTTGTTCTCCATGAGGATGGCCGCAATCGTGACTTTTCCTTCCTGATTCAGGCTGTGCAGCATTTCAAGGCCGTCGACCTTGTTTTCGATCAGCAGCGTAATGGCCTTGAGGTGTTCGCGCATCTGTTCGTCGCGCACGTTGGTGTGAAGTCGGTCCAGCGCGGCTCCGATCTGGGTCTGGGCGTTCAGATAGCCCGGCAGGAAGTCTTCCTGACGGGTCTGCAGGTAGCCGCGCACGCTGGCAGCGGCTTCGGCGAGCTGGGTGTGAACGCTCTGGATATCGCCGCGAACCAGCAGCGCCCTGCGTACATCCTCTTCGGCCTGGGTGGTCTGGCGTTCAGCGATATAGATGAATGTCAGAGAAAACATCAGCATGACCAGGGGCAATGAAGTCGCCACCAGTGCCTTGCCGCGTAGCGACAGGTCTTCCCAGGGTTTGAGGTTGCGCAAGGTTACCTCCAGTCGCCTGTAGACTGACTTACCAGGCCCAGAGCCACGCCGCGCACCGCCGCCTGGGTCCGGTCGGCGGCCCCGAGCTTGGCAATGACTTTCTCCACATGTGCCTTGGCGGTGCCAGCGGTAATACCGAGTTTCTCGCCGATCTCACGGTTGCTGAAGCCGCTGGCCACCAGCCCGAGTACCTGGCGCTCACGGGGCGTCAGGGCTTCGGTGGTGATGGCTCGGCTGCTGTTGCGTTCGGTCATGCGCCGCAGCAGACGGGCGCTGACGGCGCTGTTGAGGGCTTCTTCTCCTCGGGCGACACGTTGCAGGCTGGCAATCACTTCGTCACGGCTGGCGTCCTTGAGCAGGTAACCCACTGCACCGGCACTGATGGCGGCTTCCAGGTGATCGGTGCTGTCGTCCATGGTGAACATCACCACTTTGAGCTGGGGCATGCGCTGCTGGAGGATACGCGCGGCACCCAGGCCGTTCAGGACCGGCATGCGGATATCGAGGATCGCGATATCCGGCTGCATCTGCTCGCACAATTCGATGGCCTGCTGGCCGTCGGAAGCCTGACCGATCACCTCGAATTCCGGGTGGCCAGCCAGGAGCGATACGAATCCTGTCCGGGTCACTTCATGGTCGTCTGCCAGGACCAGTCGCAAGGTATTCGTCATAGTGTTGCCTTGTCTGTGTTGAGAGGGACGGTCGCGCGTATCCGTGTGCCGGATTCCGGGCTGCTGACAAAAACCAGTCGGCCACCCAGAAGGCTGGCTCGCTCCTGCATTGCCACCAGTCCAAGCTTCTGGACGCCGTTGTTCCTTGATTGCTGGTCAATGATGAAGCCACAGCCGTTGTCTTCGATCAGCAACGAGGCAGTGGTTTCATGCAGCTCGAGCGCCAGTTGCACGTTGTCGGCATTGGCATGCTTGAGAATGTTGTTGATGCCTTCCTGGGCAATGCGAAACAGGGCGATTTCCAGGTGGCTGGGCAGGCGGGTCATGGAGCGTGAGCGCCAGTGTACGTTAATACCGGCTTCGCGTAGACGGTCGGCGTCCTTGTCGACGGCTTGCAGCAGGCCGAAGTCGTCAAGAACGCTTGGCCTCAGGCCGCTGATCAATTGCCGGCCTTCCCCGACGCAGTGCTGGGCCAGGGTCAGGATTGCCCGCAGGTCGTTATCCAGCGGCTCTGGCAGTTCGGGGCAGCGACCGGCAAAACCCTGCAGGCGTTGATGCAGGCCGGCGAGGGTCTGTGCCAGCCCGTCATGCAGGTCATAGGCCATGCGCTTGCGTTCGTCTTCCTGGGCGGTGAACAACTGATTGACCAGTTCGGACATGGTCCGCTCACGCGCCACCAGTGCTTCGAGCAGGCGATTGTTCTCCAGATGCGCCGCCAGCAGGGTGGCGAGCAATTGCAGGGACTCGATGTCTTCGCTGTCGGGGGCGCTGATATTCACGCTGTTGGCCAGTACCAGCGTACCAAAGGAGCCATCGTCGGCCCCGCGCAGGGGCAGCGTCAGTACATTGGGCAGCGTGGCATGGTCGCGTTCCAGCCATTGCGGCCCGATGGCCAGAGTGTCGGCGACGATTTCCAGGCTGCGCAGGCGTTCTTCACTGCCATGCAGGGCCGTGGTGCGCACCACATTGTCGCTTCCCCATTCCAGTAGCAGGCCGTGGTCCATGGCGACGAAAGCACAGGCTCGCTGCAAAACGCGCTGGCGCATGGCTTCGGGAGGCAACTGGGTCAGTTCCTGTCCGGTATCTACCAGCAGGCGAAGGCGTGCGGCACGGCTTTGTGACTGGCGATATTGTGTGCGAATCGCCAGGGCACTTGCTGGATCATGTGGAGGGCTTTGCATCTGTGTCGTACTCCAGGCGTGGGTTCATGCCCGCGCGGGCACAACATGATGCCATTAAAACCTGTGATGGCGCGGGGTGCCTATCTGCCGGTTGGCATAGAAAAATAACCCCGGTTGGCCGATGGAGAAAGCGGTTCGCAACGGCAAAGTAGCACTCACTGAATCCCTGAACAGATGCCCTGTAGGAGTGTTGCGATGAAACTGAAACAAACCGCCCTGGTCATGCTTTTTGCTTTGAGTGCTCCGCTGGTCCACGCAGCAGACACTGCTCCTTATACCTATCGTATGGTGGCCGAGCAGCCGTCCAACGTGAAAGACCAGGAAATCTCGGGTTTGTTTGACCGTTGGAACAACGCACTGAAAACCGGCAACCCACAGACCGTGGTCAGCCTGTACGCGCCGAATGCCGTACTGCAACCGACAGTTTCCAACAAGGTGCGCGCCACTCCGGCAGAGATAAAGGACTATTTCGATCACTTCCTGGCCCTCAAGCCGGTCGGTGAGATCAACTACCGTGAAATCCGCCGTCTGGGTAAAGATGCAGCTGTGGACAGCGGTGTCTACACCTTCACCCTGACCGCTGCCGATGGCAAGAAGAGCAAGGTGCAGGCGCGTTATACCTTCCTGTACGAGCGTGTAGGCGGGCAGTGGAAGATCCTCAACCACCACTCTTCGGCCATGCCGGAAGTGCAGCCTGAGTATCAGGTCAGCCGCTGATTCAGGACGTCTGGTGTTTGAAGCACATCCGGGGCCTTTGCCCCGGATGTGCTTTTTTGCGTTTGTGAAAGTGGTTTTTTCATGCAAACGGGCACGTCATATGCCGAACGGCATAGACAAATAGCCCCGATTGGCCGATGGCGCCGACTGTCCGCAGCGGCAAAGTAGCACTCACTGAATCCCTGAACAGATCCCCGTAGGAGTGTTGCGATGAAACTGAAAAAAACCGCCCTGGTCATGCTTTTTGCCCTGAGTGCTCCGCTGGTTCACGCAGCAGATACCGCTCCTTACACCTATCGCATGGTGGCCGAGCAGCCGTCCAACGTGAAAGACCAGGAAATCTCGGGTTTGTTTGATCGCTGGAACAATGCACTGAAAACCGGCAACCCGCAGACCGTGGTCAGCCTCTACGCGCCGAATGCCATTCTGCAGCCAACGGTTTCCAACAAGGTGCGTGCCACACCTGCAGAAATCACCGATTATTTCGACCACTTCCTGGCCCTCAAGCCAGTCGGTGAGATCAACTACCGCGAAATCCGCCGTCTGAGCCCGGATGCAGCGATGGACAGCGGTGTCTACACCTTCACCCTGACCGCTGCCGATGGTAAGAAGAGCAAGGTGCAGGCGCGTTACACCTTCCTGTACGAGCGTGTAGACGGGCAGTGGAAAATCCTCAACCACCACTCTTCGGCCATGCCGGAAGTGCAGCCTGAGTACCAGGTCAGCCGCTGATTCAAGAAGTCTGAATACCTGAAACACATCCGGGGCCTTTGCCCCGGATGTGTTTTTGTGCGTTGGTGAAAACGGATTCAGTTTCTGACGCCGCTGACCTTGCGGCAGTGAATCAGGGCATCGCGGATCATGAAGTTCACCAGGGTAGGGGAGACGCCCAGCTCCTTGGCGATGTCCTTTTGTGGTACGCCGTGCAGGCGGTACATCTCGAAGGCGTATCGGGTACGCGCCGGCAGCTCCGACAGGGCGTCGGCTATTTTCTCCAGGCTGGAGAAATTGATGTGCGAGGTTTCCGGCGACGCACCCTGAACCACCACGTTCAAGCCTTCATCTTCCGGGCCTGTGTACTTGAGCTCCAGCGCCTGCTTGCGATAGTGATCGATGGCCAGGTTGCGCACGATCTGGAACAGATAGCTGAGCTGGGCCTTGAATGAAAGGGTGATCTGGGGGGCGGAACGCAATCTGAAAAATGCGTCCTGCACCACATCTTCGGCGCGTGAGCGGCAGCCAACGATGCGGGCGGCGATTTTGACCAACAGCAGATAGTTGTCGATAAAAACCTGGAGTAAGGGTGAGTCACACTTACTTGTGAGCACTTGTTCCGTCATGGAATTCACCTTGCTGCGAATCTTGGAGAAGGTGTGTCCCCGTATTGGGTGGCACCTGCTGATCGGCGGGTAAACTATTCTTAATGATAATAATTGTCAAATGCGAAATCGAATCAGTGCACCTGTAGGGAGCAATTAGCCCCCTGTGCACTTTTGTAGCGCGGCTCAGATGCGACTAATTATTTCCGGATGCCATCCGTTCTCATTGATGACAGGCCCGTCCACGACGGCGGCCATGGATCAGATCAGGAGGACACAATGGGTTTCGAGCGCGCGCATCGCAGCTTTTTCGTCGGTTTTACCGGATGGCAGGGCCTGATATGAGCACTCCTGCGAGCCTGACGCTGTTCTGTCTGCCGTTTTCCGGGGCCAGTGCGATGTTTTACAGCCCGTGGCGGCGCAAGCTGCCGGAGTGGGTGAACGTTCGTCCTCTTGAACTGCCAGGCCGTGGCATGCGCATGAACGAGCCGCTGCAGACCGATATCGTACAGCTGGCCAACCGTCTGGCCGACGAGATCAGTGTTGAACTGGAGAAGCCCTACGCGATTTTCGGACACAGCCTCGGCGCCTTGCTGACCTTTGAACTGGCCCATGTGTTGCGCGCCCGTGGCCTGCCTGCGCCGCTGGTCCTGTTCATGTCTGCCTCCGCAGGGCCGGTGCGCCGTGATGTCAGCGAATACGCCATCGCCAAGACCGACGAGCAACTGATCGCCCGGCTTCGCAAGCTCAAGGGCACCAGCGAAAACGTGATAGCCAACGATGAGCTGATGCAATTGATGCTGCCTATCCTGCGCGCCGATTTCCTGGCCTGCGGCAGCTTCAAATATGGTGAGCGCGAGCCGTTGAGCGTGCCGATCCATGTCTTTGGCGGCAAGCAGGACAGCGTCACGGTGGAGGAGCTGCTCGACTGGCAGGAAGAAACCTGCACCGGTTTCTCCCTGGACATGTTCGAGGGGCATCACTTCTATCTGGTCGACGAGCAGGCTCAACTGCTGCGTCACCTTCGGCGTTACGCCGAACAGCACCTGACCCGCTGGCGCAACGGCGCAGCGCGGCAAATGGCCCTGGCGGCCGGTTGATCCCCTGATTGCCTCACGCGCGTTTGTGCCCGACAGCGCGCGCCTTTTCTTGAAATCCAGACCTCATTTGGCAAGCCGAATACAGCAGGAACCTCATCATGGATGCGTTTGAACTCCCCGATACCCTGGCGCAAGCCCTTCAGCGTCGCGCCGAGCAGACGCCGGACCACCTGGCCCTGCGTTTTCTCACTGACGAAAAAGATCAGGGCATCGTGCTGACCTACCGTGATCTGGACCGGCGTGCGCGGACCATCGCCGCCGCGCTGAAAGCCCGAGCCGAGCCGGGTGATCGTGCGATTCTGTTGTTCCACAGCGGGCCGGATTACGTGGCAGCATTCTTTGGCTGCCTGTATGCCGGTGTGATTGCGGTGCCGGCCTATCCGCCGGAATCCAATCGTCGTCATCACCAGGAGCGTCTGCTGTCGATCATCGCCGATGCCGAGCCGCGCCTGCTGTTGACCGGCTCGGACCTGCGCACGGCCTTGCTGCAAATGGATGAGCTGGCGGATGCCAATGCCCCGCAACTGTTGTGCGTCGACACCCTCGACAACGCAATTGCCGAAGGCTGGCAGGGACCTGCCCTGAATAGCGACGATATCGCTTTCCTGCAATACACCTCAGGCTCAACTGCTTTGCCCAAGGGCGTTCAGGTGAGCCATGGCAATCTGGTCGCTAACGAACGGTTGATCCGCCACGGCTTCGGGATCGATCTCAACCCCGATGACGTGATTGTCAGCTGGCTGCCGCTATACCACGACATGGGCTTGATCGGCGGCTTGCTGCAACCGATTTTCAGCGGCGTGCCTTGTGTGCTCATGGCGCCAGCCTATTTCCTGACCCGGCCGCTGCGCTGGCTGGAAGCGATCAGCGAGTACGGCGGCACCATCAGCGGCGGCCCGGATTTCGCCTATCAGTTGTGCAGTTCGCGGGTCAGCGATTCGGCGCTGGCGCGTCTGGACCTCAGCCGCTGGCGCGTGGCCTATTCAGGCTCCGAGCCGATTCGTCAGGACAGCCTGGACAGCTTCGCCGAAAAGTTCGCTGTTTGCGGTTTTACCCCGGACAGCTTCTTCGCTTCCTATGGTCTGGCCGAAGCGACGCTGTTCGTGGCGGGTGGTCAGCGTGGCAAGGGCATTCCGTCCTTGCGTCTGGATGAACGCGCCCTGGCGCGCAATGTGGCCGAACCGGGCGATGGCAATCCGGTCATGAGTTGCGGCACCAGCCAGCCTGAACACGGCGTGCTGATTGCCGATCCCCAGACCCTTGCCGTACTGGGTGAAAACAGCATCGGTGAAATCTGGGCCTGTGGCCCGAGCATCGCCCACGGTTACTGGCGTAACCCCGAAGCCACGGCCAAGTCTTTCGTCGAGCATGAAGGCCGTACCTGGCTGCGCACCGGCGACCTGGGTTTCCTGCGCCATGGCGAGCTGTATATCACCGGTCGCTTGAAAGACATGCTGATCGTGCGTGGCCATAACCTGTACCCGCAGGACATCGAAAAGGCTGTCGAGCGTGACGTCGATGTGGTGCGTAAAGGCCGGATTGCCGCGTTCGCCGTGACCCAGCAGGGCAACGAAGGCATTGGCATCGCGGCAGAAGTCAGCCGCAGCGTGCAGAAAAGCCTGGCTCCCGAGACGCTGATCAAGATGATTCGTCAGGCTGTTGCCGAGGCCTTCCAGGAAGCACCGAGCGTGGTGGTGCTGCTCAATCCGGGTGCCTTGCCCAAGACCTCCAGCGGCAAACTGCAACGTTCCGCCTGCCGCACCCGACTGGCCGACGGCAGCCTGGACAGTTATGCGGTCTTCCCGGAAAGCATCGTGGCTGCCAAGGAAGCGGCTTCGGCTTCCAGCTCCAATCTACAGGCGCAGGTGGCGAAAATCTGGTGTGAACACCTGCAACTGGAAGAGGTGGCCGCCGATGATCACTTCTTCCTGCTGGGCGGTAACTCGATTGTCGCGACTCAGGTGGTCGCCAGTTTGCGTGAAGCGCTGGGTATCGAACTGAACCTGCGCCTGTTGTTTGAAGCTCCGACCCTGGCGGCGCTGGTTGCACAGATCGAAGTGCTGCAACGCGATGGCCAGACACAAGACAGCATTGCCCGCTTGCCGGGCACCGATGCGCTGCCGCAATCCCTGGCCCAGAACCGCTTGTGGTTCCTCTGGCAAATGGACCCGCAAGGCAGCGCCTACAACATTCCCGGTGGCCTGCACCTGCGGGGCGAACTTGATATCACGGCGCTGCGCAGCAGCTTCCAGCGCCTGATCGAACGCCATGAGTCCCTGCGCACCCGTTTTTACGAGCAGGACGGCGTGGCCTTGCAGCGTATCGATCCGGTCAGCGAGTTTTCGTTGCAGGTGATCGATATCAGCGACCTGTCCGGCGAAGAGCGTCAGGCCCGTGCCCAGGCTATCCGCGAAGAACAGGCACGCCTGCCTTTCGATCTGCAAACTGGCCCGTTGCTGCGCGTCACGCTGGTGAAGCTGGACGATGAAGAGCATCAATTGCTGGTCACGCTGCATCACATCGTGGCCGATGGATGGTCGCTGAATGTGCTGATCGACGAGTTCTCGCGCCTCTACGCCGCTGCCATTCAGGGGCAGCCACTGGAGTTGGCGCCGCTGTCGTTGCGTTATGCCGATTACGGCCACTGGCAGCGTGAATGGCTGGGCCGGGGCGAGGCTCAGCGTCAAATGGATTACTGGAAGGCGCAACTGGGTGACGAGCAGCCAGCCCTGACTCTGGCCACCGATCATCCGCGTTCGGCCCGCAAGCAACACAGCGCTTCGCGTTACAGCCTGCGCCTGAGCAACGAGTTGAGCGCCGCAGTAAAACAGGCCGCCCAGGCTTATCAGTCGACCCCGTTCATGCTGCTGCTCGCCGGTTTCCAGAGCCTGCTGCATCGCTACAGCGGGCAGAACGATATTCGTATCGGCGTGCCTGGCGCCAACCGGCCGCGCCATGAAACCCAGGGCCTGATCGGTTTCTTCATCAACACCCTGGTGCTGCGGGCGCAACTGGATTCGCGCCTGCCATTTTCCTCGCTGCTGGCACAAACCCGTCAGGCGGCGCTGGAAGCCCAGGCCAATCAGGACCTGCCGTTCGATCAACTGGTCGAGGCGTTCCCGCAGGCCCGTGAGCAGGGTCTGTTTCAGGTTCTGTTCAACCATCAGCAGCGGGATCTGAGCGCCTTGCGGCGTCTGCCGGGTTTGCTGGCCGAAGAACTGCCGTGGCACAGCCGTGAAGCCAAGTTCGACCTGCAATTGCACAGTGAAGAGGACCGCAACGGTCGGCTGAACCTGTCCTTCGACTATGCTGACGAGCTGTTCGAGCGCGAAACCATCGTGCGCATGGCCGCACAGTTCGTGCGTCTGTTGACTCAAGTCTGCGAGCAGGCCGAGATCGTTCTGGGCGATGTGCAGTTGCTCTGCGCCGAGGATCTGGCCGAGCAGGTCCGTTGGGGCGCTGCGCCTTGCGCACCTGCCGAACAATGGTTGCCGGAGCTTCTGAACCTTCAGGCCCGCCAGACCCCGGAACGTATTGCCCTGATGTGGGACGGCGGCAGCCTCGACTTTGCCAGCCTGCATGCCCAGGCCAACCGTCTGGCCCACTACCTGCGCGACAAGGGCGTCGGCCCGGACGTCAAGGTGGCGATTGCCGCCGAGCGCTCGCCGCAACTGCTGATCGGCCTGCTGGCGATCCTCAAGGCTGGCGGCGCCTATGTACCGCTGGACCCGGATTACCCGACCGAGCGACTGACCTACATGCTCGCCGACAGCGGCGTTGCGTTGCTGCTGACCCAAAGCCATTTGCTGGGCGATCTGCCGAGCGCCGAAGGCGTCAGCACCATCGTCATGGACACCTTGCACCTGGAAAACTGGCCCGTCAGCGCGCCGGGCCTGCACCTGCATGGCGATAACCTGGCGTACGTGATCTACACCTCCGGCTCTACCGGCCAACCCAAGGGAGTGGGCAACACCCATGCCGCACTGGCCGAGCGTCTGCAATGGATGCAGGCCACTTACGCACTGGACGAAACCGATGTGCTGATGCAGAAGGCACCGATCAGTTTCGACGTTTCGGTGTGGGAGTGCTTCTGGCCGCTGATTACGGGCTGTCGTCTGTTGCTGGCCGATCCCGGCGAGCATCGCGATCCGCATCGCATTGCCCAACGCATCAAGGAATACGGCGTCACCACGCTGCATTTCGTG
Organism: Pseudomonas sp. Irchel 3A18; assembly: GCF_900187465.1. NCBI lineage: Bacteria > Pseudomonadati > Pseudomonadota > Gammaproteobacteria > Pseudomonadales > Pseudomonadaceae > Pseudomonas > Pseudomonas sp. Irchel 3A18. The sequence goes on from NZ_FYDI01000001.1 coordinate 325,665, forward strand.
CCGCCGCTGCTGCAACTGTTCATCGATGAGCCGCTGGCGCAACAGTGCAGCAGCCTGCGTCGTCTGTTTTCCGGCGGTGAAGCCTTGCCTGCCGAACTGCGCAACCGGGTGCTGGAGCAACTGCCGAATGTGCAACTGCACAACCGTTATGGCCCGACTGAAACCGCGATCAACGTCACTCACTGGCACTGTCAGTTGGCGGATGGCGAGCGCTCGCCGATTGGCCGTCCGCTGGGCAACGTGCTGTGCCGGGTTCTGGACAGCGACCTGAACCCGCTGCCCCGTGGCGTGGCCGGTGAGTTGTGCATCGGCGGTGTCGGTCTGGCTCGCGGCTATCTCGGGCGTCCGGGGCTGACGGCCGAGCGTTTTGTCGTCGATCCGCTGGGCGAAGAGGGCGCACGTCTGTACCGCACCGGCGACCTGGTGCGCTGGGCGGCGGACGGTTCGCTGGAGTATCTGGGGCGTCTGGACCAGCAGGTCAAACTGCGTGGCTTTCGGGTCGAGCCTCAGGAAATCGAAGCCCGTCTGCTGGCTCAAGAAGGCGTTGGGCAGGCTGCGGTGCTGGTGCGGGAAACCGCCGCTGGCCCGCAACTGATCGGTTACTACACGGCAGCGCTGGAACAGGACGCCGAGGCCGGGCAGATCGAGCGCATCAAGTCTTCCCTGGCCCTTGAACTGCCTGAGTACATGGTCCCTGCGCAACTGGTGCGTCTGGACAGCATGCCGTTGAGCCCCAGCGGCAAACTGGATCGCCGCGCCTTGCCCGAGCCGGTCTGGCAGAGCCGTGAACACGTCGAGCCCGAAACGGAGCTGCAAAAACAGGTCGCTAGTATCTGGCGCGAAGTCCTGGGCGTGCCGCGCATTGGTTTGCGCGATGACTTCTTTGCCTTGGGCGGACACTCGTTGCTGGCCACCCAGATCATCTCCAGGGTGCGTCAGGCCTGCGATATCGAGCTGCCGTTGCGGGCGCTGTTCGAGGCCAGTGAGCTGGGAGCGTTTGTCGAGCAGGTCCAGGCCATTCAGGCGTCCGGTGCCCGCAACAGCCAGCAGCCGATTGCCCGGATCGACCGCAACCAGCCAGTGCCGCTGTCCTATTCCCAGCAGCGCATGTGGTTCCTGTGGCAGATGGAACCGGACAGCCCGGCCTATAACGTAGGCGGTATGGCGCGCCTGAATGGCGTGCTGAATATCGAGTGCTTCGAGGCCGCACTGCAAGCCTTGATCCTGCGCCACGAAACCCTGCGCACCACCTTCCCGAGCATCAACGGCGTGGCTTGCCAGAAAGTCTCCGAGGAAACCGGCCTGCGCATGCAGTGGCAGGATTTCTCGGCGCTGCAAGGTGACGCTCGTCAGCGTCGCTTGCAAGCATTCGCTGACAGCGAGGCGCACACGCCTTTCGATCTGGAAACCGGCCCGCTGCTGCGTGCCAGCATGGTCCGTGCTGGCGAGCTGGAACACTACTTCGTGCTGACCTTGCACCACATCGTCACCGAAGGCTGGGCGATGGATATCTTTGCCCGTGAACTGGGCCTGCTGTACGAAGCCTTTCTTGAAGGCCGTGCTTCGCCGCTGGAACCCCTGGCGGTGCAATACCTGGATTACAGCGTCTGGCAGCGTCAGTGGATGGAAGCGGGTGAGCGTCAGCGCCAACTGGATTACTGGACGGCGCAACTGGGCAACGAGCATCCGCTGCTGGAATTGCCGAGCGACCGTCCGCGTCCGCCGGTGCAGAGCCACAAGGGCGAGCTGTATCGTTTCGACCTGAGCGATGAACTGGCCGCCCGCGTGCGGGCTTTCAACGCCAGCCATGGCTTGACCCTGTTCATGACCATGACCGCCACCCTGGCGGTGCTGCTCTACCGTTACAGCGGCCAGAACGATCTGCGCATCGGCGCTCCGGTGGCCAACCGGATTCGTCCGGAAAGCGAAGGGTTGATTGGTGCATTCCTCAATACCCAGGTGCTGCGCGTCCAGCTCGACGGGCAAATGTGCGTCGAGCAACTGTTCGAGCAGGTTCGTCACACGGTCATCGAAGGTCAGTCCCATCAGGACTTGCCGTTCGATCATCTGGTAGAAGCCCTGCAACCTCCACGCAGCGCGGCTTATAACCCGCTGTTCCAGGTGATGTGCAACGTGCAGCGCTGGGAGTTCCAGCAGAGCCGCGAACTGGCCGGCATGACTGTCGAATACCTGGTCAACGATGCCCGGGCCACCAAGTTCGACTTGAACCTGGAAGTCACCGAACTGGATCATCGCCTGGGTTGCTGCCTGACCTACAGCACCGATCTGTTCGACGAGCCGCGCATCGCGCAAATGGCCGGGCACTTGCTCAACCTGCTGCAAGCCTTGCTGGCCGATCCGGCGCAGCGCTTGAGCGAACTGCCGCTGTTGCAGGACGCCGAGCGTCAGCAGTTGCTCGACAGCTTGGGTGTCGAGGCGGGTGAGCAGCGTCTGGATCAGTGCATCCACAGCCTGTTTGCCGAACAGGCCAAAGCACGCCCGAGCGCACCGGCTTTGACCTTCGCCGGTGAAACCCTGAGCTATGCCGAACTGGATGGCCGCGCCAATCGTCTGGCCTGGATGCTGCGCGAGCGTGGTGTTGGCCCGCACGTGCGTGTCGGCCTGGCGCTGGAGCGCTCGCTGGACATGGTGGTCGGCCTGCTGGCGATCCTCAAGGCCGGTGGCGCCTATGTGCCGCTGGACCCGGAGTACCCGCTGGAGCGCCTGCAATACATGATCGAAGACAGCGGCGTCGGTCTGCTGTTGAGCCATGCTGCCTTGTTTGAGGCCTTGGGCGAACTGCCTGCAGGCGTCGGTCGCTGGTGCCTGGAAGATGACTTGCCCGCGCTGGCTGCTTACCCGGCGAGCGAGTTGCCGTTCATCAGCCTGCCGCAGCATCAGGCGTACTTGATTTACACCTCCGGCTCCACCGGCAAGCCAAAGGGCGTGGTGGTGTCCCACGGTGAAATCGCGATGCATTGTCAGGCGGTGATTCGCCGCTTCGAGATGCGTCCCGATGACTGTGAGTTGCACTTCTATTCCATCAACTTCGACGCGGCCACCGAGCGTCTGCTGGTGCCACTGCTCAGCGGGGCGCGGGTGGTCTTGCGTGCCCAGGGGCAGTGGGACGCCGAAGAAATCTGCGAACTGATCCGCAGCCAGCACGTGAACATTCTCGGTTTCACCCCAAGCTATGGCAGCCAGTTGGCGCAATGGCTTTCGACTCAGGGCCAGACGTTGCCGGTGCGCATGTGTATTACCGGTGGCGAGGCGCTGACCGGTGAGCATTTGCAGCGTATTCGGGCGGTGTTCAAGCCTGAGCTGTTCTTCAACGCCTATGGTCCGACTGAAACCGTGGTCATGCCGCTGGCCAGTCTGGCACCGGCCTGGCTGGAAGAGGGCGAAGCCAGCGTGCCGATCGGCAGCGTGGTGGGCGCTCGGGTGGCGTATATCCTCGATGCCGATCTGGCGTTGGTGCCCCAAGGGGCGACCGGTGAACTGTATGTCGGCGGCGCCGGCCTTGCTCAGGGTTACCACGAGCGGGCGGCGATGACCGCCGAGCGTTTTGTCGCCGATCCGTTCAGTGGCAATGGCGGGCGTCTGTATCGCACCGGCGATCTGGTGCGCCAGCGTGCCGATGGCCTGGTGGAGTACCTGGGCCGGATCGACCATCAGGTGAAGATTCGCGGTTTCCGTATCGAACTGGGCGAAATCGAAACCCGCCTGCTGGAACACGAAGCCATCCGCGAAGCCGTGGTGCTGGCGCTGGATACGCCAGCGGGCAAGCAACTGGCCGGTTATCTGGTCACTGATGTGGTTGGGCAGGGCGAGGAGCAACAGGCACAACTGCGCGAGTCGCTCAAGGCGCATCTGAAGACGCAACTGCCGGATTACATGGTGCCTGCGCATCTGATCCTGCTGGACAGCATGCCGCTGACCGCCAACGGCAAGCTCGACCGCCGCGCCTTGCCAGCGCCGGACCCGGAACTCAATCGTCAGAGTTATGTGGCACCGACCAGCGAACTGGAGCAGACCCTGGCGGGTATCTGGTGCGCGGTGTTGAACGTGGAAAAAGTCGGCCTCAACGACAACTTCTTCGAGTTGGGCGGCGATTCGATCCTGTCGATCCAGGTGGTCAGCCGTGCGCGTCAGGCCGGGATTCATTTCAGTCCTCGCGACCTGTTCCAGCACCAGACCGTTCAGACCCTGGCCGCCGTGGCCACCACCAGTAAGCTGGTTCAGGCCGAGCAAGGTCTGCTGACCGGCGAATCGGCCCTGACGCCGATTCAGCACTGGTTCTTCGAGACGCCGATCCCTGAGCGCCAGCACTGGAATCAGGCGCTGGTGCTGGAGCCGACCACGGCCCTGGAGCCTCGTTATCTTGAGCAGGCTCTGCTGGCGATTCTTGAACAGCACGATGCCTTGCGCCTGAGCTTCCGGGACAACGCCGGAAAATGGAAGGCCGAGCACCGTGCTGTCACCGGTGAAAGCCTGCTGCTGCAAGCGCGTGTTTCCGACATGAGCGAGTGCGCCGCACTGTTTGCGGACACCCAGCGCAGCCTGGATCTGCAAGGCGGCCCGCTGTTGCGTGCCTTGCTGGTGGATGGGCCGCAGGGCCAGCAGCGCCTGCTGATGGTCATTCACCACTTGGTTGTCGATGGTGTTTCATGGCGCGTGCTGCTGGACGATCTGCAAGTCGCCTATCGCCAGCTTGTCGATGCCGCACTCGTCAAACTGCCAGCCAAGACCAGCGCCTTCCGTGACTGGGCCGGGCGTCTACAGGCTTACGCCGGTAGCGAATCCTTGCGCGAAGAACTGGCCTGGTGGCAGCGTCAGCTCAGCGGGCCGGGGGCTGAATTGCCTTGCGATAATCCGCAGGGCGGGCAGCAGAATATTCATGCACAGACCGTCAGTGTGCGTCTGGATACGCAAAGCACCCGACAGTTGCTGCAACAGGCGCCGAGCGCTTATCGGACTCAGGTCAACGATTTGCTGCTGACCGCGCTGGCACAGGTGGTCTGCCGCTGGAGCGGGCAGGCGTCGGCGTTGATTCAGCTCGAAGGCCATGGCCGCGAAACCCTGTTCGACGAAATCGACCTGACCCGCACCGTGGGCTGGTTCACCAGCGCCTATCCGCTGCGCCTGACGCCCGGATTGGCCGTCGAGGATGGACCGGGCGCATCGATCAAGGCGATCAAGGAGCAGTTGCGTCAGGTTCCGCACAAAGGGCTGGGTTATGGCGTGCTGCGTTATCTGGCCGATGGCAACAGCCGCGCTGCAATGCAAGCCTTGCCGGTCGCGCCGATCACTTTCAACTACTTGGGGCAGTTCGACCAGAGCTTTGGCAGCGATGCCTTGTTCCGTCCGCTGGATGAGTCGGCGGGTGCGGCCCATGACGCCCATGCACCGTTGCCAAACGAACTGAGCATCGACAGTCAGGTGTACGGCGGCGAACTGGTGCTGCGCTGGACGTTCAGTGGAGAGCGTTACCAGACCCAGGCCATCACCGAACTGGCGCAGGCTTATCTGGCGCAGTTGCAGGCGCTGATTGCCCATTGTCTGGCAGACGGCAGCGGCGGCCTGACACCTTCGGATTTCCCGCTGGCCGCTCTGGATCAGGCGCATCTGGATGCGCTGCCGGTACCGGCAGCGCATATCGAAGATGTCTACCCGCTGACTCCGATGCAGGAGGGCATGTTGCTGCACACCCTGCTGGAACCGGGCACCGGCCTGTATTACATGCAGGATCGCTATCGCATCAACAGCGAGCTGGACCCGCAACGTTTCGCCCAGGCCTGGCAGGCGGTCATTGCCCGTCACGAAGCCCTGCGTGCCTCGTTCTGCTGGGATATCGGCGAAACCATGCTGCAAGTCATTCACAAACCCGGCAACACGCCGATCGATTATCTGGACTGGCGCGATGTGGCGCAGAGCGAGCAGGAGCCGCGTCTGCAAGCCTTGCTCAAGTCCGAACGCGAGGCCGGTTTCGACTTGCTCAATCAGCCGCCGTTCCACCTGCGCCTGATTCGTGTCGACGAGGCCCGCTACTGGTTCATGATGAGCAACCACCACATCCTGATCGATGCCTGGTGCCGCTCGTTGCTGATGAATGACTTCTTCGACATCTACACCGCGCTGGGCGAAGGCCGCGAGGCACACCTGGCCGCGCCGCCGCGCTATCGCGATTACATCGGCTGGTTGCAGCGTCGCGGTCTGGTACAGGCCCGTGACTGGTGGCGGCAGAACCTCAAGGGTTTCGAGCGTCCGACGCCGATCCCGAGCGACCGTCCGTTCCTGCGCGAGCATGCCGGTGACAGTGGCGGCATGGTGGTGGGGGATTGCTACACCCGTCTGGATGTGGCCGATGGTGTACGACTGCGCGAACTGGCACAGCAGCATCAACTGACCATCAACACCTTTGCCCAGGCAGCCTGGGCCTTGACCTTGCGGCGCATGAGCGGTGACCGGGACGTGGTGTTCGGTGTGACCGTGGCCGGCCGTCCGGTCGACATGCCACAGATGCAGCGCACGGTGGGCCTGTTCATCAACACCATCGCCCTGCGCGTGGGCTTGCCGCAGGATGACCAGCGTTGCAGTGTTCGCCAGTGGCTGAACCGTTTGCTGGAAAGCAACATGGAGCTGCGCGAGTACGAGTACCTGCCGCTGGTGACCATCCAGGAAAACAGCGAGCTGCCCAAGGGCCAGCCGTTGTTCGACAGTCTGTTCGTGTTCGAGAACGCGCCGGTTGAAGTCTCGGTGCTGGACCGTGCGCAAAGCCTCAATGCCACTTCGGATTCAGGCCGTACCCACACCAACTATCCGCTCACGGCAGTGTGCTACCCCGGCGATGACCTGGGGCTGCATCTGTCCTATGACCAGCGCTACTTCGACGAAACCACGGTGCAAGGCATGCTGGGCGAGTTCAAGCGCCTGCTGCTGGCCTTGATCGAAGGTTTCCATGGCGATATGTCCGAGCTGGCGCTGCTGAGTGAAACGGAGCGCGAGTTCCTGCTCGATGGCTGCAACAGGAGCGATCACGACTACCCGCTGGAGCGCAGCTATGCCGAGTTATTCGAGGCGCAGGTCGATGCTCATCCGCAACGTACGGTCGTCAGTTGCCTGGATCGCCAGTACAGCTATGCCGAGTTGAATGCACTCAGCAACCGCCTTGGCCATGCCTTGATCGAGGCCGGAGCCGGTTTCGATCAGCCGATAGCCTTGCTGGCCGAGCGTGGTCCCGAACTGCTGGGCATGATCATCGGCAGCTTCAAGGCCGGTGCCGGTTACCTGCCGCTGGACCCGGCGCTGCCGAACCCGCGTCTGAGCGGCATCATTCAGCAAAGCCGCACGCCGGTGCTGGTGTGCAGTGCCGAATGCCGTGACCAGGCTCAGGCCTTGCTGGCCGATATCGCTGAAGCGGGTCGTCCACGTTTGCTGGTCTGGGAAGCGGTGCAGCAGAGTGAGCTGTCGCAGGACAATCCCGGTCGATACAGCGCGCCGGACAATCTGGCCTACGTGATCTTCACCTCGGGCTCCACCGGATTGCCCAAAGGGGTCATGGTCGAGCAACGCGGCATGCTCAATAACCAGTTGAGCAAGGTGCCTTATCTGAACCTGAGCGATGCAGACGTGATTGCCCAGACCGCTTCGCAAAGCTTCGATATCTCGGTCTGGCAGTTCCTGGCAGCGCCATTGTTCGGTGCGAGGGTGGACATCGTGCCAAACGATATCGCCCGTGATCCACAGGCCTTGCTGAGTCACGTTCAGGCTCAGCGCATCAGCGTGCTGGAAAGCGTGCCGTCCCTGATTCAAGGGTTGCTGGCCGAGGAGCGCGCAAGCCTCGATGGCCTGCGCTGGATGCTGCCCACTGGTGAAGCCATGCCGCCGGAGCTTGCCAGCCAATGGTTGCAACGCTACCCGGATATCGGGCTGGTCAACGCTTATGGTCCTGCCGAATGTTCAGACGACGTGGCGTTCTTCCGCGTCGATCCGGAGTCGACTCGCAGCACCTACCTGCCGATCGGCACGCCAACGGACAACAACCGTTTGTACCTGCTCGACGAGGCGCTGGAGCTGGTGCCGCTGGGCGCCGTCGGCGAGCTGTGCGTGGCCGGGACCGGTGTCGGTCGTGGTTATGTCAGCGACCCGTTGCGCACCGTGCCGGTGTTTGTGCCCAACCCGTTCGGTGCAACCGGCGAGCGTCTGTATCGCACCGGCGACCTTGCGCGAAGAAGGGCTGACGGCGTGCTCGAATACGTGGGCCGGGTCGACCATCAGGTGAAGATTCGCGGCTACCGCATCGAACTGGGCGAGATCGAAACCCGCCTGCAGGAGCACGAAGCGATCCGTGAATCTGTGGTGCTGGATATCGACGGACCGTTGGGTAAGGTGCTGGCGGCGTATCTGGTGCCGCGTGGCAATGCACAGGACCCGGACTTGCTGCGCGATGAACTGAAAAGCCACCTCAAGACCAGCCTGCCGGACTACATGGTGCCAAGCCATCTGGTGATGCTGGAGGCCATGCCGTTGACCCCGAATGGCAAGCTGGACCGCAAGGCCCTGCCCAAGCCGGATGTCAGCCAGGTGCAGAACGATTATGTGGCACCGCAGAGCGAGCTTGAGCAGCAACTGGCGACGATCTGGGCTGATGTGCTGAAGGTCGAGCGTGTCGGCATCACCGACAACTTCTTCGAGTTGGGCGGGCATTCGCTGCTGGCGACTCAGGTGGTGACCCGGGCGCAGAAGCTGCTGCAACGCAATGTACCGCTGCGCGCGATGTTCGAGTTCAACACCATTCAAGGGTTGGCGGGGCATCTGGAAGGCCTTGGCGGGCAGAAGGTCGATGAACAGAAATTCGACCGGCTGGCGGACCTGATGGCTGAACTGGAGGGGCTGTAAATCAGCCTCTCGTCGGCGCAAGGGCACTGCGGATAAAAAAGCCGTAACAGGGTGTAAATCCGCAGACAGCTGGCGCGTTTTCAATGAAGCAATAAACGCCTGACGTTGCACGACCAGAAGGTCGTGCATCAGGCCACTTAAGTATTTCGCTTATCGACAGCGTATTGAGGGTTGCACAGATGTCAGTCGCTACCAGGTTTATTGAAGATCAGCCGGCGCAGCCTGCCGAGACGCTTTACCAGTTCGACGAATCGCCCTTGCTGGCCCGCCAGAGTCGCCAGGAGTCCAACGCCCGCAGCTATCCGCGACGCATTCCTCTGGCGCTCAAGCGTGCCAGGGGCATTCATGTCGAGGACGTCGAAGGGCGTCGTTTCATCGATTGCCTGGCCGGTGCTGGCACCCTGGCGCTGGGGCATAATCATCCGGTCGTGATCGAGGCCATCCAGCAGGTCATCAGCGACGAACTGCCGTTGCATACCCTGGACCTCACCACGCCGGTCAAGGACCAGTTCGTCCAGGACCTGTTCGGTCTTCTGCCACAGGAACTGGCGCAGGAAGCAAAAATCCAGTTCTGTGGCCCCACCGGTACCGATGCGGTGGAAGCCGCCCTGAAACTGGTGCGTACCGCGACCGGGCGTAGCACGGTGTTGTCGTTCCAGGGCGGTTATCACGGCATGAGCCAGGGAGCCTTGAGCCTGATGGGCAGCCTGGGACCGAAAAAACCGTTGGGCGCCTTGTTGAGTTCCGGCGTGCAGTTCATGCCATACCCTTACGATTACCGTTGCCCGTTCGGTCTGGGCGGCGCGCAAGGGGTCAAGGCCAATCTGCATTACCTGGAAAACCTGCTCAACGATCCCGAAGCCGGGGTGCAGCTACCGGCCGCAGTGATTGTCGAGGTGGTGCAGGGCGAGGGCGGTGTGATTCCGGCGGATCTGGATTGGCTGCGCGGTCTGCGCCGCATCACCGAGAAGGCCGGGATTGCCCTGATCGTCGATGAAATCCAGAGCGGCTTCGCCCGTACCGGCAAGATGTTTGCCTTCGAGCATGCCGGGATCATTCCAGATGTGGTGGTGCTGTCCAAGGCCATCGGCGGCAGCCTGCCGCTGGCGGTAGTGGTCTATCGCCAATGGCTGGATGCCTGGCAGCCGGGCGCTCATGCCGGGACCTTCCGTGGCAATCAGATGGCCATGGCCGCAGGTTCGGCAGTCATTCGCTATCTGAAGGAAAACAACGTCTGCGAACACGTGAACACGATGGGCGCACGTTTGACCCGGCACCTGCGCGACCTGCAACGCGACTTCCCGCAACTGGGGGATATTCGCGGCCGTGGGCTGATGCTCGGTGCCGAGCTGGTGGACCCCTATGGCGCACCCGATGCACTTGGGCACCCACCGGTATTTGCCCGCCTGGCACCGCTGGTTCAGCGTGAATGCCTCAAGCGTGGGCTGATTCTGGAGCTGGGCGGACGCCATGGCAGCGTCGTGCGCTTCCTGCCGCCGCTGGTGATTACGGCCGAGCAGATCGACGAAGTGGCCGAAATATTCGGCAGAGCACTTTCGGCAGCCGTCGCCAGTCTTTAATTTTTCGACGTAGCGATACGTTCACTTTACATAGCCGCTGTGAATTGGCGCATCGGCACTGAATAACCATGGAGAGCAGCAATGACTTCAGTTTTCGACCGCGACGACATCGTCTTTCAGGTCGTGGTCAACCACGAAGAGCAATATTCCATCTGGCCGGATTACAAAGCGATCCCCAACGGCTGGCGCACTGTGGGCAAGAGCGGCTTCAAGAAGGAATGCCTGGCCTACATCGAAGAAGTGTGGACCGACATGCGCCCACTGAGCCTGCGCCAGAAGATGGAAGCACAGGCTGCTACTGCACACTGATTGCGTAGCGCCCTAAAACAAACGCCCCGACCAATGTCGGGGCGTTTTTGTTTCATTTTGTAGGAGCGGTTGGGGTTACTTCGTCAGGCCCGCAATGACCTGCTCGATATTGCCCTGCAACTCGGCTACCGGATTTTCTCCATCGACTCCCAGCACCAGCAGTTTACTGCCTGCCGCAGTGACGGCCGCTTTCACGGGCTCCGGTGGCTGGCGATGGTCCAGCACCAACGCCACATCATTATCCTTGAGCGTTGCCGTCAGCTTTTGCAGGGCCTCGGGTGTCCACTGTTCGTCGGTGAGGACCTGGGTGTCGATCAGTTCCAGATTGAGGCCGCTGATCAGGTAGCCGAAACGGTCGGACAGGCTGACCACGCTCAGATTATCCGCACTGGCCAGGCTGGCTTCGCTGGCAGCGCTGAGTTTGAGCAATTGCTGTTTGAGGGCTGCCAGGTTCGCCTCGATACGCGGTTTGGCTGTCGGAGCCAGGCGCACCAGATCCGCCGCCATCACATCGGCCATGCGGCCCATGTTATTGCTCGCCAGCCAGGGCTGACTGTTCAAGCCATCGACGTTCTGGCCGGGTTGCAAGGCGATGCCCGGCAGGCTGCCATCCACAGGGCGGGCAGCGTCGATTTCGACGATGCGGATATTGCTGCGTCGGGCATTGGGGTAAAGCGGGTCATCGGCCCAGATCGAACGCAGCCCGATCACGGCATCGGCTTCCACGCTCAGTTTGCGCAGGGCTTCGGCACCGCGACCGGTGAAGTAGGCCGTCTGGCGTGAGCCGGGCAGGTTGGCGGCTGCCGCGCGTTCCAGTACCACGCCGCTGTCCTTGAGCAGAATCTGCCCCAGGCCGTAGGTGATGGGCAGGCTGGCCAGAACCCGGACCGGTTCCGGGCTGGCGCTTTTGCTTTCGGCCGCGTACAGGCTGTTGCTGAACAGGCCGCTGAGAGCCAGGGCGAGGGTCAATGTGCGCAGAGTAGGCATTTATCCGATATTCCCTTTGAGGCTGGGGACTGTGCCGCGGGCGATGGCGGCCAGAGCGAAGCCGACGCCCGCCACCAGAATGATCGCCGCGCCTGAAGGCACGGGCAGGTCGAAGACGATAGGCAGCAGGATGCCGCACAAGGTACTGACGGTGGCAATGGCGACCGAAATCCAGAAGAAGCCTTTGAGCGACTGGCTCAACAGTCGTGCGGCGGCTGCGGGGATCACCAGCAGCGCACCCACCAGAATGGCACCGATGACTTTCACGGCAGCCACGGTAATCAGCGTCACCAGAATCACGAACAGGTAATCCAGCGCCTTGACCGCGACGCCTCGCACGGCGGCCAGTTGCGGGTTGAAGCTGGCCAGCATGATGCGGTTGTACAGCGGCAGGCTCAGGCCCATGACCAGCGCGCCGACAATCAGCAGCACCAGCAAGTCATTGCCGTTGACGGTCAGTACCGAGCCGAACAGCACGTTTTCCAGGATGTGAACGTTGATCTTGCCCGCCAGCACCAGCAGTAGGCTGGCGCCCAGTGCCAGGGACACTGAAAGGAACACGCCGATCAAGGTGTCCGGTGCCAGACCGGTGCGGTTGCGCAGGTAATTGAGCACGATGCCGAACAGCAGGCAGTAACCGAACAGGCTGCCATAAGGGCCGGTATAGGGTTCGCCCAGCAGAATGCCGATGGCTACCCCGGTCAGGGCTGCATGGCCCACGGCTTCGGAGAAAAACGCAAAGCGCTTGACCACCACCAGCGTGCCCAGACCGCCCAGCACCGGGCCGATCAACAGACCGGCGAGCAGGGCATTGACCACGAAACCGTAAGCCAGCGCTTCTGGCAGGTAGCCGGACGAAGCCAGGCCTTGAATGAACAGACGGAAGCTTTCGTAATCCATCACGCGGCACTCCCTTGGCTGTCCGCTGCACGCGGATGGGCGGAGAACAGCGTCAGTAGCCGCTCTGGCGTCAGGGCAGTCTGTGCCGACTCATCGAACAATACCCGGCGATTGAGGCCGGTCACGTGATCGGCCAGACGTTTTACGGCTTCAAGATCGTGCTCGATCCACAGTACTGTGATGCCTGCCTGACGCCAGTCGCCCAGCAGACGCTCGAATACCTGAATGCCGGCTTCATCGAGGGCCGACATCGGCTCATCGAGCACCAGCAATTGCGGTGCCGGAATCAAACCCTGGGCCAGCAGCACGCGCTGGCGTTCGCCGCCGGACAGGGCGCCCATGCGGCGCTTGCGTTTGTCCTGCATGCCGACTCGTTCCAGCGCTTCGCCGATGGCGTTCGCGTAGTGGCGGGACAGACCGAGAAATGCCGGACGACGCTGACACATGGCCGCCATGAAGTCATCGACAGTCATGGGCAGGCCGCGGTCGAACTCCAGCGCCTGAGGCACATAGCCGATCAGGCCGGGTGAGCCGGGCCATTGCAGGCTGAGCTGGCCCTGATGCGGCATTTGCCCGAGCAGGGTCTTGATCAGCGAGCTTTTGCCGCCGCCGTTCGGTCCGACCAGCGCATGCACGCTGCCGGCCCGCACAGTGAAATTGATGCGGTCGAGAATGGTGGTGCGGCCCAGGGTCAGGCTGACATCGGCGAAGGTGATGCCAGGTCCGCGGCGGGTGATGGAAATCGGTTCGGCAGCGGTCATGCGCCAGCCTCCTGAATGGCCCGGACCACGGTGTCCAGATTGCCTTTCATTTCCTTCTCGTACTTGTCGGCGCTGTATTCGCCATAGGAGATATGCGACAGCGGGTAGAGCTTGACCCCGGATTCACGCTGAATGGTGTCGACGTAGGTGGATGGGAAGTCCATCTCCGAGAAAATCACTTTCACGTCCAGTTCCCGCAACTGGTCGATGGTCTTCTTCAACTGGCTCGGGCTCGGCTCGATGCCGTGAGCCGGCTCGACCACGGCTGTGACTTCCAGGCCGAATTCACGCAGCAGGTAATCGTAGGCCGCATGCACCGTGGCAACCCGCAGGTCGGCATTGGGGGCCTTGGTGAGTTTGGCCAGAGCGTCGGCGCGCATCTGCCGCAGCCGTTTGCCGTAGGCGCGGGCATTGGCGGTGTAGGTCTTGGCGTTGTCCGGGTCTAGCTTGCCCAGCTCCCGGGCAATGTTATTGACCTGGGCGATAGAGGCGCTGATCGACAGGAAGGTGTGGGGGTTGACCACCTTGCCCGCGCCGCGCGCCGCAATCCCGGTGGCTGCCAGCAGCGGCACATCGGCGTTGGCTTCGATGGTGGCGATATCCGGCTTTTCACTGGCGGCGATCATGCGGTCGGCAAAGTCGTCATGTCCCACGCCATTGAGCACGATCACGTCCAGCGAGCCGATACGCTTGATGTCTTCGGCGCGGGGCTCATAGGCGTGGGGGTTGAAACCGGCGGGAATCAGCGGTACCACCTCAGCCTTGTCGCCAACGATATTGCTGACATAGCTGTAGTAAGGATGCAGGGTGATGCCGATTCGCAGGCGCTTGGCCGGGTCGGCACTGACCAGTGGTGCGAGCAGGGTGGCGAACAGGCCAACCAGTACGACGCGCAGCAATGGACGGCGTTTCAATGAAATAGGCATGGGTAAACAGTCTTCTTTTCAGTGAATGCGTGGGTTCAGTGTCGATGCTGACGGGTAACCCCGGCATCGAATTGCGCGACGACCTGTTGCCAGCCGGCGCTGATCAGAGCCTGGTCGCCAAGGTCGGTTGGGACGGCAGGCGAGTCTTTGCGGGTGATCCAGATATCGGCTTCGGCCTTGTCATCGGCTTCGATGCGCAGCAGGAAGGAGCCGGCGACTGTCGGTGTAGGGCTCAGGCCCAGATAGGAGTGTTCGACCATTTGCCAGGCATGATTGCCCCGGCTGACAGAGCTGGCGTCCTGAGCAAAGGGCGCAAAGCCTTCCTCGGCCAGTTGCTGTGGAGTGACCGGTTCCTGCTGTTCCTGCGTCAGCAGGCGTACTTCGTCCAGTGTCACGCGCAGGTCAGCGTAGATGCCTTGCTCGGCGGCACTCAGGTCGCGACGTGCATCCAGTTGATGGCTGGCAACAGTGTCCGCCTCATGCTTCTCGCCACGCAGGCCTACTACAGTTGCGGCGACACCCAGAATCAGCAGGCACAACAGCAGCACGTAAAGGGTTTCATGACCGGCTCCAGCCGGGCGAACGATCTGTCGGGTTGGCGTACTCATGGGGCCTCGATATCGGCTTGGTCGATTTCCACGACATGGCCGGGGCCTGCATCGAACAGCACATAGAACTCGGCGGAAGGGCGCTTGAAGGTCAGGGTTGAATCCGCGCCCAGCTTGCCGGGCACCAGAATGGTTTCGTCATAGCCGATGACGTCCAGCGTCACCCCCGGCGCGCCGCTGCCATCGGAAAAACCGCCGGTGCAGCGGATCTGCTCGGCGTCGATCTGTTTGCACTCGCACATCGGGTTGTGGGCCAGGGCATTGCCGGCAAAGCCGACGCTCAGCAGGAAGAGGGCGCTGACACCCAACTGGCGTAGCGGGAAGCGTACGATCATTTTTTGGCTCCTTGTTTTTTCAGCCAGGCTACGGTCGTAGGGGAGGCCTGTTGCAGCGCAATTGAGGTCTGATGCACGGATCCGTCCCAGCCCTCCATGGTGATCCACAGGTCCTGATCGGGATCGGTGTTTTCCGGGATCTGCATGAACGCAGTCATGCGATAGGCCACGCCGAAGAAGATCACCCCGGCAGTCCGCAGGCTGCGGGGTTTACCGATGCGCAGGTAAGTTGCCTTGACCTGATCGGCGCAGCTTTCGCACAGCGAGGCATTGAAGTTTTTCATGTAGCCCGAGGCGCCGGAAAAGATCGGCGCTTCATTGCGTTCCTCGGCCAGTTTCATGCTCCATGGCCCGACCTGGATGGTGCCCAGATCCCGCTGCCCGAGCCCCTTGTCGCCCCGGAGCAGGGCGTCATCGGCGAAGTACTTGGGCATGAAACCCAAGGGAATCAGCACCAGCAAGATATTGATATGGAAACGCCATTTGTGCCAGACGCGGCTCAGGGTCGAAACAGGTTGTGCAGTTGCGGCCTTGCTCACAGGTTG
This sequence comes from Pseudomonas sp. Irchel 3A18, assembly GCF_900187465.1. Taxonomy (NCBI): domain Bacteria; kingdom Pseudomonadati; phylum Pseudomonadota; class Gammaproteobacteria; order Pseudomonadales; family Pseudomonadaceae; genus Pseudomonas; species Pseudomonas sp. Irchel 3A18. Next base: position 341,514 of record NZ_FYDI01000001.1, read on the forward strand.
TTCTCCGGAATTTCGGTGGCCAGCGACGGTCGTGCTGTTTGTTGTTTCCTGGCGGTGGCCTGTTCGGCCTTGGCATCGCGTTTCAGGGCATTGAGGGTGGCCAGTGCCGTGCGTTTACTCCAGATCAGCAGGCCGCTGAGGACCATCATGCTCAGCAGCAGGCCAAAGAAGGCCCAGATCAGCTTGATCCAGATGCCGCCGAAGTCGCCGGTATGCAGTGGGCGCATGGACTCGGTGACGAACTCCAGATTGTTGCGGTCCGACAACAGGTGTGAGGTGGCGATTTCACCGCTGTACGGGTTGATCTCGGCGGTCTGGTACATCAGCGGATACCAGCTGCGGCCACCGACCTCCATATTGGCGTATGCATTGCTGGGCGGGCTGATGAAGCTGGCTTCCAGGCCGGGAATCCGTTGCTTGGCAATTTCGATGGCCTTGTCCAGGCTGATGGTCGGCGCAGGGCTGCCGTCAGCGGTGAGGGGCACGCTGCTATGGGGAATGATGGACGCCGTCTGGGACTTGCTGGAAATGCTGATCTGGTTATCCCAGAGCAGCGCCTGGATCAGAAACCAGGTGCCGGTGATCGAAATGACGGCAATGAACCAGATCGACCAGATGCCGCTCAGACGATGAAAGTCGCCCCAGAAGATTCGCGCGCCATGGTTGAAGCGCAACGTGGGTTTCAGGAAGCCTTTCCAGAACTTCTTGTAGACCACCAGCCCGGTGATCAGCGACACCAGCATCGGCAGGCCCAGTATCGACACCAGATACCAGCCCCAGGAATAGCCGTTGGTGAAAGGCACCAGCCACCAGCCATGCAGGGCGCGGGTGAATCGGCGGAAGTCGAAGGCCGGCGTGACGCCCTGGATAAGTCCGGTGTAAGGGTTCACATAGGCCGGTACCGAACGCCCGTCGGGGTAGGTGACATTGACGCTCAGGGCGAAATATTCACCGTCCGGCTGCATCATCGTGCCGATGATCAGGTTCGGTTCGTTACGCTCTATGGTGGCCCTGATCTGCTCGAAGCTGAGCCGTGGCGCATCATCCGATGGCTTGACGGCACGCATCTCCGGGTTGGCCAGCCACATGATTTCCTTGCTGACCACCGCCAGCGTGCCGGTGACGCACACGATCAGCACAAAGAACCAGATCGGCAGCGCCAGCCAGCTATGGACGAGAAACCAGATTTTTGAGCGGGACTTCTTTGACATGGGGGAACGGTCTCGATTCACGGTGTCAGAGCGGCCATTTTTTGAAGGGCACAGACTCCTTTTTGTAAAAATACGGTCATGGCTTTTGGCCGATGCTGCCGCTGCATCTAATAAAGACGAATGAGAATGCAAATGATGTAATTATTTCTTTCGTCCAAATGAAAGTAAATGTTTCAAAAGGCGGATGTGAGCTGTCTTTCTGCGGGAAAGGCCTAATTTTCAGGTGGCCGGGTACGTTAAATCAGGACGTCGGTGTTGCGTCAGGCCGTTGGGGCTCGCACGCTTTGCCATCAAGGGAGAGTCATCATGAGTCATGCGTTGAGTTTGAATATCCGGCCATTACGGGCCGGGGCCGGTACCTTGCCCATGCTGGTGGAGGCGCCCGAGCCGGGCCTGGACTTGATGGAAGCCCTGGGCGAGTTCAAACCACTGGTTGCCGAACATCTTTACCGCAGCGGCGGGATCCTGTTCCGCGGCTTCAATGTCGGCGGTGCGGAAGCCTTTCGTGAATTCGCCGCCGGGTTTGGCGACCCGTTGCTCAACTATGAGTTCGGTTCAACGCCGCGCAGCAACGTGACCAAAGGTGTCTACACCTCCACCGAATACCCGGCCCACCAGAGCATCCCCCTGCACAACGAGCAGGCTTACACCCTGGAATGGCCGATGCGCATCTGGTTCTACAGCATGATCGCTGCCGAAACCGGCGGTGAAACCCCGATTGCCGACAGCCGTGAAATCTATCGCCGGATTCCGGCACGCATTCGTGATCGCTTCGTCGAAAAGAAACTCATGTACGTGCGCAATTTCGGCAATGGCCTGGATGTGGACTGGAGTCAGGTGTTCAACACCGAAGACGAAAGTGTTGTCGAAGCCTACTGCCGCGCCCACAACATTCAATGCGAGTGGAAAGACGACGGCGAACTGCGCACCCGGCAGATCTGCCAGGCAGTAGCGCGTCATCCGGTAACTCAGGACATGGTCTGGTTCAACCAGGCGCATCTGTTCCACATCTCCAACCTGCAGCCGGAAGTGCGTGAAACCCTGCTCGATGTGGTGGACGAAGAAGACCTGCCGCGCAACGTCTACTACGGCGACGGCTCAGCCATCGAAGAAAGCCTGCTGGACGAAGTTCGTGGTGTGCTCGATGAGTGCGCCGTCAGTTTCCCCTGGCTGGAAAACGACGTCCTGATGCTGGACAACATGCTCTCGGCCCATGCGCGCTCACCGTTTACCGGCAAGCGCAAGGTGGTAGTGGCTATGGCCAAAGGGCATACCGAATCGGCCAAGTGATGCAGGTCTTCACTTAGCCGTTCTCAAAGTCAGGCGGCGACACAAAGTCTTCAGCCTTGGGCGTCGCTTGAATGCCCTTGGCTTCCTGAGCGCGGTACCAGGCTTCGATGGTGAGCTCTTCACTCAGGCGGGCTTTGATCACGCAGGGCTGTTGCTGCCAGGGATAGCGTTGCAATTGCTCGTTGAGTTTCTTTTCTCCCGAAGTTTTCCAGCCTGTTATTGCTTGATCGCGCCAGCGACGTGAGTTGCGGCCGGTGCTGGCATCGTGGGCGGCGGTGACGGGGTCCAGATGGCGGCTTTGTTCCAGTACCGGAAGGTCGGGCAGAGGTTGGGTGACGTCCATATAGCGTTGCAGGCAATCCCAGAAGGCCAGAGTGTTGGCCTGATCCAGCCCCAGTGAATGCATCTTGGTTGCCAGAGATATCTTCTTGTTGGTGTAGCGGTGATACAGCGTGATCGTGTAGTCATGAGAGCCGTAGCCACTGGGCAGTAACGTCAGCACCGGATCGAACTCCTCGAAAGGCGCGACAAACAAACGCCGAAAGCGCCGCTTGAAACGCACCATGCCGTCTACCCGATTGAACTCGCTGCCGTCATGGCGGCTGATGGTGCTGTGTAGCCAGAGCAGGCAATCGAAGCCGATGGCACCCATGAAGTAAAGGAGGGTGCCTCCCCAAAAGGCGATGTGCATTTCGCTACTGCCCCAGAGCGTTCCTTTTAGCCAGAGGACGATGGCTGCGCAGATAAAAAAACCAGATATCTGAACGTGGTGGAGATATTTGTTTTCAGTCATGTAAAAAACTAAGGAGCCAATCATTAGTGCAGTCGATAAAAGAGCTATTAACAATGTCAGTGCTGTATCTGGATCACCATATCCAAGCTCCTCCGGGATTGGGGATAAAATCCATGTGCTCCATGGACCCCATATAAGGAAAAAGCTCATTATTTTAGAAACAAATAAAAGGTACGGAATCTTGCTGGAGTTCTGAAAGCGCCAGCGCTTTGCATCGCAATACACCTCCTGTTTTTTGCCCGCTTCTTCTTGCGTCTGATAGATCCGATGCTCTTCGCACTCCAACTGCAGAGTGATTTCCGTAGCCGAGTCCAGCCCGGCGTAATGACCGAAGGCAAGGTGTGTATTGAACAGGCCATTACGGTTAATATGAGCAAGCGATCTCGGTGGCGGCAGTGGTTCCTGACTGTCGCTGCGGTAAGCGCTATTGGCGTAGGCGTTCATATCTGTGACTCGTCGTAATCAGCGCGCGGCGCAAAGTCCTCAGCCTTGGGTGTTGCCTGAATACCCTTGGCTTCCTGAGCGCGGTACCAGGCTTCGATGGTGAGCTCTTCACTCAGGCGGGCTTTGATCACGCAGGGCTGTTGCTGCCAGGGATAGCGTTGCAATTGCTCGTTGAGTTTCTTTTCTCCCGAAGTTTTCCAGCCTGTTATTGCTTGATCGCGCCAGCGACGTGAGTTGCGGCCGGTGCTGGCATCGTGGGCGGCGGTGACGGGGTCCAGATGGCGGCTTTGTTCCAGTACCGGAAGGTCGGGCAGAGGTTGGGTGACGTCCATATAGCGTTGCAGGCAATCCCAGAAGGCCAGAGTGTTGGCCTGATCCAGCCCCAGTGAATGCATCTTGGTTGCCAGAGATATCTTCTTGTTGGTGTAGCGGTGATACAGCGTGATCGTGTAGTCATGAGAGCCGTAGCCACTGGGCAGTAATG